>JABSRB010000028.1:34020-80488 GCA_013215375.1 Oceanospirillaceae bacterium | reverse complement strand
TCTTGAGCTAACCAATACTAATTGCTCGTGAGGCTTGACCATATAACGCCAAAGGCGTTTGTGAGAGACTGATTAAGTAACGAAAGAAACATGATAAAATCACTTTAAACATGTTGATTTAACTACAAATAAGACTAATATAGCTGCTCTTGAAACAGCAGCAACATCAAATCCAGATTGATCTTTATAGGCAGCACGACGAAAGCCTTTAGAGATAACAGTTTATGTTTGGCGACCATAGCGAATTGGAACCACCTGATCCCATACCGAACTCAGAAGTGAAACGATTTAGCGCCGATGGTAGTGTGGGGTCTCCCCATGTGAGAGTAGGTCATCGCCAAGCTTTAATACGTAAAGAAACCTCAAGCACTCTGTGCTTGGGGTTTTTTTTCGTTTAAAGCTTAGAGGCGATGAACTAATCGCACATGGGGAAGGAAGAAAAGTGCGACTTGTCGTATCCTTCTATGAGAGAGGAGGGGGCATTTTCGATGTTCTTAAAGCGCAGCTTTAATCGAAAATCCCGTAGTGCGCTTGCGCCATCCCTTAAGATTTACCACGCCAAGCTTCAGCTTCGAAGTACCACGCATCTACTTCATGCAGTTCTCTAATTCTACTTGGTTTTTTCGTTATTAAAGATGGGCTACTCGAAAATGGGGGAAGGAAAACAAGTGCGATTTGTTGCTGAGAATACGATGTGTATCCCCATAAAGAGGGCATATTAATAGTAGAGGGAAATCAGACACGCTTTGAAAGTAAAACTTTTGTGTCTGGTTTCGAGTATGACGTGCGCATTCATTTATCCAGCGATGCTTTAGAAGCGCAGCTTCGTATCACTCTTTATTCGCTGAAAGCTACACTTGCGCCATCATTTAAGGTTTACCACGCAAGCTTTAGCCAAGCAGCATAGCGGCTTTGTTTTACGCAGCTCCCTATTTACAGATCACGTTATAATTATGAAAACCATGAATGTGATGGTGAAGAATCTCAGAAAGCTCTGAAAACACAGCTTCAATCAGCTTCTCATTCGCAAAATTCTCATCCGACCTATGCACAAGCGCACTCAGTTTCAAGCACAACCCATAGCTACTTCTGATAACTACAAATAATACTAGAAAAGTCCAACCCCCCATTGCCCTTGTCCCTATGAGCATTAAATAAATCCCTAGCCTTAGTTCCCATCGGTGTAGCTGATCCACTTTGTTCGCTCAAATCCATTGCCAATCCCAGATCTTTAGACATCAAATCCACCTGGAATCCACCTTGATAATCGTTAGATGCTGGGGCATTGGGCATCACACCAGGGTACGGGTTGTAGACTTCTAAGGCCCAATTGCCACCAGAGCTTAAGCGCATAATTTCGGAGAGAACTTTAGGGTCTAAGCCATTTTCTACACCCATATTAAGTGCCTCGCTGGTACCTGTCATTAATATAGCCAACAGCATATTGTTGCAGGCTTTGGCAATCTGGCCACTGCCTTGTATGCCGGCATGAAAGATATTTTTACCCATCACATCCAGCAAAGGTTTTGCACGGTCAAATTGACTCTCGCTGGCTCCCACCATAAAGGACAGTGTGCCAGCGACGGCTCCACCGACACCACCAGAAACGGGAGCATCAATAAAGTGAATACCACGCTCAGCCGCGATGCTACCAACGTGTTTGGCGGTTTTGGCATCGATGGTTGATGAGTCGATGACCAATGTATCTGCATCTAGGTGATCAAATAACGGCTGTTCACCTGTAACATAGAGGCCTTCAACATGTTTGCCGGCGGGTAACATGCTTATCACAAAATCTGCACCTGTCACTGCTTGTGCTGCTGTACTTGCTGATTTTGCGCCAGCATTGACTAAAGTCGTGATGGCTGCTGCAGATAAGTCGAATACTGTGACATGGTGCCCGGCTTTCACTAAATTGATCGCCATAGGGCCGCCCATGTTACCTAAACCTATAAATCCTATGTTCGCCATGCTGTTCTCCAATAAAATTTTATAAAGCGAGTTATATGTTATTTGGCTCTGTTATTACATATCTGCAATGGGGCTGCGCGGCCAATAATTAGTAAATAGTTGATCGAGAAATTGCTCTTCTACTTGTGCAATATCTTTGTAGCGCCAGTTGGGCTGGCCATCTTTATCGACAAGCAAGGCTCTGACTCCCTCTGTAAACTCGCCTATATCACAACATTGTACTGACAGTGATAACTCGGCGATAAAAGTCTCTTTCAACGATAAACGTTTGCTGGTGTGTAATTGTCGATAAATCATGGCAATGGACATCGGGCTACCATGGCTAACTGCCCGTTGTGCTTTGTTTACCCAACTATCATCTGTCTCTAGCTTGAGCAGTGCAGTCACAAAGTCGCCTGCACAGTCCACATCAGTGAGCGTTTGGATTAAATCGAAATGTTCTCGCACTAGTGATACTTGTTGGCTAGCATCACTGTGGCTTTCCAGATTTCTTAAAACGGTGTTTATATGCGCCGCTGCGTGCTCCTGCTCAGCCCAGTTAACTGCCAGTAACGCAGTCATCAGTTCAGGGCGTTGCTGATTGTCTAATTGCCGGTCACCAATGCCTAGATATTTAGCATCCGCGCCATTGATGCGCTGGCCGGTCATGCCTAAAAATAGGCCAGTACGACCTGGACAGCGATTCAAAAACCAGCTGGCGCCCACATCTGGATAGAGACCAATAGTCACTTCTGGCATCGCTATCATGGTGGTCTCGGTGACGATAGAGTGACTGCAGCCAGCCAATAATCCTAAACCACCGCCCATTACAATCCCAGCGCCCCAACCAATGATAGGTTTAGGGTAAGTGTGGATGCAGTAATCTAAACGGTATTCAGCACTAAAATATTGCGTGGCAAACTCAGCACCGTCTTCCTCTTGCAGTGCGTGATACAAACTCACCACGTCACCGCCGGCACAAAATGCTTTGCTACCACTGCCCTCTAACAGTATCGCTACTACAGAGTCATCGTCCTTGTAACTATCGAGTGCGGGTTGAATAAGGCCAATCATCTCTAGCGAGAGGGCGTTTAAAGAGCGCTCTGCGTTTAAAGTGATTTCAATGATTTTATGGCCATCAAGTGTTGGGTGTTCAATAAATAATACACAGCTCATAAACGCTACCTCTATGATTAAATCTGATGTTTTTAGTTATTTTTCCACTGCGGTGTACGCTTTTCAAGGAAGGCATTTACCCCCTCCTTTTGGTCCTGGGTGTGGAATAGATCGACAAACAACTCACGCTCGATAATGTAACCTTGCTCCCAGCTGCGGCTGCGGTTGGATTGAATTAAAGTTTTGCAGGCGCTGACAGCTTTGGGGCTCTGTTGAGCTACTTGTTGCGCTAGCTCTAAAGCACGATTAAAAGAATCGCCATTTTCCACTACTTCTTCGACCAAGCCAATAGACAGCGCCGTTGGGGCGTCGACTCGCTCACCGCAGAGAATAATTTTTTTAGCCCAGCCCTCGCCCACTAACATGGTTAAGTTTTGCGTGCCGCCGGCACAGGGGAGTAGCCCTACTTTCGCTTCGGGGAGTGCCATCATCGCCTTGGTCTCTGCAATGCGTATATCACAGGCCAGCGCGACTTCTAAACCGCCGCCCATCGCCCAGCCGTTCACCGCCGCAATAGAGACTCCGCGAAATTGTGAGAGTAAGTGGAAAGCTTCGCCGAAGTATTTGGCCATATCGCGGGCATTGGCTAAGTCGCCATCGGCAAAAAGTTTTAAATCGGCACCGGCCGAGAAGAATTTTTCATTCCCTGACTTTATCACCAAGCTGTAAACCGACAAATCCTGATTTAAATCACTGATTATGTCAATGAGCCCAATTAAACTCTGTTTGGTCCAAGTATTGGCGGGGGGATTGTTTAAGGTAATAATGGCGACATTACCCTGTTTTTCGAGCATCAAGCTCTCTGGATAATTATTCATTTTTGCTTCCTTAAACAATCTGGTTGGTTTCTTCGGTTAAAATTCGTCGGGCAATAATCACATTCATGATTTCGTTGGTGCCTTCTAAGATACGATGGACCCGCGAATCGCGGACATAACGCTCCAATGGATACTCTTTCATATAACCATTGCCGCCGAAAATTTGTAGTGCCTCGTCACATATTTGGTAGCAGGCATCAGTGGCAAAGCGTTTGGCCATCGCACAGTAAGTACTGCGGTCGGGGTGTTTGCTGTCTATTTTGCTCGCCGCTAGACGCACCATTTGGCGGGCGGCCACTAAATTTGTATTCATCTGCGCCACTTTAAACTGCAGTGCCTGAAAACTGGCGAGCTCTCGGCCAAACTGTTGGCGCTCGTGCAAGTATCGTAGTGCATGGTTCAGGGCTGCCTGAGCGGTGCCTACTGAGCAAGTAGCGATGTTGACACGGCCGCCATCTAAGCCTTGCATGGCGATTTTAAAACCATCGCCTTCGTTACCCAACAATGTATCAGCGGATATTTCTACATCTTCAAAGGTGATAGTGCGGGTCGGCTGGCAGTTCCAACCCATTTTTTGCTCTTTGCGGCCATAGCTAATACCCGGGCTGTCAGCAGGCACTGCAAAAGCAGAAATTCCCTTAGCGCCTTCATCGGAGGTTCTCGCCATCACTAATAATAGATCAGTGGCACCTGCCCCGGAGATAAATACTTTAGCGCCATTGAGTAAATATTTATCGCCGTTTTTACGCGCAGTGGTTTTTAATGAGGCGGCATCGGATCCAGCATTGGGCTCTGTCAGGCAGTAAGAAGCAAGCTTTTGCCCGCTGCTTAAAACTTCACTCCACTGTGTTTTAGTAGTAGCGGTGGCAAAGCTACTAATCATCCAGTTCACCATATTATGGATGGTTAAGTAAGCGGTAGTGGCAGTGCAACCTATAGCTAACTGCTCGAATACTATGCTGGAATCTAAACGGGAAAGACCTAAACCACCACATTCTTCAGGTGTGTACAAACCGCATAAACCCATATCTCCGGCGCGTTTTAGTACATCCAACGGGAAATGTTGGTGTTCGTCCCAAGCTGCGGCATGGGGGGTTAACTCTTTTTCGGCAAAGGCTTTGGCCATCTCGCTATAAGCGAGTTGATCCTCGTTTAGTTCAAAATCCATATCTTACCTCATATTATTGTTAACAATAGAGCCCAATTGCAGAGTAGCTAACTATTTAAGTACTCTATTTTTATACAAGCTTGATGGAAATAACTACTGCAGGGCCGCATGAATAAAGGTGCATTAGCCCTTTTTTTAGTGGCCAACTGGCGGAAAACTCCCAGTTGCCCCTGTTTACTTTAATCTACTTCATATCAATGGTGGTGTTGACACCTGTATCAATATCTTCGTCAAACCAGCGCGCCGTGACTGTTTTAGTCTCAGTGTAAAATCTTACTGCCTGCTTGCCGTAAGCGTGTTGATCGCCGTAGAACGATTTTCTCCAGCCGGTGAACGAAAACATCGGCAGAGGCACGGGTACTGGTACATTGATCCCGACAATTCCCACTTTAATTTCGTGCTGGTATTTACGGGCGGCGGCACCGGATGCGGTAAAGATCGAAGTACCGTTACCGTACGGGTTCTCATTGATCAGTGCAATAGCATCTTCCAGTGTCTCAACTTCCAAGGTAATCAGCACTGGGCCAAAAATTTCCTCAGTGTAAATCGACATATCGGTAGTTACATTAGTGAACATAGTCGGCCCGACAAAGTTGCCTTTTTCCAGACCTTCTACCACTACATCAGAGCCATCTAGAATACAGTTGGCCCCTGCAGCTTTACCTTCTGCAATGAATTTAAGCACGCGTTCTTTAGCAGCAGGGTTAATTTGTGGGCCGTAACCCGCCTCTGGATCATCCCAAGCTCCCGGGCGTACCTTGGCTAGTGCCTCTTTGATTTCTGGGATTAGATTTTTAGATTCGCCGACAAATACTGCTACCGAAATCGCCATGCAGCGCTGACCTGCAGCTCCTACTGAGGCACCAGCAATGTTATTGATCACTTGTTTTTTGGCGGCATCCGGCATGATAACCATGTGGTTTTTAGCACCGGCAAAGGCCTGTACCCGCTTCATGTGGTCAGTACCAGTACGGTAGATATATTCACCGACAGCCACTGAGCCAACAAAGGAGATAGCTGGTAGATCAGGGTGCACTAACAATTGCTGTACTACTTCTTTAGTGCCGTGAAGTACTTGTAATATTCCCTTGGGCGCACCTGCTTCAATAAATAACTCGGCAAGGCGGTTTGGCGTCAGCGGATTTTGCTCTGAAGGCTTGAGGATAAAGGCATTACCGCAGGCGATGGCGATGGGAAACATCCACAAGGGAATCATCGCTGGGAAGTTAAAGGGGGTGACGCCGACACAAACGCCTAACGGCTGAGTGAAACTGTAGCAATCGATCTTACGTGCCACGTTTTCAAGAGTTTCGCCCATGGTCAACGAAGCGACGTTGGCCGCGTGTTCTACCACTTCGATACCGCGCCAAACATCACCCATGGCATCGGGGAGCGTTTTACCAGACTCTTTGGATAATATAGTCGCTATCTCTTCTTGGTGTTCTTTTAATAACGCTTGGTAAGCCAGCATTACTCTGGCCCTGTCACCGACTGACCTTTCTTTCCAAATCTCGAAGGCGTCTTTGGCCGTTTCTATCGCCAAGTTGATCTCTTCGTCAGTGGCGCAGGGGACTTGTGCGATAACTTCCTGGGTGGCTGGGTTGGTGACATCAATTAGTTGGGTACTTTTACTGATGATGAATTCGCCATTGATCAACAGTGGGACTTGCTTAATCATTTACATTTCCTCAGTGCTAAAGCAGTGCTCTGCCCGCGACAATAATTTGTATAGACTTGATTTAAGCATATAAAAAGCGTCCTAAGGATTGATAATCTTGTGCTATTGATGGATTATATTGTGATAGTACTTATCCTTTAGTATAGGTTTGTTTATGAGTCAACCATCTAACTGGCCGCTACCAACAGGCAGTTTACGCTATGTAGTTCCTAGAGCCGTCACCAAAAATATGGCTAAGAACCCGCTGAGTCAAGCCCTCTACCCTAAGGCATCAGGTTTTTACAAACGTGCAATAAAACATACTATGTTGCGCAGGGTGCACGATGATAACCTGCTGATTTATTGCATAGAAGGGGCCGGGGAGTTTAGTGTAGATAACCACCTGCATCAGGTGTCTGCCGGCGATTTGTTATTACTTCCGCGTGGTGTGGCACACAGTTATAAATCTAGCCGCTCTCAGCCATGGACTATCTATTGGGTGCATTTTAGCGGAGACAGTAGCGCCACTTTTATCGACTATTTGCGCGGCGATAGCGACAAATTTATTATTCCGGTGGGCGTTAACTCTCGTTTAATTACCAATTTTGAATTTCTCCTAGAGAGTTTAGGTTCCAGTATCAATGTGAGTGCTTTTATCCATGGAGCCAATATGCTGCGCCAGATACTGACCTCTATTCCGATGCTGCGGCCACAGGTGAAGGCGCAACTAATTGCTCATCAGTTTGATTTAGAAGTGGTGCATTCACTGATGGAATCCAGTCTACACCGGCAATTAAACTTGCAGGCACTGGCTGAGAGTGTCAATTTATCCAAATTTCATTTCATTAAAAAGTACAAAGCGCTGACCAATACCACTCCAATCAATTATTTTATTCACTTGAAAATAGAGCGAGCTTGCCATCTACTGGATATATCGACAAAACCGATTAAACAGATAAGCTACGATTTAGGCTATGTTGATACCTATTATTTCTCGCGTATATTTAAAAAAATAATGGGCATCTCGCCTAGGCAATATCGACAAATGCGTAATAGTACCTTCCAGAGTGCTTTGGATTAATTGGCTAAATTGCTCTGGGGAGATAAAGTGTATTGCCAGAGCTAGCGGCGGTGCTAGTTAATTCAGGGTGATTGGCAAATCAGTGCTGCGTTTAACTTCGCTCATTGCAACACTGGAGTTCAGCTCTTGTAACCCCGGTAATTTTGCCAGTTGATCCCGATAGAGTTTCTCATAACCGGCAATATCAGTAGTGACTATCCTCAGTAAAAAATCAACTTGCCCTAACATGATGTAGCACTCTGTGACCTCAGGTATTTTTTTTACTTCTTCCTCAAATGCCTCCAATTCACTATTGGCGGTCAGCTTTACCTCGGCGTAAATAACCAAGTGCAAGCCCAATTTTTTAGGATCTAATATCCCCGCACGTTTGATGATAAAACCAGCTTCTTCCAAACGTTTTATCCGTCTCCAGCACGGTGGCTGGGTCAGGTTCACTCGCTCTGCAATTTCCGACGCTGGCATGCTGGCGTCACTTTGAATTAATTTAAGAATAAGTTTGTCGGTATTATCTAATGTCATTTTTTTCGTCTTATTTAAGGCGGGATTTATTATTGTTTTGTTGTTATGAGTATTTTTTATACTCATAACAACCTTTTTAGCACATAAATAGAATAAAAAATACGCCCTATATCCTATACATTATTAGCACTAACTATATTTGAAGAACGTCTAAAACAATAAAAAAGCAGGTTAAGTATGTCAGTGTTTTCGCACTTAGAGTTTGATGATCATGAGCAGCTTGTCTTTGTTCGAGATAAAGAAAGCGGCTTAAAAGCCATTATTGCCGTACACAATACCCATTTGGGGCCGGCACTGGGCGGCTGTCGTATGTGGCCCTACGAGAGCGATGAGGCCGCACTGACGGATGTGCTACGACTCTCAAAAGGTATGACTTATAAGTCTGCCATCGCCGGCTTGCCACTAGGAGGCGGTAAGTGTGTGATTATTGGCGATCCTCGCAAAGACAAAAGCCCACAGCTATTACGCGCCTTAGGCCGAGCCATTGAAGGTTTGTCAGGTGCTTATATCACCGCAGAAGATTCAGGGACTAGCGTTGCCGATATGGTCACTATTGGTGAGTGTACTCAATACGCTTCGGGGGTGATGGTCGGTAGCGAACATGGTGGCGATCCTTCTCCATCAACCGCCTATGGTGTCTTTGTCGGTCTGCAGGCCTCAGTGGCTTATCAGTTAAACCGCACGGATTTAACCGGTGTAAAAGTCGCGGTGCAAGGTGTTGGCAATGTTGGCTTTCATTTATGCAAATATTTGAAAGCGGCAGGTGCTGAATTAATTGTGACTGATATATTCCCCGAAAATGTGCAAAGGGTTGTCTCCGAGTTAGGCGCAGCTGCCGTGGCGCCGGATGAAATTTACGCGGTGCAAGCTGATGTTTTTGCTCCCTGCGCCATGGGTGGCATCATTAATACACAGAGCTTGCGCCAGCTGCAAGCAAAAGTGATTGCCGGCGCTGCCAATAATCAGCTTTCGCGCCCTGAAATTTCGCAGCAGCTACAAGCTCAAGGTGTGTTGTATGCCCCTGATTACGTAATCAATGCTGGCGGCATTATCGATATCGCCTATCAGCGCAATGGCGGAAGTGCTGCACAGCTTAAAACGCATATTGAAGCGATAGGCACTAGTTTAGAGCAGATATTTCAACGCGCAGAGCAAAGCGGTTGCTGCACGCAACTCGTTGCCGATCAAATCGCTGCAGAGCGCCTCAGCCAATAACTTGTTAGGTGGAAATGATGTCATCAGCTAATAAAACGATTTACCAATCCAAACTCTTCGTCCCTACAGCCTCATCAAGGCCTGAAACCACACCCGATTTTTCACATTTAAAAATTCCCAGCCCACTGGCAAGCAAACGCCCACAGGTACTGGTGGATGCAGCAGATGTTACTGACTTGGCCTATGGCTTAGTGCGAGTGTTAGATGATGACCATCAAGCGAAAGGCGCGTGGCAACCTGATTTGTCGCCCGACAAACTGCGTGTTGGGTTAAGACATATGATGCATGTGCGCGCTTATGATCGACGTATGTTTAATATGCAGCGCCAGGGGAAATTATCATTTTATATGAAATGTACAGGGGAGGAGGCGATTGCCGTTGCGCAGGGGATGGCGCTTGAAGACGGTGATATGTTGTTTCCATCTTACCGCCAACAGGGGCTGCTGTTTGTGCGCAAACGTCCAGTCGTGGATATGATGTGCCACTGTATCTCCAATGCCAAAGATAATATTAAAGGTCGGCAGATGCCGGTTTTTTACAGTTGGAAAGAGGGTAATTTCTTTTCGCTTTCGGGTAATTTAGCCACCCAATATTCACAGGCTGTGGGCTGGGCGATGGCCTCTGCTTATAAAGGTGAAAAGCACATTGCTGTGTCTTGGGTCGGTGACGGTACTACCGCGGCGGCTGATGTCTATCACGCGTTAGTTTTTGCCTCTACTTACAAGGCACCCGTGATCTTAAATGTAGTGAACAATCAGTGGGCTATCTCTACTCCGCAAACTTTTGCCAATACCGGGACCACCTTTGCCGCGCGCAGTATCGGTTTTAGTATTGTGGGAATTCGTGTGGATGGTAATGATTTCTTAGCGGTATACGCTGCGACCCAATGGGCGGCTGAGCGGGCGCGCAAAGGCGGTGGAGCGACCTTTATTGAACTCTATACCTATCGTACTGAAGGCCATTCAACCAGTGACAACCCCGATTCTTATCGCGGTAAAAATGAAGCGGCATACTGGCCATTAGGAGATCCTATCGAGCGCCTAAAACAACACTTAATTTGCATTGACCAGTGGAGTGAAGAGCAACACTTAGCGCAGGAAAAAGAGTTGAAGGCAGCAATCTTAGCTGACTGGAAAGAAGCCATTTCACACGGCTCATTCGCAGAGGGCCCCCACTGGCCGGTAGAGACTATGTTTGATGATGTGTTTAAAGACATGCCAGCGCACTTACGCAAGCAACGTGATCAAGTGGGAGCTTAAACATGGCTAAAATGAATATGATCCAAGCGCTAAATTCGGCGATGGATATCTGCATGAATCGCGACCCAAATGTATTAGTGATGGGGCAAGATGTTGGTTATTTTGGCGGCGTGTTTCGCTGTACTGCGGGGCTCTACCAGAAATATGGTGCGCATCGAGCGCTCGATATGCCAATTGCGGAAGGCGGTATCGTCGCTACTGCTATAGGTATGGGCGTCAATGGTTTGAGGCCAGTGGTGGAAATTCAATTTGCCGATTATATCTATCCAGCCGTGGATCAGATCGTCTCAGAATTGGCGCGTTTGCGGCATCGCAGTGGTGGTGAATTCTTTGCGCCTGTGACTATTCGCGCCCCCTGTGGTGGCGGTATACGCGGTGGACAAACACACTCGCAGAGCCCCGAGGCAATCTTCACCCACGCCTGCGGTCTGAAAACAGTGATGCCATCGAATCCTTACGATGCTAAAGGTTTGCTGATTGCCGCGATTGAAGACGATGATCCAGTGATCTTTTTTGAGCCTAAACGCATCTATAACGGACCCTTTGATGGCGATCATTTAAAGCCGGCGACTGGTTGGGCCTCGCACCCATTGGGAGAGGTACCAGAGGGTTATTATACGCTAGAGCTGGGTAAGGCCAGTATAGTGAAAGCGGGAAATGCAGTGACGGTGATTAGCTATGGCAATATGGTGCATGTCGCTGAGGCCGCCATCAAAGCCAGTGGTTTAGATGCCGAGCTGATTGATTTGCGTACTTTGCTGCCACTTGATACGGACTGCATAGAAAAATCAGTACAAAAAACCGGCCGTTGTGTGGTGATCCACGAGGCAACTCGCACTAGTGGTTTTGGCGCTGAAATTGTCTCGCAAATACAAGAGGCGTGTTTCTGGCACCTCAAAGCCCCCATCGGGCGAGTGACTGGTTGGGATACACCCTATCCGCATGCTTTTGAGTGGGAATACTTTCCCAGCCAAGCGCGTATTATTGAAGCGCTGCAACGTACATTGGAGTGCGAATAATGTCTGAGTTTAGTTTTAAATTGCCCGATTTGGGCGAGGGAATAGTCGAGTCAGAAATTGTTGAGTGGCAAGTTCAATTGGGCGATGTGGTAGAGGAAGATCAGCACATTGTCGATGTTATGACCGATAAAGCGGTTGTTGAAGTGACTGCTCCTGTTGCCGGTGTCGTAGTGAAGCTCGCCTGTGCGGCGGGTGAAGTATTGGCAGTCGGAGCGCAGTTAATTCTGTTTGCGACTAGTGATCATGATGAGGCAGTGAGTATTCAAGTGGTCACGAGTAAAGATCCTGAACCCGCTATTGTGGTTGTGGAAAATCCGTTAAGCCCGACTGATACAACAGTTGCTGAGGAGGCTCCTCCGACACAGCTAGCTGCTGCGACTAACACAGATAATCATCGACAAATTTTGACCTCTCCCTCGGTGCGCCACCAGGCTAGAAGTAATCATGTTGATTTAGGCTTAGTAACGGGTACTGGCCCCGCAGGTCGTATTAGCAACAGTGATTTGAATAATTTTATTGCCGCGGGAGGCATGCAAGTAAACCTACCGAAAAATGATATAACACCAAAAAATACTGGGACAACAGCGCTGAAAATAACCGGTCTGCGCCGTGTTATCGGGCAAAAAATGTTAGCCGCTACCCAAAACATTCCGCACTATTCCTACATTGAAGAGATAGATTTAACGGCCTTGGAAGATTTACGCAAGCATCTAAATGACCACCGCCAAGTTGAGCAAACCAAGTTAACCTTGCTGCCTTTCATTATGCAGGCGTTGGTTAAAGTGCTGGCTGATTTCCCTGCCTGTAATGCGCACTACGATGATAATGCGCAAATATTAACCCAGCATCAGGGGGTGCACATCGGCATTGCCACTATGACCGAGAAAGGTTTACTGGTGCCGGTGGTCAAACATAGTGAGTCATTAGATATATGGCAGTGTGCGGCACAATTGGTATCTCTTGCCCAAGTCTGTCGAGAGGGTACTGCAAAACAAGATCAGCTGATAGGTTCAACGATCACCATTACTAGCCTAGGGGCTATTGGCGGGATCGCTACTACGCCAATTATTAATGCGCCACAAACGACCATTATTGGCGTGAATAAATTGCAGCAGCGAGCAGTGGTCCGCAATGGCGAAATAGTGATTCGCAGCATGATGAATATATCCGCATCATTTGATCATCGCATTGTGGATGGTTATGAGGGTGCGCAGCTTGTGCAAGCGTTAAAGCGATTACTGGAAAATCCAGGGGCTATTTTTGTGTGAAATAGGCTTGTTTGAAAAGATGCCTTTCGATATTTTGACCTGTGGTCAAAAATCTATCGGCTCATATTTTCAGCTGAGGCTGAAAAATGATTGGTGCCCGGAGGCGGAAAAAATTGTCAGGAACAATTTTTCGTAGCATAGATACTGTGTGACAGATATGTTACTTAATTTGAAAATTTAACTCTATCAGTATGATCTGGTGGTTTTTTTTGTTTTAGGCTTTCATAGAAAATATGCCTGCTATTTCTTTACCATATATTATATCTTTACCATATCTGGATAGTTAGGCATGAATAGCCATGTTATAAAGGAAATTAGAGATTTTTAATTTAAGTGAAAAGTACATCAAGAGATAGTACAGACATCTCTTATTCGATTGTCGGATCAGTTTTATTAAACACCCAATAAACTACCTATCATCAACCATACCTCGAGAAGAGCGATGAAAATACTTATTATCGAAGATGAGCTTAAAACCGGGAATTACCTAAAACAAGGGTTAACTGAAGCAGGTTTTAATGCAGATTTAGCCCGTAATGGCCCCGATGGTTTGCATTTGGCGCTCACCGCAGAAGAACCCTATCGTTTAATTATTTTAGATGTCATGTTGCCGGGCATTGATGGTTGGGAAGTATTATCAACGCTGCGATTAGCGGGTAACCAAGTGCCTGTCATTTTTTTGACTGCCAATAGCCAAGTCGATGATCGGGTAAAAGGGTTAGAATTAGGCGCTGATGACTATCTGATAAAACCTTTTGCATTTTCAGAATTATTGGCAAGGGTTCGCACTTCTTTGCGCCACGCTAATAATGCCAATGAGGCAACTTTTCTGCGTGTCGGGGATTTAGAATTAGACTTACTGCGCAGGCGAGTTTTTCGCCAGGGGAAGCGTATAGAACTTACTGAAAAGGAGTTTTCACTACTAGTACTATTCATGCAAAGGCAGGGGGAAGTGCTCTCTAGCTCACTCATCGCCTCACAGGTCTGGGATATGAATTTTGATAGTGACACCAATGTAATTGCTGTCGCTATTAGAAGATTGCGTAGTAAAGTAGATGATCCTTATTCAAGCAAACTCATTCATACTTTACGCGGTATGGGTTATTTCCTAGAAGCACCAGAGAGAGCATCAGAGTAGCAATGAAACGTAAATTATCCCTAACATTACGCTTAACGCTTTTTTATTTTTTTTCATCTTGGTTAGTATTGCTGGTGTTTAGTGGGGTCATTATTCTGGCGATTCAACACCATTTTAAACTTCAAGATCAACAAAAGTTGCAGGGAAAATTGCAGATTATAAATAATATAATCAGCAGAGTGACCATACACAACAATACAAATAGTCAGCTAAGTGAAAATTTACGTAGTGCTTTAGTGGGACACGAAGATTTACAGGTATTGATAAGTGACTCGAAGAAGACAGTGCTATATCGCTCCCAAAACTCAACCCTATCCTCTGAGTTTGTAGCTTTTGAAATGGCAATTGGTGCCAGTAAACCTTTCCATTGGACAAGGGACAAACAATCATATTTTGGTATCATAGCAGCCCTTGCTCAAGCCCAGAGGTCTATAATAGTTGTATTAGCTTTTAACCAAAATAACCATGATACGTTCATGATCCCTTTCAAAAAAACTCTTTTAAGTTGCACCTTAATTGCCGCTTTAATTAGTGGCATACTCGGCTGGTTAGTGACTAGAAGAGGGCTGTTGCCTCTTTATCTGATTAAAGATAAAGCACTAAAAGTAACAGCTAGCCAATTAGATCAGCGGATGCCGGATAGCGATGTACCAATAGAAATTTCAGGATTAGCGGTGGCACTCAATCAAATGCTGGAGCGTTTAGAATATGCGTTCACACGACTAACTCAATTTTCTAATGAAATTGCCCATGAGCTGAGAACGCCATTGAGTAATTTAATGATACAGACACAAGTTGCATTAAGTAAACCAAGAGACATCGATACTTATAGAGGCGTTCTTGAGTCAAATGTGGAAGAGTATCAAAGATTGACATCTATGCTGACAGACATGTTGTTTCTGGCAAAAGCTGACAATAGTATCAATCTTGTAAATGCAGAGGCTATAAATTTGGCCGAAGAGGCTGCTAACTTATTTGAGTTCTATGATGCTCTAGCTGAAGGGCAGAACATTTCTTTGAAGCTTTCTGCAAATCATGTCGCGAATACTGTGATCAATGGTGATGTCTCTATGATCCGTCGCGCTATTAGTAACCTACTATCCAATGCAATTCGCCATACTCCCAAACACGGCAGCATTGAGATAGTTATCGGAAAAACGTTGCAATATACTAGCTTGTCCGTGATTAATTCAGGTCCTGATATCCCCAGCTCTATACTTTCCCATATCTTCGAGCGATTTTATACTGTTGCTCACTCAGATAAAAAACACGGCCTTACAGAGGGCACTGGTTTGGGATTGGCAATTACTCAAGCGATAATAAAGGCACATCAAGGTGAAATAGTGGTCACATCTAATGGCGGTTTTACCTGTTTCCAATTAATATTTCGCGAGGGAAAACAGGCCAGCCAATGAATGAATCAACGGTGCTATAAAGTGATAAAAGCCTATATGGTTCTCGGCGTATTTTGTGGCAATAAATATAAAGGCCAGCCTTAAATTATTTGATCAATTTATGCTCGAGTAGGGGTTTGTTAAACATTGATTAGTTTTATTCAGAGAAATAAGTCCCAGCAGGCAATCTACTGTGAAGATTCAGCTGATTCCTTTTATGATTTCGTTATTTAGCTAGGTGGCTACACCTTTGGCTTATATATGAAAATACGCTGGCTACATGAACTAGTTTTTCCTCCTTATGGCATGACAATCGCAACATGACAAAATTGTAATTTGATCTGAAGGGCATACTCTGTTTCAATGAAAACTTGAAAGCAGTTTAGAAGTGATGTCGTTAAAATTGTTGAAGAATAGACTTTTTGATTTGTATGTTTTTTCGGTGCAACTATCAATGACATTATTATTGTTGGATGCATTGAAATAGCTTAAATGTTCGAAAAATCCATCCACTGTTTTAAGTTTTACTGCATATCGATCATAATTTAATAGCTATATTATAAAATGAGCTAAACTTTATTTTATTAATAATACAGATGAAAAAATATAATATATCCATGATAAAACGATGGTTCAGCATAACATTACTGGTTTGGCTTTTTAGTCAGCAGCTTCTTGCAGCAGTTTGGGCAACGCCAAACGATGGCATTGGATGCGCTGATAATGTTACCAGCAATTGCATCGTTAATGTCATTCAGCCGATGGCGCACCAAATGCCTATGGTCGACATGATTAATCTCCCCCTAACGTATGATCAATCCTCTAGTGATACACCACATACTTCAATGATCTGTGACCTTTGTATCACCGCTTGTCAGGATTCGCTATTTGTTATTAATTATCAATTTTTTATAAAGGTAACTGATTTTTTAGCTATGATTAGTTCCATGCAAACTCCTATCAATACATTTCTCGATACCGCGTACCGCCCTCCGATTTTTACCTAATCTAGAGAAGCTCCGTCTACTAGTTAGTTCCATCTTGAAACAGCGAGCTACTGCGGATGCCCCACTCGCTCAATCTGCTCACTACTAGATGTCTAATTTGGGATGACCAAACGCCCACATCTAATGTCGTGCATCTTGAGCAATTGGGTCACCCACGATAGACCCTATTTCTGGATAAGAATTAGTTAGCAAACAATCAGCTTTCCCAACTTTTCTAACGTCATCTTCAATTCTTATAAAATAAAATAATTGTCATATTTTTAAGAATTTATTATGCAATCACTAAAAAATTAGTTTTGTGACGTTACTGCCATCAAGTACTTCGGTCTACAACCCGGATTACTAGGAGGCTGTCCGAGTACTGCGATCGTAGCGAGAGCAAGACTATTTGAGGTAAAAAAATTAGCGGTAGTTTGAGGCGAATAGCGTGCTATTTAACGAAATTTAGCGTTAATTTTAATCAAATAGACTTGGTCGCAGTAGATTAGTCTGTTCTCGGACAGCCTCCTAGGTAACAACCGCACGCTAAAAATAACCATTAAATAACGATTTATTTGGAATAATGTTCATGAAGAAACAGCATCCGCTAACACTGTTAAGCGCATCTACAATGTCTCGACGTCGGTTTATAACTGGTGCCGCGGCAAGTTCAACAGCACTAGGTTTTGGACTACATTCGAGCTTGTCTTTTGCAGATTCATTGGTTGATAGCAAAGTTAAACGCACCCCACCACAAGAATTAAGAGGAAATAGATTCGCGCTAAATATTGGCTACCAAGCTCTCAACATAACGGGTAAAGATAGTCTTGCAACAACGGTAAATGGCTCGCTACCAGCGCCCACTTTACGTTGGAAAGAAGGTGATACTGTCACAATTAGGGTAACAAATAACCTATCCCATGATAGTTCGATCCACTGGCATGGAATGATTTTACCGACGCATATGGATGGTGTTCCCGGACTCAGTTTCGCAGGTATTAAACCTGGTGAGACCTACGAATATCAATTCACTGTCAATCAAAGTGGCACATACTGGTATCACAGTCACTCAGGTTTTCAAGAGCAAACGGGGATTTATGGTGCGATTGTGATAGAGCCCAAAGAGCCTGATCCTGTGGCTTATGATCGTGATCATGTGGTTTTATTGTCTGATTGGACGGATGAAATACCTGAAAAAATTTACGCTAAACTTAAAAAAATGAGCCATTACTATAATCGTCGTGAAAGAACCGCAGGGGATCTATGGCGAGACATTAAAGAAAAAGGGGTTGGTAATACTTGGAACGAACGCCGTATGTGGAACCAAATGCGTATGAGTGAAACAGATATTTCTGACGTAACAGGTGAAACATATACTTACTTAATGAATGGCATGACACCTGAAGATGGCTGGAAAGCCCTATTCAAAAACGGAGAAAAAATTCGCTTAAGAATTATTAATGCATCCGCCATGACTATTTTTGATCTGCGAATTCCCGGATTAAAAATGACTGTTGTTGCCAGTGATGGGCAAAATATAGAACCTGTAAGTGTTGATGAATTCAGGATTGGCGTGGCAGAGACTTACGATGTCATTGTTGAGCCCAAAAGCGATAGCGCCTATACAATTTTTGCTCAAAGTATCGGTCGAACAGGGTTCACTCGTGGCGTATTAACTGCAGACGCCTCCTTAGAAGCAGTAGTTCCAGCCATGGATTACGCCCCAACTCTGGGGCACCAAGATATGGGGATGTCTATGGCGGGTATGGATCACAGCGCTATGAAGATGCCGATGGCGGGTATGGATCACAGCGCCATGAAAATGCCAATGGCGGGCATGGACCACAGCTCGATGGGCAAAGACACCAACAACTCCACCAGCAATCTCGGTAAAGCAGGTTATGGGACCAATAATAAGGTAACTCATGCTAAAACCGAGTTTGGGCCGCATGTGGATATGCGGACAGAGATTATGCAAAACGGTATTGCTGATCCTGGCATTGGTTTACGTGACCATCAACAGCGCTATGGACGAAAAGTATTAACTTATGCGGACATTAGAAACCTCACTCCCACTCTAGATATGCGAGAGCCGGAGCGGGAAATTCAACTGCATTTAACCGGCAATATGGGACGCTACATGTGGTCGATGAACGGTATTAGTTTTGCGGACGCAGATCCATTAGCGCTTAAATTCGGCGAGCGTGTACGGATTGTTTTAGTCAACGATACGATGATGACTCACCCCATTCACTTACATGGCGTATGGAGTGAACTAGAGACCGGAGATCCCAATTATATTCCGCGTAAACATACCATCATGGTACAGCCAGGCTCCAGTGTTAGTTATTTAGTCACTGCTGATGCGATCGGAAAATGGGCTTACCACTGTCATTTACTATTCCACATGCCGGGTATGATGCGTGAGGTATGGATAAGCTAATGGAAAAAATAATGAAAAATTTACTCAGCTGCGGGTTGTTTTCAGCGGCGTTGATCTTTACCAGCCAGAGCGTACTTGCTGGGGCAAAGGATGACCCTCTATTGTTTAATCTCAACATTGATAAACTTGAAGTACGTGATGACGATTCATACGCCATGGTTGCGGATACTTGGCTCGGTTATGACCTAAACAAACTGCGCTTAAAAGTAGCGGTAGAGCGAGTAAAAGGGACCAATGAAAATGCCGAATTACAAATGCTATATAGCAGAGCTATAGCGCCTTTTTGGGATCTTCAGCTAGGCGTGCGTCATGATATTGATCCGCAGCCTGAGCAGGACTGGGCTGTATTAGGCATTCAGGGAACATCACCTTATTTCTTTGATATTGATGCCGCATTGTTTATCGGAAAATCAGGACAGAGTGCATTTCGTTTTGAAGCAGAATATGAACAAATGATTACTCAGCGCCTAGTGTTAATTCCCGAGATAGAATTGAATTTTTATGGCAAAACAGATCTAGCTAGAGATATTGGCTCCGGACTTGCCAGTTCAGAACTTAGTCTACGTCTAGCCTATCAAGTGCGGCGTGAGTTTTCTCCTTATATTGGCGTAACTTGGGAGGCAAAATACGGACGTAGCAAAAAAATAGCAGAATCAAAAGGGGAGGATACTGATAACGTAAAATTTGTTGTGGGTATCCAAGCTTGGTTCTAATCATTAATTATCCACTTTAATTTACCGTTAAACCCAGAGGAAATAGAACATGAAAACTTTAATAAAACGGACAATAATCACAGCTTCAACAGTCATAATCAGCACCGTTTTACTGACGAATATCGCCTATGCTCATGATGCTTCTAAGCATAAAAAAGCCAATGCCGAGAAACCTAAATGTGAGGCGATGAAGAATGTAGATCACTCAAAAATGGATATGAATGACCCTGTGATGTTAGCGATGATGGCACAATGTACGAAAGCAATGCAGGGTACTGACACTGACAAAAAAGTTATGGATCACAGCACTATGAACAAGTCCTAGCAGCTCCACCGAGATAAGTGTCCGCAACATTATATGTCACCCCTGCAAGGGTGTGGCATTGGCACATAGCAATAACAACCTGCTAATTAACGATTGAGTGTTAATTTTAACCCAATAAGCTGGGGCGCAGTAAATTAGGCTATTTTCGATCAGGCTCAAAACAACAGCTATATTTTACAAGGCAACAATAATAGTCGAGTCACTGTTGTTGTCTTGTAAGTTTATTTAACTAATAAATTTTCGATAAAAATGCATGAATGATGACTATCACTCACAAGCCTTAATGGAAACGGCTAATATTTATCACTATCGAAAATAATTATTTCTAATCTAGAGAGAACTTATGATTCATCCTAAACACCTCGGTATCGGATTCCTTATTATTATTTTAAGCGCTATCGGCTTTCTTTACTCAGGCTTATTTCCAATGGGTGCTGATAATAAACATAACGCCTTCACTTTTTGGGTATTAGAGACTCTGCGAACAAAATCTATTGCGCGTGCCGCCAGTGATATTGAGGTACCTCCTTTAGACAGTCCGTTATTATTATTGTCTGGCGGTGCCGACTATAATGATATGTGTTCAGGGTGCCATTTAAAACCGGGACAAAAAGACAGTGATATGGCGCTTGGTTTATACCCCGCACCACCTAACCTAACAGTCAGTTCTGATAAACATGGTCATGCCCATGAAGATAACGATCATGATGATAGTGATGCTACCGCAAAACAGCAATTTTGGGTCATTAAACACGGCATTATGGCTTCAGGTATGGCTGCATTTGGTCCCACTCACGAGGATGAACGCATTTGGGCAATGGTGGCATTCCTAGAGAAACTACCCACACTCACCCCCGATCAATATCAAATTCTTACGGCACGGCAGTAAATATTAAAAGAATTTTCACTACGCAAGCAGTGAATAAATCCGAGAATTAACACAGATATTATGTAACAGGTATATTATTTTATTTGAAAATATAGCTCTATCAGTTTGAGCTGTAGGGCTTTTTTTGACAGTAAATTAGAGAACATGCCCATCTCTTTTTTGATTCGTCGAGACAAGTTACACTCGTTTTTATATTCACAGCTACTGTAATTTTTAATCATATAATATAATGGGCTAATAGGTTACCCGAATGGCATGATGTGGTTCAATTAATTATAATCAAACACAAAAAAGCCCAACGACTCTTTATAGTGAGAAAGCTAGGCTTAGTTGATAAAGATGCCTTTCGATATTTTGAGTTGCACTCAAAAATCTATCGGCTCATATTTTCAGCTGAGACTGAAAAATGATTGGTGCGCGGTTGTGTAAAGAGTCGGAATCAGTTTTTCGAATGTAGTTCGATGTAGCTTAATCAAAACCTTTCAGACACAAAAAAGCCCAGTCATAGACTAGGCTTAAATGTTAAAGATGCCTTTCGATATTTTGACCTCTGGTCAAAAATCTATCGGCTCATATTTTCAGCTTAGGCTGAAAAATGATTGGTGCCCGGAGGCGGAATCGAACCACCGACACGAGGATTTTCAATCCTCTGCTCTACCGACTGAGCTATCCGGGCAAATCTTAATCTCTGCAAACGTTGTGTTGTTTGAAGAGGCGCGTATTAAACCTTTATCTCGAAGATGTGTCAACAGGGATTAGTTAGAAAGTTTAACTTTTTATGGGTTGTTTGAAATTCATACTAAGGTTGCTGGAATATCAATCAGATTTCTTGCTTTCAGGCACATAACCTTCCACTTTAGCGTGTTGCGTGCTGCTCATGAACTGGGTCATTTCTTCATTAAGTAATGCCCGGCTAGCTGGGTCTATCATGTTGAGGTGTTTTTCGTTGATGAGCATGGTCTGGTGGCTTAGCCATTCGCCCCAGGCTTTTTTAGAGACAGTATCAAATATCTCCTGTCCTTTTGGGCCCGGGTAAGGTGGTCTGTCTAGGCCTTCTAATTCAGTTTTGTATTTGATGCAATTTACTGTGCGCATAATATTACCTTACTACTTGTCTAATATGGATGATTAGGCGGAGCCTTACCATCAAGGGTTTAATTTCTAGGGGCTGTTAATATTGCTCTAGAAGCTTCTTTACGGGAGCGGCTAAACCTATGTTGGCGGGTTTGTTGGTGTTGTACCAGAGTGTAGCTACAGCTTCCATGATTTGTTCGGTGTCAGTGGCTAGCTTAACTTTAACCGGGGTGATATCCAAATGAAAGTGGCTAAATGTGTGGCGTACAGGCTCTAAGTAGATGGCGCTGTTGATGTCTACTTCAAGTTGCAGCTCGCTGGCGCAATCACGCAAGTCGGCTAATTGTGGTAACCCCCACAAACCGCCCCATAAACCGCTGGGAGGACGCTGATAGAGAAGTTTCTCGCCTTCAGCGTTCTCGATCAGTAACATCAGCGTCTGGCGCACTGGAATGGTCTTTTTTGGCTTGGAAAAGGGGAACTCTTTAACGCGCTCTTGCGCCTTGGCTGCGCAACCACTGATAATAGGGCACACTTCGCATTTAGGTTTGCTGCGAGTGCACAAGGTCGCACCCATATCCATCATTGCCTGGGTGTAGTCTCCAGGCCTGCTATAGGGGGTATTATATTCAGCGTGCTGCCACAATTGTTGGGCGATGGCTGTTTTTCCCGACCAGCCCTCTACCGCGTAAAAACGCGCCAATACTCGTTTAACATTGCCATCCAAAATAGCGGCGCGTTTATTACTCGATATAGATAAAATGGCCCCAGCGGTTGATTTTCCGATTCCCGACAAGCCTTCTAACTCAAACACTGACAGTGGAAACTCGCCATCATACTGATTGACTATTTGTAGAGCGGCTTTGTGCAAGTTACGCGCGCGGGCGTAGTAGCCAAGGCCTGTCCACAAGTGCAGCACTGCGTCGATGTCAGCTGCGGCAAGCGCGTAGACATCGGGGAATTTTTCAACAAAACGTCGATAGTAGGGGATCACTGTCGTCACTTGGGTCTGCTGTAACATTATTTCAGATATCCAAGTGAGGTAGGCGCTTTTATGTTGCTGCCAAGGCAAATCGTGACGCCCGTGCTGGTCAAACCAGCTAAGTACCGCGCCACTAAATTGCTCTGAACTGTATGTCTCTAAACTCAATTAAAATAGCCCCTTTAATAAACCTTTTAATTCATCCTTCACTTTTTCTTCTACCTTCTGTTTAATTTCTTTTTTCTTCTCTTTGAATTCTTGTTTCTTTGCTTTGATAGTGCCGCCCAGTTTTTTCTCGACTTGCTTGGTGAGTTTGTCTTTTAGGGCCTTTTTGGCGATATCTTTGATAATGCTTAGGTCGGGTTTACACAGTTTTAAAGGATCATCAGCAAAGTTACCTTTGCAATCTATTGGCCAGTCAATACCTTCAATTTTGTCATTGACTGAACAGCTCTTGTTAAAGAGGTTGTCTTGTATTTTTAGGGTTAGACGATAATCCAATGATTGCTTGGCTAAATTGACACTGCCTTTGCCGCGGGCATTGATCGCATCCAGATCGGCGTTAAAGTCTTTGTTGCTTACCACCCCGTTTTTTAAAGTGAAGTTACCCTTAATGCTGGCAAACGGCGTTGATTTATCCACCGCCTGAGTGGTGCTAGCGATACCCCCAAAAGAGGCAATTTTATTGACTGTTTCACACATCTCTTGGGCGGCATTTATACCGTTGATCACGCCTTTGGTTAGGATAAGATTGGTTTTTCCCGATAGGCTATTAACGAAGCTGTGGACGGATTGGCCGGTCATGGAAAGTTGACTATTTGATTTTAAGGTGCCGGTCATGATGTCTGTTTGTGCAAAGTCTTTTAACAGTGGGCCCAGCTGTAATTGGTTAATGCTGTTTTTGATGTTAATGCGTAACTGTTTTTTGCGTGCATCTAAAGTAATGTTGTTGGTGATACTACCTTGGTAAACATTCATGTTGAGCTTGGCTATTTTGACTAGCCCTTTGTTGGCATTAATATCTAAAACTAAGTTACTCACTTGAGTCTGCTGATATTGCAGTTGTTTAAAGGTTAATTGACCGTTTAGCTGCAAGTCGCGCAGCAGCTGCATAGGAATTATTTCCTCTTTGGAATAACCGCTACTTTGCTTAGCTGGGGTCTTTTCTTCGTTAGCGCTGGTGCTCGCAGTGGTGCTGGTGCTTGGGGGTAAGTAACCATTCACATCGATGCTGTCGCCATTGAGATTGAAACCAATCAACCCGCTGTTTATCTGGTAGCTCGCCTGCCCGGATATTAGTGTTTTATCTAGCGTGATTTTAAGTTGGCTGAAGTTGATGGCTGTAGCATCACCTTGGATGGTTGTGCTTAGGGCAATGCTGCGCAAGCTTGCATCATTGCTGGTGGTAATGGCTGGGAGCTTTAACTCTTGCATCAGTGCTTTTAAATCAAAAGCCTTTAATGAAAGTTCACCGCTCAATTGACTGAATTGCTCGCCACTTGCCTGTATTTTTCCCAATATTTCTAGCTGATCGCTGCCAATGACTAAATTGTTAATTGATAGGGTATTGGCTGTTAAGTCGGCATTGATATCGGCGGCTAAATTGAGGGTTCGTGTCTGATCGGTCACTATGCTTAGCTGGCTTACTAATTGTTTTATGGCATATTGCTGCGACTTTAAGTCTATATTGAAATTACCTTCTAACTTAACAGCGGCGCTTAATAGTTGTTTACCATTTTGCTGCTGCGCCAACTTAAAAGCTAATGCGGCTTTAAAAGGATGGTTAGTGGTGACTCGCTCAGTGGTTAAGTTGAAGTCAGTGAGACGAGAGACCTGATTGGTGGTTTTATCAGTGTAAGTGATAGTGGCATCGGTAATATTGATACTTTCGATATCAATTTTTTTAATGCTTACTTCGCTTTCAGTTTCAGTTTCAGTTTCAGGTGCTGTTGCTGTAGGTTCCGTCTCAGTCCCGCTTTGGCTAGCCGCCTGCCAGTTGCTGCTGTCTGCCTCTTTTACTAAGTTGAGCGTCAAACCGTGTATGTTGATCGCTTTCATTTCGACATCGCCCGATAGCAATGGCATTAACATCACAGAAATTTGTGCGCTTTCAAGAGAGGCTAAGGGCTCTTGGTGTGGATAACTGGCGGTGATAGATTGGATCTCTAAACCAATAGATGGGTAAATTGACCAGCTAATATCGCCCGCTATTTGCAGCTCGATATCTGCATTATCTAAGGCGGCCTGCTGAATCTCTTGTTTGTAGTCATTGGGGTCGATAAATAGACCTAATAAAGTAGTACCAGTGACTGCCAGCAACACAATAATTGCGATGGTTGCGGCAAAAATTTTAAATAGTTTTTTCATCAGATTCCCTTGAATTCATGCATTTTGATGGCGCTATTGTGCCATGAGTGAAGTGAAAATGCTTGCTTGGGTTGAGTGTAAAAGGTACCTAAAACTACAGCTCTCAACTATCGAGCGTAAACAATCAGCAAAAAACGTATTTATAACTATAAATTCCGCTATTTCGCCGGTTTTTGCCTTGCCTTATCATCGTTCGCTACCTTTTGCGACAGCCTCTATATATACTTAGGCCAAAATACAAAGCTGATAAGAGCGTCAGTTGATCTTCTAACCGTGAAAACAAAGGTAGGCCAGCATGTCTGAGCGCAAGGCGACAATCAATAGAGAAACCAACGAAACTCAAATTACCGTGACTATCAATTTAGATGGAACAGGTAAGTTTCAAGGCGATACTGGAGTGCCTTTTCTCGAGCATATGATGGATCAAATCTCTCGTCATGGATTAATCGATATTGAAATTGAAGCCAATGGTGATGTGTACATCGATGATCACCATACTGTTGAAGATATCGGCATTACCTTGGGCCAAGCTTTTAAAGAAGCAGTGGGCGATAAAACTGGCATTGTGCGCTACGGCCACTCTTATGTGCCTTTAGATGAAGCGTTATCTCGTGTGGTGATTGATTTTTCAGGGCGTCCTGGGCTGTTTTTTAACTGTGAATTTACTCGTGGCAGCATAGGTGGTTTTGATACACAGTTGTTTTGGGAGTTTTTCCAAGGATTCTCCAACCACGCTGGAGTCTCTCTGCACATTGACAACCTAAAGGGCTTTAATGCGCATCACCAAGCTGAAACTATCTTTAAAGCTTTTGGCCGCGCATTGCGTATGGCATTAACGGTAGATGCTAGAGCGCCCGATATGATGCCCTCTACTAAGGGAAGTTTATAATCATGAGTACAGTGGCCGTTATTGATTACGGCATGGGTAACTTGCACTCTGTGGCTAAAGCTCTCGAGCATGTAATGCCCAATGTAAATGTGCAAGTGACCAGTGATCCAAAGGTTATTGCGGATGCCGATCGGGTGATTTTGCCAGGTGTTGGCGCTATTCGTGATTGCGTGGCGCAGATGTTGGCACAAGGCGTCGATGTTGAGGTGGCCGATACGTTGCAAAGCGGTAAGCCATTTTTAGGCATTTGCGTGGGTTATCAAGCGTTAATGGATACCTCTGAAGAAAATGGCGGCTCGCAGTGTCTCGGTGTTTACCCTGGTGAAGTAAAGCAGTTTGCCGATGGTATGGTTGAAAATGGTGAGCGTCTCAAAGTCCCACACATGGGCTGGAACCGTGTTAGCCAAACTATTGATCATCCGCTGTGGCAGGGCATTGAAGATAACAGTCGTTTTTACTTTGTACACAGCTATTATGTCGCTGCTAAAAATGCAGCCCAAGTAGCGGGTAGATGTCATTACGGATTAGATTTTGACGTTGCTTTAAGTGACAAAAATGGCTTTTGTGTGCAGTTTCATCCAGAAAAAAGCCATACGGCAGGTTTGCAACTACTCACTAACTTTCTGAATTGGGATGGCAAGCTTTAAGCTTCCATCAAAACCAGGGATGGTAAGCTTTAAGCTTCCACCCAACCTAAGTCGTAAAAACTTAGGCTATCTCTTTACAGCAATATACAACCTAAATTAGGCAGTTGAATCCGATAAGTAAGCACAAGCTCTTGATGCACCTAGAAAACCAGAAAATATTTTCATCACCAAGTAAGATGAAACAAGATTTCATCTCTGGTGACCACAAAATTTTCTAATTTCCTATGCACGCCAATATCTTGCACTTCTTTTTCGCGCTCAATCGCCGAACTTAGGTTCAAACAGTGAAATCAACATGGCATTAGCAAAACGAATTATTCCCTGTCTCGATGTAGAAAACGGTCGTGTGGTAAAAGGCGTGCAATTTCTAGATATTCGCGATGCTGGCGACCCAGTTGAAGTCGCCAAGCGTTATGATGAGCAAGGCGCAGATGAAATTACTTTCTTAGATATTACCGCCACTCATGAGGGGCGCGATACGATGGTGCATACTGTCGAGAAAATGGCATCGCAAGTATTTATTCCGCTCACAGTTGGTGGTGGTATTCGCACCTGTGAAGATATACGTACCATGCTCAATGCCGGTGCCGATAAAGTGTCGATTAACAGCGCTGCAATTTACAATCCTGAATTTGTGCGCGAGGCTGCCGAGCGTTTTGGATCACAGTGTATAGTGGTCGCTATCGACGCTAAAAAAGTATCCGCGCAAGGCGAAGAAAACCGTTGGGAAATCTTTACCCACGGTGGTCGTAAACCTACTGGTATTGATGCGGTGCAATGGGCGGTTAAAATGGCCGAACTAGGTGCCGGTGAAATACTGTTAACTTCAATGGACCAAGATGGCGTCAAAAACGGCTATTATCTAGGGGTGACCAAAGCTATTTCCGATGCTATTAATATCCCGATTATCGCCTCAGGTGGTGTGGGTAATTTACAGCATTTAGTGGATGGGGTGAAACTAGGCGGCGCCGATGCGGTATTGGCGGCCTCTATCTTTCACTTTGGTGAATACTCAATACCAGAAGCTAAAGCGTTTATGGCGCAGCAAGGTATAGAAGTTCGCTAAGAAAACTACTCCCAACATTGCGTTGGGAGTTTCTGGTTCTAAATACTTGGATAAATTGTTTTTATCCAAACTTCCGTCTCCAAAAATTCATCCCCCACTGTTTCTCAAGCGCGGCTAAAGGCTTTTCTTCAATAGCTTGCTCAACACTAATCCCTTGGATTCTAAAGCCGACAAGCTGTATTGAGCATTTAATTGTTGTCTTAGAGTTGTTTTATTTTGCTAAGTGGGTGTGCCTCAGACTAATTTTGGTTTCTGCGTTCGTCACCATTAGCAGAAGCCTCGCATTAATGATCGTAATTAATAGCTTTAAAAACGAGATTCGACCAAGGTCAGTCAATTCAGTAATCTGCTTTAAAAGTATTAAAAGTATTAAAAGTATTAAAAGTATTAAAAGTATTAAAAGTATTAAAAGTATTAAAAGTATTAAATATCAAATGCTGTAAATAATTCATCAGTGAGTTCCGTGGCGCTTATCGCTTTACAGCCACTGTTGTTACAGCCGCTCCACAGCGGCGAAAAGTCACTACTACCGCGCTGCTCTGCCGCTTGGCGAAGCTGCGTGATTGCCGTTGCAGCCGTGGGAAAGGGTGGGGTTTTATCACTGATGGGCCCAAGCTCCCTGATTGCTCTATTGACTATGCCACGTGCGGGTCGCCCACTAAATACATTAGTGAGACAAGTGGTAGCTGCCTGGTCAGAAGTTAATACTTCGCGGTGTAATGCGCTGGTAGTCGCCTCGTCACAAAGCAAGTAGCTGGTACCTATCTGCACAGCGCTGGCACCTAGGGCAACTGCGGCGGTGATAGCTTGTTTATCAGCAATGCCGCCTGCTGCGACTATTGGTACTTGTAGTGCTTGGACCAATTGCGGTAGTAAGGTAAAGGTGCCCTGTTGTCTGCTGATGTCAGTCTCCAAAAACATGGCGCGGTGTCCGCCGGCCTCTACCCCTTGCGCTATGACTATATCCGCGCCGTTTTCCTCTAGCCAAATTCCCTCTGCCACGCTGGTGGCACTGGAGATGATGACTGCGCCCAGCGCCTTGATTTTCGCCACTAGATCAGCACTTGGCAAGCCAAAGTGAAAGCTAAATATAGGAGGATTTAACGGAGCTAGTGCGTCAAAAATTTCTTGATTAAAAGGTACGCGGCCAGCGCTGGCTTTTAGCTCGCCTACTTCGAATTCTTTGAAATAAGGGGCTAGTTGCTCTCGCCAAATAAGCTCTTGCTGAGCATCTTGCGTCGCAGTGTGACAGAAGAAATTAAGGTTATAGCTGGCATCGCTCTGCGCTTTAAAAGCGTTAACTTGTGCATGAATCTGCTCGATGCTGAGCATGGCACAAGGGATAGAGCCTAAACCGCCAGCTTTAGCTACAGCAAGTGCCAGTCGATAGTCCTGTACACCGGCCATAGGTGCTTGAATCAGTGGTTTAGCAATTTTAAGAAGTGCGCAAACATCTAACATCATCAATCTCACTATACTGTTGGTTTTGGTGTTTGTTGAAAGAAATTGTTGTGTCGCTTGCGCTACACCCTGACCTATACGCTCTTTGGCATTGCCTGCACGGACGCAGGTACTTAGAATTTGTCGGGAATAAAATTCTGCCATGCCACTTACGTTTACCGTACATCCTAACCATATACGCTCTTTGGCATCCATGCCACCGCGTTATACCGTACATCCTGTACATAAAAAACGGCAGATTAACTGCCGTTTTCATTAAGTACAAAGCTAAGCGCTAGCTGATTTTGGTGGCTCTATATTGGGCTCTTCTACCACCGGTGTTGGCTCGACCAAAGCGGGTAGAGGAATGCTTGGTGAAAGATCCTCTGTCAGCTCCATAGCCTTGTGGCTCGCTTCAAGTGCCTTGTCATGCTCCCCTAAGCTCTCTAATAATTTAGCCAGAGATCGGTAGGCATCTATACTAGGTTCAATGGAAATACTTTTTTCAAAGTGTATCACCGCCTCTTGCCATTTCTGGTTGAAAGTTGCCAGGCGCGCCGCGCAAAGTTGCAGGGAGGCTTGCTGTGGCTGTTTCTTAATCCAGCTAATGGCTAAGTTATATTGTCTTGCAGTATCAGATGTTTCAATGGTGCCGTAAAGACCGATAAGGCTATTATCCCAAGTTCGTTTAATATGTGCCCGCAGAAATTTCTCTGCATCATCCGGCGCTTTAGCCGCAATTAACGCCTGAGCATAAGTGACGATCATGCTAGCACTTTGATTGAGGTTATTAGGCAGAGCTTTCCAGCCTCTATTAAGAGCTTTGACTCTGGAATCTGAACTGCTCTCTACCGGCAGTTTTGCCACTACTGTGCTGAGCATGTTGGTGTAGCAATTGGATTCAATCTCAGCCAGTTGTTCCGCTGACATTACCTTTTGTTTGCGCAGCTTGGGCAGTAGTGCAATTAACCCATCCCAATCTTGTTGGCCCTGATGCAAGTCCGCTAAGTCACGCAATATGCCGGTGTGTTTTGGCGCTAAGCTATGTAGGCGCTTTAAAGTGATAAACGCTTGGGCGCTGTTACCGCGATCAATTTGTACTTCAGCTTCCTGCAGGCCAATGCTAACTTCGGCATCGGGAGCCACTTCGCGTGCCTTGGCAAAAAAGGCGTCGGTGTGCTCGACATTGCCTTGTTCGTGAGCCGCTTTCGCCGCTCCCAAATAATTGATCAGCGGTTGTGCTGCAATAGGTGCCGTCTGCGACAATAGACGTTGCGCCTGCCACCACTGGCCCTCTGATAAGGCTATCAAACCTTTAAAAGTACGCTTTTGCGCGGTGCGTGCGATGCGGTTTTTACGCCATATGCCGATTTGCTTGGTGGGTAGGCTAAATTTAAAGAACAAGTTTAGCGACCAGTGCGCCAGTAAAAAGGCAAAGAATGAAAACAGTAGTAACACCCAAATGCTGGTCTCTAGAGTTGTGTTGTCATAGGAGATAAGTACATAACCTGGATCTTGTACTAATTTCTCGCCGACAAAGGCACCGGCTGCCAGCACGATGAATAACAGGACAACAATAGCTTTCATGGCTTTAGCACTCCTGATTTGATCTCAGCACCTTGTTTCAAATAGCTTTTGAGAGAATTCAAAGAGCCTGCTATGCTTGGCAACGCGACGCTTATTTGCTGCTCTTTAAGGCCTTGTAAACCGGCTAATAATGCCATTGAAGTACCGTCTTTGGCTTGAAAGTGGCTATTGATAATAACTTCTGCTTTTTCAATGCTGCGCTGGTAGGGCAATTGCTTGCGCTGTAATAGCGCTAGTTGTGTCTGCTCAAATAAAATGTGCAAATTTTGCAGTAATCCGGCTTGTTGAGCAGGACTTAACAATGGCTCAATGGCGCTGTCTCTGTTGCTAATAACTACCAATTTTTCAAGCTTGGCACTGGCCTTGTCCCAAATTTTAGAAAAACTGCTCTGCTGTGCATCGCTCACGGCCTCTGTCGTGACTTGATCGATGATTTTTGGCAGTTGCTTCTTGTCGGTAATCGGTACTAATTTAAGTTGGTTTATCTGCGCACTCAATGCATCGATTTTTAGGTATAAACCTTCTTGGTCGATCGGAGGCACAGCAGCAAGCGCGGCAATATCAGCGGCAAGGGCTTTGCGCACTGAGAAGATGGAGACATCGTCAGTTTGCTGGAGTATCTCATCAGCAGAATTTAGCAGTGCCAGTGCGCCTATTGGAGTGTTTTCCATCAACACCCGCTGATTGGCAAGCCGCAACAAGTATTCTACTTCGGCTAGCAGCCAGTCCTTGCGTGAATTCTGGGCTAAGCCCGAAGCTTCTACTTGCTGGATGCTCTGAGTTAAACGTGCCTGTAGAGCATCGATATCTTTGGATTTATTGGTTTCAGCTTGCTGTAATGTGAGCAAGTTAGCATTGACTGTTTTTATCGCGCTATCCGCTTTCGCTAAGCTGGCATCTGCCGCTTCTTTAATGCTATTGGCGGTTGTTGCTGCTGAGCTGATGCCCGCGGTTAGCTGTTGTTTTAAACTGGCGATGTTCTGGTCAATATCTTGGGTGGCGCTCTGGGCTTGAAGGCCTTGATAATACTGGAAACCGGTAAAACCTAGGGCTATGAGCGAAATGACCAGGGCGAGTTTGCCTGTTTTGTTGGTGCTTTTAGGCTCATCGTTGGCCGCTTTAGTATTGGTGGTTGCGGCGGGCTTTGCGTTGTCTTTAGTCTTGTCCGCTTGTTTCGCTTTATTTGTATCTGTTTTGCTCTGGGCGATGTTGGCTGATGTAGGAGTATCTTTTGCGGAAGTTTTTTTCGCAGCAGCTTTGCTTTCACTGACCTTAGCTGATGTTGTCACAGCACTCTTGTCTACGGTTTTATCGCTGCTGATTTCATCTTTGCTGTCAGTGGTGTGGTCGGACTTGTCTGTTGCAGGTGGCTCAGGAGTTGTTTCACTCACATCCGCTTTATCAGGAGTATCGCCGACGCTGACAGTGGTTTGATCAGTACTAGCGGTGGGAGTTGTCACGCTTTTAGTTTCGGTAACTATCTTATTTCTTTTTTTCATTGTCAGCTTCCAAGCCTCTTACTAACAGTAGCGCATCGAGCATCGATTGATCATCGGCACTTTTGGCTACTTTGATGTGTTGGTATCCCTGTGTAGAAGCAATATTTGCTACACGAGTACTAGGTACAATCAGTGTGGTGGCCTGCAATGATGAAATATCAAACTGCTGCTGGCTGCCTTTGGCGATTGTGGTTAAATTACTCAGTGCTTCTCCACTGGTGATGAGAATAGCGGATAAAGCGGCATTATATAAGCTGTTTTTAATCTGATCATCAGTATAAACAGGAACTATCCGATTATAAAGTACGGCTTGAGTGATAATAGCTGCGCGTTGTAAAAGTGTGTCTGCAAGCAGCTCTCTGCCGTTGTTCCCCTGTAAGATTAAGATTTTTTTATTGGCCACATGTTGTAATTCAGGGTGGTTAAGTAGTGCCTCTGAATCGGCACCGGGCACTACTTGGGCAAAAACATCAAAGTAGTCTAACGCCTTGGCGGTGGCTTTACCTATAGCCAACCATTTGATATTTACCGGTAGCTGTGGCCAGTACTGGTCGATCAATTCACCGGCAAAGCGAGCGGCGTTAGCGCTAATACAGATGACGATGTCAAACTGGTCGAGATCTAAAATATGCTGTTTAGTAACGCCGTACTCTGCGCTGTGTATTTCCAGCGGGGCAATATGGATACTGGCAAAAGGGACAGGCTTTGCCCCTTGACTGTTTAATAGCTCTAGCAGCGGGGCCTGTTTATGCGGTGCTCTCGTGACTAGGATCAGCTGATCTTGCAAGCTTGCTCTGCTCAAAATAATTAACCTTGCTGTGCGTAAACGTCGGCTAAAATTTCAGCGGCACCTGCGGCCAGTAGACGCTCGGCCAGTTGTGTGCCCAATTGCTCGGCAATGTGCACACTGCCGCTAATCTGGTCACGCAAGATAGTAGTGCCATCGGGTTTGGCGACTAAGCCGCGCATGGATAATTCGCTGTGGTCTTCATTTAATACAGCATGGCAGGCGATGGGTACTTGGCAACCGCCCTCTAAACGTAAATTCATGGCGCGCTCAGCCATCACGCAGTAAGAAGTAGACAAGTGATGCAAAGGTTTTAACAGCTCGATAGTGGCGTGATCATCAAGGCGGCACTCAATACCGACAGCGCCTTGTCCTCCGGCGGGCAGGCACATGTCTAAAGGTAAGCTAAACTTGATTCGCTCCTTTAGTCCTAGGCGAATCAGCCCGGCACTGGCTAATATAATGGCGTCGTATTGCCCTTCATCTAACTTGCGTAATCGGGTTTGTACATTACCGCGTAAATCGAGGATTTTCAAATCCGGGCGGTGCTCCTTAATTAATGCCTGACGACGCAGTGACGATGTACCGACCACAGCGCCTTGAGGCAAATTAGCTAAGCTCTTATATTTGTTGGAGACAAAGGCATCGCTAGGATCTTCTCTTGGGCAGATAACAGTGAGGCCAAGTCCCTCTGGGAATTCCATAGGCACATCTTTCATAGAGTGTACTGCTATATCGGCACGACCTTCTAATATGGCGACTTCTAACTCTTTAACAAACAGGCCTTTACCACCGATTTTTGACAGAGGCGAGTCGAGCAGAATATCGCCTTTAGTGGTCATGCCCAGTAGTTCAACCACTATGCCTGGATGGTGATGTTCTAGTTCGGCTTTAACATAGTGTGCCTGCCACAATGCAAGTTTACTTTCACGGGTGGCAATTCGAATGACTGGTGGTTGCATCTGCGATCCTAAAAATATTGTCGATATATTATCTTAGAGCGCTTAAATAACTGAAAGTCACAGTTAATTATTAACAGCTTCCAGAAAGAAAAGCGCTGTGTATAAATCTGTAGTTAATTTGGCAAAATTGTAGCATGCCAACGGGCTATTTGCGGATCAAAACTGCTATAATCTGCGCAAAATTTGTCTAACATTTAATATATAAGGAATACATACAATGACAAAAGAGACGAACCAGCAGTGGGGCGGCAGATTTAGTGAACCTACAGATGCCTTTGTCGCTCGTTTCACCGCTTCGATAACCTTTGATCAACGTATGTACCGACAGGACATTCAAGGCTCCATCGCCCACGCTAAAATGCTTACTGAAGCGGGTGTATTAACACCAGTCGAGTGTGCTGATATTGAGCAGGGACTGGCTGAAATTCAAACTGAAATCGAAGCTGGTGATTTCCCATGGTCGATAGAACTTGAAGATATTCACATGAATATTGAAGCGGCGCTAACCAAGAAAATAGGTTTAACCGGTAAAAAATTGCACACTGGACGTTCACGTAATGACCAAGTAGCTACGGATATTCGCCTCTATGTGCGTGATGAAATCGACAATATTTTACTTGAAATCACCCGCTTTCAAGAGGGGTTGTTGGGATTAGCTAAGGCTGAAGCCAGCACTATAATGCCAGGCTTTACCCATTTGCAAACAGCTCAACCTGTTACTTTTGGTCATCATCTAATGGCTTGGTTTGAAATGTTATCTCGCGACTATGAGCGCTATGTCGATACCCGCAAAAGAGTCAATGTATCGCCACTAGGTGCCGCGGCATTAGCGGGTACTACTTACCCAATCAATCGTCAGATCACCAGTGATCTGTTAGGTTTTGATCGCCCCGCTGAAAACTCACTCGATGCCGTTTCGGATCGTGACTTTGCCATTGAATTTTGCGCAACCTCCAGTATTTTGGCAATGCACATGACGCGTATGTCAGAAGAATTGGTACTTTGGGCTTCATCCCAGTTTAACTTTGTCAATTTGCCCGACAGATTCTGCACTGGCTCATCGATTATGCCGCAAAAGAAAAACCCAGATGTGCCAGAGTTGGTACGTGGTAAGAGTGGCCGTGTCTACGGTCATCTAATGTCACTGCTAACGCTAATGAAGTCACAGCCACTGGCTTACAACAAAGACAACCAAGAAGATAAAGAGCCGTTGTTCGACACTATCGATACTATCAAAGGCTGCCTGCGTGCATACGCTGACATGGTACCGGCACTGGAGTCGAAAAAAGAGCAAATGCGTGAAGCTGCGCTACGTGGCTTTTCGACCGCGACTGATCTTGCTGACTACTTAACACGCAAAGGTATGCCATTTCGCGATGCCCATGAAGTAGTTGGTAAGTCTGTCGCTTATGGTCTTGAATGCAATAAAGATCTTGCAGAGATGAGTCTTGAAGAGTTACAAGTGTTTTCCGGCGATATCAAAGCAGATGTGTTTGATGTGTTGACTCTAGAAGGTTCTGTTGCAGCGCGTGACCACATTGGTGGTACTGCACCTAACCAAGTGTTAGCAGCAGTAGCACGTGGTGAAAAGTTAGTCGCTGCTAGATAATCAAGCAGGCTAAAATGCCCAGCATGATAGTGCTGGGTAAAACGAGGTTTTATGAGCGACGATAAACAAGTAAACAATCCGCTGCACGGAAAAAAACTGGCAGATATTTTAGAAGAGCTGGTGGAAGCTTACGGCTGGGATGGGTTGGGAGATCGAATTAATATTAATTGTTTTAATTGCGATCCTAGCATTAAGTCGAGCTTAAAATTTTTACGACGCACTCAATGGGCGCGTGACAAAGTAGAAGCGCTGTATTTAGAATACTTGGACAATCCTTGGAAAAAGAGTTAATAACGATCGTCCAATAAGTTGCTCTTATAGCTTATAAGAGCAACTTTATTAATTATTATCACTCGATAATAATATCGACCATCAAATCATCGGCTATAGATTCTATCGCCTCTTGTAAATCATCTATATCTGTCTCCTGACCTATCGATGCGTGAATGTCCGCTTTAAATAGCAATTCAGCAGACATAGAGCCCGATACCAGCTCAGTGGTTAAATCTTCAACATTGGCACCGTGCTTGGCTAACACTGTGGATATTTCGCTGACAATGCCGGGGCGATCGTGACCGGTCAATTCAATCTCGATGGATCGTAATACTTCGCTGCCGCTATCCTCGCTATTAATGGTTTCAATAGAAATAAACAGTCCCTGTGCGGTTAATCCGTTTAAGGCCTCCTTTAAGGCACTGGCTTGCTCGGCGCTGACATCGATCACCACAATACCGACAAAACGACCTGCTAAATGCGACATGGCTGATTCTAACCAATTACCACCTGATTTGCTGATAGTGTTTGACAGGAGCTCTACGATGCCGGGTTTGTCGATGGCTGAAAAAGATAAAACATAATTTTGGTTCATAGCTAAGTCCCTCTTAGAAGCCTGTTTAATATAAGGCATCAAACTATATTGCACTTTAATCGATTAGTTGACTAGTGGCTATTAACACAATTGGATGCTCTTTTTGTCAGAAGTTAGACAGTGGGGGCAATAAAGAGCAGCAAAAGGAAATTGGCTGTTGGTTGTAGCTTTAGTAAACATGTTTTAGCAGCTTATAAGTGTGTTGATAAGGATCGTTAGCATGTTTTCTTGGTTTGATCAGGCACAAGATTGTGTATTAAATCCAATATTTGTTATTGATATTGAGCAAAGGGTTAATAGAGCTGTTTTCGGTGATTGAGTTAAACGTATGCCAGAAACCTGAATATAAAATGAAATATATATATTAATGTTGTCAATTGCTATATTTTGTAACAGTTTCCTGTTCGGTTTAGTCTGGATCTTTTGGATGTATGAAGTAAAAGGGTGCATGGAACCCCAATTTATCATCTATCACTGCTAGTGCTAAACGGTACTGGGAAAATAATATCCACTAATTATTGTGCCTGAAAAGAGTGGCATCTAGCACATTAGCTGTTTTTAATAAGGTGAGCGTAGCTGGGCAACCACTATCTTCCCTATTATTTTGGAATTGTTAAAAGGAACTTAACCAGATGAGATTTACTGCCTTTGCCGTATTAATTGCTAGCTTAAGCCTAGTGTTTTCCGCCAATAGTTTCGCCGAGCGCGGCATACTGCATATTATTACGACACCTCATGATGCCGCTATCTATGTGGATAAAAAACGCCGCGGTAATTCATCACAAAAAAATGCAGCACCTTTTAAAATCAAATTGAGCAGCGGTGAATATAATATTGTCACAATTAAAGAAAGAGACGAGACTACCCAATACTTTGCAGAAAAATCACTGGTGATAGTCACCGATAATACTGAGCAAACCATCTTTCTTAAGTTAAAAAAACGGCCAATAGTCATCATGCAGCTGCTTGAACCGCTGGCAAAGGATATCCCAATCTCTGAAATGCAATTAATTCCCGCCGGAAAATTTTTGCGTAGCTGTTTTGCCCCCAATCGATGTACAGCTAAAGATGCAGGAGGAAATGCAGTACAGCTAAATAGCTTTGAAATAGGAAAAACAGAGATTACTTTTGAGCAATGGGACGCTTGTGTTGCCGCTGGAGGTTGCTTGCACAAGGCGGATGATATGGGTTGGGGGAGAGGGAATAGGCCGGTTATTTCTGTCAGCTGGCATGATACGCAAGAGTATATTAATTGGCTTAATCAACACACCCTAGGTGGTTACCGACTACCTTCTGAAATTGAATGGGAGTATGCCGCGAGCGCCAAAAGTAGCACAGCCTATCACTGGGGGAAAAAAATCGGGAGAAATTTAGCAAATTGTGACGGTTGTGGTAGCCAGTGGGATAATCTAAAAACCGCTCCTGTGGCGCAGTTTTCACCTAATAAATTTGGCCTTTACGATGTGCATGGTAATGTCAAAGAATGGACCCAAGACTGCTGGCGGGATAGCTCTATAACGCCCGCGGCTATGCAAACTCATAACGCTGATGATTATTGCAAGCTACGCAGTAGCAAGGGTGGTTCTTGGTTACACTTTGGCAAGAATATAACCTTGGATAAACGTTTTAAAAATTCTCCAGATTATCGAAACTATTATACTGGGTTTCGCATTGCAAGGTAGGTAAAGTGAATGATGTTCTTTATTAATTAAATCCGTAGTTCCGAAATAGAAGTTGGTGTGATTTTTTTGATCTTTAATAGGTAGAACAAACCGAATACAGATGGTTTAATTCACGAATGTAGGACGTATAGGAGCTTGCAGCTAAGACTTTTCAGTTACATTGTAAAACTAATATCATCTTCTGTCCCACCATTGTAGCCATAACTTCAGGAATTGTTACTAGTGTGATTGTGGCCACTAATAAATTTAATCATGTCGTTAGTCAATCGGGAAAAATTTGTTATCTGTCACTATTCCATTAAGTGGAATATCCCAATTTTCTACCTGAAGCTTTGATACTTGCTGTAGTGCATGCGCTAATCCTAATAACAGCGGAGTATGGCAGAGAGTCTTGCTCGTAAAAGCAAAGCTGCGATCGTAATAGCCTCCGCCCATTCCCATGCGTGCCCCGCTGTCATCAAAGGCGACTAAAGGTAGTAATACTAAATCGAGTTGCTCGGCAGCGATGCAATTGACAAACGGTACAGCTGGCTCTTCAATGTTATATTTATTTAAACTCATTTTAGTGTTTTTAGCGTATACAACAAACAGCAGATGGTTGTGTTTGTTTGGATCTAGCACTGGTAAATACACCGCTTTACCCATTTCCCAACAATATTCAATAACAGCTGTGGTGGCAATTTCACCATCGACGGCCAGATAGAGCGCCACACTTTTGGCCTGGTTAAACGCTGCTAATGGCAATAGTTGCTCTAGTAGCGCGGTAGCGGCGAAGTTTTGTTGTGTGCGACTAAGGGTGTTGCGCATAGTGCGAATACTACGGCGTAACTGTTGGCGTGCATCCATATCTAACCACTCTTGGCATTGTCTAAAAGTTAATACTATTACAAATAAGCAGCGATGGATTGTCTAAAACGACAACTTTTGTGTGTTTTTTGGTAGATATACAGGGAGAGAAGAGTAGAGAGAAGGTCCCCAAAGTGCCGGTATCGGCTTTGGTCCTGAACCCGGAGGTTCAAGGAGGGAGCTACTGAATTACATTAGGCTTTCCGTAAACGGACATGCACACAATAACCACAAAACAGCACCCATTTTGGAAGAATAGGCTCGAGGAACTACACCAACGAACGAACACCCCAGGGATGAAGCCAGTATACCCTGATGATTATGAAATACCGCTAAATATGTGAAAAAAAGCTAATTAGTTGACTGTAAGGGGGTCTTTAAACGATGGGTGATTTGCACTGCTTAAAAAGCAATCGGTTATCTTTTTAAGCGTGCAAAAAGTGAGGTTATTATGCTATTAAGCCTAAATACGGCAGTTGACTCAAGAAAGTAAATACAAACTATCGTACTTTTTTCGGGCCAATCACCTAATTTAGATTAAAGAAGAGCTAAAGTTATTATTGATAAAAAATACCGATATGCTTTCCTTTTTCTTCTAGATACTGTTCGATCGCTTTATCCATTTCTAAAGTATCTATTGTTGCTAACAGCTGTTCAAAATTGACAACATCCATATAATTAAAATTGATTAAATCATTAGTGGCTAATATGTAGGTCATTGAATTATCGTTTTTGATCGATGCTTTAAAATGTTTACTGAATAACACCTTAGCTTGTTCTAAAGCCATGGCACTAATGCCGTTAAATCGCATTTGAGCTATATTGTCTGCTATAGATTTTTTGACAGAATCTACTTTTTGTGGGTCGCTAACAGCCATGATTGAAAGGACGTGATAGGCAATGGTTTTATCGCTGTACTGGGCGGGTACGCTTACATCGTAAACTAAACCTAGTTTTTCTCTAAGTTGAGTAAACAATTGTTCTCTTAAAGCAATACTGAGTAAAACGAGTTTAAAGCGCTCTTTAATACTGAGCTGAACCGCTGGTGTGAAAAATGCGTAATTCAAATGTGCTTTTTGGGCATTAGTGAACTGATTAATGACTGAGTTACTACTAGGGTTTACAAAGGGGCCGGAATTAACAGTGCTCAGCTCGCTACTGTCTGTGTTTAAAGTTGCTATATGTTGTTCGAGCAATGAACGAAGTTCGTATGGCTCGAAATCTCCCGTTATTGCTAAAACGTAACCTGCTGCATTATGATATTTTTGATGATAAAGCTTTTCAATCTGCGCAATAGTGACTGTCTGATATTGCTCAGCAGTGGGTATTAGATAGTCGCTTTTATTTGAAAGCCTTGCTCGAGAGAGTTTGCGGACGTACCGAGTATCATCCTGTAGATCTGCTTTTTGTTGCTCTTCTACAAAATTTTGTTTTATTGCATCAAAGGTGGGTTTTTTGATCTTTGCACTGGTCATACTTGAGTGGATTAGAGCAAAAGCTAAAGGTAATTTCTCTGGGGAAGCGGTTAACTCTAACCCTTGAAAACCTGATTGCATAACAGCATGCAGATTAATTTTGTTATCAATGAGTAATTTTTCAAGATCGACATCTTTAATCCAATTTTGACCACTTTTCGAATATACATCTGGAGCCATAATGGCAGCCGGATAGTCTACTTTAGCCGTAGTGTTTAATCCCCCTGGGCCTACAAAGAGTATAGAAACAGTATCACTGGGGCGCGGCTGCATAATGACTTTGATACCGTTGGAGAGTGTCCATTGGGTTATATTGGCTGAAGGATGGCTGGTTTCATTGACAATAGAGCCTGGTTTGGCGTTATTGATAGGTAAAGTCGGTAGTTTTTGGTCCGTCGGCGGTAGCACTACAAGTTGAGCTGCGCCTTCGATTTTCTCAGTCAAATATTGTGGGTTTAAGTCAGTACCAGAAAATGCCCATTGGTTTGTTGTTTGCGCTAACCAGAGTGAAAATTGTTTATTAAAAGTATCAACATTGAGTTGCTCTAGAGTGTCTTTGGCAATTTCAATATCGAACCCAGAATAGGGTAGGTTCTGTTGTAATTTTTTTGTTAACGCCAAAGCGGTATTGATAGGGGAGGTGTACTTTTCAAAAGCTAGTTTTTCAAAGCTATTGTGTCTAAGTTGCTTAAACTCTGATGCAGTTACGCCAAAGCGTGCGAGGCGGCGTAATTCAGTACTGATAATGGCGATAGCACTCGCGTGCTGTCGGCTATTATGTGTTATCTCTATGTTGCTGTTTATGTTCCCGTAAAGCCATTGTGAATTGATATTTATATCCGTAAACAATAGTGAGGAATCAGCACTTGCCCTCCTTAGCCTGTTGTACATTACATTTTGGTACAGTAATGCCAAAAATTCAGCTTGCTTTGATGAAGTAAGTGCTTGGTCAACTTTAGGGTGGTGGAGCATGAGTTGACTAAATTCATTGGCATACTCTGGAGAAAAGAAAAAATTATCGGTATTTAAAGGTACAGGTTGATATGACTTGGGCAATGTTGTTGTTTGTGAAGTACTGAAAATACCTTCTATCAAGTCCTTGTATTGGCCTGCACCTTTGCCACTGATGACTAAAGTGGCGTTACTAAGCCGATAGTGCTGTTTGACGAATTCGCTTAGCTTATCAATAGTGGCCATTCGTACGGTTTCTGGCGTACCTATAGGCATGCGCTTAGCTTGTTCAGTATCTTTTAAGATGTGTTGAGTGAAAACATCATAAAAATGCGGTTTTGGGTTCTGTTTTCGACTTACACCTTCGGCCAAAACGACGGCTTTTTCAATAGATAGTTTAGTCGGGTCGATTTTGAATTGGCCACTACTAATATCCGCAAGCCATTTAATAAAAGGGCTAGCAGTATCAAAATGGGTATTTTCTTTGTTGAGGGTAATGACAAACTGGGTTCTGTCAAAATGAGTGAAGGCATTTATATCAGGGCCTAACTGCATGCCAGCATTTTTATACAACTGCTGGATGTCTGTACTGCTAAAATGTGTAGTACCTTGAAAGCCTAAGTGTTCAATTAAATGTGCGTATCCTTGCTGGTCATCGCTTTCCGCCAATGAGCCTGTATTGATTTGTAATACAATGGCTAGTTCATCGGAGCTATTAGGCAGTAAAGCGTATCTAAAGCCGTTAGATAAAGTGTGAGAGAGTAAATCAGGGTTTTGAGAAAGTTGCCGCTCCGGAGATGTACTATTCGACAGGCAACCGCTGATAAACACTATGAAAATTAATAAAAGAAAGCGCATTTTAGTTAAAGTCCTTTTAGCTTGAAAATAAAAAGGACGAGTTTAATAATGGCTGAGGTATTTGTGAATACTGATAAAAGGTTTAAATTAACCAATGCTTAGAGAAATTAGCTAAAATTAATATTTTATAAATATAATCAAAAGCTTGTATAAGAAAATATCAGTATTTAAGTTAATAAAAAATAGTTTAAAAATCTGGATTTACGATTAATATAGCTTGGCGGCTCAGGAAATTGACTATAAGCGCATTACCTGAATATTACATTGGCGATGTGTAATAAAAAATAATTGATAATTGCAGCTGTATCGCTAAGAGCCATGACGGGATGCACTATTCGGCAGTTTCTAGCCTTGACTTGCTTACTTTATTTCCTTGATACATATGGATGAGTGGATCCGCTAAGCTTTGGCTTACCTTTATATCAACTTTTTTATGATCAGTCACAATGCTGAGTACATTTTTCTCATTACCCGAGCTGTGTGCAAATTTTGCATATTGCTGAATATTATTTATGTTGATCAAATGGGTTCTACTGACTCTTATAAAGGCATCGGAAAAATCAGCTTTTTCGATACAAGATAAAGTAGCTCTAATGCGGTGTTCTCGGCCTTTAATGTCGTAGATCAAAGCGTAGGGGTGTTGATAAAATACAAACAAACTATCGGGAGTCAGTGGATAAAAACGCTTATTGTCAGCGAGTATCTTTAAATGTGATTTGATCTTAAGCTGCAAATTACTGAATTCTGCTGAGATCAGGGGAGTAAGTTCTGCTATAGGCGCTACCTCGGTAACCTTGCTAGCTGCTACTTTTAATAGATAGAGCCTAAGTAACAAAAGTAACAAGAAAATTTCAATTATAGAAACAAAAACAATCCAATAAACTGATTCACTTTCACTTTTAGTATATAGCCAGCTTATTTCTCCTAACTCTTTATTTAAAATGTTTATTTTTATTGAGTTAGCGGTGGTTTTTTTGGTGTTATTTAAAATACTCGCCTGTGTGGTCTTTGTCGTACAAGCTTCAAGTAATTGGTACTGTTGGCTAGAAAAGCTTTTAATTTTCAACCTAATGCACAATGGAATTGGGGAGAGATGATGATGGTGTTTTACATGATACTCCAGCTGCATTTGCAGGCTTTTGATGTTGAAATTGTATGCATTATCTTTAAAGGTTTGGCTCTCAACTAAGGCAACTATATTACTTTGTATTGGCGATTGTAATAATGTCGATTTTTCACTGTGATTGAGTGTCAGAAAAAGGGTGAAATTGGATGCAGTGATAAGAACGACAATGAGCGTAAAAAATAAAATTGGCATTTAATTTCCGGCTAGTTTAGATAATAATATTGTCGACTTGCCAGATATCTCACATAGATACAGGGATTTTTTATTGAAGCCAGCATCGTTAAATTGGTATTTTTCGCCATCTAAGACACTGATATAGTGACTGCGTTTAAGACGCGCTATGACGTTTGCTTTGGTTAAATGTCTTTCACTATTAATCACAGACTCGAGTAACTTCATTAAATCAAAGCTGTAAATGTTCTCGAAACTAGGTGCGGTGTGTGCACAATAGGTTTTCTGTATTGCCATAAATTTATCCTTATTGGGTCCTTTAACAACATTGTCCCAATTCTTGATAAAAGCTAAATTAATATGCTCACTGCTCTCGCCAATGATGCTAAAAAATTCATGCCTAGCCCCAATAGAGTCTGGGCCAAGAATGATGATTTTTTTATCGCGTTTCGCCAACGCTGCATATAAATGAGCAATGTGTGGGTTGTACAAAGGTGCAAAAATAACCTCTATACCTTGTGTAGCAGACATGGCGGTTTCTGCATCGAAATGCACAAATTCATAGTGATTTATTTTTTGTCTAGGATTTAACTGATAAAGCTCGGCACTAAAGGCAGAACTCATGGATGTTGAGTAAGGGTCTGCAATATCCGTCAAGGTTAAAAAGGTCACCTGCTTAAAGTACTGGTGAGCGTATTTAGCCAGTGCTCTTACTTGCGCTTGATTAGAGGGCATAGTGGAAAGCGACATCGAGGTATCAGTAATTAAACGATCTAGCGTACCACTGGTTAAAAAAGGAATGTTATGCGCCTCTAATATTTCTTTTGCCGCTAGCGCTTGACTGGATATTAGCGGCAGCAATACCAAATCGACCTGTTGAGAAATTAAGTCTTGGGTCGCCTTTACTGTGCCCAAAATAGAGTGTTGGTTGTAGGCAAAGTGAAACCTAACATGTTGATTTTTTCTTTGAAGTTCAACGGCCATCGGCTCAAAAATACAGAGTTTTTCCTGATCATAGCTACTGGCAGCTGAAGAGGGGTTACCCAAAATAATGCCAATAGTAAATTTTCTATCACTGGCGATAGACTTATAAGAAAATGCAAGCAGGGCAATCAATATCAGCGTGTATTTGATGCTTTTAATACGTAAGTTAAGCAAATTCAATCCTTAAAATTAATAATCGGTTAATATTAAAAACAATGGCGATTATCTTAAGTGTCTGAATTTTAAAAATTAATAGGAAAATTCACTAATTCAAATAATCGCGTCATTAATTTTCCGTTAATTTAGTCTTTTCGTATAGGCATCGCTGAGTTAAATTACTTTCCAAGAAATAGCTGCAGTGATCTTTATCCGTAAAGATTACAAATGTTTATCTGTAATAATATAGCTGTATTGAAAAGGATTTTCACACTAATGAGTAACCCAATGCCTGCATTAGATGAACAGCAACCGCTGGATTTTCACACCTCGCTGGGTGTGGTAGCTCAATTGTTATCTTTGCAGCCTCAGCATCCTTTTAGTATTGAGCTGTATTACAAGTTAGTGCGCACAGCAATGGAAAATCAGCGATGTTTTATTGCTCTTAACCCAGAACGCCAGCCCATAGGCGCTGTTATTTGGATTCAATGTGATGATGAATTAGTCCAAGAGTTACAGTGTGAGGGTTGGGGGAGTGAGAACGATTTGTTGACTTTAATGAATAAACATAAAAGTCAGGGTAAACAGTATTTGCTGATTCACATCAACTCTCCGTTTGGACAGCAGTTAGAAGTGATCAATGCTTGGCAACAATATGTGCAAAATGTAGCGCAGCCCTGTTGGGCATTAGCAGATAAAGGAAATGCTAGCTTACGTAAGCTGTGTTGAAATAGCGGCGCTGGATAAATAAATATTATCAACGGATTTTAGTGCAAGGATAAACATGGATAAATTAAATAGTTACAGTCAAATGGGTATTTGTTTTGAATTGCTCGCGCATTCGGATACTCACAAAAATTATAGTTGCGCCAGCTATTTAGATACTGAAATATGCCCGGCGAATTGGTTGAGTCAACTTCGCATCTATTTTAACGATGCTAAGATTCCTGTTGCTTTTGTCACTTGGGCAGAGGTTTCCCAAGAAACTGAAAAAGAGCTGATTGACGATAGTAGAGCGCTATATCACCAAGATTGGAATGCCGGGGATAATTTATATTTTAATGATTTTGTTGCACCTTGGGGTGGCGTAAGAGACATTTTGAAGGACTTAACCTCCAATATATTTACTGATAGGGAAGCTTTTAGCTTAAGTCGACATAGTGATGGAAAGGTTAAGAAAAAACATCGCTGGATAGGTAAGGCATTTATTAAAAAGGAGAGTTAAGAGGTGGATACAGGATGCAATGTTAGCTGAACCTAAAATTGCATCGCATATCCACTTTTTTATAATTTAATAAGGAATCAAATTATGTCTAGAGTATACAAAATTACCAACTGTGTAGATAGTGCAAACGGAATCGCATTCGGTGGCGGTGGCGATGGAGGTGGCGGATCCGGTGGCGGTATCCCCTATCGTGTTCGTT
>JABSRB010000028.1:0-34010 GCA_013215375.1 Oceanospirillaceae bacterium | reverse complement strand
GGCGTCGGCGGGTTCTGACTACAGCGCTTTGTCGGGGACGGTCACCATCGGGATTGGACAGAGCGCGGTGGCGGTGGCGGTCTCCCCTATCGTGGTCGTTTTCAATATAAAGGCTTCACAGGAGTGACTCCTGTATCACCTCTACCAAATCAGTCTAGTACGCCTTATAACCAAGGTGGTTCAGGCGAATCATCTAATAGTATTAGTATAAATGACGCTATCCGTGCGACAACCGTTGTTGGAGGAATTGCTTGTTTTGTTGTTAATCCAGCATGCAAAGTCACGGCGGGTGCTGTTGTTCTTGATCGGGTAGTAAATTACTCTTGGGGTAGTAGTGATAGTAGTAGTAGTAGTAGTAGTAGTAGTAGTAGTAGTAGTAGTAGTAGTGCTACTGATACTAGGAGTTCTACTGGCATAAGTATGGGAAGATAAAATTTCAACGAACAATAGAAGGTAGTATAAGCATCTCTGCATGACTTCTTTTTAAGGTGCTAAGTAAAGGTCTTTATTTCTATTTTGGAATTAAATGTCAATGCAGAGTTGCTTTATTGTTTTTCATATAAGTAAAGTTCTAATGTTGTAAAGGGGCGGTACCCAATAGTTTCTTATTGATAATTTAATTAGGATCGGCAGGCTTTCCTGTCAGAGATTTAAGAATATAAACTTTTGTCATGAAGCATGGCTTAGGTTTTCCTGAAAAAATAAAGAGACATGATCAAAAATTAATGAGTAAGCACCGTGTTTTATATGTTTATTGGTGCATGATATTGTTTTAAGTATTATTGTGAACTCTAATATAGAATAATAAGGATGTATTGATATGAAAAGATTTATTTTTACCGCTCTTCCATTTTTCATCTATGGACTAACAATAGAATTTATATTAGTAATTTTAAATGTATGGGATGGATATAACGAAGAATATTATATTGCTAATATTGGGCTTTCAATAATCTTTTCATTGGGAATTATTATATATAAAAAATACTATAAGAAATGAGTGCTTTGTAGGCTTGTGATTTTAATGTCCATACTTTTCTTGGGTTATACGTTTTCTAGTTTGTATTGATCACTGAATGAGTGACTTTGCTATGTAACTTATGGCAAATTATTGATTCTAAGACGGTTATATAAATGTCCACTGAACCTAAGAGTGCGGTTAATATTTTTGTATACCGCTGTTAAATCAATGTCTTACAATTTTTACTCACTTTGAAGTCACGGATACAGGTTGATGTTTTGACAGCAGTAGTTGAACCACTAAATGATCTAAAATTAATCTGTGTACAATATATCAACCTATAAAGAAGGTTTTATATTTTAACCAGGATTCGTGGATTTAGATGAGCTGAAACTATGTCGCTTTATTTTATAACTCGATGAAGTAAGAAAAATTTATAAAAAATCATTCATATTAAATCTTAAGATAAAATAATTAACAAATCTCAGGGTTGGCAGGCGGTTTAGTATAAAATAATTATTGTATTTATGGATGGAATAATAGTTTTTTTATTATTGATATATAATTATTTTGATTTATTTAAGGATTGTATTGTTGTTTGTTGAGTTTTTATAACAGGATTAAATTATGGTTTTACCGGGAAAATTAAAAGAAGATTGTCTTAATCAACTAGAAAGGTCTTTGTTTAACATTAAGTCATCTTCATTTCTGTCATTATCTTTAATCAAAAAAGTTAATATGGGGCATATATCTACTTCGTTATTGATAAATTCTTTAAACGAATGTGATGATATTGAGTTTTCCATTGTTCCGTTAATGGAAAAAGATGTGTTGGAAATATTGTCAAATTCAGAGATAATTACTATATCAAATGATGGAAATACATTTTTATTGAGTAAATGTGAAAATGACTATAAAATTTCATCATACGAAAATGGAAATGTGATATTTTGTTATAATGATTCGTTGTCAAATTTAAAGGATGATTTTAAATTAGCTGGATTTTCAATAGCGATAAAGTTAAAAGAAAAATTATGTAGAAATTCAAGTTCGTATTTATTTACTCATTTTACAAATCAGAAGGCTTCTATTTATAGTATTATAAGTTCCTCAGTATGTATCGCATTATTAGGCGTAGCAACCCCCTTAGCTTTTCAAACGTTCACTGATAAAATTCTCCCGTATCAAGCAACAAGTTCACTATATGTACTCGCCACTATATTAATACTGGCAGCTCTTGCCACTAGTGTGTTCTCTTGCTATCACGATTTTCAAGAAAACGTCTTATTGGCCAAATACCAAAACGGTTTAGGTAAAGAAGTATTTCGCCGTTTGCTTGCCATGGATATCCCCTATTTTGATCGTAATAATGTTGGCGAACTCACCAAGTTAGTAGAACAAGTGGGTGAAGCCTCTAATTTTTTAGTGCATCAAGCGCTTTCATCGGTGGTTTCGGTGATTTCTTTGTTAGTGGTACTGCCGATTTTATTTGTGTATAGCGTACAACTAACTGCCATAGTGCTGGGGATCGGAATATTAATGGCGGTTACGGTAGGTTTTGCACTACGGCCAATCCGTAACAGAGTCATGCAAGCCTATAGCTATGATGCCAACTTTCAATCAACTTTAATCGAGATGCTTAAAGGTATTAAAACCATAAAATCCTTAGCCAACGAATCACACTTTCGCAATAAAGCTAATACTGCCTTAGAAACTAATTTGTACGGCAGTTTTAATGTGGCACGCCTCAGTAATGTCATAGGCGCATTGGTTAATTTCCAAAGTCAGCTGATCACTGTCGCAGTAATCTTTTTTGGCGCACAAGCAGTGTTTAATAACCAAATGAGTATAGGGCAGTTAATTGCTTTTAATATGTTGGCCAATAATGTAGTTAATCCGTTGGTGTCTTTAGTCATGACCGCCAGTGGTTGGGAGAATTTTAAGCTGGCGCAACGCAAGCTTAATGAATTAGTACCCCCTAAACCTCCTATCTTGCAACTAGGGAGCCAAGAGTTAGATCTTAATGGCGACATTGAGTTTGAGAATGTCTGGTTTAAATACCCCAATAGCGATGAAGATGCAGGTTATGTGTTGGAGGGGGTAAGTTTTAAAATTAACCAAGGTGAAATTATCGGTGTGGTGGGCAGTAGCGGTTCAGGTAAATCGACTTTGGCTAGTTTGTTGTTGGGTTTTTACAAACCTAGTAAAGGGAAAATTACTATCAATGGCTATGATATAGGTTTTATTTCACCAGAAGTATTAAGAGCCCGAATTTCCTCAGTACAGCAGACTAGCTTTTTGTTTAATACGTCTGTGATGGAAAATGTGCATTTAGGGCGGTTAAATTCCAGTTTAGATGATGTGCAAGGCGCGCTGCAAGACTCAGGTGCTAGTGAATTTGTCGATGAAATGCCGCATAAGTTCTTTACTGAACTGACTGAAGATGGTGGCAATTTATCCGGTGGGCAGCGCCAGCGTCTGGCGATTGCCAGAGCACTGGTGCGTAAGTCGGATATTTTACTTTTTGATGAGGCGACTAGTGCATTAGATAACCAGACGGAAGACAAAATTAAAGTCACCATTCATCAAGCTTGCCAGCAAAAAACCGCGATCATTATTGCCCATCGTTTAAATACACTGTCTTACTGTGATCGTTTGATTGTGATGCATCAAGGGAAAGTAGAAATAATCGGCACGCATGAGCAGTTGCTACAAAGCGATAATAGTTATCGTAAGATGTGGGCTTCGCATAGTCGGGAGACGCAGACCAATGTTGAATCATTGCCACGTTTGCCTGCTAGTACAGCTTTACTAGCAGCAGCGCCAGAGTCAGTGGCCGCTGAGCCATTAAATGCGCAAGTCATCAAAGGGGCAGTGCATGAAGTATAGTTTTGATGAGATACACGCGCTTAATCTGCTCAGTGATGATGAGAGCTACAGCAAACACTTTAATACGCCCAATGATTTAAAAATTATGACGGGCATTATCCTGTTTTGTGCCGTGGCTGTGGTGACTGCGGCTATCGTATTTAAAGTGGATAAAATAGTGCCTGCCCAAGGTATTTTAGACACTAGAGCAGAATTGTTCGAAATCAATAATACCCAACCGGGTTTTATTGAAAAAATACTCGTCAAAGAAGGCGATGTAGTAGAATCGGGCCAGCTGTTAGTACAGTTTGAAACTCAGCTGGTGCAATTGGAAATAGATAGTTTAAAGCAGCAATTAAAAGCCTTATCACGCAATTTATGGAATGATTTTTATCAAATAGAGCCATACCTTGAAAGCCAAGATAAAGGGCAATTACAGCAAGCTTTATCAGCAATCCCCAATCCTATTGCCGATTTGGGTTATCAGCGTTATTTGGCTAAACCTTTTGCCAATACTGCGCAAATTAGCCTAGATGATCGAAAAAGCATAGCTCAGCAAGTAATAGCGGCAAAACGCCAGCAGCGCTTAATAGAACAGCGTTTGTCTTTACAGCGCCAAGAGTTAAAACGCACCGTCTCGTTATACAAAGAGGGCATTGAAAGTGGTGCTAGTGTCGACTTAGTCAAAGCACAAGTACTAGAGTTGCAATCATCTTTAGTCTCTATTAAAGACAATTTACAAAACCTAGCGGCACAGAAACACAAAAGTAAGCAGCAATTGTCGCGTACCCAAAGTGAATATTTGCTAGAGCGCTTCCTGAGGATCCACGATCAGCTAGATAGTTATCACAGCAGTGAGTTTCAATTGACATCGCAGCGGCGCAATCTAGCTGATTTAAGTATTCGCGCCCCCATTTCCGGTACGATCGATGCGCTAATGGTACAAGGTGATAAACAACGTATCCGCGAAACCACCACCTTGATGGTTATTCGCCCTAGCTATGGAGAGGATGACCTGGAAATTGATATCAAAATACCGGTGAATTACGCTATTTGGGTACAACCGGGTATGACCTTTAGGGCAAGCTCACTGGGTAATAATCCTGAAGATCATGGTTATATCATGGGTGAAGTGACTTTTATCGCCGCTTCATCAACGCCTGATGAAGCAACGGGACAGCGCTTTTATCGGATGAAGGGGCGCATTGTCAAAATTGAAGCGTTGCGGTCAGCTGCGCGTAATACCTTACTCAGGCCCGGAACTGCGCTATCGGTTGATATTCAAGCGGGGGAACGGCGTTTAATCAATTATATTTTTGATCCATTCTCCAAGTATTTGCGTAAAGCACTGAGTGAGCCTTCATGATCGACAATGTGTTTATCACACAGCGATGTTATTTAGCGACTGTGCTGTTGTTTGGGTCGATGTCTGTGCAGGCTGATGTAGGTCTCACTCTTAAGCAATTTTTACAGTATCAATTAACTGAGCATTACCAAGTGTGGCAACTAGAGGCTGAACAAAAAGCACAAACACTGGCTTTGCAAGTGGGTAAAAACTATCTACTGCCTAGCCTAAGTGCCAGTAGTAACTGGCAGCGTACTGAACAACATCAAAAGTCAGTGGTGAGTAGCGCTAACAACAGCTGGTCAGTGTCCTTAAATTCGACGTGGGTCTCGCCTATAGGCACACAAATAGAGCTGCAAGCAGAGCGTTTTGAAAATATAAATTTAGGCAGCCCAAGTTACAGTGAGAAACAGCGCGCCAACCAATACAGTATTGGTTTGTCGCAACCCTTGTTAAAGCACAATAGCCTAGCTTATAACAGACTCAATTTATCCAAGGCACAGAACCAATGGCAACAGTATTTAAATCAAGGGCAGTTATTACAGCTCGAACTGCTCCGTGACGGTTTGATCAGTTATATCGACTATCAAATAAGGCATGAAATTTGGCAAGTGCAGCGCGAACTATTAGTCAGCATTGAGAAGAGCCTCTTTGTAGTAGAGCGCTTATATAAAGTGCAGCGGGCGACAAAATACGATTTAGCGCAGGCGAAATTGCGTGTTAGCAGCCAACAACGCCAAGTGGAAGTGGCGCAATTGGAAGTGAAATTAGCGATGCAAGAGGGGCTGTTGGCGATTAATGATAGTAGCCACTTACAGCTGCAACCATTGTCTTCTATTGCGCAGTTATCAAATCTATTGACCGAATTAGTGTTACAGGAAAAAGCGTCTCAATTGCATCCGCAAATAATAGATAGTCGTTTGGCGTTACAGAGTAGTCAATTTGCGATGCAGCAAGCGGCAGATGATCATAAACCTGCATTAGATGTATTTTTCCAGCATAAAAAAAATATCATTGGGCATTCCTCTGACTCTGAAACAAATACCCTAGGTATTAAGCTTGAATATACCTTTACCAATAAAAGTACCCGCCAACAACAAGCGGCTTTAAAAGCGCAAACTAAAGTGGCCAGGTTAACGAGTCAGCAGTTACAACGCGAGTTGGATAATCAAAGGCTATCGTTAACTAAAAGGGTGGCGGCTTTGCAACAACAGACCAAGATTCAGTGGTTGACGATAGCGCTTGCCAAAGAAGGGCTTGTCCAGCAGTTAAAACGCTACCAAGTAGGCAAGGCCAGTTTGTATTCGCTGGAAGAGCGCGAGCAAGATGTTTTAGACAAACAGTTGGAATGGATAGCATCGCAACAGAGCTTAGCCACATCCCAAGCGCAGTTAGCCTATTATTTACAACGGGATATCAGGGTAAAACTACTTTAAGGAAAAGGTATTATGATGATGAATAAACCAGCAAGTTTGTCGGCAAAGCCCCATTACACACATGTTGTTATACAGCAATTAGCAGAGCAATTAGAAGCAGGGTTTGAAAACCCTGAGCGGCTAACAGCTAGCTGTCTTTTAAGGTTGCAAGATGCGCAAGAGGTGCATTTTCTAACGATTGAATATGATGCCCAAGGTCTCTATTTATCGGCGGATGAAAAACCGGACACTGATGCCGTGATAGAAATGCCACTTGAAGTGGCATGCAAAATAGTGCGCGACAGCACTCATTTAGATTATCGTGATCCAGACATTATTGGTGCAATGAAGATGATGGGGAATTTAAATATCGTTAATCACATTGCCAAAGCGTTAGTTCGCCCACCAGAAATAACCGCGGCCACTTTCGAAGATGCTAGTAATAAATTTCGCAAGGCGTATGAGGTTACACAAATTCTCTATTTAGATAACCCTGATGAAATGAAAATATTACGCACCATTTCTGCGAAGCAGCCTTTTATCATTCGAAACGCGCCCACTAAAACTCACCATACTCAATGGAACTTGGCTAAACTAAAGCGTGATTACAAAGATGTGATGTTGCGAGTGCGCTCAGCGACAGAGCGGGAGACGGTAGGGGAGTTTGTTGATCGCATCAGCCAAGTTGAGCAATGTGCCACAACCATTATAGAGGGGCATACCAAAGCTTATACCGAAGGTTGCCAATTACCAGAGGCGATGCAAGGTGCATTTTTACCTCAGTACTTTTCGTCGATAGATTTTACACCCGCGCAAATTTGGCTGGGTTCGGTACCTGTTAATGTCCCGGCGAGTAGTTTGCATCGTGACCCACTAGATGGTTTTTTGTATCAAATCTTGGGACGAAAAAAAGTACTGATGTTTGCACCTGATCAGGCAAAGTATCTCTACCCAATGAAAACCTACAATAACTATCAGCCTTGCTGGGTGAAACCTGAAGAGCTGGATTTGGATACTTATCCGCTGTTCGCCAAAGCTAGGCCTTTAGAGGTGATATTGGAGCCAGGTGAAATTTTGGTGCAACCGGCCGGTTGGTTTCATGCCGTTTACTGTTTGGACTCCCCTACTTTTTCTGTCAGTTACTTCTTGAATAGAGCGGTAGGTGTTGAGTACTAAAGCGGTGTTAAACAACCATGCTTGGCCGCTACAGGAAATATTTAATGTTTATAATAAGGCCAGTTTTGAGCGCAAGGTAAACGAGATTTTAGCGAGCGCAGCTGAGTTTAAAACTATTGATTTAACAACAGCAACTGAGTCTGATCAATTACAGTGGTTGGCTGAGTTTGCAAGGTTGGATATTGCCTTTGATACACTAGAATCAGCGCTTAAATTGGCGAATGTTCAACATGAAATATGGATAGATGAAACTAAATCTGGCTCTGTAATGGCAGAGCTTGAAAAAGTATTGGCAAGCTCGACTGAATGTTTTATCACTTGGATGGAGCAATGTTCTGCTAGTGCAGGCTGGCCTACTTGGGCTGTGCAATTAAAGCTTGAATTTGTGAGTGATGATAACTCATTGGCAGGTAGTTTCTGTGGTAAAAAATACAGTCCAAGACATTTTATCGATCAGTTGAAGCAGATAATAAAGCCTTCAGGTGATGGCTGCATACCAATCAATCTTCAAAAACGTTGTACTAAAATGGGTTGGAATAGTGGAGATCAAATAGCGCGATTGCTGCTGAGTGATAAGGCAGCTAATTATCATCCATATTTTTCTCGTTATATCATTAATAATAAATCTGACATAACAGATGTTCGTTTAGCGGAAAGCAAGCCTTGGGGCGACTTTAAATTTAACTTTGATGAAGCTATTGGAATAATCATTGCCTGTTTTAAACAGTTAGATAGCGATTTATCGACAATGATTGATCAAGCTATTGTTCAAGGTCGAATAAAGGTTAGTCATTCTTCTTTAAGCAATTCGTTTTGCATGGATACGCCTGTCGGCTCATTTATTAGTTTGCAGTTTAACGGTGGATTAAGTGATTTAGCTTTGTTGGCCCATGAATGCGGGCATTTGATTCATCAGCAGGTTATACGGAATAAATTTCAACTCGCGCAAAATGTTAATGAAGAATTGAGTGAAACAATCGCCATATTTTTTGAGAGTTGGGTGGTGAAATATTGGGGTGAATTGACTGGAAATGAAATTGTTGCAACTGCTTGGGAGCACCATAGAGATATTGAGTGGCAAGGTAGGCATTCTATGCTGGCGAATTTCGAGTTATCACTTTATCAACAGGAAAAATTTTCTGTGAAAGAGTTAGACCGTTTATGGAGAGAAGTTAATCATCGATTTTATGGCTCTTCTGTGACCTTAAATCAGAACTTTAGCCAGCAGTGGTTAACGTTAACCCATATTTTACACAGCCCATTTTATTATTTGATTTATCCTAGTGCGAGTCTAAAAGCCAAAAGGTATATGAAGGAACCGATGGATGTATTGAGTATGCTTGAGCGATTTTAAAATAATACAATCAAATAATAATGGATTGTTAGTATCTGTTTTATTCATTTAAATAAGAAATTTACAGAGGGCTTATTATAAGGCACATGATCGTTTTATATTTTAATATATAAGACTGGATAGATACTACTGATAAAAAATACCGACATGTTTGCCTTTCTCTGATAGGTATTGTGCGATAGCTTGGTTTATTTCAATGGTATCTATTTGTTCCAGCAGCTTCTCATAATTAATCACTTGCAGGTAATCTAAATCGATCAAGGCATTGCTGGCCATTATATAGGTGAGGGTGTAATCATCTTCTAGGCTAGTTTTAAAGCCTTTATGAAATGATTGTTTAGCCTGCTCTAGTTGAGTTTGGGTAATGCCATTGGCGCGTAAATGCGCAATGCTTGTTGTTATGCTTTGCATAACCGTTTTTACCTTAGCGGGGTCGCTAACCGCCATTATAGAGAGGAAATGATAGGCGAGGGTTTTGTCACTGTATTGCATCGGCACACTCACATCGTAAACGAGGCCTTGCTCTTCGCGTAGTTGCTTAAATAATATCTCTCTTAAGGCAATGCTGAGTATCACTAGTTTAAAGCGCTCTTTTATGCTGATCTTCTTAGCAGGTGAGAAAAAGGCATAGTTTAAGTGGGATTTTTGCGCGCCCTTTAACGGGTTGCTGACTAATGTTGAGCTTGGGTGAACAAAGAGTTGGTTGCTTCTCAAGTCTAAATTAGTGCTGTTCATGTCCTGTGTATTAAGAGTCGCGATATGTTTTTCTAGTAGCGGGCGTATTTCTGCAATACTAAAGTTACCACTTATTGCTAATACATAGCCCTGTGCATTTTGGTACTTTTCAGCGTACAGAGCTTCAAGCTGTTTAATTGTTACTGTTTGAAATTGAGCAGCTGTTGGCATTAAATAATCCTGGCTGTCAGAAAGTCTGGCTTTGGAAAGCTGACGGCTATATTGGTTAACCGGTTGTTGATCAGCCTTTTTCTGCTGTGATACATAATTTTGTTGAATCGCATCAAAGGTGGATTTTTTTACCACTGCATTGTTCATGCTTGAGTGCATAAGCGCAAAGGCCAAGGGGAGTTTCTCGGGGGAGGCTTTGACTTCTAAGCCTTGAAAACCTGCCTGCATGACGGAATGCAGGTCAATTTTATTGTCTATTAATAGCTTTTCAAGGTCGGTGTCAGCAATCCAGTTTTGCCCGCTTCGGGAGTAGACAGCAGCAGCCATGACAGCGGCGGGGTAGTTTTTCTTAATAACAGAGCTAAAACCTCCAGGGCCAATAAAAAGCATGGCGACACTATCGCTGGGACGTGGCTGCATAATAACTTTAATACCGTTAGATAGTGTCCACTGAGTAATGCCTGCAGATGAATGGGTTATCTCATCGATAATAGATCCTGGAGGTGTGGTAACGACTGGTAAGCTCGGGAGTTTTTGCTCGGTGGGTGGTAATACGAATTGTCCTTTTGCATTATCAATTTTAGTTTCAAGTTTTCTTGCGGGTAATGCAGTGCCCGAAAAAGTCCATTGTTGGGAACTTTGGCTTAGCCATTGAGCGAGTTTTTGGTTGAAAGATTGTAAGCTGAGCTGTCCTAAGGTGGATTCTGCTAGACTTTTATCCGCAGCAAAACCTGTATATGGAATGTTTTCTAAGTGTGTTTTGGCTAATACAAATATTTCATTGCGTGCAGGGGCAGGTTTTTTGAAGCTAAGTTCGTCACGCCAGTTTCTTTGTAGCTGCAGGAACTCTGATTCTATAAGGCCAAATTGAGCTAAGCGATTTAACTCGGTAGTAATAACGCCGATAGCGGCACTGTGTTGACTGTTATTATGTCTCACCATGATTGTGCTGTTCTCTTGATCGTATAGCCATAAACTGTCGACACTGATATTGGTAAAAGGCAGTGGGGCATTGGTGCTGGCGCGTCTCAATCTATTGTAAATAACATCTTTAAATAAATGGGTCAAAAACTGGTTTTGTTTGGCCAGCGTTTTACTTTGATCAAGCCGGGGATGATAAAGCACGAGTTGACTAAATTCGTCGGCATAATCTTTGGAGAAGAAAAAATGACTAGTATTTAGCGTAACAGGAGGGTTAGGTAAAGTGTGTACATTGATGGCGACTCGCTCGGTATTGAAATTGTTCTCGATAAGCGTCTGGTATTTATGTGCTCCTTTGCCAATGATAACTAAAGTGCTATTAGCAAGGTGGTAGTGTTGGTCAATAAATTCTTCTATGTTGCTTATACCAGCCTCCTTAATGATGGCTGGTTTGCCAATTGGTCGTCTGTTTGAGAGTTTACTTCCCTGTAATAAGTGTTGATCAAAGCTATCAAAGAAATGCGGTTTGGGATTTTGTTTCTGCCTAATCTCTTCGGCCAATACTATTTCTTTTTCAATCGCTAGTTTGTTTGGATCAATTTTAAAATCGCCACGGGCAATATCTGCTAGCCACTTGATAAAAGGAGTGACTGTGTTTTGATCGGTGTTGTCTTGAGAGAGTGTGATGACAAACTGAGTAGTATTGAAGTGAGTAAATGCGTTAATGTCTGGACCCAGTTTCATGCCCGCGCTTGTATAGAGCTGGTGAATTTGTGTTGCGCTAAAATGCTTGGTACCTTGAAACCCTAAGTGTTCAACAAGATGCGCATAGCCTTGTTGACTGTCGGTTTCAGCGAGTGAGCCAGTATTAATTTGCAGCAAAATAGCTAAGTCTTCAGAATCATTGGGAAGCAGAGAAAATTTTAAACCACTGCCTAAAGTGCCGGTAACTATTAAAGGGTCAGGGGTTAATTGCCGCTGCGATAAATTGGTGCTGGTTTGACAGCTGCAAAGAGCAAACACGCAAAAGAGTGCATAAAAGATATTTAAAGGCATTCCATTCTTTCCAATAGAGATTGAAGAACGGCAGTTTATTTGAGTTGTTGGCAGTTACAAATAAGAAAAATAACTAATCGAAATCGATTGATATATAAGAGTTAATTCATTTTAATCCGTGGTTTAAAACACAGCGCGATGATGGTGTTAATTTAGCGATTGGTTTTGGCAATCGCTCTTTCTTGAATCATTAAATTCAAACGCGCCTCTAACCTGTCAACCGCTGAGCGCGTGTCGTTTATCTGCGTAATGAAATAATCTACCTCTACGCTGGTGGGTAAAGTGCGGGCCTCTTCCTGCAAGTACTCAATGACATTCAGCTCTAGGCTTTGTTTAGTTAACGAGTATTGTTTTTTAGTGGCATTAAAGAGAGAGGCAAGTTGTGCGGCCACTAAATCATTACTGATGTTGGCGATAAGCCCCTGCCAATCTATTTGAGCGTTGGCAATAATGCGCTGAAATTTAGCGGCTAACTGTGTATCACCTGAAATATTGATGCCATTACCAAAGAAATGCTCAGTGCTGTCTTCTGAGCTCGCCAGAGCTGTGAAATTATGAAGTGTTCCACACAGTTGAGTATCGCTATGATCACAGTAATTCTGTAATTGCATGCCGCTACTGTGTGGCAGCAAATAGAGTGTAATCGCTGTATCTGTTACGTTAAATTCAATAATTTTTCCAGAGAGTTTAGCCAGGGCTAGCTGGGTAACGCTATCACTGGCTATCAATCTATTAAGGCTGCTTTCGAGTACTAAAATGGCAGCACTATTGAACATTGTCATCGACATTTTAAGGTTTTATCCCGGTGTGCAATGCGACCACACCCCCGGTCATGTTTTGGTATTTACAATTGACTAGATCAGCGGCTTGCATCATCGACTTAAGCGTCTCTTGATCGGGGTGCATACGGATAGACTCTGCTAAATACTGGTAGCTATCCCCATCGCCCGCAATGATTTGGCCCAGTTTAGGCAAAATATTGAACGAGTAAAAATCATAGACACTGGACAGTATCGGGTTATTTGTTTTAGAGAATTCCAGCACCATTAGCTTGCCGCCAGGTTTTAATACCCGTTGCATAGAGCGCAGTGCGGCGTCTTTGTCAGTAACGTTGCGCAGGCCAAAAGCGATGGTGATTATATCGAAATGATTATCGGGAAAAGGTAACGCTTCAGCGTTGGCTTGGACAAATTCGATGTTGGCGACAGCGCCTTTATCGGTGAGTTTGTCGCGCCCGACTTTCAGCATTGAGTCGTTAATATCGGCGAGAGTGACTTGGCCTTCTGCGCCCACGATGCGTGAGAAACGCAAGGTTAAGTCACCAGTGCCGCCAGCGATATCTAGTATTTTCATGCCAGCGCGAGCGCCGCTTTGCTCAATCGTGAGCTTTTTCCAAATACGGTGCACGCCACCAGACATTAAGTCATTCATAACGTCGTATTTGGCGGCGACAGAATGGAAGACGTCGGCGACATGTTTTACTTTTTCGTCTGTGGGGACTTCTTTGTAACCGAAATCTGTCGTGTTGTTAGCTGACTTTTGCTCTGACTTTATATCTGACATGGGGTGCTATCACTTAGAATTAATTGTGTTAATTGTAGCGTGCTATGTAAAAGATAGGAATCTGTTTTCAGTGCTGATTTTGAATTGTTTTGGAAAAACGGTTTTATGCTTAGGAGTCTAGAAGTATCGCCTAGCCTAAGCCAATTAAGCCTGAATCACGGCTCTCGCCGGCTGCGGCTAGTTTATCGAGATACAGCTGCCAGTAACGCTGTTCATTGTGGCTTAAATCGTGCAGGTGGCTCCAAGTATATAGGCCGCTGCTGTGGCCATCGTCAAAGCTGATTTTTAATGCGTAGTTGCCGACGATTTCGATATTGCTGATCCCGACAAAGCGCTTTTTCACTTGCAGGGTTTCCTGGCCGATACCGTGGCCTCTTACCTCGGCGGAAGGGGAGTGTACTCTAAGATATTCGGCTCTGAGCTCAAAGTTACCATCGACAAAGGTCAGCTCCAAACTCTTGGACTTTTTATGCAGTTTAATGTCGGTCGGGGTGGTGTTCATAAGAGTGTCCAAATTCGCCCGTAAACAGAGAATACGGGCGTTTTTTTAGAGGATGTAGTGACTCAGATCTTCATCTTGGCTCAATTGTGCAAGATGTTTGTTAACATAATCTGTATCTATCACTATTTCTTGGCCAGGGTTATCGGATGCGTTAAATGACAGCTCCTCTAGGAGACGCTCCATCATAGTGTGCAAGCGGCGAGCACCGATGTTTTCGGTTTGCTCATTTACCTGGAAAGCCAGTTCTGCAATACGAGCAATGCCTTCATCACTGAAGCTGATAGTGACTTTTTCTGTGTTTAGCAAAGCGCAGTACTGCTCAGTGAGTGAGGCTCTTGGCTCAACCAAAATACGGCGGAAATCATCGCTGGTCAGAGCGTTTAGCTCTACTCTAATTGGTAGGCGTCCCTGTAATTCAGGAATTAAGTCCGAAGGTTTGGCCAAGTGGAAAGCGCCTGAGGCGATAAACAGAATGTGATCAGTTTTGATCATGCCGTATTTGGTGCTTAAAGTGCAGCCCTCGATTAAGGGGAGTAAATCACGTTGTACACCTTCGCGTGATACGTCGCCTCCAGAACCGCCGGAATCTGCGCGTTTGCAGACTTTGTCTATTTCGTCGAGGAATACGATACCGTTTTGCTCAACCGCATAAATCGCTTTTTGCTTGATGTCGTCTTCGTTAACTAACTTGCCCGCCTCTTCATCAATAAGCGCTTTATAAGCGTCTTTGACTTTCAGGCGCTGGGTAGATTTTTTCTGGCTACCCATATTGGAAAACATGCTTTGTAGTTGGCTGGTCATCTCTTCCATGCCTGGTGGGGTCATGATTTCTACACCCACAGAGGCTTGTGCTAGCTCGATTTCAATTTCTTTGTCATCGAGATCCCTCTCGCGCAGTTTTTTACGAAAAATCTGGCGGGTGGCGCTGTTGGTTTTATCGGAGGTGTCTGCAGCACTGGAGTCACGTGCTGGCGTTAATAGTGCGTCTAACAAGCGCTCTTCTGCGATGTCTTCGGCGCGAGCTCGGACCTTTTTAGTCTCTTGTTCGCGGACCATCTTGATCGATATATCCACTAAATCACGGACGATAGTTTCAACATCGCGACCTACATAACCTACTTCAGTAAATTTAGTCGCTTCAATTTTAATGAAAGGCGCGTTGGCAAGTTTGGCTAAGCGTCTGGCGATCTCGGTTTTACCGACACCGGTAGGGCCGATCATTAGAATGTTTTTAGGGGAGACTTCAGTGCGAAGCTCTTCATCGAGCTGCATGCGACGCCAACGGTTACGCAGAGCGATGGCAACGGCTCTCTTGGCGTTATCTTGGCCAATAATGTGGCGATCTAATTCGTGGACTATCTCGCGGGGTGTCATATTAGACATAACAAGCTCCTAAGCAGACTCTACAGTGGATAATGTTTCTATCACTTGATTATGGTTGGTGAATACGCAGATGTCTGCGGCGATATGCAAGCTCTTTTCTACTATCTCTCGGGCGTCTAATTCGGTGTTTTCTACCATGGCTATCGCTGCGGCATGGGCGAAGTTACCACCTGAACCTATGGCTATAACGCCGTGTTCAGGCTCGATCACATCACCTGTTCCAGATAGCAGGTAGGTCTTCTCTTTATTGGCGACTAACATTAACGCCTCTAAACGGCGTAATATCTTATCGCTGCGCCACTCGCGCGCTAAGTGGATAACGGCATTGACGATGTTGCCTTGGTGCTTGTCTAGTTGCTGCTCAAACAAGTCGCGCAGGGTGATGGCATCTGCTGTGGATCCTGCGAAGCCGGTGATGACTTGGTGCTTAGCCAACACATTGACCTTCCTAGCGGTTCCTTTCATAACGGTATTGCCAAGGGAGACTTGGCCATCACCGCCGACTGCAACGCAATCGCCGCGGCGAACTGAGACTATAGTGGTCATAGCAATTTGGTACCCTAAATTAATTGATAATTAGAATATGGTTACGAAAAATCTAAATTCAAGAGAGGCGCTATAGATCAAAGGTAAACAGTGTCTTTCTGGGGCTGGCCGAGAATAGCCTAGTCGTGTTGGCTTGGCTCTTTTAACGATAGAAAGTGATCGTATTAAGAGAATAAATTGTCTGGAAGCTTCAGGGTATTTGCTAGCGCTTCTTAAGGAATAAGCTAGCCAAGCGGAATCTGCATCGGGGTTATGTTGAGTTTGTTGAGTTTCATTAAAGCAGACTTTAGCTTGTTAAAGGTGATAAAGGGGCCAGTGCGAACACGGTACCAAGTACCATTGCTTGAGGTAGTTTTACTGACTTTGACGGCGGGGAAATTATTCAGCAGCAGTCTTGCTTTCATTCTCTCAGCATCTTTTTGCTGGCGGAATGAGCCAGTTTGCAGCAAGGTTTTTTTCTTCAGCTTGGCGGTCTTTGGGGTGGACTTGTAGGCGGCAATGGTCTCTGTTTCAACGGTGTCTTGTGCCAGTATTTTGTAAAACTGGAATGGCTCTTTCTTCTCTGCCACTGTAGATATGTCAGTCACTGGGATTGAGGATTTTACTGCTTTAACCGTTGCCTCAGTGTTGCTCTTAGTGGCAGATTTTTGTTTGGGTTTGTTTTGTGCGGGAGTCGCTGTGACAACGGCTGTTGGTTCAGTAGCTTCAACAACCGGAGAGTTTCCGCTACCTATTTTTTGTTCAATTAATGCGGTAATGCCAGACTCGCGTATCTCTCTAGGATCTACGCTCATTAGCTGTTGCAGCACTAACACGATAATAGCTATCGACACTAGGCTGGCAACTATCACCTTGAAAGGGCGCTTCTTTGCCGGCGGCGCAGCATATTGCTCGGCGCTTGCCTGGGCTGTTGCACTGCTAGCCTTCGGGCTGGCCGTTTTACTTTTAGGCGCTGCAGTGCGACGTTTTTTTGAAGCGAAATCCTTTCTTGCTGCCATGTTTAGATCACATCCGTTGTGGGGCATCAACCCCTAGCAGAGAAAGGCCATTTGCTAATACTTGTTTAACGGCGCAGCTCAATATAAGCCTAGAATTTCTCAAATCCTTATCTTCAATCAGCATCTTGTTTGAATTGTAGTAAGTATGAAAATCACCCGCTAGTTCTTTCAAGTAGTTTGCCACTAAATGGGGCTCAAAATTATTAGCGGCATTGTTAAGCGTTTCCGGATACTTTGACAGTTGGTTTAAGATGGACTTTTCAGCATCGTTATCCGAGATGCTCAGTGCGGCTAAACCAGTCGCTTCATCTAATTGCCACTCACTAGCTTGGAGCTTTTCCAGTACGCTACAAATTCTGGCGTGGGCGTATTGAATGTAATACACCGGATTGTCTTTAGATTGCGATTTGGCAAGTTCTAAATCGAAATCCATGTGGTTGTCGGCTTTGCGGGTAACGTAGAAGAAACGACAAGCATCTTTGCCCACTTCTTTGCGCAAATCACGCAGTGTAACAAACGAGCCAGAGCGCGTTGACATTTGCACGCGTTCGGTGCCGCGATAGAGGATAGCAAACTGTACTAATTTAACGATCAAACGCTCGGGATCGTAGCCAAGAGCTTGAATTGCTGCTTTAACACGGGTGATGTAGCCGTGATGATCTGCGCCCCAAATATTAACCACTTTATCAAAGCCGCGCTCAAATTTGTTCATGTGATAGGCGATGTCGGAGGCGAAGTAAGTCGTTGCGCCATTGGCACGTTTAACCACACGGTCTTTGTCGTCGCCAAAATCTGTTGATTTGAACCAGATGTTACCGTCTTTTTCGTACAGATGGCCTTTTTCTTGTAAACGTTCTAATGCCTGATCTACATCGCCACTGCCGGTTAATGAGCGCTCGGAAAACCACTCTTGGTAGTTGATGCCAAAGCCTGCTAAGTCATCACAAATGTCATCGCGAATAGCTACTAGGCCAATCTGGAACAGACCATCGAAGTCTTCTGCGCCTAATAACTCGGTGCAGCGCTCGATGAGGGCGTCAATGTATTTCTCTTTATCGCCACCTTGTGGCTCATCTAAAGGGAGGTCGCTAAAGACGCTTTCAGCACTGTGACTAAGTGACAGGGCATATTTCTCTTTCACTTGTAGCGCGATGTCGTAAACGTATTGACCTTTGTAGCCATTGGCTGGGAAGTCAAAATTGGCACCGCAGTGCTCTAAGTAGCGCAACCAAATACTAGCGGCCAGAATATTCATTTGGCGTCCGGCGTCGTTGACATAGTATTCACGTGATACATCGGCACCCGTCGCTGCAAGTATGTCGGCAACTGTCGCGCCATAAGAGGCGCCGCGACCATGGCCTACGTGCAGCGGGCCAGTTGGGTTGGCGGAGACAAATTCTACTTGAATTTTTTCAGGGTTTTCTACATAGGTACGACCAAAGTCATGTCCCTGACTGAGGATGTCTTCAACGACCTTAGTGGCTGAGGCGCTGGTGATAAAAAAGTTGATAAAACCAGGGCCAGCTATTTCTGTTTTGGTCAGTATTTCTGACTGGGGGAGAGCCTCGGTAATCATAATCGCAATATCACGTGGATTGCGTCGCGCAGCTTTTGCCAGTGTCATCGCCACGTTGGAAGCCAAGTCGCCGTGGCTTTTGTCGCGGGTGTTCTCGACCATAATACGAGGTGATATATCTGCAGGAAGCGAGCCGTTTTGGACCAGAGTATCAAGCGCCGCTTGAATCAGTCCCGTGATCTGTTGTTTCATTTGAAAATGGTTACCAAAGTATAAGAGGATTTGTATCACTAAAGCCGGCTATTATCGCCTTTTGTCAAAGGGAAGTAAATGCCATGCTCGGTGAGAATAACTTAGTTTTGTCAGTGTTTTAAGCAAATAATTGATGCGCTGACTAGCTGTTAGTTTTTAATACTAACGACTAACGACTAACGACTAACGACTAACGCCTAACGACTAACGACTAAAACATATCATAGGGATCTACATCTATTGACCAGCGTACTTTGTTGGCCAGTGGGTGGTGCTCTAGCTGTAGGCAAAATTGGCTGAGAAATTGCTGTAACAGCGGTCGTCTGGCACTCTGGAGAATTAAGTGGGAGCGATAAACTCCGGCCTTTTTTTCCATGGGTGCTGGGAAAGGGCCAAAACTGATGACGTTTTCTATCGTTGGAGTCTGCTGAGCGAGTTGCAAAAAGGCCTCTGCTCTACCTGCATTGCTTGCCTCTGCGCGAATAATAGCGATATGGCTAAAAGGGGGTAAGTCTGAATTGGCGCGGTTGTTGATTTCATCCACAGCAAAATCTCGGTAACCGCTGTGGACTAATTTTTGCAGAAGTGGGTGTTCGGGATGATGGGTCTGAATGATTACTTGCCCGAGAATCTCCTCGCGCCCAGCACGTCCTGAGACTTGAGTGATAAGTTGAGCAGTGCGCTCCATGCCTCTAAAGTCGGTGCTAAACAGCCCTGAATCCGCTTCAAGTATTGCCACTAGGGATACTTTGGCAAAATGATGCCCCTTGGCTAGCATTTGCGTGCCAAGTAAAATACCTGGTTGCTGCTGGTTAATTTTATCGATAATTTCTTGCATGGAGTTTTTGCGGCTAGTGCTGTCTCTGTCGATTCGCCAAATAGGAAAGTCGGGGAATAACTCGCTAAGTGCTTGTTCGGCTCGTTCCGTACCAGTGCCTTGGGCAGTAAGTTCGGTGCTGTTGCATTCGTGGCACTGTCTGGGGATTGGCTTTTGGCTGCCGCAGTGATGGCAGTGTAAATGAGGGGGCTTTTGGTGCAATGTCAGGCGGGCATCGCAGCGTTTACAGGGTGCTATCCAGCCACAATTATGACAGCTCAAGCTAGGGGCAAAGCCGCGTCTGTTCAAAAATATAAGCACTTGATTGCCATCGTTTAAATGGATTTTAATCTGTTCAATTAAAGGCTCAGACATGCCTGCGTTCAAGTTGCAGGCTTTGATATCGAGCAATTCTACGCTGGGGGGGACCGCGTTGCCGGCGCGTCGATTGAGTGCCAAATAATGATAGCGTTTGAGGTTGGCATTTTGCAGAGATTCTAACGAGGGGGTGGCGCTGCCGAGGATGACCGGTATGTTTTCCCCATGGCCGCGGACAATCGATAGGTCACGCGCGCTGTATCGGTAGCCATCCTGTTGTTTGAAGGACTGGTCGTGCTCTTCATCAATAATGATAATTCCCGGGTGCGCCATTGGGGTGAAAATGGCAGAGCGAGTGCCAATGATGATTTTCGCATCACCATCGCGCGCCTGCAGCCACGCCTGAAAACGCGCTTTGTCACTCATGTTGGAATGCATATAGACCACGTTGACATTAAAACGCGCCTTAAAGCGAAATACTGTCTGCGGGGTGAGGCCGATCTCTGGCACTAGTACCAGCGCCTGTTTACCCTCTCTTAATACCTTCTCTATTACTTGAAGATATACTTCTGTTTTGCCAGAGCCGGTGATGCCATCTAACAGAAAAGTTTGGTAGCCCTGTTGCGCATTGATGTATTCAACCGCTACTAGCTGCTCTGGGTTGAGGGTTTTTCCTGGCTCGCGCAGTGGTTCAGAAGAGGATTTAATAATATGCGGACGATGTTTTTTCTCGATCAAACCTTTTTCTAACAGAGGCTTAATTGCTGCAATAGAGCCCAGTTCTGCTTTTAAAGCATCAGCGCTAATGCCTTCGCCATGCTGTTTTATCAGTAAATAAGCTTCCTGCTGTTTTTTTGCTCTGCTGTTCAGTGGCTGCTCAGGGTTTTCTATTGCATGTAATAAGTACTCGTGGACACGTTCGCATTTTTCGCCTTTACGTAAATGAATGGGCAGTGCTTGTAATAGAGCATCGCCGATAGGGTGTTGGTAATATTGCGCGGACCAAAGTGCTAAATCAAAGATGAAGGTGGGTTGCGGGGGGGTGTCATCTATAACTTCAAGCACTGCTTTGAGTTTATGACTATCAACTTGTGCCTGGCTGACCACTTCAACCAGTATCGCCACTAAGGTTCTGTGACCAAAGGGCACCAGTAAGCGAATACCGGGCTGGTACTCGCGAGCTTGGAATTTCACCGGCGGGAGGTAGTCAAACAATTTACGCAGTGGAGAGGGGATTGCAACACGTAAGAAAATCATTAATAGCCAGTCATTGTCGAATTTAGGTTGAGTAAGTGTTTATCTATTCTATGTTTTTTTATCAGGGCAATATAGTGTAAATGATGATTCAGTGAGGGAATTCCCAGCGATGCTTTGATTGAATATTAATAAGATGGACTAGAAAGCAGGGCGCTTTCACTAAAAGCTTGCCTAGCAGCGCAGCGCTCCGTATAATGCCCGCCTGACTTTATAGAGTCAGTTAAATATACGTTAATTTAGTGCGGTGCTTGGCGATAGATCAAGTGGCGGCACAAACCTAAAAGGTTCATCCCATGAAAAATGATATCCATCCTAAGTACGAAGCCATCGCTGTTAACTGTTCTTGCGGTAACGAGATGCAGACTCGCTCTACTCTTTGTAAAGATTTACACGTAGATGTATGTAGCCAGTGCCACCCTTTCTATACTGGTAAGCAGAAAGATGCTACTTCAGGTGGTCGTATTGATCGCTTCAACAAGCGTTTTGCAGCAGTACCTGCTCGCAAGTAATTGCGGTTTGATTGAAAAAAGCGCTTTTTTAAGCGCTTTTTTTATGCACAGGATGTGCGGTATAACGCGGTGGCATGGATGCCAAAGAGCGTATATGCACAGGATGTGCGGCCAGGTTTTTGTTCCCGACAAAACCTAAGTACCTACATCCCTGTAGGCAAAACGTAAGTGGTATGGCAGAATTTTGTTCCCGACGAGTTCTAAGTGACAGTATCATTGTAAGCAGTAGCATTCTTTAATAAGGGTATATCCTCTCCTTTCTTTGTTCTCTATTTCTTGTTGGCGTCTTAATGCGGCGTTTCGTATGTCTCTAGCCTAAAAAGTGTTTAATCACGAAATATAATAGGGTCATAATAGTTATGTGTCGATGATGATTGAGTGTTTTTTTAGACTGCTTATCAAAGCTCCATTTCAAAAAATAATAACGGCTAATCTGGAGTCTTTAGCGGAAAGTTTTGTTTTGAAAGGGAAATGTAGTAAAAAAACTACCTATTTGTTTTTTTTATATACTGATAAACTTATAGATTATACGGTTGTTAGGCGTATTGCTTTTCTATAGAATCGCTAGTTCGTGCTAATTTAAATATGGAACAACACTTATGTCTGAAGATCTAAATAAAGCTGCCCTTGAATATCATGAATTCCCTCGTCCAGGTAAAGTGAGTATTGAGCTAACGAAGCCCGCAGAGACGGCGCGAGATCTATCCTTAGCATATAGTCCAGGTGTTGCAGAGCCATGTCGTGAAATTGCTAAAGACCCTGAAAATGCGTATCGCTATACAGGTAAGGGGAATTTAGTCGCGGTTATTAGTGATGGTACTGCTGTTTTAGGATTGGGAAATATTGGCCCATTAGCTTCTAAGCCCGTTATGGAAGGTAAGTCTTTACTGTTTAAGCGCTTTGCAGGAATAAACTCAATAGATTTAGAAGTGGACTCTGAGAGCCCACAGGCATTTATCGATACTGTCGCTCGCATTGCCGATACATTCGGTGGCATTAACTTAGAAGATATTAAGGCGCCAGAGTGCTTTGAGATAGAGCGTGCCTTAATTGAGCGCTGTAATATCCCAGTATTTCACGATGACCAACACGGTACCGCTATCGTAACAGCTGCCGGCATGATCAACGCGCTAGAAATAGCGGGAAAAAATCTAGAGACCGCACATATTGTAACCCTTGGTGCCGGTGCAGCCGCAGTGGCATGCATGAAGTTGCTGATCAATATGGGTGCTAAAGTTGAAAACATCTACATGTTAGATCGCAAGGGTGTGATCCACTCTGGTCGCGAAGATCTAACTACTGAGAAAGCCATTTTTGCTACGCCAACGGATAAACGTACGCTAGATGATGCTATCGAAGGTGCGGATGTGTTTGTTGGATTGTCAGGTCCAAACTTATTTGCTCCTGAACAATTGGCAAAAATGGCAGCTAACCCAATTATATTCGCCTGTGCTAATCCAGATCCTGAAATTAAGCCAGAGCTTGCACACGCTACCCGTGATGATGTGATTATGGCAACAGGTCGCTCTGATTACCCTAATCAGGTAAACAATGTGCTTGGCTTCCCGTTTATCTTCCGTGGAGCGCTTGATGTTCGCGCATCTGTAATCAATGAAGAGATGAAAGCTGCTGCTGTTAAAGCACTTGCTTCACTGGCGAAGGAAGATGTACCTGCAGATGTATTAGCAGCTTACGATCTTGATTCACTAAGCTTTGGGCCACAGTACATTATTCCGAAGCCTACTGATGCTCGTTTGCTAGGTCGTCTGTCATATGCTGTAGCACAAGCTGCAATAGATTCAGGGGTTGCTCGTTTGCCTATGCCGGCAAACTACCCACTGCAATCTTTAGCTGATTGCTAAATAAATAGCGGTTAAATAAAAGCCCAGTTCGCTGGGCTTTTTTGTGTCTAAATAAAAACAAAGATCGGTTGCTAGAAGCTAAAAGCTAAAAGCTAAAGTGTCTAAGGTTTTCTCCGTGTAGCGAAGCGCCTCTGTGCCCTCGGTGGTAGAAGTCTTTAAAAGATTTTTTCACCACAGAGGGCACAGAGAACACGGAGGTAAGATTTAAAAGATTAATCTAAGAGAACAACAAATGTATTGACGGAGGGTGGGGTGAAATCAGTCTCTGCTTGCTCACAGCTCACAGCTCACAGCTCACAGCTCACAGCTCACAGCTCACAGCTCACAGCTCGCAGCTCACATTCTTGTCTAGTTAAATAAGTCGTCAGTGGTGGAATCGTTGATTTCGGCGCTTTGAGCGGCGAGGCGTTGCGCGTCTTCAGACTTGATCATTTCAGTGACAGAACCAGCGGCTCTTGATCTTAGGCCAGTCGTTGGGTGAACCCTAACGTCAATCAGTCCCGGTGGTCTTTTTAGTGGAGCTTCTGGCATGTTTGCCAGAGTTTCTCTCATGAAATCTATCCAAATAGGTAGCGCCGCAGTGCCGCCGAATTCACGTTTGCCAAGGGGGGCTGGATTATCGTAACCAACCCAGGCAGTGGCGACTATTTCGCTGTTGAAACCGGTAAACCAAGCATCTCTTTGTAGATTGGTAGTGCCGGTTTTTCCGGCGAGATCAGAGCGCTTTAGAACTCGCGCTTTGGTGGCGGTGCCACGTCTAATCACGTCTTTCAAAATGCTGTAAATGACATAACCATCTCGGGCGTCGATAACTCGTGGCGCTTGGGTATAGTGTTCTGGGAGGGGTTTACTCTCGGAAATAACAGTCCTGGGTTTCTCCTGAAAGACAACCTCACCCTCTTGATTGGTGATGCGGTCGATAAAGTGGGTATCAATTCTATAGCCACCGTTGGCAAAAGGACCGTAGCCTTGAATTAAGTCGAGTGGGGTAATGTCCACGGCGCCTAGTGATAGCGATAAATTGGTCGGCAATTTGTCACGATCGAAGCCAAACTTAGCCAGGTAATCAAGTGCGTTGTCGATGCCGATTGCTCTAAGCAGTCTAATAGAGACTAAGTTACGAGACTTGTAAAGGCCGACTCTAAGTCTGGTAGGTCCGTAGAATTTTCTGGATGAGTTTTCGGGACGCCAGTTGGCTTGCAAACTGGCGCCTTGCAGAACGATGGGGGCGTCATTAATGGTTGTTGCTGCGGTGTATCCGGATTCTAGTGCTGCACCGTAAATAAAAGGCTTTAAATTAGAGCCTGGCTGTCTAAGTGCTTGAGTGGCACGATTAAATTTATTGTGGCTAAAGCTGAAACCGCCTACTAGGGAGAGTATTGCGCCATTTTTTGGTGCCATAGCGACCATTGCGCCTTGTACCTTAGGTATTTGACTTAGTTCCCAGTGTTGCATTTGTTCTTTGTCGAGTTTCGGCTTTATTCTGACTAAATCACCGATCTTAAGGATGTTGGCGGTTGACGTAGGTTTTGGTCCCATGCTGTTTACGGTTTTAAAACGGCGCGCCCAAGATAGTCCCTCCCAAGCTAGAGTGACGGTCTCGCCATTTTTCCGTAAAACCAGTGCTTCTTTTTTGCTGACCTCAAGGACCAGAGCGGGTTCTAAATCTGCGTGAGTAGTCTCCGCTTTTACTAGTTTTAGCTGATCTTTGGTGCTTAGTGCAGAAATATCAAATTGCTTTTCTGGGCCTCGATAGCCGTGGCGTTTTACGTAAGCGAGTAAACCATTTTGCACTGCGTCGTTAGCAGATGACTGCATTTTGCTATCAATCGTCGTAGTAACGGTGAGTCCGTCGGTATATATGTTGTTGCCAAATTGCTTGTAGAGTTTTTTGCGTACCATTTCTGCCACGTATGGGGCGTAAAGCTCAATGTCGGCAGTGTGGTAGAAGGCGGTCACCGGTTGGGCATAGGCCTTATCGTGTTCTGCTTTGTCTATGTAGCCTAAAGTGAGCATTCTGCCAATAATCCAATTACGCCTCTCAATAGCGCGGCTAGGGTTGGTAATAGGATTGAAGGCGGAAGGTGCTTTAGGTAAGCCTGCGATCATTGCCAGTTGTGCCAGGCTAATGTCGTTTATATCCTTGCCATAATAAACATAGGCAGCGGCTTGAATGCCGTAAGAGCGATGCCCTAAATATATTTTGTTGATATAGAGTTCAAAAATTTCTTCTTTTGTTAAAGAGTTTTCGATTTTAAGGGCGAGTAGTATTTCGCTAAACTTACGAGAAAAAGATTTTTCACGGGTCAAAAAGAAATTTTTCGCCACTTGCATGGTGATGGTTGAACCGCCGCCCTGCTTTTTGCCGGTAGTTGCCAACTGTACTACCGCTCTGGCCAGGCCTTTTATGTCTACTCCATTGTGTTCAAAATAACGTGAATCTTCGGCTGCTTGCAAAGCGCGTACAAATTTTGTGGGGATCTGGGCAAACACGATAGGTGTTCTACGCTTTTCGCCAAATTCTGCGATGAGTTTTTGATCTTTGGAAAAAACTTTTAGGGGCGTCTGGAATTTTATTTCTTTCAGTGTTTCTACGTCGGGAAGTGATGGGGAAAAATAGAGGTAGAGACCTACCATGCTAACGGTGCCGATAATAATACCTAATACAGCCAAAGACAGAATAAATTGGAATAAATATTTTATGGCGCGCATGGACTACCTTTTAATAGAGATAAATAGGTTGTTCCTAATTATCAAGAGTTGATTCTTCGCTGTTATAGCGATTGTTGTTCCACATGGTTAGTGCCCAATCATCCTGTTTTATGCAGCAAAGTGAGCTAAAACGGGAGGGTCAGCTATAATGAGGGTGAACATACAGCGCTATTATATAGATTGCTTATATTTTGCACCAGTGCCCTTTTGTAAGATATTTACACGATTAAAGGGGGCGGGGCTGGTCGTGCAGTTTTTGTTGGTTAAAGTGCCCTCACACCGCTTGATGTTTTGAACTGTCTAATGTTTTCAGGTATTTACAAAGTGTATGAAATCAGGGTCACTCCTTTTTAAATGACCGATTAAATGTTTAAAAAAGCTTTAATGAATACAATATTGATGTTTAAATGATGGCGGCAGAACTGATATGTTTTTGTGAGTCGCCAAAAGCTATTGGAATCAGTCTTATGATTTGTATTTTTAAAACAGCAACAATCGCGCTACAGCATATATGTGCATTTAAAAAGGATGGTTTAGTTGTTTGGATTTTTTAATAAAAAAACAGCCACATTAGTAGGTGTGGATATAGGCTCGTCTGCTGTTAAATTGGTTGCACTTAGTCGTGAAAAAAGAGAAATCACGCTAGATTCATATGCAATCGTAGGTTTGCCGCCTTCCGCTATTGTTGATGGGCATGTCCAAGAACTTGGTGTTGTTGCCGAAGCGATTGAAAAGGGCGTTAAGATCTGTGGCTCGAAACTCAATTTAGCCATTACCGGAGTGCCCTCATCTGCGGTGATCATCAAACATCTTGAACTCTCCAATGCTTTTTCAGAGGCCGAGCTAGAAGACCAGATAAAAATCGAAGCCGATCAGTTTATCCCCTACCCACTAGATGAAGTGGCGATTGACTTTGAAGTACAGGGCCCCAACCCGCTTAATCCCGATTTAAATAAAATATTATTGGTGGCTTGTCGAAATAACGATGTTATTCAACGCGAGGCTTCAGTTAACTCAGCGGGTCTTAAATGTGAAGTCGTTGATGTTGATACTTTCGCTATCGAAAGATTATTAACCTATATTAATAAAGAAGATGTTACTGGTGATGATCTAATTGCCTCTATTGATATAGGTGCATCGACAATGACTTTAAATGTGATGCATCAAGGCGAGATTATTTATAATCGTGAGCAGGGTTTTGGCAGTAACGAGTTAACTAACTCAATCCATATACAGTGTGGTATGTCAGTCGAAGAGGTTGAGCAATCATTTAGGTTGACCGAAATTAGTATGGAAATTGAAGCCATGTTAATTGAGCCTTTCAGAGATACCATATCACAGCAAATAAGTAGAGCACTGCAGTTCTATTACTCGTCAAACGTGCAAAATCAACTAACTAAAATATATCTCAGTGGAGGCTGTTCTTCTATTAAAGGTCTCGTTGAATTGCTCGAGGAAGAACTGGGCATCACAGTTGAACTAACGAATCCGTTCTCCAATATGCGTATCCAAGCTAAGATTAATAAAGATAGGTTGAATAAAGATGCGCCGGTTTTGGTGAAAGCTTGTGGTTTGGCACTCAGATCTTTTGATGAATAGGTAACTCATGGCAAAAATTAATTTAAGAGCATGGAGAGAGGAGCGGGACGAGGAAGCTCAAAAAACTTTTTCTACTAGCTTGTTGTTGACAGTGATAATAGCGGGTGCTGTGGTCTTTCTGCTAGGTATGTATTTAGATCAGCAGGTCCAGCGTCAGAATTTGCGCAATACATTTATGCAATCTGAAATAAACTTGTTAAAAACCAAAATTAAAGAAATTGAAAATTTAAAAAAGCTGAAAGAAAGACGCTTGGCGAGATTGAATACTATCCAAACTTTGCAGGGAAACCGTCCGTTAATTGTGCGTTATTATGATGAGTTAATCCGGGTGTTGCCGGAAGAATTGTATTATACCTCGATGGTCAGGGTTGGCGATAAATTGACCATAAACGGTTTGGCAAATCGAAATCAAGATGTCTCAGAGTTGATGCGTAACTTGAATAAATCTCAATGGTTTGGCGAGCCCAACCTCACTAAAATTGGCGCTAGCGAATTAAATCGTACCTTTAATCTTGATGTACAACTATCTAGAGGAGCGCTGCGTTGATTGATGCGATAAAAAACTCCTTCAAGGGCTTTGATCCGAACAACTTAGATCTAAGTGCTGCGGGAACTTGGCCCATTGGTGTCAAAATCGTTACTTACATATTACTGTTTGTATTGGTGGTCTTCTTAGGAGTGCACTTCTATACCAGTGATAAAGAGCAAGTGCTGAATACTAAAGTGCGCGCTGAACAAAAGCTCAAAAAAGAATATGCTGCAGTGTCTAATCAAGTCGCTAATTTAGCAGGATTGCGCAAACAAATGGCCGATGTAGAGGAGCAGTTTAAAGAAATTAAACGTCAGCTACCAACGCAGAAGGAAGTACCGGGGCTACTTGAAGATATTACCAACATAGGCATCGCCTCAGGTTTGATTATTAATAGTCTTTCCCTACAGGCTGAGCGAAGAGACAAGTACTATATAGAATTGCCTATTCTTATCTCCGCTAAAGGCAGTTATCACCAAGTCGGGAATTTTGTCAGTGGAATCGCGGGTATAAAACGCATTGTAACTTTACACGATTTTAATTTAACGCCGATTGGATCTGGCTTGCTCAATATTACAATAACGGCTAAAACGTATCGGAATGATGATGATTAAATGCTCTTCGCTTAAAGCGCTATTCGTCTCTATCACCTTAATGGTATCTCTTCCCGGCTGTGTTTGGATTGAGGGGACCGAAGATTTAGTGAGATATGTAGCCGAAGTACAATCTAGGCCTTCAAGACCGATTAAATCGCTACCTGAATTTGAGGCTTACGAGGCTTTCATTTACGAGGGGACAACGCTGAGAAATCCTTTTGTTGAAGTGGTTAAATTTGTCGCTGAAGATGATGAAGACTTTTCCTCCGAAATTGATCCAGGCAATACACCTGCACCAACAGATGCACGTATTAAGGAGTACCTGGAAGGGTTTTCGATTCAAGAGCTGTCAATGGTAGGCACTATTAGTAAAGGTGTGGACCAGAACTGGGCGCTGATTGTGGACTCTAATAAGGAAATTCATAGGGTTGCCGCGGGTGATTATATCGGCCTTGATCACGGAAAAGTAATAAAAGTAGATTCACAAAAGTTGAAACTCATAGAAACAATATCTAATGGAAGAGGTGGCTGGATCACTCGTCCTCGTAGTATTGAACTTTTTGAGTCAAAGGAGCCATAGGGAAAATATGTTCATTAAAACTAGGAATCTCTTATTACAGAGATTGGGATTTTTAAGCAAAGGATTGTGTAGTCTGTGGTTACTGACTAGCATTGCGTTTAGTACTAGTGTATTGGCACAGAACATATTGTTACTTGATTTTGAAGTGCAAAAGTTAGGTGCGGGTAAGCTTCAACTGACCATGAAGTTTGATGCACCACCACCCATTCCTACCGCGTTTGTGCTCACCGGTCCCGATCGGATCCTTATCGACATGTGGGGTGTTGAAAATGGTACTTCTAAAACATCAGAGGATGTTCACTTAGATGTATTACGTTCAATCGAGTTGGCTCAAGTAAAGGGCCGTTTGAGATTAGTGGCTAACTTGAATCACGCCAGTAACTATAGCTCCTCTACCCAAGGTAATAACTTAATTGTGCTGTTGGATGACGCTGATCAAACCTTTGATGATTCAGTTGCAAGCCCCGCACAATCAATGCAGCCAGAGCCGGTGATGGCAAGTATCTCCGACCAGCCAGTCGCTAAAAGAACTAAAGTACAAGGTATTGATTTTGAACGTGCAGAAAATGGCATTGGGCGCGTTAAAATTAAATTATCCGATGGGCGATCTGGTGTAGAAGTCATAGAAGAAGGCAATAATGTATTAATCAATCTCACCGGTGCGGTGCTTTCTGATCAGTTAAATAATCGTTTAGATGTGCAAGATTTTGATACGCCGGTGATGTTTATAGATACTTTTTCACAGGGGCAAAACGCGGGTATATTGATCAAACCAAGCGCTAAGCCATACAAGTTTAAATCGTATCAGGTTGGTCGTGAGCTAATCGTGGATTTTTGGCCAAAGAAACGCTCGTCGAGTCGTACTGCAAAGGCGAGTAGATCATCGGTTACTAGAAAGTCGTTTACTGGCGAGAAAATTGATCTAAACTTTCAAAACGTCAGCATAAGGTCGGTGTTACAAATTATAGCTGAAGTGGCGCAAAAGAACCTTGTAGTCGATGACAGTGTGTCTGGGACTATCACTTTGCGATTGCAGAGCGTCCCATGGGATCAGGCGCTGGATCTAGTGCTAAAAACCAGAGGGCTCGATAAACGCTTAGTGGGCAATGTATTATTAGTGGCGCCTGCAGAGAAACTGGCTGAGCGCGAGCGCATAGAGCTTGAAGGTCAAAAGCAAATAGAAGAACTACTGCCTATTGAAACTGATTTTATCCAAATTAATTATCGTAAATCCTCCGAAATGAAAGCTCGCTTAACGGAGGCGAACATGATCAGTAAAAGAGGTTTTGTCTTAGCAGATGATGCCACAAACGTATTGATGGTCAGAGAGACGTTAAAGCAATTAGAAGTTATTCGCCACACACTGAGTAAGTTTGATGTCGCGGTTTCGCAGATAATGATTGAAGCAAAATTAGTCGTCGCCACTAGTGATATCAGTAGAGAGTTGGGTGTGCGCTGGGGTGTTGGTTATAGTGACGGTCCTTTTGGTTTAGGTGGTGGCGGTGCCGGCACAGTGGGTTCAACCACGGGCAGTGCCCCGCTGGCAATAGATCTAGGTGTAACGGCGCAGTCTGCCATCCGTTTAGGTTATATCAGTCAAAATGGCTTACAGTTAAGTGCTGAGATATCAGCGCTGAGCTCTACAGGAGATGCTGAAATAGTCTCTCAGCCTAAAGTGATTACTACCAATGGCCAGTCTGCAGAAATAAAATCAGGCCAAGAATTACCCTACGTAGTCGTGAAAGACGGTACGCCTACTATTTCGTTTAAAGACGTCGTTTTATCGCTAAAGGTAACCCCGCAAATTACTCCAGGAGATAAAATTTCTCTGGAATTAGAGCTGACCCAAGATTCTATTGGTAGCGTATTGCCTAATGGCGAAGTGAGTATCAACAAAAATTACCTAAAAACATCTGTGATTGTTAAAGATGGTGATACTATTGTGTTAGGTGGTGTGTATCGAAATGAGATAACAAACGCAGTTGCTAAAACTCCTTTTTTGGGTGATTTGCCCATTGTCGGCGCGCTTTTTCGTCAAACCAGAAAAACCGAGACAAAAAACGAGTTACTCATTTTTATAACACCTAAACTTATACGAGAAAGTTTGAGAATTAATTAAGGTTCAGATTGAATATATTCCTCGTCGGTCCAATGGGGGCCGGGAAAAGTACTATTGGGCTACTGCTTTCTAAAGAACTAAACTCCCCTTTTTACGATATTGATAAAGTCATCGAAGATCGTGCCGGTGCTAATATTCCCTGGATATTTGATATAGAGGGAGAGCAGGGCTTTCGCTTACGTGAAGAGCAGACTATCGATGAGATTACTCTGATAAAACCTTGTATCGTCGCTACAGGTGGTGGCGCGGTACTTCGTTTAGAAAATCGTCAGCATCTTGCGGCTCGCGGCACTGTTGTGTATTTAAAAACAACCGTAGAGCAGCAGTTAGAACGAACCTCCAAAGATAAGAATAGGCCTTTATTGCAGGCAGATTCTCCCCGTGAAATATTAACTTCACTGATGGAAAAACGTGAGCCTCTCTACAATGAAATTGCCGATGTCATAATTTTAACCGACAAGAGGCACCCCAGAGCCGTTACTGCAGAAATTATTAAACGACTGAAAGACGATGATTTGCTGGGTTAGTTTATATTGTCAGTTCAGGGCACTGTTAGATATGCTTACATTAAACAACTAAATTGAATGGAATAGTCGAGTCCAGAGTTAATAGGTTTTTTCTCACTCAGCTTCCTGACTACAACCTTGTTTCTAGGTGAGAGATAGGTAGTAAATAGACAACCAGAAAATTTGTTTAGATGTTGTGTCGGTTACCTGAATGATAAACGGATGTTATTTGATATCTCTAGTTTAACATTTAAGCAAAAGAACGCTTTCAAAAGCTATTTTTCTCAGTAGAATTAACACAGTAGCTAAATTTCATTATTACATATTATTTTTGCCTGGAGATAAAGATTGAACTCTTTAACAGTCGAGCTCGGCGATAGAAGTTACCCGATATTTGTTGGCGCAGGCGTGTTACAACAGTGTGATTTAACGCGCTACATTAAAGCCAAACAAGTCATGATTGTTACCAATGAGACGATAGCGCCGCTGTATCTAGAGCAATTAACCAAGTTACTAGTTGATTATGATGTACAGCAGGTGGTGCTACCCGATGGTGAGCAGTTTAAAACTTTAGACTATGTTAATAATATTTTTGATCAGCTGTTAAAAACTAGGCAAAATAGAACGACTACTATGATCGCCCTTGGCGGCGGGGTAGTGGGTGATATGACCGGTTTTGCAGCAGCTTGTTACCAGCGCGGTGTTAATTTTATTCAAATACCAACCACTATTCTTGCGCAAGTGGATTCCTCTGTGGGTGGGAAGACCGGAGTTAATCATCCTCTGGGGAAAAATATGATCGGTGCGTTTTATCAGCCTCAACTGGTTATCGCCGATATAAATTATTTTGTTACACTACCCCAGCGTCAAGTCGCGGCAGGTATTGCTGAAATTATTAAATATGGCTTAATCTACGATGCTGACTTTTTTGTATGGCTAGAGCAGAACATTCACAAGTTAGTGGCTAAAGATCCAGAGGCGCTCTGTTATGCAATAATGCGTTCTTGTGAAATAAAAGCAGAAGTAGTTTCTAAAGATGAAACCGAACAAGGTATTAGAGCTTGGCTGAATTTAGGTCATACTTTTGGGCACGCCATTGAAACACACCAAGGTTATGGTAATTGGCTGCATGGTGAAGCAGTCGCCGCGGGTACAGTGATGGCTTTGGATTTGTCGTGTCGACTAGGTTGGATAGGCCAAGATCTGTTAGATCGCACTAAGACTTTATTTGAGTTGGCTGAGCTTCCTATAGCACCTCCGCGTGAGATGTCAGTAGATGCGTTCATCGATTTAATGAGTGTCGATAAAAAAGTACTAGATGGTAAGATTCGTTTAGTATTAATTGAGAAATTGGGAAGGGCAGTAGTAACAGATCAATTTGCACTGCACTTACTTAAAGAGACTTTGTCGATGGGAAGTTCAGCTGTCGTTAAATAATTGTTAAGAGGGAAGGGATAAATGTCCGATAATGTGTATTTCGAGCCACCCTCGAGATTACAGTTAGTAGATAAACTTGCCCATCTGGTACGTTTTTCCAATACCTTTTTAGTATTAGCAGGTCCTGCAGGGGCTGGTGTTAGTACTACCTTAGAGCAATTACATCTTCAAATCGGTGACGATGATGCCTATGTTCTAGCATTAGAGTTAAAGGGCAATACCAATCTTAAAGCACTCCTCAAATTATTGAATGGTGCTATGGATGAGCTATTAACACCTACTGAAGAAGATGACACTGACCAGCTGTCCGCACTGCACCAAAAACTAGAATCGCTAGCTAAGTTTGAACGAAAATTACTCATTTCAATTGATAATGCGAATTACCTCAGTGATGAGGGAATAGAGTG
>JABSRB010000027.1 GCA_013215375.1 Oceanospirillaceae bacterium | reverse complement strand
ACTTGGTCCGTGACCTTGCCAGCACTGGAAGATGGCACGCATGTGGTAGAAGTAGCAGAAGTGGATCCCGCAGGAAACGAGAGTCTTAAGAGTGATCCGATCAGCTTCGGGGTTGATACCAGTGCATTAGTCGTGACCATCGACGGTGCTCAAGACGATGTACCCGCGCACACTGATGATTTAAATAACCAAGATTTAACCAACGATGCAGCACCGGTACTGTTTGGTACTGCCACCGCCAATAGCACGGTTGTGATTACCAGTGCTGATGGCAGCACCTCTTACGGTGAAGTTGACGTAGATGCAGAAGGAAAGTGGTCACTAGAAGTAACATTGGCTGATGGTGACAAAACCTACGACTTCAAGGCGACGCTTAAAAACAGTAATCCAGCAGAAGAGTCGGCTAAGTTCGAATTAAGCTTAGATGTGACTGAACCGGATGCACCCGTTATCCAACGTATTATTGACGATATCGGTGATCCACAAGGTGAAATAGCCAAAGATGGCAGCACTGATGATCAGACCCCAACGTTAGAAGGTACCGGCGAGCCGGGCGCGACTATTGAAGTGTTTGCCGATGGTCAAAAGCTGGGTGAAGCGACCGTTGATCCAGAGGGTTTATGGACGTTTACGCCAGAGACGCCATTGGTCACTGATTCGAGCACACCGATCGTCTTCACAGCAACAGCCATCGATCCTGCGGGCAATACCAGTACTCCGAGCGCGCCTTATGGCGTATTGATTGACATAGAGGGATCAGCGACGGCACCAGTGATTAGCGATGTTCGCGATAACGAAGGCAATGCCGCTGAGACCGTTGGCGATGGCGCAGTCACCAACGATTCGACACCTGAGATTATTGGTACGGCTGTGGATGCAGCGACCGTTACCTTGTACAGAAAAGTAGACGGTGAATTAGAAGTACTGGCCGAAGACATTCCTGTCAGCAATGGTACTTGGACTTACACGCCAGATACGCCGTTACTGTTAGGTACTTACGAGCTGGTCGCGATCTCCAAAGATGCGGCGGGCAACCCTTCACAGAGCAGTAATACCCGTAGCTTTACCTTGGCGGTAGAGGTCAGTGATCAACCATCAGTGGTGAATGTCATTGATGATGTGGATCAATACACCGGTAACGTAGAAAATGACAGCGGCGTTACTAATGATGCTCAACCTGAAATAGTTGGTACCGCGAAAGCCGGTGACCTCGTCACCGTTTACGATACCTTCAATGGCGAACGGGTGGTGCTAGGCAGTGCCACTGCCGATGCCAATGGTCTTTGGGCGTTACAATTAGAAGATGATGGCGATGCTGCTACTGTCGATACGCTATTAGATGGCGATCACAACATTAGTGTTATCTCCAATGTTGGCACAGTGACAGAGAGTTCAGAGTCCGGAAAGTATAGCTTTGAAGTCGATACTGTTGCGCCGTCCAAGCCAACCGGTATTAGCTTGACCGATGACCAAGGCGTTGTTGTAGGCGCGATCGATGCCAATAATGATCCAACCGATGACAACAAGCCAGAAGTGAGTGGCGAAGGCGCGACGCCTGGCGCGATGATTAACGTCTATGTTGACGGTAATCCAACACCCATCCAAGTGGAAGTTGAGCCAGATGGTACTTGGTCCGTGACCTTGCCAGCACTGGAAGATGGCACGCATGTGGTAGAAGTAGCAGAAGTGGATCCCGCAGGAAACGAGAGTCTTAAGAGTGATCCGATCAGCTTCGGGGTTGATACCAGTGCATTAGTCGTGACCATCGACGGTGCTCAAGACGATGTACCCGCGCACACTGATGATTTAAATAACCAAGATTTAACCAACGATGCAGCACCGGTACTGTTTGGTACTGCCACCGCCAATAGCACGGTTGTGATTACCAGTGCTGATGGCAGCACCTCTTACGGTGAAGTTGACGTAGATGCAGAAGGAAAGTGGTCACTAGAAGTAACATTGGCTGATGGTGACAAAACCTACGACTTCAAGGCGACGCTTAAAAACAGTAATCCAGCAGAAGAGTCGGCTAAGTTCGAATTAAGCTTAGATGTGACTGAACCGGATGCACCCGTTATCCAACGTATTATTGACGATATCGGTGATCCACAAGGTGAAATAGCCAAAGATGGCAGCACTGATGATCAGACCCCAACGTTAGAAGGTACCGGCGAGCCGGGCGCGACTATTGAAGTGTTTGCCGATGGTCAAAAGCTGGGTGAAGCGACCGTTGATCCAGAGGGTTTATGGACGTTTACGCCAGAGACGCCATTGGTCACTGATTCGAGCACACCGATCGTCTTCACAGCCACAGCCATCGATCCTGCGGGCAATCCCAGTACTCCGAGCGCGCCTTATGGCGTATTGATTGACATAGAGGGATCAGCGACGGCACCAGTGATTAGCGATGTTCGCGATAACGAAGGCAATGCCGCTGAGACCGTTGGCGATGGCGCAGTCACCAACGATTCGACACCTGAGATTATTGGTACGGCTGTGGATGCAGCGACCGTTACCTTGTACAGAAAAGTAGACGGTGAATTAGAAGTACTGGCCGAAGACATTCCTGTCAGCAATGGTGCTTGGACTTACACGCCAGATACGCCGTTACTGTTAGGTACTTACGAGCTGGTCGCGATCTCCAAAGATGCGGCGGGCAACCCTTCACAGAGCAGTAATACCCGCAGCTTTACCTTTGCTTTAGATACCACAGACGAGCCGGCTATCATTAATGTTATTGATGATGTCGATGCATTTACCGGCAATGTTGCAAATAACACAGGGATAACTAACGATAACCAACCGGATATTATCGGTACGGCAAAAGCTAATGCGGTAGTGATAGTCTATGACACCTTCAATGGTGGCAAGGAAGTATTAGGCTCAACAACTGCAGATGCCAATGGGATTTGGACTTTGAAATTGGATGACCCAGCTGTTAATAAAACCTTAGCTGATGGTGATCACAAAATCACCGCAGTGGCCAAGCTCCCAGGGGATACCATCAGTGCTGAAACAGGTGTTTATCAATTTGAAGTTGATGTTAACGCACCTGATAAGCTAACTGACACGGTGCTTATGGATGATCAAGGTTCAGTGACTGGGGCTATTGTAGTTAATGATCCTAGTCAATCTACCGATGATAATAAGCCTGAAGTTAAAGGTTCAGGTGAAGTGGGAGCGACCATTAATGTCTTTGTCGATGGTAGTCCCGATCCAATACAAGTCCAAGTTGATCCGGACGGCAATTGGTCTCTGACATTACCTGAGCTTGATGATGGAACTCATATTGTTGTTGTTCAGCAGATAGACGCAGCCGGTAATGCTGGTCCTATGGGCGATCCACTATCCTTTATTGTAGATACTAGCGATTTGATAATAAGTATTGACGGAGCTCATGATAACGAAGATCTACATACCGTTGATCTTAACAATAATGATCTAACTAACGACAGTAGCCCAGCGCTATTTGGCAGCGGTACTTTTGGCGAGGTTATCACCATTAAGAGTGCTGATGGTAATACAACTTTTGGTAGTGTCACTGTAGATGTTAATGGTAAGTGGGAACTGGCGGAGAATAATCTATCACTTGTGTCTGGTACTCATGTGTTCCAAGCAGAGGTTAGCCGCGGATCAAATACCATTAAATCGGGTACATTTACCTTAGAAATTGATATTGATAGACCTGATCCACCCGTTATTCTAAACGCTAAAGACGACGTGGGCATTCATCAGGGTGATGTCGTTAATAACGGTATCACTGATGATCAGGCATTGACCTTAGAAGGTACTAGTGAGAACAATGCCATTGTTGTTATTTCTGCTGATGGTCAAGTGCTAGGTTCAACTACCGCGGACAGCTCAGGAAACTGGCAGTTTACTCCTGCTACCCCTCTACCTGAAAATGATGAGGGAGAACAAACAGTATTTACTGCGATAGCAATAGATGAGGCTGGAAATAACAGTAACCCAAGCGCCGATTTCAAAATTGAAATTGATGTAACAGCGTTAGATACCAAAGCCAGTATTACCCAAGTCATAGACAATGAGCCTAATGGTGAAGAGATTATAAACTCAGGGGGTAAAACTAATGATATAACGCCACTGTTAAAAGGAGCGTTGACAGAAGAACTAGAAGACGGTGCCAGAGTCGATGTGCTCAGAGATGGTGAGTTTATAGGTCATGCAATTATCGATCCTAGTGATAACACCAAATGGAGTTTCCAAGATTCAGGTTTAGAAGATGGTAATACTTATGACTATACGGTGAGAGTGTCTGATAAGGCGGGTAACCCAGGTGAAGTGTCGGACAAATATACTATAAGTGTTGATACATCTGTTTCAAATCAAACACCAGTGATCGAGAAAATTGCCGATAATGTCGATCCAGTTGAGACTGATGATATTGGCACTGGTGGTCACACTAATGATGTTACGCCACTTCTTAGTGGTAGTCTGACAACTGCACTTGCAGCAGATGAACAGTTGGACGTCGTTAGAAATGGTGTAGTCATTGGTCAAGCAGTTATAGATAACTCAGATCCTACTAAGTGGACTTTCCTCGATAGTGGTCAAGATGGTGAAACTTATAACTATATAGTACGTATTAGTGATGGTGCCAATACAGGCAACAGCTCAAATACATATACCATTACTATTGATACGAAAGCACCGGATAAAATTGCTGTTGATCTAGATGCGAATTCAGATACTTTCCTTGATTTCTTTGGGTCCCCAGTCGGTTCTAAGGACGATAATAAAACCTTGGAAAAACAAGTAGATTTTAGTGGCCAACTAGATATATCTGAGGCGGGTGGTGTCATTGTTTATTACGCTTACGCCACTGACGGTAAACTGGTTAATAGCGTACTTGAAGATACAAACGAGAATAGAGTTTTATTGCAAAATGATAACACTGTTTACAGTCAGGCAAATAAATTTGTATTAGGCAGTGCTGTGGTTAAGGCCGACGGTACTTGGATTATGAAAATGGAAGACTCTCCTGGTAGTCCTTTGTTGTCTAAAGAAGGTGCTATTGTTGATGGTAATGCAGTGGAGCAATATTTCATTCATGTGACGGCTGAAATAACAGACAGAGCAGGAAATAAAAGTGAATTATCTGATCCATTAGATATTATTATTGAAACTAAAGACCGTAATGCAAATACCAGAGATCCACTAATATTAGATCTTGATGGGGATGGCATACATACAGTCAGTATTAATGACGGGGTTAAATTTGATCATGATGGTGATGGTTTTAAGGAAAACTCTGGTTGGGTTAGCGCCCAAGACGGTTTGCTTGCTTTGGATCTTAATAACGATGGAAAAATAAATAATGGCAGTGAGTTGTTCGGAGATGAAATGCTCTTAACGGCCACAAATATAAAGGCTCAAGATGGTTTTGCAGCACTTGCCCAATACGACCTCGACGGTAATAATAAAATTGATGCTAACGATGCCGTATACGATAGTTTACGAGTCTGGGTCGATTCAGACCAAGATGGTGTCACTGACGCTGGAGAGCTTAAAACATTAGCAGAGTTAAACATTACTGAGATTTCTTTAGACAGTACAGATACCGATATTTTAGACCAGGGAAATACCATCTTTAAAACAGGTACTTTTGTTCAAGATAATCAAACCAAAGATCTTGGTGATGCCAATTTGGCTGTTGGTCCTAGTTCAGGAGGAACATCATTCGTAGAAATAATAGCTGACGACAGATTAATCAATAATAGCGAAATAGGAGACGCTAACGCAGTACTATCATCGTTAATGATTAAAGTAACTATTCCACCTGCGACGGCCGTTGATGAAATATTAGTTATCACTATCAATGGTCCGGCTGGTGCTAATAGTTTCACTCATACTGTGGTCGCAGCAGATAGTAACGCAGGATTCGTCACTTTGGCGATACCCAATGCTGTACTACAAAATGCTGGTCTTTATGCAGACGGTGAATACACAATGTCATTGATCGTCTCAAATGATATAGGCGCAAGCACAGTATACCCAGGAGAGGTAAGTTTTGATTTGGATGCTGGTATACCGGATGTATTAACTAAAGTAGAAATTTTAAACGGCAGTGATGATGTTTTATACAAAAACGAGTTAAACCAAGAAATCACAATAAAAGTAGGCGTTTCCGCCTCAGCTAAAGTTGGGGATGTTATTCAGCTGGATGTTAATAATGATGGCAATCCAGATGCATTTCACACTATCACCGCTGCTGATGTTGGCAATGATGTTGATATTAAAGTGGATGGGGATAAGTTCGCACTGGTTAATGATGCAGTCTCTGTTACTGCAATAGTCGTTGATGAGGCTGGTAATAGCAGTGGGTCAGTTAACGATGATAGTGCGGTACAAGAATACTTCGAAGTGAGTGTGGCATTAGATACTTTACACATCGCATGGTGGCAGTCTCCGCCAGATGTAGGTTTTGATTTGTCGTCCAGAGGTGGTGCTAGCTATGGAGGAATAGGTGGACGTGCGCAGATGATCTATACCGATGCACCTGGAGGTACTGAAGTTGTGGTTGAAATTACAGTGACAGCGCCTGGTTATGGGACCCAAAAATTCGATAGTTTTACAGTAACTGTCGATGCCAATGGTAATTATCAGTTTGATGCAGCTTCGATACCGACGAGTGTCTGGAGTAACTTGAATATTATTTACTGCGGTAAGCCAATTACCAATGTAAAGATCGAAGCTTTCATAGGTACTAGAGCTGACTTAGAGTCGAATATCGCACTCGATTACGCTACAGGTCACACAAGTCCTTTGATCTTGGATTTAGATGGTGATGGCGTAGAGACAATCTCTATCTCTGAGGATGTTAGATTTGATCTAGATGCTGACGGTGTTAAAGACAAAGTGGGTTGGGTTAGCGGCGATGATGGGTTGTTGGTACGAGATCTAAACAACGACGGTGTTATCAATGACGGCTCTGAGTTGTTTGGGGAACATACGGTGAAACAAGATGGCAGCCTTGCTACTGATGGCTTTGATGCACTTCGCGAGCTGGACTCTAATAATGATGGCGTCTTTGATAGTAATGATGACGCCTTTAAAGAGGTTAAAATTTGGCAAGATGTTAACAGTGATGGAATCTCTCAAGCATCAGAACTTTATAGTCTGCTCGATGCAGGGGTTGAGTCTATTTCACTACAGAGCCAGAGTGTCTCTGAATACAGTGAAGGGAACTGGACGGGTTTGCGTTCTTCCTGGAAAGATTCAGAGGGTGAATCACACGATGTAGATGATGTTTGGTTTGCACTTGAGTCTGGTGAGAACAGAGTATTAGATCTTTCGGATTTGTTAGAAGGTGACAATATTCAAATGGATAGTCTAGATCACTACTTACATTTTGAGCAGGTAGGTGATGATCTCGCTGTCTATATCGATGAAACGGGTGGTTTTACCCAAGAGAGTTTTGACAAAAATGCTGCAACAGATGTGGTGATTTTGCATGATACTCATTTCCTCAGTACTGACTATGAAGATGTTATGAAGGAGCTTATACAAAACAATCAATTGATTATTGATTAAGGGGTTTTCATGTTTGGTTAGCAACTTAAACAGATGTTAGCCAAACAATCTCTGAAATGCATAGGTAAGATAAAACAAACGGATACATATCTTTATTGTTAATTAACAACAGTTTTGATGCATAAACTCTAGATAATTCATTGAGTATTCTGATTAATATAATGAGTGTATCTTCAATTTGGCAATCAATAGCTATCAAGTTCTGGTCAACTGACTTTATTTGTAATAGCTCTTTATAAGAGCAATCTCATGTCAAAATATATAATTGTTGGAAATTATTTCACTCACTTAGGCTTAGAATGGCGCATAGCTCGGCTTAAAAATTTGAATATTTAACAGCCTTTAAAATTAAATGGAGGATTTTACTAAGGAATTTTCTTAATAATTATTGTTTCTGTCTATATGTACTTTGGGGCAATGATAAATGCACATAATCCTGATAATATTCATCTACTGTTAATAAATTTATATTGTTCATCTTTCGAAAAGATAAATAAATATTGGATATTTAAGTTTAAACTTATTTTTAAAGGGACTGTTAAATGAGCAACTCAACTTATATAGAAATTGTCAATTCAGATGAGTATGTGAATAAATCTGAAATTGGTGACCCCACAAAGGCCGAATCCGATTTACAATTAAAATTAACCATTCCAGATGCTTCTCGTGTTGGCGAATATATGGTTATTTTGGTGAATGGGCCCAATGGGATTACCAGTTTCGTACATCAGTTAACATCTCAAGATTTTATATCCGGCGTGGTGACCATGTCCTTACCCATTATTAATGTCACTGATAATCAAGGTGATTTTATCGATGGAGACTTCAGTCTATCCATGATTATCGCCAATGAATTTGGTGCCTACACACAATTTGAAGGGTCTGCTACTTTTACCTTAGATACTATTCCACCAGATGCCCCAACGAGTGTCAGTATTGATACTGGTGATGATGATGTGCTAAATAGTGCAGAACTTGCCGTTAATGTTACTGTTAAAGTGGGTATTCCAGCGAATGCTGATATTGGTGATGTAATACAAGTTGATGTGGACGGCGATGGAGTTATTGATGCTACTCACACTATTCTGGCTAATGAGCCTGGAACGGTGGTAGATATTGAAATTCCCGGTAGTAAATTTCTCATTATCAACGAAAGCACTACTGCAACAGTGACGATTAAAGACCCCGCTAATAATGTAAGTGAAATTACTAGCAAGACGGTTGATGTTGATAATTCTGCACCGAGCCAAGTCGCCAGTATAGATACTATATCAGATGATCAAGCGCCCAGTATTGGGATTGTCGCTAATGGTGCCGTCACAAACGATGTGACACCAATTTTAGCAGGGCGATTAAATTTAGTTTTGGCGGCGGATGAGCAACTAAATGTATTGCGTGATGGCGTTATAATAGGTCAGGCGAATGTCAGTGGCGCCGGACTCAATGTAGTGTGGAATTTTTCAGACAATATAGCCGCAAATCCTCTTATCAATGGAAATACTTATCTTTACACCGTACAGGTAGTTGATGATGCAGGCAATCAAGGTGTTGAATCCGCCAGCTACAGTATTAGTATAGATACTGATAACCCGGAGCAACTAGCGGTTATCTCTAGTATGCAGGATAATGTAGATGTTGTAGCTACTCTGATCTCAGGGGATACCACCGATGATATATCTCCTCAAATGCTGGGCACATTAAATTCGATATTAGGCGCAGATGAAACATTGGATGTTTTGCGTGATGGGGTAGTGATCGGACAGGCAGTTGTAGATGCTAGTGATGTCAATAACATCACATGGACTTATCAAGAAAATGCCTTAGTAGATGGCACTAGCTACAATTATCAAGTTCAAGTAAAAGATAGTGCTGGCAACACTGGAGTGCTGTCAAATATCTTTAATATCACTATTGATATCAGTGATCCAATACAAACGGCCACTATTAGCCATGCTGTCGATAACGTCGATATCATAGGTGATATTAATAATGGAGGCTTTACAGATGATTCCTCGCCACAGCTACAAGGTGTTTTAAGTGCTGTCTTAGCCGCTGGTGAAACATTAAATGTGCTGCGTGACGGAGTGGTTATTGGTCAAGGTAGTGTCGATAATAGTGATCCCAATAATATCACTTGGTCCTTTGATGATTCGGGATTAACCGATGGATCTCAATACAACTATCGAGTACAAGTAGTCGATGCCGCGAAAAACCTAGGGCCGTTATCAGCTCAGTTTCAGTTAAATATTGATACTACTAATCCAACTCAGACCGCTGTAATTAATAATGTCGTAGATAATGTAAATGGGCTGAGTAATGTAAGCTCTGGCGCATCAACTGATGATACTTCTCCGGAGCTACAAGGTAGTTTGAGTGCAGTATTGGCTTCAGGTGAAACCTTAGACGTTGTTCGCGACGGACTTGTTATTGGGCAGGCAGTGGTAGATGCTAGCGATGTAAATAATATCATTTGGACTTTTAATGATGCGGGGTTGATCGACGGCACCAGTTATAGTTATCAAGTTCAAGTCACAGATGCAGCACATAACCCTGGGCCACTATCAGCTGCTTATAATATCAATATTGATACTAGTAATCCGCTACAAACGGCTCAAGTCACTAATATCGTCGATGATGTGGATGTGTCTGGTAATATACTCTCCGATGGTTTCTCGGATGATACCACCCCGCAAATACAAGGCACATTAAGTGCAGTCTTAGCGGCTGGTGAAATGCTCAATGTATTACGTGATGGTGTGGTTATTGGTCAGGCTGCTATAGATGCCAGCGATCCAAATAATCTTGTTTGGTCCTATGATGATGCGGGGCTAATTGATGACACTAGGTATGGCTACCGGGTGCAAGTACAAGATGCTGCTGATAATTTAGGACCGTTATCAGATGCATATTATGTCAATATTGATACCAGTAACCCTCTGCAGAGTGCGGTGGTTACTAATGTGTTAGACAACATCGATGTGGGTGGTAATATTGCCACTGGCGGAACAACCGATGATACTAGTCCACAATTACAGGGGACACTTAGCGGCATCTTACTGCCAGGCGAGACACTCAATGTCATGCGTGATGGTAATGTAATAGGGCAGGCTAATGTAGATGTTAGTAATCCCGCTAATGTAATTTGGACATTCGATGACAGTGGCTTAGTTGATGGCATAAGTTATAGTTACCAAGTGCAAGTTATTGATTTGGCGAAAAACTTAGGCACGTTATCAAATAGCTATAGTATTACAATTGATACTACAGATCCTATTCAAAGTGCTACTATTTCTAGAGCAATTGATGATGTTGACGTGATCGGTGTATTGCAATCAGGTGATTCAACCGATGATATAACGCCGCAATTGCAAGGCGATTTGAATGCCGTGTTAGCACCAGGTGACGTTTTAAATGTCCTCCGAGATGGCTCAGTGATCGGTCAGGCAACAATAGATGATTCTGACCCAAACAATGTTACTTGGTTATTTGATGATGCAGGTTTACTTGATGGCAACAGTTATCAATATAGGGTGCAAGTTGAAGATGCCGCCCATAATTTAGGCCCGATTTCTAGTACGTTTATTATTAATGTCGATACCTCAGATCCTCTGCAAACAGCTGTCATCACTACTGTAAAAGACAATGTTGATGAAGTTGGGGATGTCGCCTCCGGTGCATTTACCGACGATACTTCGCCGCAGATACAAGGCACACTCAATGGTCCTCTCGGGGTAGGTGAAGTACTAAATTTGCTACGCGATGGCAATGTTATCGGGCAGGCGACTGTAGATGCTAGTGATCTAGCTAATATCGTATGGAATTATGACGATGTAAATTTACAGGATGGATCAAGTTACTCTTATCAAGTACAAGTTGAGGATAGCGCGAGTAATGTTGGCGTAGTTTCTAACACTTACATCATAAATGTTGATACTAGTAATCCCACACAAACGGCAGTAATTAGTGAAGTTATTGATAATGTTGGTGGTCTCTCCAGTATTAGCCCCGGGGGTTACACTAATGATATTACCCCTGAGCTGAAGGGAACTTTAGACAGTGTATTAACCGCTGGAGAAATACTTAACGTATATCGGGATGGCTCGATTGTAGGCCAGGCAGCTGTCGATAATAGTGATCCAAATAATGTTACTTGGAGCTATACAGACAGCGGCTTAATTGATGCAACATCCTATAATTATCAAGTGCAAGTCCAGGACGCTGCACAAAACACCGGAAGTTTTTCAAACTCTTACCAGATAAAGATCGACATCAGTGGTCCAGATCAAAATGCCGTCATTACCAATATCAGTGATAATGTCGATCCCAACCAAGGCGATCTAGATTCTGGCGACAGTACAAATGATCTAACACCTGCATTACAAGGTACTCTCAGTGCAAAATTAGGGGTGGGCGAAACGCTTAATATCCTTAGAGATGGAGCGGTCATCGGACAGGCACAAGTTGATGATTCAGATGTAAATAATGTCACTTGGACGTTTTTAGATGACGTCTCTGGTAATGCTCTTACTGATGGTAATACTTATAGCTATACAGCACAGGTAATCGATATTGCGGAAAACACTGGAACTTTATCCGCAGCCTATCAAATAGTGACTGATACTACTAATCCAAACAGTCCAATCGTTGATCTAGACAGTTCTTCTGATACGTTTCTTGATTTTTTTGGCAGTGCAGTCGGCAGTAAAGATGACGACAAAACCCTCAACAAACAACTGAAATTCTCCGGTGAAGTTGATCTATCTGAAGCTGGCAGCGTGATTGTTTATTACGCTTATGCAACCCATGGACAACTTATTAACGGTACCTTATCCGACACTAATATAGTACGTGAGCTTCTCGATAATCAGTCCGTTGCTCTCACATATAATCAGGGTAATAAATTTATCTTAGGCAGTGCGGTTGTTCAAGCTGATGGTAAATGGCTGATGAACATGCAAGACACCGTTAATAATCCGTTACTTTCCTCTGAAGAGGCAATAATTAATGGTATAGAAGTAGAACAATACTATTTGCATGTGTCAGCAATAATGACTGACAAAGCAGGTAATGAAAGTGTTCTCTCCAGTGAATTAGACATCATTATTGAAACCAAAGATCGCAACGTAAATACTCGAGATCCTCTCGTCTTAGATTTGAATAATGACGGTGTGCAGACGATTAGCATTAATAGTGGGGTTAAATTTGATCACGAAAACGATGGTTTTAGCGAAAATACTGGTTGGGTAAGCGCTGAAGATGGAATATTAACTTTAGATCTCAATAACGATGGAAAAATAACTTCTGGGCGAGAGTTGTTTGGTGATGAAACCACCTTAATTCAAAGTAATACCTTGGCAAAAGATGGTTTTGAAGCGCTAGCTCAGTACGATGATAATAACGACAATAAAATAGACAGCAACGATGCTATTTTTGATAAATTACAAGTTTGGATTGATGCCAATCAAAATGGTGTAACAGATGACGGTGAGCTTAAAAGTTTGACGGATCTGAATATATCGGAGATATCTCTGAACAGTAATACCGTGTCCATCGATCAAAATGGTAACGAAATTGTTAAACAGGGAACGTTTGTTCAAAACAACCAAACACATGAAATATTAGATGTTAATTTGGCCACAGGTCCCAGTAGTGGTGGTGTATCATTTATTACTATTATCAATGATGACCAATATGTGAATAAGGTAGAAATTGGTGACGGCTTAGGTGCTGATTCTACATTGCTGTTAAAAGTTACAATCCCTCCTGCGACATTAAACGGTGAATACCTGAGTATACTGATAAATGGACCTGCTGGTGTGATGAGCTTTAATCACCAAGTTACACCTGACGACAGCGTTAAGGGTTATGTCGAATTATTACTACCCAATAGTGCAGTGGTTAATAACAATATTTTTTCAGACGGCGATTATAGTCTTACTTTGACAGTCTCAAATGAGTTTGGCGCAACGACTCCATACCCTGGAGAAGCCCATTTTACATTAGATACCCAAGCCCCTGATGCAATCACCAGTATTACTATTGTTAATGGTAATGATGATAAATTAGATCAAAATGAACTTAAAAATGATATTACAGTGCAAATCGGTATCCCTAACACCGCTGAGGCGGGGGATGTATTAGAAGTTGATGTGACAGGAAATGGGCAAGCTGATGCAACCTATATAGTTTTGGCCGCTGATGTTGGTAGAAACGTCAATATATCCATAGCTGGAAGCTTATTTAACGTGATCGGGGATAAAGTGACCGCGAGTGCTAAGTTGATTGATCCTGCTAAAAATGAAAGTGGAGCTGTGACAGATCAAAGTGAAGTACAAAATTTTTACGAAGTTAGTTTGAGTCTAGATACCTTACATTTCGCGTGGTGGCAGAATCCGCCAGATGTAGGCTTTGATCTTTCGGCTAAAGGTGGAGCTTCTTATGGAGGGCCGGTTCCACAAAAGATCTTTACAGATGCACCGGTTGGAACAGAAGTTACCGTTGAAATTACCATTACCGTCCCAGGAAAAGGATCACGACAATTTGATAATTTTAAAGTAACTGTTGATGCTAATGGCGATTTCACCTTTGGTTTAAACTCTATTCCACAGAGTGTGTGGATAAACCACATGGACATTATTGGTTGCGGAATGCCGGTGACCAATGTGAAAGTGGAAGCCTATATAGGGACTAGAGCCTCCTTAGAGTCAAATATAGCCCTTGATCTAACCATGGGACATACCAGTCCACTGATTTTAGACATGGATGGTGACGGTGTGGAAACACTTTCACTGGATGATGGGGTTAGGTTTGATATTAATGCTGACGGTAAACAAGAGGCAACTGGATGGGTTAATGCTGATGATGCATTACTGGTCAGAGACATCAACCAAGACGGTAAAATAAATGATGCCAGTGAACTCTTTGGAGAATACACCCTTAAGCAAGATGGCAGTTTTGCGAGAGACGGCTTTGATGCTTTAAAGGATTTGGATTCGAACAATGACAATGTTTTTAACGTATTAGACGATAAGTTTAACGAATTAAGACTTTGGCAAGATGCTAATAGTGATGGCATAGCACAAGCTGATGAATTAAAAACGTTAACAGAGCGTGGAGTGAAAGAGATTGCCCTAAACGCAGATTTTGTCAATGAAAGTAACGAAGGTAATCTAGTTGCTTTGCGTGCAAGCTGGACAGATGCAACTGATAAAAAACACGATATCGATGATGTGTGGTTCGCCTTTACTCAAGGTGATGGCGATGTTCCTTACATCAAAATCATCAACGAAGATAATTTTGTCAATCTCAGCGAAGTAGGTGATGTTGCTGCACAGAACTCAAGTTTACAAATTAAAGTAACTTTACCTCCGGCGACTGTTTTGGGCGAGTACCTTGTGGTAATGATAAGTGGTCCCAACGGTAATTCAAGTTTTATACACCAGACAGTAGCGGCAGATTTTAGTGATGGTTATGTTGTTTTAAATATTCCCAATAGTAACCTGCAAGATGCCGCCAATAGTTATGAAGATGGCACTTATAGCATTCGTTTAATCGTTGCCAACGATGCGGGCGCGCAGACAAATTATGCCGGGTTTGACTCTTTTATATTAGATACAGTAGTGCCGGAAGCCGTTACTAGTGTTGTCATCTTAGATGGTGGTGACGAGCATTTAAATGCAGCTGAATTGGCGGGAAATGTCACTGTACGAATCGGGATCTCAGCTAAAGCGCTAGTGGGTGACATTATCGAAGTCGATATTGACGGCGATGGTAATGCCGATGCTACACATAAAGTAGTACAAGCCGATATTGGTAACAACATCGATTTTACCTTTTCAGGCAGTGACTACAAAATAGACGCGAACAAGGTCAAAGCTAGCGTAAAAGTGATCGATGAGGCTGGAAACGAAAGTACCATAATCAATGATACCAGTATCGTAGATATTGCCCCTCCAGGGCCCAGCGATACCCAAATTAGTTTGGATGCAAATATCACCAACGATGATATCGTAGTCGCCAATGATGCCAGACGGAATATATCAGTGACGGGAACAGTAACTGGGGAGTTCCAAGCTAATGATAGAGTTACTCTAACGGTTAATAACAACGAGTTTTCTGGCTTAATCAATGCTCAAGGTGAATTCTCAATCTTGGTTGCTGGCGCCGATTTATTAGCTGACAGTAATAGCAGCATTGATGCGACTGTTGAAGCTAGTGATGCGCAGGGAAATACTGCTGCCAAAGGTATTATTAATACAACAGAGGGTTACACAGTAGATCCTACTCCCGACGCTTTAACGAGTGTGAAAATATTAGCAGGTGGTGATGATATTCTATCTGCAGCGGAATTGTCGGGCAATGTAAGCGTCCGTGTTGGCGTTTCTGCCACCGCATTTGTTGGAGACATTATCCAAGTCGATGTGGATGGCGATGGCCGTGCCGATGGCACACACAAAATAGTTCAAGCAGATATTGGTAATAACGTTGATATAGCTATTTTAGGCAGCGATTACAATATTGTCAGCAACCAAGTCATAGCTGTTGTCAGTGTCGTAGATGATGAGGGTAACCAGAGTCCTACACTTCAAGATACCAGTGCTGTTGATATATCCCCTCCAGGATCAGGCGATACTCAGATTATTTTGGATGCCAATATAACCGACGACGATTTAATTGATTTTAGTGAGGCCAGTGGCAATATACCTATAACGGGCACTGTTACAGGTGAATTCCAAGCTAACGACAGTGTTACTTTAACAGTGAATAGCAATAACTATTCAGGCTCAGTGAATGGCTCAGGCAAGTTTTCAATTACTGTCACTGGAGCTGATCTAGCAGCAGATGCCGATAGCAGTATTTATGCGACGATTGAAGCGAGTGATGCACAGGGAAATACAGCAGCCAAAGGGGTGATCAATGACACAGAAAGCTATAATGTGGAAATTAATCAAGCCCCTATAGCGGTTGATGATAGTTTGAAATATAACTACTGGCGAGGTATCGGCAAAGGTTATTTCTATTTAGGAAATTATGAATATATTCATAATAAACAAGAGCTATTTAATCATTTAACTAAAAACGATTATGATCCAGAAGGAGATAGCTTCACTGTAACTTCAATGAAATTTAATGGTGTAGAAATTTCTTTTTCTCAAGAAACTCACGATGGTTATTACCTTTATTATATCAATAACATAGGTAATCTCGGGTTTGGCAGTGCTGTATTGACCTATACAATTACCGATTCGAAAGGTGCCAGCACCACAGCAAATATAAATATAGCTACGCAATATAATTCACCTTTAGTGATCGATTTAGATGGAGATGGTGTCGAAACTATTTCTGAAGCTGAAGGTGTGAGATTCGATATTAATGCAGATGGTAAATTAGAACAAACTGGCTGGGTAAATAAAGATGATGGTTTACTAGTAAGAGATATCAATGGTGACGGTCTAATAAACGATGCTAGTGAATTGTTCGGTGAAGCAACCATTAAAAATGATGGAAAAAAAGCAGCAGATGGATTTGAAGCGTTAGCAGAGTTAGATTCAAACAATGATGGTGTAATAAATTCAGATGATGATAAATTTAATGAATTAAGAGTATGGAGAGATGCTAATTCAGATGGAATTACCCAAGATGGTGAATTACTGACATTAGCGGAAGCGAATGTCAGTGAGATTAATCTTGGATCATCAGCTTCCCACGAAATACAAAATGGCAATATTATTGGATTAAAAGGTTCTTATAAGGACACAAATGGAAATACAAAAGATATTGATGATGTTTGGTTTTCATATTCCAAAGTTGCAGAGTATTTAGAAATTATCAACGATGATAATTATGTTAATTTAGCTGAAATTGGTGACCCAGCAGCAGTTACTTCTAATCTACAGATTAAAGTGACTATACCCCCAGCGACAGTGCTAGGTGAATATTTAGTACTGTTGGTGAATGGACCCAATGGTGATTCGAGTTTCATACACCAAACAGTCGCAGCGGATTTTACCGATGGTTACGTAGTTTTAGATATTCCTACTAAAAATGTACAAGACGCTAGCAACAGTTATGAAGATGGAGCCTATAGGATTAGTTTAGTGGTCGCTAATGATGCCGGAGCTGAAACTAACTATACAGGGTTCGATTCATTTATATTGGATACTGCGGTGCCTGATGTACTGACCAACGTTGAAATCTTGGACGGTGGGGATGACAATTTAACCGCTGCAGAATTAGCTGGGAATGTCAGTGTAAGGGTAGGAGTGTCGGTTAATGCAACTGTTGGAGACACTATAGAAATTGATGTTAATGCTGATGGTATCGCCGATGGCACCCATACAATAGTACAGGCAGATATTGGTAAAAATGTTGATATCGTCATTTCAGGTAGTATTTATCAGATAGTTGCAGATCAAGTAACGGCAACCGCAAGGGTAGTCGATGATGCCGGCAACAAGAGTGCCACCATCAATGATACTAGCGTGGCAGATTTTAACCCACCAACTTCCAGTGATACTCAAATTACTTTAGATTCAAATATAACGCCAGATGATGTCGTTGTATCTACCGATGGCAATCGTAGTATTTTAGTTACGGGTGTCGTTACCGGAGAGTTTCAGGTCAATGATAGAGTGACCTTAACGGTTAATGGCAATGATTACTCAGGGTTTGTGAATGCCCTTGGCAAGTTTTCTATTGCGGTAGCTGGGACTGATTTATTGGCCGATAGCGATACGACTATTGATGCAACTGTTGAAGCGAGTGACGCATTGGGTAATACCGCCGCTAAAGGTGTTATCACCGACACAGAAAGTTACGCTGTCGATTTAAGTCGTATTGATACTGATCACGATAATGTCGACGATAACATTGATATCGATGATGATAACGATGGTATTTTAGACATCAACGAAATAACTGGTGGCAACAATGATATCGACTTAGATGGCATAGTTAACCGTTTAGATTTGGATAGCGATAACGATGGTATTGCCGACAACGTCGAAGCACAATCTACCGCAGGTTACATTGCTCCCGGTAATTTTACGGATCTAGATGGCGATGGTCTCAATGATGTTTATGATCAAGATACAAATTCCAAAGATGCCGCTAAATCGGTAGGACTAATTCCCGTGAATAGCGATGGCGATAACATGGCTGATTATGTCGATACCGACAGTGATAACGATAGTAGGGAAGATTGGCTTGAGTCAGGTCTGCCGCGTATAAGTGATGCGACTTACCAAGACGTTAATGGTTCGATCGATAATCCAAGTAGTGATCTCAAAAATGTTGAAAAACCAGCTACCGCCGAAGTTGACTTTAGAGAATTTGATGCCAAATACTCTGCTGAAGGTGTCACACTAGGAAATGTGGTCGATTCCAGTAGCTCACTAACTTACACATGGCGCAATCAAGTTAGAGTGTTTTATAACTATATTAAAGGGGATAACAAGTTAGCAATACCGACTATTACACTCAATGATAATGACGGTTCAGAAATCTATATTGCAACTTTGAAAGGGATAGCGGCAGGATTAACCATTAAAGACACTACTAATGGTTACAGTTTTACTGCAACTGCAGCGAACAATAGCGTAGATATAAGCAACTGGAATATAAATACTATTACGATAGATGCTCCTCAACAATATTTTAGTTATGTAAATGGCTTCGCCTACGGTGCTATCTACAGAACCAATAGATTTAGTAAGTCTATTACTTTATCTGTGCAATCAAAAGAGCAGGGTTTTGCTGAATTGAGTGAGGCATCGGAAGTTCAACTAACGATTAATTTCACCGAAAGTGCAAGTTGGATATCCTCTCCATTAATATTAGATCTAGATGGTGATGGTGTAGAAACTTTATCAATCGACGAAAATGTTAAATTTGATATCAATGCGGATGGAAAAAAAGAAATCACTGGTTGGGTTGCTCCAGATGATGCATTACTGGTCAGGGATATCAATCAAGATGGGATAATAAATAATACGACAGAACTGTTTGGAGAGCATACACATAAAAGTGACGGGACAATAGCTGAAGATGGTTTCGATGCGTTACGTGACTTAGATTCAAACAATGATGGAAAGATATCGGCTGAAGATGAAGAGTTCTCTAGTTTGAAAATTTGGCAAGATATTAATAGTGACGGTATTTCTCAGGCATCTGAATTAAAGTCACTGGCTGAAGCGGGCGTTAAAGAAATTAGCTTACAAGCTGAGGCCATCAGTGAGATAAATCAAGGGAACTCTGTAGGTCTACGCGCTAGTTGGACTGATACCGATAATAACTCATACGATATTGATGATGTATGGTTCAGTTACAAGGCGGATGATACAAATACTTCTTATGTACAAATTATCAATGATGATAATTTAGTAGATGCATCTGAAATAGGTAACTCATCTGCAATACTCTCAGACTTGAAGGTTAAAATAACCATGCCTCCTTCGACTTTGGTGGGTGATTATCTAGTGCTAATTGTAAGTGGGCCATATGGCGATACCAGCTTTGTGCACAAGACTGTCGCTGCAGACTTTAGTCAAGGTTATGTTGTCTTGAATGTGCCTAACCTCAATGTTCAAGATAGCAACTATAATTATGTCGATGGGGAATATAATATTAGACTAATTGTTGCTAATGATATGGGAGCAATTACCAACTATGAAGGTACTGATTCTTTCATACTAACAACTACAGAGTTGTCCGATTCAAATAATCAAAGCTCTACGCCTCTGGTACTCGATTTAGATGGCGATGGGGTAGAAACACTATCAATAAATGCAGGGGTCTCCTTTGATATTAATAACGACGGTGTCATTGATAAGACGGGCTGGGTAGGTAGTGATGATGCATTGTTGGTGATGGATAGAAATAATGATGGGATTATTAATGATGCTAGTGAACTCTTTGGTGAAGAAACACTAAACCAGGCGGGAGAAAAAGCTCAGGATGGCTTTAGTGCTTTACAAGCTTTGGATTCAAACCAAGATGGCGTATTTGATTCATCTGATGATGATTTTGATAAAGTTCAAGTGTGGCAGGATGCCAATAGTGATGGCATCTCTCAGGCGCAAGAGCTTTCCTTGTTGAGTGATGCTGGTATCGAGTCTATAGATCTTTCTTACACCAACGTCAATGAAGATAGTGAAGGTAATAAGATTGGTTTACGATCTTCCTGGGCTGATACGCAAGGCGCTAAACATGATGTTGATGATGTTTGGTTTACCTATAATACAGGTAAAGAAAATGTTTTAGACTTGTCAGATTTATTATCTAGTGATGATGTCCAGATGGATGATTTAGATAACTTCTTACATTTCGATCAGCAAAATGACGATTTAATTGTATATATCGACGAAAACGGCAGTTTCACTGAACAAACATTTAACATAGATAATGTCACTGATGTAGTGAAGCTTGAGAACATAACCGCTTATAGCATGGAATATGAAGATGTTATGAAAGTACTTATCGATAACCAGCAGATAATAGTTGATTAACATTTTGTGACCCAAAAGTGGCTATTAGTAGCTGCTTACGCATGACTTAAAAGGTAAAGCGAATCTCTTCAGAGGTTCGCTTTTTTTATGTTTTCTCGATCGAGTCTTTAATAGAAACTTAACAGAATATTGATTAGAATCGAAATAAGGTAATGCAAATAATCTTGTATAGAAGTTGACAGCTGAGCTGTCTGGATAAGTTCGTATTGGAGAATAAGTGACAATAATTCCGAGAACTCTCTTGCTAAGATAAATTATCAGATAGATAAGACTGGGTATCCTTAGTATAAAAATGTTACTGAATATGTATATCAAGGGAAAAAGGGTTACTAGAAAAATAGATAATAGGAGTGATCTATTAGCTATGTGGGTGTGACTAGTCAATGAATAAAAAGTGCCGATTATGCCCTGCAAATCATATACATTGTGAGCGATGACGTTAGTCATGCCAAATATAATGCGGATTACCAAACTTGATACAGTTTGAACATAGTTGTCTTTTGAATTAATCTTTTTGGGGGGGGTGAAGCAAAGTGACTGTCTAGGAAGGGTTTTCTAGAAGCGTTAAATAAAACAGGGAAACCAGTGCAGCTGGCTAATATGGCCAAGGCATTAGTTTTGCTGTGATGTGTTTAAATGCCTTATAGATGCCTGTTTTTATCGAAGATTGTAGGCTGAAGCAGTTAAACTTCACCCTACTCAACTTCAGAAATATCTTACGACATTTCAGCAATCTTTTTAGCGAACTCAGTGTAGCCGCCAATGTGCTCTTTACCGATGAAAATCTGTGGAACAGTTTCAACCGGCTTGCCGACAGTCTTCTCTAAATCGGCTTTAGAAATTCCCTCTTCGTGAATATCGACGTAGCGATGTTCTAGCCCTTGCTCCTCACATAAATCTTTTGCTCTTACACAGAAACCACAACCTTTACGGCCAAAGATAGTAACCGACTCCATATTCACTCCAACGATCAAAAAAATAAAGCGCTATTTCAGCATTTATTGATGGATAATGCCAATTAAACTACCCAAATACCGCTAGATTTAATCGCTATAAAGTTAGACTGTTATGGCATAAAATTATAGGCCATTGCTATTATTGATAAATATTATAATATTTAATGAGATACAGAGATTAGTTCAATTTAATTTACGCTTTGAAAGGTGATGTTGAGTAATGAATAAATATGAAATTCATGTGTTATTGATTGGTTTTGCAACGCAACAGCAACATGAGCTATTAAAAATGCTTAGCCCTCTGCCAATAAATCTACATCAATGCGATATAGATACTCCTCTGTCGAGCGTACCTAACGTACATGTATTATTAATGGGCATGGATAATGTCAACAATCAAAATAGCTTAACCACTGCGGGGCAGATCAATAGCGAGGAAAACCAAAGTAATAATAGTGTTGATATAATAGAAAATTTCGTTGAAAAATTACTGCTGGCATCCCCGCATTGCCTCGTTTATCTATTAGCGCCAGCCGACAAAATTTTATCGCTGACACAAAGGCAAAAAGAGCAGTTTAGAGATTTTATTACTTATCCTGTGAATGAGGTGTTTTTAAAGAAAAGGCTATTTAGGATCATCAATGACCTACAAGAAAAATTCATTCAACTTGTAAAAAAACGTAAACTAAAAAAGATACTTGCAGAGAGTGAATATGAATCGCAACAGACAAAGGCTAGCTTAGAAGCTTCAGCAAAAAGTATTGTGCAGGCTAATAAGCACCTAATCCGTATGTTATCTAATCAAGTGTTTGCGAGAATGGGACAACGCGCGAGTGGCCGCAATCAACAATTAAATCTATTGTTGGTTGAAATAGCAAAGGCTGCAGATTTTTCTGAAACAGAAATACTCGAATTAACAGATGCATGGCATTTAAGAAACATAGGGAAAATGGGTTTTAGTGACAAAATATTACATACCCCCTATGTTGAGCTTAGCGCCGATGAGCAGCGGGTGTTTAATTGTCATCCAACGTTGTCACATGCGGCAATGATGGTGGTCAGACCATTAGATAAAGCCTCAAAAATTGTCTTGCAACACAAAGAGTACATAGATGGTTCCGGGTATCCGTTTGGATTAATTACTGAAAAAATACCAAAACAAGCGCAGTTACTAACGGTACTAACAGACTATACAGAGCTTGTCGCCGGGCGATATCTCAATCGGTCGCTGAGTACCGTTGAAGCTTTAGCCTATCTGGAAAATTATGCCAGTGAAAAATACAGTGATATTTTTGTCAATCATCTAGTCAATATATTGCCGGTATTAAGCAAGAACGGACAGGGGATGCACGATCTAATTGTCATTAGCAGCGAGTTAATAGCGGGTACTGTATTGAGCAGAGATTTAATTAGCAGTGAGGGGATCCTGCTACTCAGTGAAGGCCAGCGAATGGATCGGGTAACCATTACTAGAATAAAAGAGATGGAGGGAAATCTACAAACCCAATTCAAGTTTTATATTCATAATAATTAACCACAAATGAGTTTTTTTTCAGTATAATCAGCAACAGATTTCAACCTGAATATCGCATGCAATGCCGTGATTATAGCGCGGAAAATTGTGTCTACAGATTTTTTCTTGATTGAACACCGTACGAGTACGTCCGGTTGATTGAGAAAGAAAAGCCAGTAAAAATAAAGAGCAAACTAGGGCTCGAGCCATAGGGTGTAACATTCGGGTTAAGTGCATAGTGACACGTTTATAGCCATTCTCAGGAGAGAAAAGATTAGATGAGTATTAGAATTGATGGTGCTGCATACGCGAGTAATCTTCGTAAAGAATTAGCAATAGAAGTTGCAGCTATAAAACAGAGCACGGGTAAAATTCCTGGTCTAACAGTGGTATTAGTCGGCGAAGATCCTGCCAGTCAAGTGTATGTTCGCCGAAAAGGTGAGCAGGCTGCAGAGGTAGGTATTACATCAACAGAGCATCGTCTACCGGTGGAAACCAGCCAGGAAGAACTATTGAAGCTAGTCACGCAGTTAAACGCTGACGATACTGTTCACGGGATTTTAGTGCAGTTACCTTTGCCCAGTCAAATTGATGAAAAAACGGTACTTACCGCCATTTCTCCGCAAAAAGATGTTGATGGCTTTCATCCCATAAATGTCGGGCGCTTATCGATAGGGGATGACTGTTTATTACCTTGCACCCCACACGGCAGTATTCATCTTATAAAAAGTGTATTAGGGGATGACTTATCAGGTTTAAATGCAGTGGTTGTAGGACGTTCTAATATTGTTGGAAAGCCAATGGCCGCATTATTGTTACAAGAGAGCTGCACTGTCACAGTGGTGCATTCTCGCACCAAAGAAATTGAAAAAATATGCGCACAGGCAGACATATTGATTGCAGCGGTTGGTCGCCCTGAAATGATTAATGCAAGCTGGATTAAAGCGGGGGCCTGTGTCATTGATGTGGGTATTAACCGTATTGAGCGCGACGGTAAAAATAAGTTAGTAGGTGATGTCGATTTCGCCAGTGCTAGCGAGAAGGCTGCTGCTGTTACTCCCGTCCCTGGTGGAGTTGGTCCAATGACAATAGCAATGTTGTTAGTCAATACATTAACAGCATTTAAGCGCATTGAAAAAGTGAGTTGATAGAGCATTAGGGGATAGGCAATTTGTCAATCCCTTCTATTAAACTGATGTAAAACGTTATATCTCAATATCAAGGGAGCTCAATGAAAGCTGATAAAATTGAGGTGCTGTTTGTTTGCCTAGGCAATATCTGTCGATCGCCAACTGCACAGGCAGTTTTTGCTAAAAAAGTTCAGGATCTTAATTTATCGGATCGAATCGAGATAGATTCCGCGGGTACTGGTGCGTATCACGTTGGATCATCAGCTGATGCTAGAGCCATTAGAATCGCGGCTGTTAAAGGCTACGATTTGTCACAGCTACGTGCCAGACAAGTATCCCTAGCCGATTTTTCTCAGTTTGATTATATAATAGCAATGGATAGGCAAAATCTTGCTAAATTAGAAGCAATACAACCACCATTAACGAAAGCGACTATCCGCTTGTTGACTCTGCCTGCACCTAATAACAGCCCAATAGAAATTCCAGACCCATTTTATGGCGCTAATGGAGGCTTTGACGATGTTTTAAACCTTTTAGAAATTAGTATAGCGCCACTGCTCGATGAAATAATTGTAAAACTCTCATAAGACATTCAAACATATAGGAATTATCGTTGTTCTCAATTGAAAAGAATAAAGATTTAACGGCGTTGAATTCGCTGGCTTTTAAATCATCGGCTGAAAGTTATTGCCGTATAGAACAAGAAACAGATTTATCCCAAGCGATCTCTTTCGTCAAAAAAAATAATATCTCTTTCCAAGTGTTGTCAGGGGGAAGTAATTTATTGATTGCAGAGTACGTCACAGGTTTAACTTTGCATATGCAAATAAAGGGACGAAAACTTGTTTGTGAAACGAACGATGAACTGATTCTACGAGTGGCCGCTGGTGAAAATTGGCATGATTTAGTGTCTTATACGATTAAACAAAATTGGCAGGGATTAGAAACGCTAGCGCTGATTCCCGGTCTAGTTGGAGCCTCCCCAGTACAAAATATAGGCGCTTATGGAAAAGAGATTAAAGACGTTTTAGTAAAAGTGAGAGCTTTTGATGTCAAACAACTAGATTTCATTGAACTTGATGTCGAGCAGTGTGAATTCTCTTACAGAGACAGTTACTTTAAGCGTAATCCAGGTCGATATATCATCACCTCTATCGATATTAAGCTCAGTAAAAAGTTTACAATCAATAAAAACTATAAAGCGTTAGAGCTGTATTTTAGTGAAAACAACATCACTGTAATAAAGCTTAAAGACATCTTCAATGGAATTTGTGTGATACGAGCAAGTAAACTGCCCAACCCTGATAAAATCTCTAATGCTGGAAGTTTCTTTAAAAACCCTTGTATTTCCCACAGTGAATTTTCTGCATTGAGCATAGATCATCCTGAAATTATTGGCTATCGTATTTCAGAGAGTGAAGTGAAGGTTGCAGCAGGTTGGCTCATTGAAAACTGTGGATGGAAAGGGTATCAATCCAAAGGGGTCGGCGTTTACCACAAACAGGCACTAGTGCTGACTCATTCAGGTGGTGCCAATCTAGGCCAGTTACTGCGTTTAGCTGAGAAAATTAAGAATAGCGTATTTGATAAATTTTCCATTACTTTAGAAATAGAGCCACAACATTTCCCATAATATATGTCTTTGCCGACACATACTTACCACCAGACTAAATCTATTCAGCTAGAAATATTTAATTACCTCTTTTAGTTAGCACTATCTAAAAACACATCTAGACTAATCATAGTTGAATAAAATAAATGGATTAGTTGAGATGGTTGTAGGTAAGACACAGATTGAACTTGGTCAGAGCGCTTTACATAAAAACGGTAGCATTTTAATAGTAGATGATATGCCGGAGAACCTTTTTGCCTTAAAAGAATTGTTATCCGAGCAGTGTGATCAAATCACCTGTGCCAATTCAGGCAACGAAGCACTTTCACTGCTACTTAAAGAAAATCACTACTCCCTAATCCTTCTGGACGTTCAAATGCCTGGGTTAGACGGCTTTGAAACGTTAAGTTTAATGAAAAAACATCCCAAAACTTGTGATATTCCCGTTATTTTTATTACTGCGATACACAACGATGAAAAATACTTATATGAAGGTTTTGAAACGGGGGCTGTTGACTACATCTGTAAACCTATTGATCCGGTATTAATGCGCTCTAAAGTGTCTGTTTTTATGGAGCTACAGAATAATAAACACAAGTTAGAAGTTGAACTGCATCACGCCCTAATAGAGGAGCAAAATAAAGGCAGCATTTTAGATTACTCAGCAGAGGGCATTATTAGTATCGATGAATTTGGCTATATAGTATTTTCAAACCCCGCGAGTAATTTAATGCTGGGTTATCAAGAGAAAGAACTTGATAATCAACATATATATAAAATAGTAGCGCCTCATTTGCAGAATAGGGATAGCTGGAACGGAAGCCCTTATGCGAAAGCCATTGAAAAATTTACTCAAATAAAAGAAAAAAACATCCACTTTTATAAAAAAGATGGTGCAAATATAAAGGTAGACCTCTCCGTCGGTGGTTATGATGGTAAGACCTCTCGTGGTGGAGTGTTGGTATTTCAGGATATAACTGAGCGGAAAAAAGAGGAAGAAGCGTTACTGTACTTAGCTACTCATGATTCACTAACACAATTACCCAACAAACTTATGTTTTCTGAAACATTAAATAATACAGTGACTCGTGCTAATAGGTACGAGTATGAACTCTATGTCATGTTTATAGATCTGGATCATTTTAAAAATATAAATGATGAATTAGGCCATAATGCAGGCGACAGTTTATTGAAGGACGTTGCTAAAAGACTTAAGAGTGTCGGTAGAAGCGTTGACGTTTTTGCACGTATCGGCGGGGACGAATTCGCGGTTATTTTTGAGGATGATAATGGTAGTTTTAATGCTGAGATGGTGACGTCGAAAATATTAACCGCTCTTAAAAAACCGTTCTATTTTAACAATCAAGAAATGTATATAACAGCCAGTATCGGAGTCGTAAAATATCCAGACTATGGTTCAAATGCTGATGAATTACTTAATGCTGCTGATGTTGCAATGTACAGGGCTAAGCAATTAGGTAGAAACCAAGTTCAGTATTTTGATGCACTCTCACACAAAGAAGCGGTAAATAGAACGGAATTAAAATTTGATCTTAAACAAGGTTTAATTAATAAAGAAATAAAATGTTATTACCAACCTATTCTAAACAGTAACGGAGGCCTTATATCTCTGGAAGTATTAGCGCGTTGGGAGCATCCACTGATGGGTGTGCTCGAGCCTCATCGGTTTATTGGTATCGCTGAAGAGACAGGGGTGATCGCTAATTTGAGCTATCAGTTGTTTGTCAGTGCCTTTGAAAACCTACAAAAATGGGAGGCTGCAGGCTTAGTCAGTGAAAGGTTAAAGTTGAGCTTTAATCTCTCTCATAAACAGCTGTTTAGAAAATCAATTATAGATGATGTATTACGCTTAAATAGTGATTATGGCATTGATCTAAAACGCATTATATTGGAAGTTAATGAAATAAAGTTAACGGAAGATACCGAGAATTTAGTGAGTACTGTTAATGAATTAAAATTATTAGGCATCAACATTACTATTGATTGTTTTGGTTCTGGATATAGCTCATTACGGCTAATTTCAAAATTAAAAACAGACATTCTTAAAATTGATAAATCTTTAGTTAATAGTAACGATAGCATTGATAAAAAAATAATAGAAAGCATTTTAGTATTCGCAAATAAAATGGATATAACTGTTGTCGCCGTTGGTATTGAAGCTAACAAGAAGAAAATAGAACTTGAAGAGATGGGTGTTAAATATTTCCAGGGATATTTGCTGGGTAAACCCGTTGATGAAAAAGAGATTGAATATGATCTTTTGAATAAATACCAAGCTAATCACTGACTAACTCTTAAGCTCTAAGTTGAACGCTTCAACTGCTCTTTATTATACATATAGCGCATTTTATGAATCTATAGTCACCGTTTCTCTGTCATCTTGGCTTAAAGAAACTTCATATATAAGGTTCTCTTTTGAATAAATCAATATCGCTCAATTTAAGCTTAGTATTGGTCAATGTTATTGTTGCCATCTTTGTGTTTTTACTCGCTTTTTTGTCAATGTATTATATTAATAAAATGGAAAATATTTCCGTCAATAAACTTGAAATATTTAATGAAAGGCAAAATATTCTAGAGAGGCTCTTATATAAAAATGTGCAGCTAGATAATAGTAGTAATAGATTGTTTGATGCATCAAGTGCTCCTGATAAAGCTGAAGTCTATGAAAAAATTGATGAAATAAATGCCATTTTGTCACAAGCTAAAATAATGGGAGGTATAGATTTTAAAAAATTAGATGACCTCTCTAATGGTTACGAAAAATATATTAGAGATATAGATAGTGTGTATATGCTGATTAAGGAAATTGATCAAATTACATCAGAAATATTAAATATACAAATAGCTAAGACTGATGATCTAATTATAAAGTTATCGAATTTTTTACAAAAAAGAAATGTTTTTACTTTATCAAATAAAATGGCCATCGTGAATAATGAGTTTGTTAAGTTGAAGTACAAAGCTTTTGGTGAGGGCAATAAAATAATTGAGAAGGGGTATTACAAAAATATATTTTCTAATGTTATTGAAAAAAATGAAATGGAAAGTTTTGTCGATATTGAGCTTAGTGTATTTGTTGAGCTTATAGATATGATTGATAATATTGAGGAAACATTATTTAATTTAAATAAACGAGAAAATAATAAAAAATCATTAAAAGATTCACTATTGAGCACTGATATAAAAAATCAAGATCATATCGTTTCTCATTTACTTGAGGATATGAATAGTACCGTTGCCAATCATAACGAAATTAATAAAGGACTTTTTTTTGATGCTCGAGTTTTAACTTGGACGCTCGCCAGTATATTAATAATATTAAGTGTCATAATCGGGGTGATATTAAGAAAGAGGATGGTACTGGCAGTCGATAATTTATTGGAAATGACCCAACTGAATTTATCTGGGGATTTTAAAGAGTTACAATTGTTATCGAGTAAATACATGAAAAACAGCGAGTTAAAGGTTGAGGTGTTTAGTCAGATACATTTAGCACTCAATAGTTCAGCAAAAAAACAACAGCAGATGATTTTCGATATTGATACTGCTTGTCAGGGGCTGACAATGGGGTATTTAGATCAAAATACCAGTTATCCCTATCAGGGCGAATATACATTAATAGAACACAGCTTAAATGTCGCTAGAACAAGTATCAACAAGCTAGTAAAAGAAATCGTAAGATCTTGTGATGCACTAGCGATGGGTGATTTAACGACATTAAACAACCCGAGTATATTTTGCGCTGATTACAAAGCTATTCCTGAAAGCATTACCAAAATATCACTGAACCTTCAGCGGCAGTTATTTGATATGTTAACGGTGACTGCAAATATGGAGTATGGACTTGAAGATCAGAAGAAATTCAGTCTTCCAGACGATTGTTATCATGGAGATTTTGTACAAATACAAACAAGATTAGAAAGTACAGTGCACTTCTTGAAGCAGTTCGCACAGCATAATAATGATCAAAACTGGCTTAAGTCTGGGTTGTCCGAAATGAACAGACAGCTAACTGGCGAACAGCCCTTAGAGACCTTGACCAAAAATTCAGTAGATTTTTTGTCCCATTATTTTGATGCCCCCATTGGTTATTTGTACCGCAGTATTGAAGATAAAAATATTGGCAAAGCGATTAGATTAATCTCGCATTATGGCGTGTTAATGGATGAAGAAACTCGTCTCACCCAATATAAGTTTGTCTATCCTGAAGGTGTTGGTTTGATTGGTCAGGTTTTTGTCTCACCTGAAATTATTGTTAAAAAATTGGCAGAAGATGAGCGCCAACCTATCTCACAATCTGGCATCGCTAATGCCATGTTAAATTATATTGTGGTGTTGCCTTTGATGCATGAAGGTAAAGTGGAGGGCGTTTTAGAGTTAGGGTTATATAGAGAGCCTAGTAAAATTCAAAAAGAGTTTTTGCACCAGGTTAAAAGCAACTTAGGAATTGCCATTAATGTAGCGGTATCAAGAGATAAAATGAAGCTGTTGTTAGCGCAGAGCCAGCGTCAAGCTGAAGAACTTGAGTTGCACCAATCTCAGTTAGGTAAGTCAAATGACGAGCTTCAGCACAAAGCTCAGCAATTACAAGAGAAGCAACAAGCAGTAGAGCTAAAAAATGAACAGCTCGAACAAGCCAGTATCAAAATGGAGGAAAAGACCAACGAGTTAATGCAGGCGAGTCGCTACAAATCAGAATTTTTGGCCAATATGTCACATGAATTACGTTCGCCTTTAAACAGTTTATTAATATTATCAAAATTACTGATTGATAATAAAAAAGGTAATTTAAATGATAGCGAAGTGAAATACGCGGAGGTTATTTATCGTTCAGGCAGCGATTTGCTAATTTTAATTGAAGATATTTTAGATCATTCCAAAATAGAGGCGGGTAAAACTGACATTAACTTCACCCATGAAAACTTGGAGGCAATACTAATATTATTGAAAGAAAACTTTAGTGAAATTGCCGTTGAGAAAAAATTAGACTTTAGGCTTTCCTACACCGCAGCACCTAAAATTGTTGAGGTTGATAAAAAGAGACTGGTTCAAGTCATCACTAATTTATTGGCAAATGCCTTTAAATTTACTATGGAGGGTTCTGTCTCACTCAATGTGAGCGTTCATCAAGAAGGGGACGTTTATAATATAGAGGGAGATGAACATCATAAGCTTGAATTCGATGCTCTGTGTTTCTGCGTGAAAGATACAGGTATTGGTATTGCGCAAGAAAACAAAGAGCGAGTATTTAGAGCTTTTGCTCAGGCAGATGGAACCACAAGTCGAAAATTTGGTGGCACTGGACTAGGTTTATCTATTTCGCTGCATTTAGTTGAGCTTATGGGCGGTTTCTTATATCTGGAAACAGAATTACATAAAGGCTCGCTATTTTATATTTACATTCCTTTGCGTACATTGAACGATCAAGTTCTCAGCGAGAATGCGCCTATCGCAATATTAGATACTAGCAAAAATAGGCAGGCAATAGCACGGGACGTGGTTAAAGAGAAAACAGCCATCGAATTTGTTAAACCGAAAATACTGTATGTTTGTACCTTAGCTTCTAATAGTCGATTTATGGGGAAAATTGTTGAGACAAAAGGTCTAAAAATTCAGACGAATTCAGCCGGGTTTTCGCCAGCAGTGATCACTTCAACTTTGAGTGAATATGTTGGGGTGCTAGTAGACAAACAGGCGATAGGGTTGACAGCGCAAAGTGAGTTTGAGCAATTTGAAAGCAAGCTTGTAGAGTGCGACATACCCTTATTAGTGATTGATGAATCCCGCTTAAGTGAACTGTCTTCGATGTCAGAGAGTATCAGTCATAAATCTGAGATGAAAAAGCTCTCAAAATTTTTAAGATCTGTTGAAGCTAATCAAACTTTATCTCAACAGGATATAATGCAAAGCTATTTCGATCAGGGGCAAATGTTGGAGGGAAAAAAAGTACTAATTGTTGATGATAATATCAGTAATGTCTTTGCATTAACGGCCATCTTAGAAAACTATAACATGAAATATGCGGTAGCAGATGATGGGTTACAAGCGATAGAAATCATTAAGGATAATCAAGATTTTGATATAATATTAATGGATATTATGATGCCGGAATTAGACGGTTATCAAACAATGAAAGCCATTAGAGAGTGTCCTGCCTATCTAAATACCCCTATCATTGCACTCACAGCGAAAGCAATGCCTGAGGATAGGAATAAGTGCATATTAGCAGGCGCCAATGATTACATGACTAAACCATTAGATGCAGATCGACTCATAGTGCTATTGAAAATGTGGTTGGCGACAACACCAAACGTAGCTACTTTGTGCGAGATTAACGAATGAATGGGTAGAGTTTTACTCGATTATTTAAGTAGAGGTTAGATTGAAATTGCTGACTTATACAACTTCTTTGGCCTTAATGTGCCAACATAGTTTGGCGAGGATTTGTGTAATATCGATAGCACCCATTTTATCTGTTGATAAGGTGTCTAATCCATCACCGATAAGCCAAAATTTACCTTGCTCATCAATGTAGTGAATGCGTTTAATAATTTCTGAGAATTGTGGGTGGTTTACAATGACAATGTCACCAACACTAAAGCGCTTTTGAAGGGGGCTAAATGCAACAATGTAATCCCCATTTAAGAGCGTGGGAGACATGCTGTTACCATTAATACGACGTAGATAAATCATAGGAGGATATAAAATGTTACCTATAACAAACTATAGGTAACAAGTTGGTGCGTTTATTAACCCAGCTTTGGGTAAACAACGTCAAGTGCCGGTGCGTAAGGGCAAGTAGCAGTAAAGGTATCAACACCTTTAGTTTTCCAGAAGCTCGCAGCGAATTCGTTAACAAGCTTAAGTAACTCTTCACCAGCAGCACGATCAATTCCTTGCTTGCACTTAGAACCTGTTAGCATAATGTTGTGTACTAACTCGTTAGTGCCAGGACATGCTTCAAACTGTGCAGCCTTGAAATAATCGCCCCACATGATGCGTACTTCTTGCTTAACTTTTTCTGCGTGAATCTCTTTCTCAGTCACTAGGCGAACAAGTTTAGCTTGATCAGCAAGCGTTAGCTCTTTGCCTTCTAGTTCGTTAATCTGATCCATAAAACGAATCACAGTCAGTGTCGCTAGTTGCATAGTGCTTGGATCGTAAATGCCGCAGGGTACATCACAGTGTGCGCTTACAGATTTGATCTTTAGTACGCTATCTAGTGCTTTAGTAATTTGATGAATCATTTTGTTGCCTCTATATATTTAACTTGCACAAAGTTTAATACTGTCATTTAACTCGCTGACAATAATGTATAAATACCTATAAGAATAATACCTTAGTTTTTTACTAAAGAATAACTTATGTGATGAATATCCTGAATATATACAACTTTTAAGGAGTTAAAAATTTTTTGATAGCTTGGGCCCACAGTGATTGGATACCCGAACGATCTTGTTCGGATAATTGATCAGCTGCCAGCCCTTTCGTCAGACTCTGCTCCATACTGTTAAAGTAGCTTTTATCATCCACAGCCTCATCAAGACAAAGGCTGCTATGGGAGATTAAGTAGCTACAGTAAAACCGCTGGTCGTCACAATCACAATCTTCTTGATCCAATAGCCATGCGGTGGTGTTTTCTGCCGATACTGTGCTCATGCTGCTTATCTCTGATAATTACAGTTTTAGATCTTTTAGTAAAATAGAGTAGGACTTACCGTCCTTTTCCGTTTGTTTTAACTGACTAATGATGAAATTGTGTTTAATTGAGAACCAAATGAATGTCTCTCTTTTTGCATTGGGGCCGCGATCAAGTTTAAGCTTGATGCTTTTAAGCTTTCCCAATGGAGTGTCGACCACTTCACTTCCAACTTCAATAAATTTCAAAAGCTCAATTTTGTTCTTTTTGGTATAGGGGTAGACAAAACTACCACGGTGTCCTTTTTGTAGATCCAATTGTAGTTGTAATTGGTAACTTAAAGGATCTTGGGTATTTGGTTGCAGTGCTATAACCTGGTTGTTTTTATTGACCGCCTGGTTCTTAGTCCAGTCAAAGTTGATATCTTGTGTTTTCTTTTTCCCGATGATTTTGCGTAGATACTGATATTTCTGAGGGATAACTTTATTGTTGTTAATACGCAGTACGCTACTCTCTTTGATAGAAGCTAAAAAGGCACTGATGTCATCTTTGAACAGCCATTGGCCGTTACCTTGCTTAGAAAGACTTCTTTTTAGCGTACCATTAATGTTTACCTGTGCCTTGAAACTGGCTGTATAGGTTGCCTGGTAAGCTTTGGCTGCCAATACCGGTTGGCTGATGGCTAAAAGTAGCGAAAGGCAGGCAAGTGTTAAAGGAGAGGTTTTGCGTTGAGCTTTTGCATGACAAGTAACGGACGGTGTATCTTGTGAAAGTAACATAAAGTGCCCTTGAAAATTAAACAAAAAGAGACTCCTGCACGAGCTCGCAAGAGTTGGCCGTGTAGAAGTCTCATCCATATGTTTTACATTTATTTATGATATAAGGGCTAACCGTAAAGATAAAGGTTGTTTGGCGCTAGCGCTTAATCGTTATTCTGAATAATTTCTTTGAGACCATACTGGGGAAGAAGTTCACCATCTAGCAACAGATTGTTGTCTCTGCAGAGCAGTCTATCTGCGCAGAACCAAGCAATCACTTTTGGATAAGCGCTATGTTCATGAGAGTGAACTTTTTTCTGCAAGCTGCTTGCATCATCAGTCTCTGAAATGGGCACAATGACTTGCAGTGCCACTGGGCCTCCATCAAGCTCGGGAGTGACAAAATGCACTGATAAGCCGTGTTCGCTATCTTTGTCATCAATAGCTCTTTGATGGGTATTCAAACCTTTGTGCTTAGGCAGTAATGATGGGTGAATATTGAGCATGCGGCCAGTGAAGTGGCTGACAAATTGCTCAGTCAAAATTCGCATAAAGCCCGCTAAGACAATCAAGTCGACTTGTTGTTCTTCGATACACTTAAGAACCGCCTGATCAAAATCATGGCGGCTCTGGTAATCGGTATGTTGCAGTACTTGAGTGGGGATACTGGCTTGTTCGGCACGTATTAAACCATAGGCATCTGCCTTGTTGCTTAATACTAGAACAATCTCTGCATTGATTTTGTCAGCATCAATATGATCAATAATTGCCTGTAAGTTAGAGCCACTACCCGAAATCAGTACTGCTATCCGCTTTTTCATTAACCAACAATCTCTACTTGCTCTTCATCTTGGCCAGCTGCGCTAATATGGCCGATAACCCAAGCGCTCTCACCACTGTTGGTCAAGCTATCAAGTGCTTGCTGTTGTTGTGCAACAGGCACGCAAATGACTAAGCCAACGCCGCAGTTAAAGGTGCGGTACATTTCGGTGATGTCGACGTTACCGTTTTTCTGTAGCCACTTGAATACAGCTGGCAACTGCCAAGAATTAGTATCGATAACCGCTTTTGTTTGCGCGGGTAATACACGTGGGATGTTTTCTAACAAGCCGCCACCGGTAATATGAGACAGGGCATTCACTTGTACATCTTTGATCAGCTTAAGTGCTGATTTTACGTATATCTTGGTAGGCTCTAACAATGCATCTTTTAAAGGTCTACCATCCAAGTCTGCATTTAGATCAGCATTGCTAACTTCGATAATTTTTCGGATAAGTGAGTATCCATTTGAATGGGGGCCCGATGAGGCGACACCGATCAGCACATCACCGATGGCCACTTTTGATCCGTCAATGATTTCTGACTTCTCTACCACACCGGTGCAAAAACCTGCTAAATCATAATCTTCGCCTTGGTACATACCAGGCATTTCAGCGGTTTCGCCACCCACTAGTGCACAACCTGCTAATTCACAGCCTTTGCCAATACCCGTTACCACAGCTGTAGCTGTATCTACATTGAGTTTGCCCGTTGCATAATAATCTAAAAAGTAGAGGGGTTCAGCGCCAGCGACAATGAGGTCATTGACACACATGGCCACTAAATCGATGCCTATGGTGTCGTGTTTGTTGAGATCTATTGCCAAGCGTAATTTAGTACCTACACCATCGGTGCCAGAGACAAGTACAGGTTGCTTGTAACCTGCTGGTATTTCACACAAACCGCCAAAGCCACCAAGACCACCCATCACTTCAGGACGAGTGGTTTTTTTTGCGACTTGTTTAATGCGTTCAACTAAGGCATTTCCAGCATCAATATCGACACCTGCATCTTTGTAGCTAAGAGAAGTTGTACTTGAATCGTTAGACATAACAATAAGACCTTTAAAGTCAAAAATAGGGCGGTGAATTTTCGGGGCGATATTAACAGATAGCTAGTAAACATGCTAATAACAGTCACAAAATATGGCGTAAATATAGGGGTGAAAAACGGACTTTTGGGTCAGCTAAATGCCCAGTGATTAATCTCTGGGGCTGGTAATAAACGTCGTGCTATTAGACGGTTAAGTTTTTACTAAGTAAATTTTCAAAAGGGGGTAAGCTTTGATTAGTGAAGACATTAAATGCCTGCTTTGTTAGTATCTAAATAAATAAAGTTAGCTTTGGAGAGATGCTACAAAATGGAATTATCTCAGCGTTGGTTTTTGCTTATCGTCGTCGTTATTCTCGGGTATTTACTAGTGCTGTTAGGGCCCATTTTATCGCCGTTTATTATTGGTGCTTTAATGGCTTATCTCGCTGACCCCGTTACCGACAAATTACAGCGATACAATCTAAGTCGTACCCAGGCTGTATTAGTGGTATTTAGTATTATTATGCTGTTCTTGTTTTTGACACTGGTGATGTTTTTACCTAAGTTGTCTGCACAGTTGTCAGTGATGGTGAAGCAAATACCTGTTGCCATCAATCTGTTTGAGCAAAATGTGTTACCATTTATTGCCAAAAACTTAGGCGTAGAGTTCGAGCAGTTTGACCTTAATTTCTTTAAATCTCTTATTAAAGATAACATGCGACAAACAGGTAGCTTGCTGAATAATATTGTCTTGAGTGTGGCCAACTCTAGTATGGCCATTGTTGCTTGGCTGGCAAATGCGGTACTTATCCCGGTGGTTCTTTTCTACTTGTTACGTGACTGGGATATCATGATGGAAAAAATAAGGCAGTTATTACCCAGAGATGTTGAACCTAAAATAACGGCGTTAGTGCATGAGTGTGATGAAGTGCTAGGAGCCTTTATAAAAGGGCAGCTGATGGTAATGTTGGCATTAGGCACTATGTACAGTGTTGGCTTATGGCTAGTGGGTTTAGATTTAGCGCTTATATTGGGCATGATTGCAGGGGCTGCTAGTATCGTCCCCTACATGGGTTTTGTGGTGGGTATTGTCGCTGCTTTTGTTGCGGCAATGGTGCAGTTTAACGACCCTAGCATTCTTGTTTGGGTATCTTTAGTGTTTATTATCGGTCAGGCATTAGAGGGGATGTTGTTAACACCCTTAATGGTCGGTGACAAAATAGGTCTGCATCCCGTCGCTGTTATCTTCGCTATCATGGCGGGCGGGCAGCTATTTGGTTTTATCGGCATATTAATAGCCCTGCCAGTGGCGGCGGTCATCATGGTGTTTCTGCGCCACCTGCATTTAGGTTATAAACAAAGCGCTCTGTACGCAACCGTTGATAGCAGGACAGAAAGTGAAGATGAAAGCGTGGAGATAGAAGAGAGCGCTGATCAAGAAGAGAAAAAATCAAGTGACTTAGTTGAATAGAAAAGCTTGTAGAGGGGAGGTCTGATCAAGAGCCTATTTATTGGAGCGCTCTTGATCAATATAGGTATTAGGAAAACAATTGCAGATCTTGTTTTTCTTTACCAAACAAAATATTAGCAGTTAATGCAAAAACTCCGAGGGCAATAATCCCTATAGAGCAATAAATTAAGGCCTGAGCCATGGTGATATCAAACCACATTTCGGGGGTATACCCACAGGCTTCCCAAGCTTCAAAGACAGAAGGTAGCCATATATCTAATGGCAGCCACTGTGGGAAGTCAGGCTTAAAGCCGCAGACACTTTCTATTTCATTATTTTCAATTTTAAGCAGTAAGTCTGATTTTAAATACATAAAAGCGCCTATGCCAATCAACCCTATATTCATAAGGTTGGCCAAGACTCGATACCTACAAACTAACATTCCCAGCAGAGAAATAAGGGCAACCCCTAGCACTATTGCTCTAATTTCTACACACAACACACAGGGTCCGTAACCCAACTGATATTGAAAATAAAGAGCTATTAGCTCAAGGGAAATAGCAAATAGAAACAGCAAGAACCAATAGCCAGTGGTGCGGCATATTTTAGCGGCTAGTGTTAGCATTGTGTATCCTCAAAAAAATATTATTTATTGTTATATTCGTATATTTTCAAACGCAATAGTTCCTTTTTTGAGTTGAAAATAATGTTGTTGGTATTGACTGAAACAACATAAAGTAGATGCCCAGTTAAACCTTAAGTCAAAAAAATATTGTTAAGTTAACCAATTGTTTATCGACAATCCATCGAAGATACTAGTGTTTTTTATTTGGTTTGTCCATCGTCTGAATTAGGCGTATGGTAGCCAAAAAATCACCATCTAAAATTAGTTAGCTAAACAAGCAGTACTTATTCATGAAAATTTGTGTTGTAGATCACCTGCAGTTCTAGTAATAACCCCTTTTGTATTAATCATAATAAGCTTAAAATTTCTATGAGGCGTAGAGTTCAATATTGAAAAAATTTCAGAAAAAAATGTCCAGCAGTTACTATCTTGAATTAATGAAAACCTGCTCATTAGCTTGGCCATTAATTATTGCTCAACTAGCAGTGATTGCAATCAATACCACGGATGTCATCATGATGGGTTGGTTGGGGCCGCAGTTTTTAGCCGCTGGCACCCTCTCTAGTGCTATTTTGCACCCTATATTACTGGCGGGTATAGGCATGTTAAGTGTGGTTACGCCGCTGGTTGCGCAAAATCTATCGGCACGCAAGTATAAGGAAGTCAGGCGAACTACAAGGCAGGGGCTGTGGGTGGCTGCACTGTTGAGCCTGATTAGTATCCCTTTATTGTTGCAAATAAAGCAGATAATAATAATGCTAGACCTGGATGCCAATATTGCGCAGTTGGCAGAAGATTATATGAGCATGGCCGCCTGGCATTTGTTACCAGTATTTTTGTTTTTTGTGCTGCGTAATTTAGTCTCGGCGCACAGCGATACTAAAGTAATACTAAAAATCACTTTGATAGCTATCTTATTAAATGCTCTGGGTAACTATGCCTTGATGTTCGGCAATTTTGGTTTTCCCGCATTGGGTCTTAAAGGTGCGGGCATTAGCACCACTATCGTGAATAGCTGTATGTTTTTGGCTCTTTTAGCGTATGTTTTAACGCATCGTCGCTATAAACGCTATTTTATTTTGGTGCGTATCTATAAGCCGGATTGGAAGATTTTTAGTAAAATATTAAAGCTGGGATCTCCCGTGGGTTTGATGATTGCCGCTGAAGCAGGACTTTTCTCCATAGCCGCTATTTTTATGGGCTGGTTGGGGACATTGGAATTAGCTGGGCACGCGGTGGCATTACAAATTGCCTCGATTGCCTTTATGATTCCCCTAGGGCTATCCAATGCCACTACGATCAGAGTTGGCTATAGTTATGGAGCGCGAGACAAAGAGGCGGTCATTGTTGCTGGGTGGGTGTCTATTGCGTTAGGTATAGGCTGTATGTTTTCAACTCTTATTTTGTTCTCAGTATTTCCCTATCAATTGGTGCACATGTTTCTAGATCCCGAAATAACCTCAAATAACACTGCTATCGGCTATGCAGTGAGCTATTTGTTTATAGTGTCACTGTTCCAATTAGCTGATGGTGGGCAAGTGGTTGCAGCGGCGGCGCTGCGAGGCATCAATGATACTAAGCTACCTATGTACTTAGCCATATTTGGCTATTGGTGTGTTGGAATGCCCACAGCTTATATATTAGGTTTTGTACTTGAATATCGCGGAGTAGGGGTTTGGTTAGGGCTCGCCTCTGGTCTGATCTTCGTCGCTTTTGTTTTGATTTATCGATACTGGCGTCTCACTAAAAACTTAAATTTTGACAAGTTGCAGCAGGCAGAGAGATAGCCTTGTGATTGATAAAAAATACCATGTACAAAAATATTTTATCGATATTTCAGGCCACCAATATTGCTATCACTATTACCAGAGCAGGCAAATCACTAATCAGCGCGCGATAATGCTATTGCATGGTGCCGGTGTCGCAGGTGTAGATACTTGGTCAAACATCATTAAGCGGTTGACCCAGTGGCAGTATGTTTTAGTGCCTGACTTACGAGGGATGGGGGAGACACACAGCCATTCTAAGCAGGAACTTGGCTTTTCGGTAGATGAACTGGTCGATGATCTTGCTGAGTTAGTGTCGCATCTTAAATGGTCTGCGTTTGATTTAGCGGGTTATTCTCTGGGCGGTTTGGTCTCGATGCTTTTTAAACAGCGTTTTCCCAATAAAGTATTGCAGCAATTTGTTCTTGAGCCCGGACTGCTAGATAGAATGAAATGGGAGGATTCAATTGCGCTGCGAGATGTATATGCCAAAACAGTAACACAGCTGCGTGGCGGGAGTGCTAGTGCGGGGGTGATAGATTTTTTAAATACTATTTCCCCAAATCGCAAGGTCCAACCCAGTGCTGAAAAGATGGCGGTTGAGAGATTGTTAAAACGTCAATTGGGCTTTGCTAACGCACTAGAGTGCGTCAATCTTGCGGCGCAGCATATAGATCGCGAGCAGCTTGTCGCGGCTCAGGGCTCGGTATTGAGTTTGATAGGTGGACTCAGCGTCGACTCAATGCATCAATATCACCAACACTTAGCATACGTCGCTCCTCGCTGGCGATATGTCAGTATTGCAGGCACAGATCACTCTCTTCCCTACCAAAAGCCCCGTCAAATAGCGGCATTGTTTAACAGCGCTGAATTAAAGATAAGCTAAATACCAAGGGCTAACTCTGTACCTTTTGCTGTGAGCTGCTTAAATAGTGTCTATCTGGATCAAAGGGTAAAGATTGTTAACGATTGGGCTTGTTTTTCTTGAGTTTCGAATGATTTTCCTAGTTGTTGTTTAGAGAGTGTTTTCACAAAATAATCTTTTTTGTTAACACCCTTATGGTTTTTTCTCTAGATTCTTCCTTATTGGCGCTTTATATTCATGTATCTAACGTTATTGTCGACAATAATTGGTTTCTGAGTTGACCCTTGTGTTAAAGGGGCGTATCTTTCGATATTAACATTGTCGACAATCTGTAGCGCATCCTCGTATAGCGCCAAGGTAAATTGTGAATAAACAAGCCCAGCTAGAAAATACCCCGCCTAGTACTGCCAAAGGTAATAAAGTAAAAGCCTTTAATGCAGATAAAACTTTGGCTGAAAATGTCATGAATCTGCTGGTAACAGCCATTGTTAAGGGTGAACTAGCACCTGGAACCAAAATCAGTGAGCCGGAACTTGCCCGTCGCTATGGCATTAGCCGCGGACCACTGCGCGAGGCGATACGACGTTTAGAAGGGTTGCGTCTGGTCGAGTTAAAGCCGCATGTAGGTGCGCGTGTCGTACAGCTAAGTGTTAAAGAGTTGATTGAAATATATCGTGTCAGGGAAGCACTTGAAGGTATGGCGGCTCGTCTTGCTGCGGTACATATGTCGCAGGAGGAAATCGATGATTTACGCTCACTTTTAGATCGTCACGAAGAGTCTATTTCCCAATTAGATGGCCAGTCATATTTTCAAAAAGAAGGCGATTTAGACTTCCACTATCGTATTGTTAAGGGCAGCAACAACGCCAAGATGTTAGAGCTGCTCGGTAGTGATTTATATCACTTAGTGCGTATGTATCGCTATCAGTTTAGTGTTTCTAGTTCGCGACCAGTACGCGCATTAAAAGAGCATCGCCAGATTGTTGATGCAATCGAAGCACGTGATCCTGAGTTGGCAGAAATTTTAATGCGCCGTCATATTAGTGCGGCTCGGGTCAATATAGAACAAAAGTTAGATAAATAACGTTTTATATGACTATCGATATTCACCATCAAATTATTATTCATATAGCTTAAATTGAGGATTAACAATGACATCCATTTCTGCTGGCGCTCGTTTTCGACGCGCATTAACTGATAACTCACCACTGCAAATCGTCGGTACTGTCAATGCGTATCACGCTATGATGGCTGAACGTGTCGGCCATAGTGCTATTTACCTATCGGGTGCTGGGGTGGCGAATGCCTCCTATGGATTACCCGATTTAGGCATGACTTCGATGAATGATGTGCTCGAAGATGTCCGCCGTATTAGCAGTGCTGTAGAAACCCCATTAATGGTAGACATTGATACTGGCTGGGGTGGTGCGTTTAACATTGGTCGTGCTATTAAAGAGATGCAAAAAGCCGGTGCCGCTGCGGTGCATTTAGAAGATCAAGTGGCGCAAAAGCGCTGTGGACATCGGCCCAACAAAGAAATAGTCAGCTTAACGGAAATGGTTGATCGAGTGAAAGCGGCAGTCGATGCCAAAACTGATGCTGATTTTTTTATCATGGCCAGGACCGATGCTTTTCAGATGGAAGGGCTGAACGCCGCCGTTGATCGAGCGCAGGCATGTTTAGAGGCAGGAGCCGATGGCATTTTTGCAGAGGCAGTACATACACTGGATGACTACGCGGCTTTTTCTAAAGGTATTGGTGGAAAACATCTCTTAGCCAATATTACAGAATTTGGTGCCACTCCACTATTTAACAAACAAGAGTTAGCAGCGCACGGCGCGACTATGGTGCTATATCCATTATCTGCATTTCGTGCGGCGAATAAAGCGGCATTGAATGTCTATGAAACCTTGTTGAGCGATGGCGATCAAAAAGCGGTGATAGATTCTATGCAAACACGTATGGAACTCTATGATTTTTTAAATTATCACGACTTTGAAGAAAAGCTCGATGCATTGTTTGCGCTTGAAAAACAAAAAAAATAACTTAAAGAATTAAGGAGTCTAATATGGCTGATGCAAAGAAATTATCAGGTGCCGGTCTGCGCGGACAATCAGCGGGTGAAACAGCGCTTTGTACGGTAGGTCAAACGGGTGCTGGCTTAACTTATCGCGGTTACGATATGGCAGAATTGGCGGATAAAGCCCAGTTCGAAGAAGTCGCCTATTTGCTAGTGAATGGTAAATTACCCAATAAAACTGAACTATCCGCTTATATCCAACGTTTAAAAAGTCAGCGTTTTTTGCCTGATGCGCTAAAAACAGTATTAGAGAATATCCCCAAAAGCGCCCATCCAATGGATGTTTTACGCACGGGTTGTTCAATGTTGGGCAACCTTGAAACCGAAACTGACTTCAAAGATCAAACTCATCATATTGAGCGCATGTTAGCGGTGTTCCCCTCGATTATTTGTTATTGGTATCGTTACAGCCATCAGGGTATACGTATTGATACTACCGCTTCGGATATTGATTCTATTGGCGGTCACTTTTTAGCACTGTTGCACGGTAAAAAGCCCAGTGAACTGCACGAGCAAGTGATGAATGCGTCACTGATTCTCTATGCTGAGCACGAATTTAACGCTTCGACATTTACCGCGCGTGTCTGCGCCTCGACCCTCTCTGATATTCACTCTTGTGTGAGTGCCGCTATTGGTTCGCTGCGAGGGCCACTACATGGTGGTGCCAATGAGGCGGCAATGGAGCTGATTGAAAGCATGCGTGATGCAGATCATGCAGAGCAGGAAGTTATGGGTATGTTGGCGCGCAAAGATAAAATCATGGGCTTTGGCCATGCTATCTATCGCACCAGCGATCCGCGTAACGCCATCATTAAAAAATGGTCACAACGGTTATCTCAAGACAGCGAAAATGCCAAATTGTACGATATTTCAGAGCGTGTTGAAGCGGTGATGTGGCGTGAGAAAAAACTGTTTTGTAACGCGGATTTTTTCCACGCATCCGCCTACAATTTTATGAATATACCGACTAAATTGTTCACCCCTATTTTTGTCTGCTCAAGGGTATCGGGCTGGACTGCCCACGTTATGGAACAGCGCGCCAATAACCGCATCATACGCCCAAGCGCTGATTATACCGGGCCTGAAAGTGCCACTTGGGTCGCGTTAGAAGATCGTGTTTAATGACAAAGGATTAGGCACCGTCTCATTCATCAGAGATTTTTGTTTTAACCCGATACTTTGAATCTTGCGAGCACTAGATTCAACACACAATAATAAAAGGCAGCCTGCTGTAGCGATGAGCTACAGCGTTGTCTGTCATTCTGGGAATACACCATGAACCGCTTATACCGTAAACCGCTGCCGGGCACATCACTTGCTTATTACGACACTCGTGAGGCGATAGAAGCCATTAAGAAAGGCGCTTATCAAAAGCTGTCTTATACGGCTAAAATATTGGCAGAAAATTTAGTGCGTCGCTGTGATCCACAGCAACTGACGGTATCGCTGCAACAAATTATCGAACAAAAGAGCGAGTTAGATTTTCCCTGGTATCCAGCGCGAGTGGTCTGTCACGATATATTGGGACAGACTGCGCTAGTAGATTTAGCAGGATTGCGTGATGCCATTGCCGAGCAGGGCGGCGATCCCGCTAAAGTGAATCCGGTAGTGCCCACTCAGCTGGTGGTTGATCACTCGTTGGCAGTGGAACATGCAGGTTTTGAAACAGATGCCTTCGATAAAAACCGCGCCATTGAAGACCGTCGTAACGACGATCGTTTTCACTTTATCAATTGGACCAAAGAGGCCTTTGATAACGTTGATGTGATTCCACCGGGTAACGGTATTTTGCACCAGATTAATTTAGAGCGAATGTCGCCGGTGATCCAATCCCGTGAAGGGGTGGCATTTCCCGATACCTTAGTTGGCACTGATAGTCATACACCGATGGTGGATGCACTGGGTGTTATCGCGATCGGTGTTGGTGGCTTAGAAGCCGAGAGCGTGATGCTCGGTAGAGCTTCCTATATGCGTTTCCCCGAAGTGATTGGCGTAGAGCTAACGGGGTGCGCAGCGCCAGGCATTACCGCTACCGATATCGTTTTAAGTTTGACCAAATACTTACGCGAGCAAAAAGTGGTCTCTAGTCATTTAGAGTTTTTTGGTGAGGGCGCTACTAGCTTAACCTTAGGCGATAGAGCCACCATCTCGAATATGACCCCAGAGTTCGGCGCAACCGCGGCGATGTTCTATATCGATGAAAACACCATTGACTATTTAAGACTCACAGGGCGTGATGATTCACAGGTTGAATTAGTAAAAACCTATGCTAAGCAAACGGGTTTGTGGGCTGATGACATGGCAGGGGCGCAGTATAAACGTGTACTGAACTTTGATTTATCAGCGGTAGTTAGAAACATAGCCGGACCTTCCAATCCGCATAATGTGGTGCCTGTATCAGAGCTGGCTGCACGCGGTATAGCCGCTAAGATTGAACAAGAAGAAGGTAAAATGCCCGACGGCGCAGTGATCATCGCCGCGATCACAAGTTGTACCAATACCAGTAACCCACGCAACATGATTGCCGCAGGGTTATTGGCACGCAATGCCAATGCCGCGGGTTTAACGCGCAAGCCCTGGGTAAAGACCTCCCTAGCGCCTGGCTCTAAAACGGTTAGCTTGTATTTAGAAGAGGCGGGCTTATTAGACGAGTTAGCGTCACTGGGTTTTGGCGTGGTGGCATTTGCCTGTACTTCCTGCAACGGCATGAGTGGGGCATTGGACCCAGAGATTAAGCAGGAAATAATCGATCGCGATCTATACGCCACAGCGGTGTTATCGGGTAATAGAAATTTTGACGGACGCATCCATCCCCACGCCAGTGAAGCGTTTTTGGCATCGCCACCGCTAGTGGTTGCCTATGCCATAGCAGGTACTATTAGATTCGATATCGAGAAAGATGTGCTGGGCACTGACTCGCAAGGCAATGCTATAAGACTCAAAGACTTATGGCCAAGTGATGAAGAAATTAATACAGTGTTAAAGCGCAGCGTCAAACCTGAACAATTTCGCAGTGTTTACATCCCAATGTTCGACTTATCAGACAAAACCAGGAAGCAGGTTGACCCACAATACGATTGGCGTGAGCAAAGTACCTACATTAGACGTCCCCCATACTGGGATGGAGCGCTTGCCGGTGAGCGCACGCTTAAGGGTATGCGTCCTCTAGCAGTGTTGGGTGATAATATCACCACCGATCACCTCTCGCCCTCCAATGCCATCATGCTCGACAGTGCCGCGGGTGCTTACCTGGATAAAATGGGTTTACCAGAGATAGACTTTAACTCTTATGCAACCCATAGGGGGGATCACCTAACAGCGCAGCGTGCCACTTTTGCCAATCCCAAGCTGTTTAATGAAATGGTTAAAAAGGATGGGCAGGTGGTACAGGGGTCGCTGGCACGCATTGAGCCTGAAGGGACAGTCTCACGCATGTGGGAGGCAATAGAAACTTACATGGCGCGTAAGCAGCCGCTAATTATTATAGCCGGCGCCGATTACGGGCAGGGCAGTTCCAGAGATTGGGCAGCGAAAGGGGTGCGTTTGGCGGGGGTAGAAGTGATAGTGGCAGAGGGCTTTGAGCGTATTCATCGCACTAACTTAGTGGGTATGGGTGTATTGCCGCTTGAGTTTAAATCAACAGTAGATCGCAACACCTTGCAGATAGACGGGAGTGAGGTATACGATGTGTTGGGTGATCCAAGCCCAGGTGGCGAGTTGCAGCTAGTCATCACGCGTCAAAATGGCGAGGTATTAAAAGAACAAGTTATCTGTCGCTTAGACACTGCTGAGGAGTTATCAATCTATCAAGCTGGTGGCGTGTTACAGCGCTTTGCCCAAGACTTTTTAGCCACTAACAGTGAACAGTAATCGCCACCAACTTTTAAGAATTAAGGAAAGCTAAACTATGACTCATGCCCCACAAATTAAAATACCTGCCACTTATATGCGTGGTGGTACCAGTAAAGGGGTGTTTTTTCGCCTGCTAGATCTGCCCAAATCTGCACAAGTAGCAGGGCCTGATCGCGATGCGTTGTTACTGCGGGTGATCGGCAGTCCAGATCCCTATGGCAAGCAGACCGATGGTATGGGTGGGGCGACGTCTAGCACTAGTAAAGCGGTGATTTTATCTGAAAGCCACTGTGAGATTCACGATGTAGAATACTTGTTTGCCCAAGTGGCCATCGACAAAGCCTTTGTTGATTACAGTGGCAACTGTGGCAACTTAACCGCAGCCGTCGGTGCTTTTGCTATTAGTAGTGGTTTAGTTGACCCGCAGCGTATCCCTGAAAATGGGGTAGCGACAGTGCGTATATGGCAGGAAAATATCCAAAAAACCATCAATGCCTATGTGCCTATTTGCAACGGTGAAGTACAAGAAACGGGTGACTTTTCATTAGATGGAGTGACCTTCCCGAGTGCTAAAATAAATATCGAATTTATCGATCCCGCCGGTGAGGGAGCGATGTTCCCCACTGGTAATGTCGTTGATCAATTAGAAGTGCCTGGGGTGGGTAGTTTTACGGTGACCATGATTAACTCAGGCATCCCCACCATCTTTTTAAATGCAGCAGATTTGGGTTACACAGGTATCGAGTCTCAAGATGAGATAAACAATGATGTACAAGCTCTGGAAAGATTTGAGACTATTCGCAGTTACGGTGCGCTGAAAATGGGTTTGATAACAGATATTGGAGACGCTAAAACTCGCCAGCATACCCCTAAAATAGCCTTTGTTTCCCCAGCGCAAGATTATCTAAGTTCCAGTGGTAAACAGATTGCTGCTGCTGACATCGATTTATCAGTGCGTGCATTGTCTATGGGTAAGTTGCACCACGCAATGATGGGTACTGCTGCCGTCGCTATCGGTACTGCTGCAGCTATTAATGGTACGTTAGTCAATTTAGCCACTGGGGAAAAAGCCGGCAGTGAAGTCACTTTTGGGCACCCAAGCGGCGTTTTATTAGTGGGCGCTAGTGCTAGCGTCACCAATGGCGTATGGCAGGCAGATAAAGTGGTGATGGGGCGCAGTGCACGAGTGTTGATGGAAGGCTGGGTGAGAATTCCAAGTGATTATGCCTCTTAAGGTATTAGGGTTTATTGATGACAACATTCACTGAACAAGATTATGACGGCGAGCATTTCAAAGAGCTGGATCTGCGCGCTGTAACTTTTAGCGATTTAAGCTTTGAAGATTGTCGTTTTGATGGCTGTGACTTTAGCGAAGTAGTGTTTGACCACTGCCGGTTTTTAGACTGTCACTTTAGCAATTGTAATTTTAGCTTGGCGCAGTTCCCCAAGAGCAGAATTAATGAAGTACAGTTTAAAAACAGTAAAATGTTGGGTATTGATTGGGGAAAAGTAAGCTGGCCCAGTGTGGTGTTAGAAGGATTAATAACATTTGATGGCTGTATTTTAAATGACAGCAGTTTTTATGGGCTGAAGTTACAGGGGCTTAAATTAATAGAGTGTCGTGCGCTAGAAGTTGATTTTAGGGAAGGGGACTTTAATGGTGGCGATTTCTCGCACAGTGATTTTAGCGGTAGCTTATTTAATCGCACTAATTTAAGTAAAGTCAGTTTTTACGAAGCGACCAATTACGACATAAATATCGAAAACAACCTGATCAAAGGCGCAAAATTTAGTCGTTTTGAAGTGGTTAGGTTATTACATGGATTGCAGATCGAGCTGTTAGATTAGCAGCAGCTGCAGTGTTTTTCACTACAGTTCCGCTTAATTATCATCATTCTACAAGTCAGTATCGGGTACAGGTTGCTTAATGGGTAGTGTCAGCGTAAAACAAGTGCCCTTGCCTAATTCACTAGTGACAGTGATCTCCCCTCGGTGTTTCTTTATTATACCGTAGGACACCGAGAGCCCTAAGCCCGTACCACTACCCACCTCTTTAGTCGTGAAAAAAGGGTCAAATAATTTACTCAAGTGCGCGGGCTCAATGCCGCTACCGTTATCTTCCACTTGCACCATGATAGTGTCTTTTGCAGCTATTGTTTTGATGGTGATAATGCCCTGGTCGGCAAAAGACTGAGAAGCATTGATCAATAAATTCATCAATACTTGGTTGATTTGTGAGGGGATGCATTCAATTTCGGGGATGTCGGCAAACTCTTTGACTATCTGGGTATTATTTTTTAATTGGTGCCAGGCGATACTCAATGTGCTCTCGATACCTTTTCGCAAATCGTATAATTCGAACTTATTGTTATTTGATCGGGAAAAAAATAATAGATCGGCAACAATCTTTTTGATCCTATTCAGGCCTTCCTGGGATTCAAGGGTCATTTCTCGGATGTCTTGACGCAAGAAGTCGTAATCAATTTCCCGTTCTATCTTGCAGATTTTTTCATGATCAGCTAAACCCTCTTTAAGCTGCTCTCTGTAACAATCAATCAGTTGAAACAGCTGTTCATTGTATTTTCCAAGGGTAAAGGTATTGGAATTGATAAAGGCGATAGGGTTATTTATTTCGTGGGCAATACCTGCCGATAATTCACCGATAGAGGCCATTTTTTCCGATTGTACTAATTGACTTCGCGCCTCTTTTAAATGTTCGATAGTATGTAGTTGTTCTTCGTTTTTTTCTTTAAGTTCTAGTTGCAATCTTTTGTTTTTGCTAATGTTTGTTGCAGAAAATAAGAAATTATCGGCATTGCCTTGCTCGGAATAAACGGCGGAGAGGTTGGCAGTTAAATAGACTATTTGGCCATTTTTATCCAATATAGAAAGCTCAGAGGCTGGATTTTTGTCGGGGGTTTTTCCAAGGTGACACTGCTTGACAAAATCGTGGAAAGCGATGCTTTTTAATAAATCTTTATCAAATAATCCCTGGATCTGGGCGGGCGAATAACCGGATAAATTTCCCAGGCTAGGGGTCGCATATTCTACTTGTCCGTCAGGAGTCAGTATCACCGATAGTGTAGGGCTCTGCTCTACCGCTCTGAGTAAGTGGATGTTTATTTTGCTGAGTTTCTCGTTACTGGTGCGTAGCGAGTGTAAGGTGAGTTCCAACTTTTGCGCGGTATCTATTAGCGCAAATTCAAATAATTGTAATTCATTGAGTTTGGTTTTTTTAGGCGTCTCCCGGCGGTTGCTGTCATCCAATGGTAGTTTTCTAACCATGGCCATTAAATGTAACAGTGGCTGGCTCAACAGTTTTTGCCCAAAGTAGATAAAGACAACCCACAAAATAGCGGTCTTTACGATGGCCGCTATCACCAAAGAGATAAGGCGCGGTTGCACCTCCTCGATAACCACATCGTTAGCTGAATGGAATACCGCCAAACCTATTGCCTCACTGGATAACTCAGTCGGATCTAAGAGTACAAACTGATGTCTATATCTGTCCTGATGAATGGCGTTTTGCATTGATATCAAATCAGTACCAACAGCGTCATTGGTAAATTCAGTAGCATGGGTGATGGCCCCGGCACTGGCTAGAATTTCTCCTTTTTCAGTGAATATTTCTACACCGACAATAATTCTCTGGGAGATAATGCCTTTGAGTAAAGAATCTATCAGAGGTTGGTCTAAATGCCAGACGGCATTAGCTAAGCTTTCTTCAACCGCTGGCTGGTGTTCAATCATTAACTGAATCACCCTATCTTTGGTTTGCGCATACTCTAACCACCCCTGAAACAAGGTTATCAAAAGTGCCGCGATACAATAAACGCCAAATATCCTTTTCAGTAATTCGACGCCGATCGATTGGGTGATAGGTACTTTCTGGTAATCCATAGTGCTATTGCGTAACCTTTATTAACGAAGAGACAGGAACCGAGTTGAGCAAAGTAAAAATGTCTTCACGATCGCTGGGGAGCATAATAAAACGTTTGTAGATTTGGTGTTTGGTGGCAGATATCTTAAATTGCCCCGCCTTTTCCTTGATAATAGGATCATTACTGAGCAAATATTGCATAGTAGAATTAGGCAGTAGTGTCGCTGTTACCCGCTTGTGCAGCACCTTGAGCAAATTGTCTCGCTCCCGGTTGCCATCGATGCGGGTAATGTCGCCAGTCGCGACCAGATCGTCGATGCCTACATAACGATGTCCGCGCATACCTGCCAATACTAATCCTTTCAGGGAGGCGGGCTCTTCATAGTTAAAATTAGTCTCAGTGTTAGATACAATCACATTGCTGTCGGTAAAGAGAGAGTGCCATAGATAATTATTGCTCTCGCCTCTAATGAAACCCCATTTAGGGTTAACCCAGGCAACTAGCCATTGCTTGTTGCACTCGATGGAGGGGCAAGTGCCGTTGATCCAATCTTTTAAAAATAAATTAAGTCGACTACGAGGGACTATCTTTACTTGAAAATCGTATTTTCCAGCGGCGAGGGTGTTCAGTTTCTCTGCCAGGTCATAGGTTAAGCCTTGGCCTTTGGCGGTGACAAACGGCGGGTGATTGTGGTAGCTGTAAAGCGTGATTTTTTCTGCCACAGAGGCTGCAAACGCATTGGTGAAAACACTAAAACCGATTAACAAACCCAACATGATATTTTTCATATACATTTCCTTTTGTTCTGGCTTTTAATTAATTGTTGCTGCTGAACCGCGTAAGTCAGCGTTATAAATAATAAAAGAATAGTTCAAATAGCGGATAATAAAACATTCATTGAATAAATTAGTGTTATCAGCTGGCAGCGCCGTTAGCTATTGCAATGCAATATTAAAAAGAACGGATTGTTACTGCTTAGCACAGCGTTACATTATTAAAGATAATGGTACGAGCAGATCATTAACGCACTGCTGTCACGGTTATCTCAATTAAAACATCACCTTCAAGAGAGACACCCAAACAGGCTCTTTGCGGCCAGTTTTGTGCGTTTTCACCGAACCATTCACACCAAACGCTATCCATTAATGCTTTAGTGTTCATATCTGCGATATAGACTTGAGCCGACACTATCTTGGATTTATCACTGCCCAGTTCCACTAAATTCAGTTGCATAATGTCTAAGGCTGATTGTGTTTGTCCTGCAATATCCAGCGAGGTATCTGATGATGTTGCAACCGTCCACACCAAATCTTTATAGGCAGAAGATTTGTTTCTCCCTCTATAGATACCGCTTTTACGTTCTATCACTTGGTTGTCCTTTATGCATTAAGGCCTGTTTAAGGCTTTAGGTAGAAAGTGCGATTAGCTGCTGATAAACCAGCCTTAATCGCTGGTATGATTTGTGGTTTGTATCGATATTGCGTCACCGCTTTAGATGAAATTAATTATAAAGTTTTGAATTTTATACAAATCGACAATAGCACTTTGCGACAGTGCGCGCTATTACATGGCAGCCTTTGAGCTTTTCTATGACAGATTGAATATTGAGTTTCTGCTATAACTCTTAGTTCGAAGAGCGGCATAGGACACTGCGGCAGTTGTAGAGAGATGCATAGTGATTGGTATAAAAAGGAAGATCAAGTCCATAATAAGCTCGACTGTGCAATAACTTGATCTTCATAAAAGGAGTACTTGTATCGATATCGGTCAACACAAATACCGTCATTATCGTTAGCGACTAACTAACAGGCTTGGTTTGTTATTGGCTAAAGAGGCTAATACTGCAATGCCAGCGAGCAGTAACATAAACCACTGCGGTTGAAGGCCCATCACCACCAGATAGCTCTGAATGCTAGAGAGAATAAACGCTCCGCACAAAGTACTGATCACGGTACTGCGACCGCCAGCTAAAATGCTAAACAGCGCATCATCACGAATGTCGCGACTTGCGGCAAAAGTGTGATTATCGGTGAGTGCGTAGGCAATGCCACGAAATACAAACAGTAGTCCAAGCGTGGCGATCAGCAAGGGTAATTACACATCAGCATTGAGACCTACCGCTTAGCTATGTTTGATTTAGCGCAATATATAGCGCTATTTAAAGAGGCGGCAGCCAAACATGATGGGTTAATTATCGTCTGTCGTGAAGATGCCACCAACTCCTGCATTGTTAATAAAATCATCTCCCAGGGGACTCCTGTGGTTTGTGTCACTACAGATATTAGCGGCACTATTCGTCTTGGCTGTGTGACCATGGACCATGTCAGCGCCGGGCGCACTGCAAGAAGCTTGATGGGCCGTTTTATCGGCGATAAACAAGGCGAAGTAGTGCTGGTGGTCAGTGCGCCTTACCGCTCGCAGTATGAGCGCGAGCTCGGTTTTCGCCGCATCATACGCGAGCAATATCCTAACCTTGTTATTCGTGAATCGCTGAACAACCACGATCTCGATGAAGAGAGTTACCAAAGTTTAATGTCGCTGTTTAAATCCGGTATCAAACCTTTAGGTGTGTACAGTTTAGCTGGAGGTACTAGCGGTGTTGCTAGCGCCATCAAAGATATGGGCTGGAGTAAAGAAGTGGTTTATATAGGACACGAGCTTAACGAGGGCTCTTACCAATTGTTAACCGAAAATGACATTGACATCATTATCGATCAGGATTTACACGTCGAAGTGGTTAGTGCTGTTAACGTATTGCTGCATTGTCATCAAGTACTTGATCAGGCGCCGGTGTATACACCTAGTGCTCCTATTATTACCCACGAGAATATGGGGTTGCGCATGCCTCCCACCTTTGGCGAGCCGCTGTAGGTAAGGTTCATTTTTGTTTGTTTTATCACGATTTTATTAGAGTTTTGGTGTTTTGGATGCTGGTTATAAACACAGTAAACGAGGGGGGTGTCACTGAATCCGTAATCCTCCGCGAGAGAATAAGCCAATAAAGAGCATTACTATTTGAAATATAATGTTAATATTAGATTGTTGGAAATATTAAAAGCATCAAAGGCGGAAAGTTTTCGTATTTAAACATGAAAATTCTCCGCCTAAGAAGCTGTTAACTTTATAAGGAGCATCTTGTAGTGTTGGACAAAGTTACCCTGGTAGTAGATTACATAAATAACGTAAAAACACGCTGCACGTTAAATGCGGCGGCCGAAGCGATAGGTATTACAACGCAAGCGCTTAAAAAGGAGCTAGGCGAGCCGCGAGCCGAAGTATCTTGGTTTGTTAGTCCGACGTCAGGCGAGCCTATGCGTTATACAGACAGTGACAAGCATCCTGAGCTTTATCGCACTACGCGAATTATTACATCAGCAAAGGTGTTAAAACGTAATCTTGATCTGTAATAATTAACAAGGCGTTCAAAGTCGACCGGTTGCGTCGCCGATTTAACTTGGCGTTGAGACTGTATAAAAGCCTAAGATAGCATTCCAATTTTGCTAAAATGACGATAAGTAACAGGGAGTGTTATCGATGGCTAAATTTATTTCTTTTAACGACGATCGATGATTGTTATTAATTATTTGGAACGGTGACAGCCTGGCACTCTATTTTGTCAATAAAACCCAAGGATGAAATCTGGCTGAATCGTTTAAAGGGAAATTAGTTGGTTTATGCCTGAGGTTTATAGTCTAAGACTGCTTATTCTGATAATCAGTTAATTAACGTCCATCCTGAAACCATGAGTTACTGCGTCTGACCCATTAATTATTTCTGAGCATTACCAAAGATAATTTTAGGAACAATTAGACGCCCATATCTAGTGCCCCTCATCTTGAGCTATAGGATCAGCCTCGCTATGCCACTGTTTGAGGATGAATATTAATTAGGCAATAATATAAAAATACTGCCTTGCTGCTTCATTGTTCCGGCCAATGCTTCAGCGCGCGCTCCACGGCCAAAAAACATATCGGCTCGCACTGGGCCATTAATGGCGCCCCCAGTATCTTGGGCAAAAACTAAGCGCCTGTAAGGATCGTCACTTTGCGGTAATTTAGTATCTAACCATAATGGGCTGCCTAATGGGATAATGCTTCTATCTACTGCCACAGATCGCTCTGGGGTGAGAGGTACGTTAAGTGATCCCCTGGGGCCGTGCTCTATTTTCTCGCGTAACGTGAAAAATATATAACTTGGATTTTTGTTTTTTAGCCATTGTGCTTGAGAGTGGTGCTCAGTGAGCCAGGTTTTTATAGATTGCAGTGAAATGTCCGCTTTGGCTATTGCTTGCATCGCCACCAAATCACGACCAATCGCCCGGTAAGGGTGTCCATTTTGGCCAGCATAACCTACACCAATCACGCTGCCATCTTCAAGTTCTACTAATCCAGAGCCTTGAATATGCAAGAAAAAAGCATCGTCACTGCTATCAACCCATAATAGCTCATTGCCTTTTAATGGGGCTTTGGGACCGTCAATTTGTGCGCGAGAATAAAAGGGGATGATTTCTCCTTGGTGTTCACGCCCTCGTGCCCGGTTGTCTTTAACTTTGAGTAAGTTTTTTGAGGGTTTAACTTTTAATAAACTGGCAGGCTTTTTGTAAAGCGGGTAATTAAAGCGGGCGCTTTGGGTGTAACTACCTTTGAGTAAAGGCTCGTAATAGCCAGTGATTAAACCACGACTGGCGCCTTTGAGGCCATTGATTTTGTGTGGCGTAAATTGCTCTTGGAAATAGGCTTTGATTTGTCGATCGCTAGCGTTTTCAAGCAGTCGTGCTTTAGCGCAAAGTGTTTGCCAGGTAGGCTGCTTTTTCTCGAGTTTGGGGCATTGGGCCAGTAGCGGTGGGAGTAGTGCGCTGTGATCTTCACTTTGCCATCCTTTAAGTTTTTTCCAGCTGACAGCATTTGAAATACCAGGTTTAGAGGCGCAACCTACCACTAGTATTAGAGAGCTAGCGATGAGTAATTTAAAAGAGACTTGGATTGTTTTTGTGCGATAAACAGATTTAATGCAACAAGATAACATCTGACAAACCCTAAAAATTAGCCGAGTATATCAGCACTTTTATTGAGACTGTATTGTTAATAGTATAAAAGGGGAGGGAGGTGTTATTTCGTTAAAAAAATCACTGACCGCCATTGGCCGGCCAGTGATAACGCTGGAAATTTAGTCTTCATTACTGCCAAAAATTGGCAGCAATTTTTACAAATATCCAAAGGGAAGTGTTATAGCGCTACTCGTTAAAAAAGGCTGAGGATAAGTGCTTAGAAATAACGATCTAGTGTTAACTTAATATAGTCATCTTTGTCGAATATGCTAGCAGGGTCATTGCTGCTGCCCGATGAAAAGGCTTTGCCTTCAAGAGTTGCTTTCCAGTTATCACCAAAACGACGCTCCGCTTCAATGGAAAAACTAGTGCCGTGATAGTCTAAATCGTGGATAACGCCTGCAAGTACCGATGAACTCTGAGTGTCGTTAAACGCTAAACGAGCACCAAAACCAATGTCGTTTTGCATGTTGGCGCTGGCATCAGTGCCTCTTTGATCATAACCATACTCTAGCAGTATGCCTAAATCCGTGTTGGATTCTTGAATACCGTAAAGGGTATATTCAGCACCTAGCTGGGCGGCCCAGAAATTCTCGGAGTCGTTGTCTTGATAGATAACTTCGCCTTTATACAACCAGCTATCAATCGTGGCTTGAATGTCGACACCGACTTGTTCTATTTGCTGGTAATGCGCTTTAAGCACAGGGCTACCGTTGAGGGTGACCACTTGGTATTGTGCTGAGCGATCAGTCCCTTTAAACCAGTGAGCACCAATATCGTATACATCAATAGAGTGGCTCCAACGCGCTGCCAGATCGATATGATCTTCCTTACGAGATGACTCGTAGCTAGTGAGCGAATCGTGTACCGTTAGACCTGCACGTAAACGCCCATCAGCGGATGAGTAGGTTTGCTCACGAAAGCCTGGCAGTACATAAAAATCAATGATACCCCAGTCTTTTACCAGTGATAGGTTGATCATGGGTTGGCCGAGCTTATTGCTGCTATCAAGACCCTCTACGCTATCTTTTTGATTGATCACATCAACCAAATTTTGGAATTCTGTCACGCCCCAAAATACTTTACGATAACCGCTTCTAAGCTCCCAATTATCACTGAGGTGTACCCAGCTTAACTCTCTAATATCTGCGTGTGTACGCTGAGCGTCGCGCTGGTCTTTACGTAAAAAAGGTTGGAAAGTAACGCTGTCTTGACCGTCATTCCACTCCCAGAAAAACTCAGGAGTGAGAGCAACCGAGAGGTTAGAGCGATAGTCTTGCTGGCTAAAAGCACCTTCGCTAGCGTACATGGTGACTTCTGTGCTTAGTTTTCCGCTGGCTTCGAAAAATATTTCATCGGCGATGGCAGGCTGCGCAAGCAGCCCACCGCCGATCGCCAATAAAGCGATCTTATTCATATTAACGGGCTCTTTTTAAGGTGTTTTTATTAAAGTCGGACTCAGATAAACCATTGCCGAACTTGTAATTACTCCACATTAAATCGGTGCTTTTTTTACTCTGGTGGTTAACCATCTTCATTAGGCTAGGGCGCCAAAACTTACCGTTATACTGGTTAAAGTCATGGCTGGTAAGTGTCTTTAGTAAGCTGCCTTTACGGTCGTAAAACTCTGTTTTAAGCATGCGGTACTCGGCTTTATCTATCCAGACAATGCGCTTTGTGTAGCCAGAGTTTTTATCATTAGGGTATTGCTCCACGACAAAACAAGTACCGATATCGCAAGCTTGCTCTTCAATAAACTTGTAATTGTACTTTTCTATCTCAAACGACGCTAAATCTTCAAAAGAAAATTCTGATCCCATGAATGGGCCTGACTTGTTGCGTGATGCAATACGTTTAACACGCTTAAGAGCGGGAAGGTACAACCACTGGTCATCAGCACCGACGTTATGAGAGAAGCTCAAAAATGCAGTGCCTTTAACATCTCTTGGCTTGTCAAAAATGCTTAAAGATTTATCGCCATCGCCTTCAACTTCTAGAGTTTTCATGCGAATTTCGCGGATGCTTTCCTGGCCTTGTTTGTTGCGTAAAACCATGTTCATCGAAGCGAGCATGTCTACCCAGCCGTTATCACGCGTAATACTTTCCTGCGATATAGCTAAGCCTTGCTCCTCGGCTGTCTGTGCAAAGACTGTTGATGCACTTAATAAAAGAGATCCGGCTATTATTGATGTGACTAATGTATTCATTTTCATTCTGCATTTCCCTTCGCAAGATTTAAATCTGCTGATTGATCCGTTGATGTCGTTGTAGTACTGCTTTTCTTTTTGCCATCTAACATCATTAATAGTGGCGGTAGGAATAAGAAGTCGACGATAAGTGCAACAGCGATGGTTACTGCTGTTAATAGGCCCATGTCGCCGTTTAATTTAAAGCTAGATTGAGCCAGTACCATAAAGCCTGCTACTAGTACCAAAGTGGTAACCCAAAGAGCGCGACCAACACTGCTGAAGGCATATTTAACCGCCTCTTCGCTACTCTTTCCGTAGTGATCTATGGCATGTTTGTACTTAGATAAGAAGTGAACCGTATCATCAACCACGATGCCGAGCGTCATGCCTGTTACCACAGACAGTGCCAATCCTACTTGACCATCTAAGAAGTACCATAAACCAAAACCGACTGATGCAGGGATTAGGTTAGGTAACAAGCTGATGATGCCGTAGCGTACTGAGCGCAGTGCAAAAGCTAACAGTAGCGAGATTAAGATAAGCGCTACAGTAGTGCCGATCAACATGCTGTTTATATTGCGCTGACCGATGTGGGCAAACATCAGAGTCGGGCTGGCGATATCAATTTTGTAATCGGGTGCGTTTTTAGCGAACCATTTATACATGTTCTGTTCGATAGTGATCTGCTCAGAAGAGCTAAGGTTCTTAAAAGTACCGATAACACGAGTCGATGACTTATCGACGTTTAACTGGTTATTCAAGTCAAGGCCGTAAGGAAGTGACATTTCGTACAATAGTAAATACTGGGCAGAAAGTTCACGCTCTTCTGGTAGACGGTAGTAACTATCGTCATCGCCGTGCATGTTTCTGTTAAGACGCTTTAATACATCCGAGATAGTGCTGACATGGTCAGTTTCAGGTAGGGCGCGCATCCATTCACTGAAATCACCAACCGCTTTTAAAAACTTGGGATCGTTAATACCGCTACTGACTTTACTGTCGATCGACACTTCAATTAAAGCTAAGCCAGATAAATTAGCTTCCATAAAATCGGTGGCGTTACGAAAGGGTACTGTAGTATCAAAATATTCTACAAAGTTATCATCCAACTCATTTTGTGGCAGGAATGACGCGATCACAACGATAATGACAGCAGTGCTAGGTAATAGAATTTTACGTTTCGCGATAACAAAATCGGCAAACTTTTCCATTAAACCATTATTGCTTTCAGCGGATGCTTTGATTTTTTTAGACGGCAAAACCATCAATAGTGCAGGGAAGACGGTGATAGCAAAGACAAACGCTAACATCACGCCAATAGCAACCATATTACCTAGGTCTCTAAAGGGCGGAGAGTCAGAGAAGTTCATACTCATAAAGCCGATGGCAGTAGTGACACTGGTCAGCAAAATAGGTTTGAAGTTAATACGCAAACTCTCTTGCAGCGCTTCTTTTTTCTCTTTGCCTTGACGCATTTCATAGTAGTAGCTAGTGAGTATATGAATACAATCCGCCACCGCCAAAGTCATGATCATGGTCGGTGCACTGACAGATGGCCCTGTGAGGTAAAAGCCCATCCAACCAACAGCGCCCATAGTGCCTAGAATACTGAAGATAATTACAATCAGTGTGGCAAAAGTACCGCTGAAACTGCGCAGTAGCAGAATCATGGTTAATAACACAATACCAAACATGGCAGGTACTAAGGTGGAGCTGTCTGATATTGAGGTTTCAGAGAAGGCGGTATTCATCATGACCATGCCCGTTAGCTGGACATTGAAATTTGGGTTCTCTGCTTCAAATTGCGCTTGAATAGCACGTACTTTAGCGGCAACTTCAGGAATCTCAGTAATCGGATCTAGGCCCGGTAGCTGGAGTGTTACATTGACAATAGTGACATGGCCAGTTTCAGAGACTATTTTATTTAATAGCAGCAGGTCAGTGGTGGCAATGCGTTTTATTTCAGGCATTTGTGCATCGGTCAAGGTCGTTGGATCTAAGACTAGATCTTCAACGATCAGGTCGTCTTCCTCTGCGATGGTATGTTGAAAGTTAGCAATTGAGTCTACTCGAGTTGAGTAGGGAACCTGCCAAGCTTCATTGGTGAGCCAATGTATGGCCGTTAAGTTTTCAGGTGTGAAAACATCACCATTTTTTGGCTCTAGAATGAAAACCGCGTTATCACTTTTGGAATATATTTCCTGCATGGCTTCAAAGTCTGTCAGCTGCGGGTTTTCATCGCTGAAAAACACCTTGTAATCGCCTTTAAAGACCAGGTTTTTAGCACCGTATGCCGTACCCATTACCAGTATTATTGATATCAATAATACGATCCAAGGCCGGTTGAGTGCAAAATTGTAAATGCGTTCTCTCATGGTTTGCTCCGAAATGTTAAGTTAATTAAAGTGTGTTAAGTGAAGTTTGCAGCTGAGATATGATTTCGACCTCCGCTGAAAATATTTCTGTTTTGATGCGCTCGACCGATGCCTTCCAATCAAAGTCTTTCGCCAATGGTTGCCAGCACATACCGTCGTGAATGAGGTTGATGCTATTGAGTAGTTCTGTTTCTACGTTGAGCTGGGAGCGAATACTGCAAGCATCGTTATCTCCCATCAGTAATGTTTGCACACCAAAATCAGCACTCCAGCAACTGAAAGCCATTTGCTCTATGCACATGCCCGCAGGCACGATAGATTCGCCAGCCTCTGCAGCACTGCGAAAATGCGCAAAAATAGGGGCCAAAAAGGCCATTTCTATCTGTTGATGCTTAAGGCGTCTAAACTCAGAAGCTTTAGAAGTGCAGCCCGCTGATTTAACGGATACGCCAATCATAAAATCATCAGGATAAGCTTGAGAATTCAGCATTGAACCCACATGTACTGCTAATGCCTTTTCTCTGCTGTTACCGTTAAAGGTGAGAGCTCGCGCCATTATTTCGCCAATCTGTTGCATGTGCTCAGTACAGATGGCCAGCATGATGTCTTCTTTACTGCTGAAATGGTTATAAACGGTGCCTTTAGAGTAAGGCAGTTGTTTGACTAGCTTGTCGATCGTTAATCCAGCGAGGCCTTCATCTCTAATGATCAATTTGGCGCATCCGAGCATTTCTTGCTCGCGGGCATCTTTTTCTTCAGGGCTAAATATTTTGGGGCTCATGTTAGCTACTTTTTATATTGACGATCCGTCAACGATAGACGTGATGTAAAGTAATGTAAAGTTATAAATGTTTATTATGACGATTCGTCATTATCTTGTTTAAATTTTAAAATCGAGCGTTATCTTTGGCGCATAAATACAATAGTCAGGCATTTTTCTGATGCATTGCTTTGATTTTCAAATCTATCCAGTGGCTACTTTAAGTCATGCTGCTGACAATTAGTGTCAGTAATGATTTTGAAAAAAGGTTTAGAGCGATGTTTAGTTTGCAAGAAAGATTTTTTGCTAAGTTTGGGGGGGGTAAGGGAATGTGTAAGAGTCTGCCAAAAGCCTCTATTTAATAGAGGCTGGTTATCTATAGGCAATGTTTTGTGTGACGGGGAGGTGCTTTTAAATCTGATGCCGACTTTAAGAGGGTAGTAATAAAATGCAAGCCTCAGTTTATGACAAAAGTTTCCAGCTATAAACAGCGGTAATGGTCAGAGTATAAGCCGCTAAAATACATACGTTACGGGTGCTTCCAGAAAGTTTGGGCGTTTTAAGCTTTGATACGTTCAAATAAGCTATGCCTACAATGGACAGATAAAGTACCACTGAGAAAGTCGCCTCATTAAACAATCCTTCAAATAAAAATACAAAGACTAAGATGAGACTGTTGTTGTCGAGCGCCAAACCGGTGTATTTTTTGCCACCCATAAGACCGAAAGTATTAAAATAACTCAGGCGTAGCGCCGCCGCCGCAAGGATACAAAATGCACCAACTAAAAAGATGGGTTCATATTTACCATAGCTCATTAATAGCACGGCAGGGACAGCGCCAAAACTAACAATATCTATCATGCTGTCGAGTTGGCCGCCAAAACTTTTATCTTCATCGGTGCGACCTTTCATGCGACGCGCGATAAGCCCATCTGCCCAATCAAAAGCTACCGCCCATACCATGCCAATCATCGCCGCATAATAGTTTCCTAAAATACAGAAATAAAGGGCGAATAATGTCGAGGCTAAGCCTACCAAAGAGCATATGTTAGGAGGGGCTTTAGCGAAAGAAAGTATAGATTTTGGCGGAGATTCAGAGGGAGTTGGGGTGGGTGTTGTCATTATCAATCCTGGAAGTGTTAGAAGTAAATAGCTTAGTGGGTGCGGTCAATTTTGAGAGGAGTGTTTGAACTTATTATTTGAATCATGTCCCCCTAAGAACTTGGCGTGTTACTATAGCATCGAAATTTATTATAACCTAAGGATTAAATCATATAATGCTTGTGTATACAGTAGGAACATGGGATTTATTGCACGTGGGCCATTTGGCTCTATTAGAACAATGCAAAAAATTAGGCGATACTTTAGTAGTAGGCGTGGCCTCCGATGAAGTCGTTAATAGCTATAAACCCAATGTTCCCGTAATTCCTCTTGAGCAACGTATGGAAATGTTGATGGCGTTAGAGTGCGTTGATAGGGTGTATGCTTACCATGAGCTTGAATATGTCACCGCTTGTAAGGAATTAGATGTAGATATTTTTGTAATCGGCGAAGACTGGGGTAAAAATCCACATAACCTGGCGGTGGATGCCTTTTTGGAGCAAGGTGGCAAAAAGATAGTACAAGTAAACTATAACCCTCGTACCTCCTCTACTAAGATAAAACAAAAAGCTATCTCACAAGCGCGCTAAGCAATATGTTTGAAAGTTTTAGTGTTCTAATTTGTTAGTAGGACACAAAAAACGATAATTACTGTTGTGAGCATTAGATCTCAACTAATACTTTTTTATCTTATAAAAGGCGTTGGTTGAGGTCATTAGATGTTTTAAAAAATATTGTTTTGGTATTCTAAAACCTGCTGTAAATCTACAGCGGTATCATTATCCTATATATCCCATGTTAATAACATTCAGTAGTTCGACTGCTCAATATATTAAAATCTGCTGCGTTAAATCGGCTGGATTACTATGCTAACCAAGGTTAAAAAATCAAACTTGTGATGAGCAATAAGGCGAGACAACCACTGACACACTGCCAAAACAACACTGGATTTCGCACGATTAGCGGCGGCTGCTGAAAATCATTAAATGTTTCATTGTGCCTGTTTTTAAAACCTTCATACATTTGTGAAAAACTCGGGGTGCGTTTGCTCGGATCTGCGCAAAGTGCTTCTTTGAGTGTCTCATCGATTTCTTGGGGGATGTTTTTACGAAAAGTGCTGATGGGGCGATAATGCCATTGTTGAAATGATTTTGGAATATCTGCAGGCGTGCTCAGTGTCTTAAAAGGCAGTTGATCGCAGAGCATTTGGTAGGTAATAATGGCGAGAGAAAATAAATCGCTTTGATGGCTTGCCGTGCCGCCTAACAGTATTTCTGGTGCGCTGTACGACAAAGTGCCCAGTGGGGTTGCATCAGCGGGTTCTTCAAAGCAGCCAATCTTACAGCTGCCATAGTCAATCAGAGTTATTTGTCCTGCATCATCCATTAAAAAATTATCTGGTTTTAAATCGCAGTGAATAATGTCCATGCGCTGCAGGGTGCGTAGTGCACTGATCATTTGCTTGAGAATGTCACTGACCACGTCAATAGCAGGCGTTTTGTTATCACTCATCCACTGATCTAGTGGTCGCCCATTTACCTTCTCGCACACATGGTAGAGAAATTTACTGTTAGGGTTGCGTGGATAGATTTTCATTAAGCCTGGGTGGTTAAACTTCTCACCAATCCAGCCCTCTTTAATAAAAGCGGCAATGTACTGCGGGTCTTCATCGAAATTAAGTGAGGGGACTTTAATGATGACTTCACGCTGCAGTGCTCGGTCTTTGGCTAAATACACGTGTGAGCGGGCAGTTTGTTGTTTTATCTCTAGGATTTCATAGTCATCAAGCACCGAGCCGATGGGCAGTGCCGGAGGTATAACTTGCAGTTTGCGTTGGTAGACGAGTTGGTTAAATGAAATGTCAGGGGCGTTCTCAATTTTGATAAGCAGACAAGTTAGGTTGTCGTGAGAGCCATTAGCCAAGGCTTTTTCGCAGATGCTCTGGCTGGCTATTTCTAAACTTTCGCTTGCATTGATGATAGATCGTAGGTTTTTTTTGCTAATAAAATCATAAACACCATCACAGCTTAAAACGAATAGGTCATCCTTTTCAATTTCCGTGGTGGTGTAATCAACTTTGACATGATTAGCAGCGCCTAAAGCGCGGTTAAGAATACCAGAGGGGGTTGAGTGTGCTTTGGTGAGGACTTGATAACCATCAGCGTTGATCTTGGCAATTTGACAGTCGCCAATGTGAAATATTCTCGCTTGCGTGCCTTTGAGGATAATCGCTGAAAAGGTACTGTACCACTGCTGTTCTTGCTGGTCAGCGGCACTTGTCTGCTGTCTGGAGTACAACCAACTGTTTAACGCGGCAATGATCTTCGCTGCTGACTTGCTAACAGACCAGCTATCAGGGGTCGCTAGGTATTCTTCAATAAAGTGGCAGACACTCATTTGACTGGCTTGTGCAGCGCAATTGGCACTGGATACACCGTCGGCAATCACCGCCACATGACCTTTTGTTTCAAGCTCAATGCTTTTGGTTATTTTGACGGCAAAAGCATCTTGGTTTTCGCTTTTGATACCCGCGGTTGAATAACCACCGGCGGTGATGGTTAGTGGCTGTGATCTAGTGGTGGAGTTTGACATAAAAAGGTGGCGACTCTCATCAATGCAAATACTGTTACAGGGTCAAAGAAGCTCAGTTCTAAGACCCCGTAATATATTGACACTGGTTATGGTTAATTAACTTTAATTAATTCAACACTACCATCGGGCATGATCTCAGCCATAGCGCCTTTTGGCTCTTTCATTAAAAATAACATCATTAAACCGACAAAGGCACTAATCGCAATTACAATGAAAAAATCTTGGTAGCTAACAAAAGAGAGTACCGTTAGATAAAACACTGCGCCAACGTTACCGTAGGCACCGGTCATACCCGCAATTTGCCCGGTGAGTCTGCGCTTGATTAATGGTACGGCAGCAAACACTGCACCTTCACCAGCTTGGACAAAGAACGAGCAGCTCATGGCAGCAATGACCGCTAATACGAGAGGCCATTCACCGTTGATGGTTGCCATCACACAATAGCCTAAAGATAGGCCCGTGGTTAAAATCATCAGAGTGATCTTGCGCCCGTATTTATCGCTGATCCAGCCGCCTAACGGCCGTGATGCCAAGTTCATAAATGCATAGCTTGAGGCGAGTAATCCGGCCGTTACCATGCTGAGATTAAAAGTCTCGGCAAAAAATAATGGCAACATTGAAATAACGGCGAGTTCAGAGCCAAAAGTGGCGAAATATAAGACATTTAATACCGCTACTTGCTTGAATGAATAGCGGTGTAATGGCTCCACTTCTTTAACAAATATATCTTTGTTAACATGGTAAGCAGCACGCACTTCGACGATCAGTAAAACCACCAGTGAAAGGTAAGCAATGATGCTAAAGGTCTCTCCGATAAGGCTAACGCCCTCGGGAGATAGCTTCCATACCAGTAGTGCTAAAGCGGCAAATAACGGAATCTTCATCAGTAGCAACAAGTAAAAATCGCTAATGCTGGTGACTTCCATCGCCTTTGAGCTTTTAGGTTTAAAGTAAGTAGCGCCTTTGGGTGTGTCGCGTACACCCCAATAGAAGACAAAGGAGTAGAGCATGCAGATAATACCTGTGACACCTACCGCCCAACGCCAGCCATCATCCCCGCCAAACATCAGCGCCAGTACTGGCATTGTGCCCGCAGCTGCGGCTGATCCAAAGTTACCCCAGCCGCCGTATATGCCCTCAGCTGTACCGAGTTGGTGTGCTGGGAACCACTCGCTGACTAGGCGAATACCAATAACAAAGCCTGCGCCGATAAAGCCTAACAAGAATCTGGCCAGTGCTAGCTGCTCAAAATTGTCTGCAAGTGCAAACATGAAGCAGGGGATAGCACAGACAAATAACAGTAAACTATAGGTTTTTCGTGGGCCGTATTGGTCTGTCACCATGCCGATAATAATACGCGCGGGGATGGTCAACGCGACGTTCAAGATTAACAGAGTCTTGATCTGTTCAGCGGTGAGCCCCATCGATTCTGCAATCATGCCCAATAGTGGTGCATGGTTGAACCACACCAAAAAGCTGATAAAAAAGGCTACCCAACTGAAATGCAAAATTTTCATTTGTGGATTTAATGAAAACAGTCGAAACTTACTTGAATTCACGTTAAGAAACCTCCTTAAGTTGTACAAATCCATTGTGAATTCTTGATTCAAAAGTAGAGATTGAGACACTTTCGTCCTGCTCACAAATACCGGTATCTAAACAAAATTGCTGCTTTAATAGGGGAGACGCAATGCGATATTTATCATCTAACTCGGTGATAAGGCCACGTGATAAAACATTAGCTCTGGCAAAGGGGTCAAAATTTGAAACGGCCTTTATTTGGCTTACCCCCTCTAAGTTACGTGGTTGGATATGAAAAATAGCCACTTGCGTACCTTGCAAATCTGCACATACTCCGGTGTTACGTGGAATGTCTTGTAATTGACAAATGTCTATCCAGTTCGTCTTTGTAGTTGTTGTCATATTAAATCCCGTCTTATAGTTCTGTGGCTAATTCAAGTGCTTTTTCACTGGGGCTGATTTGGTCGCGCACTGTACCAAAAATGATATTGTCATCGGCTTTACTGCTATTAATGTAATGGCTGAAGCGCTTGAGTTTTTCAGGCGTTTCGATGGTGGTTTTCCACTCGCACTGATAAGTATCAATGAGGTGCTCCATCTGTGCTAACAGTTCGTCGTTGATGCCTAATTTGTCTTCCATCACCACTTCTTTTAGGTAATCGAGACCACCTTCTAGGCTCTCCATCCAAACAGAGGTGCGCTGTAATCTATCTGCCGTTCTGACGTAGAACATGAAAATAATATCGATGTAGCGCAGCAGTGTTGCATCATCAATGTCGCTGGCAAAAAGATCTGCGTGTCTTGGACGCATGCCGCCATTGCCACATACATACAAATTCCAGCCGTTATCGGTAGCTATAATGCCAAAATCTTTGCTCTGCGCCTCAGCACACTCACGGGCACAGCCAGAGACCGCCATTTTTACTTTGTGCGGGGAGCGGATGCCACGGTAACGCTGTTCAATTAATATCGCCATCGAGGTGCTATCTTGTACCCCATAGCGACACCAAGTATTGCCAACACAAGATTTAACGGTACGCAATGACTTGCCGTATGCGTGTCCTGTCTCTAGGCCTGCATCAACAAAGCGCTTCCAAATAGCCGGTAGTTGGTGAATCTGCGCGCCAAATAAATCGATGCGCTGGCCACCGGTGATTTTGGTGTATAAATTGTATTCTTTAGCCACTTGACCTATCAGTATTAAGTGATCGGGGGTGATTTCGCCGCCGGGGATACGAGGAACGATAGAGTAAGTACCGTTTTTCTGCATATTGCCTAAAAAGTTGTCGTTGGTATCTTGCAGGCCAATTAACTCATCTTCTAATACGTGTTCGTTCCACAGTGATGCCAGCATTGAGCCAACCGCGGGTTTGCATATTTCACAGCCTTCTCCCGCACCACAATCGTCAAGTAGTGCATTAAATGAGCGAATGTTTTTAACGCGGATTATGTCGTATAGCTCGGTGCGTGAATATTTGAAATGGCGGCACAAGCTGCTGTCGATACTAACGCCAAGTTTACTCAGTTGGGCATTCATCACTTGAGTGACCAGTGGCACACAACCGCCACAACCCGTACCAGCACCTGTGCAAGATTTAAGAGCGCTAATATCTGTCGCGCCTGCTGCTACTGCTTCATTGAGTTCGCCTTTAGTGATGTCCAGGCAAGAGCAGATTTGTGCGCTGTCAGGTAGTGCATCAATACCAGCACTGCTGCCGCCAGATTCACCTTCAGCTTCAGGCAGTAACAAGTACTCTGGTGGGTGGGTCAGCTCAATTTTATTCAGTACCATTTGTAGCCACTGACCATAATCGCTACTGTCACCAACCATCACTGCGCCAAGTAAGATTTTTCCTGACTCGTCCATGACAATTTTTTTATAGATGCCGGTCGCAGTATCGATAAAACTATAGGTTTGCGAGTTGGGGGTATTAGCGTGTGCATCGCCGATACTGGCTACTTCAACACCCAATAGTTTCAGTTTTGTGCTCATGTCGGCGCCGGCAAACTCTTTGTCACCGCCAGTGATGTGACTAACAGCCGCTTTGGCCATGTTATAACCAGGTGCAACTAAGCCAAAAATTTTGTTGTCCCACAGTGCGCATTCACCAATAGAATAAATATCAGCATCGCTGGTCTGGCACTGATTATTGATAGAAATGCCGCCGCGTTCGCCAAGTTGCAAATCAGCTGCTCGGGCTAGGTTGTCTCTTGGGCGGATGCCCGCCGAAAAGACGATGGTATCTGTTTCTAAGAAACTACCGTCAGCGAAGTTCATTCTGTATTTACAAGTTTCACCAGCGACAATTTCTTTGGTGTTCTTCTCAGTATGTACTTCCACGCCTAAGGTATTAATTTTTTGTCTTAAAAGATCTCCGCCACCTTGGTCTAACTGGACAGCCATTAATCGAGGCGCAAACTCAACCACGTGGGTTTTAAGTCCTAACTGTTTGATCGCGTTAGCGGCTTCTAAACCGAGTAACCCGCCGCCAATAACAACGCCTACCGTTGAATCCTTAGCGGATTCTGCGATGGCATCTAAATCATCTAAGGTACGATAGACATGGATGTGCTCTTGATCTTTACCAGGCACAGGGGGTACAAAGGGGTAAGAGCCGGTGGCTAAGACTAATTTATCGTAGCTAATTATATCGCCGCCAGAACTAGTGACGCTTTTCGCTTGAGGATCGATAGAGATGACTTCTTGATTCAGGTAATATTTAACACCCATCTCGTCGTATTGCTCAGGAGTGGTCATGGCTAAATCGTCAGCGCTATTGCCGGTGTAATAGCTAGTTAGCATGACACGGTCATATGCAAGGCGGCTTTCTTCACAGAATGTGATTATTTCGTATTCATCACTGTGAGATTTATGTAGTTGGCTGATAAAATGATGCCCAACCATGCCGTTGCCTACTACTACTATTCTTTGTTTGGCCATTATTATTTACTCGCCTTATCTTATATTTAATTCTTGTCTGGCAGTGGTAAAGCAATTTAAAGGCCAACTCAGTGGTTTTGTTAGTGAAATTAGATAACTGTCTAATATTTAAGGCTTTAATTTAATGTGATTGTTTTTTTTGAAGGCTGAAAAAAATAGAGTGTTGTATCTTGCACAAATTAATCGCATCCAAACCGAGCAAGTTGCGCTATTTTTGGGCGAAAAAACGTGTGAAATGATGTTAAAACTGTGAAAATAGAAATTTATTAATATAAGTTATTGATAATAAACGACTAAACTATAAGCTGGAAAAGTTGGTTTAATTATTGCTTTACATGAATATGCTTTTGCAAACAGGGGTTCTAAGTGAATAATCAAGCTTTACAAGCAGTGCCAAATTTAATAGTGACAGATGCCGAAAAAGGCATCAAAACAACTTGCCCTTATTGTGGCGTCGGTTGTGGGGTGCAGGTTCTTGTACAAGATGATAAGTTCCAAGTGCGAGGAGACCAACAACACCCTGCTAATTTAGGCAAACTTTGCATTAAAGGTAAAAATTTAGCGGACACTTTGGATAACAGTAACCGTTTATCTTCGCCGCTTATTCATGGTGAATCAGTGAGCTGGGATAGAGCAACTGATTATGTAGCCCATCAATTTAAGCAAATAATTGCAGAGCACGGCCCCGACAGTGTTGCTTTTTATGTGTCTGGCCAGTTACTAACAGAAGATTATTATCTTGCTAATAAATTAATGAAAGGCTTTATTGGCTCTGGAAATATCGATACAAATTCTCGACTTTGCATGTCTTCTGCTGTAGCTGCGCACAAAAGAGCCTTTGGCGAAGATATTGTGCCGATGAGTTACTCAGATATTACCAAGGCTGATCTTATTGTATTATCTGGGTCTAATTTGGCCTGGTGTCATCCTATTTTGTACCAACGCATTCGCGATGAAAAGGCTAAGCGTCCCGCGTTAAAAGTGGTTGTCATTGACCCAAGAGTGACCGCCTCTAATGAGCTTGCTGATTTACATCTGCCGATACGGGCAGGGGGTGACTTAGTGTTGTTCAATGGCTTGTTGGATTATCTGGCTAACAATGACCACATAGACTGTCTGGCCGATGGTTTTGACAATGCGCTGGCCAGTGCCAGAGAAGATCTCGATAAGTTGTCAAACATTGGTTTGGCTGAAAATGACATCCAAACTTTCTACCAGCTGTTCGGTGACAGCGAAAAAGTAGTGACGCTATTTTCCCAGGGCATTAACCAGTCTAAACAAGGTGTCGATCAAGGTAATGCGATCATCAATTGCCATTTAGCCAGTGGCAAAATTGGCAAACCAGGCTCTGGGCCTTTTTCTATCACCGGACAGCCTAATGCTATGGGTGGACGAGAAGTAGGTGCGCTGGCGAACACTTTGGCCAGTCATATTGAATTTTCTGATACCGATAAACATCAGGCGCTTGCCAATTTTTGGGGCACCGATAATCTAGCACAAAAGGCTGGCTTGAAAGCGGTTGATTTATTTGATGCGCTAGATAAAGGTAAAATAAAGGCGATCTGGATAATGGCGACCAACCCAGCGGTGAGTATGCCCGATAGCGAGAAGGTACGCCGTGCACTAAAAAACTGCCCGCTAGTGGTCGTCAGTGATTGTGTAGCCAGTAATGACACTATTGATTTTGCCGATGTAGTATTGCCAGCACAGGGGTGGGGAGAAAAATCAGGTACAGTCACTAACTCAGAGCGACGAATTTCCAGGCAACGATCTTTTCTGGAACCTTATGCCGGAGCAAAAGGTGATTGGTGGATTATTGCCAGTATCGCAAGCAAGATGGGGTATGCAGAGCAATTCAATTACCAAGACGAAAGAGAGGTTTTTTTAGAACACGCTGCTTTGTCCGGTTTGGAAAATGCAGGATCAAGAGCCTTCGATATCTCTGCATTTAGTCAGATTAGCGCAACACAGTATAAAAATTGGGTGCCAATTCAATGGCCTCAAGCCAATCCAAAAGCCATTGTTTTAAGTGATCAGTTAATGTTTACTGAGCATCACTATTATACGCCCAATAAAAAAGCACAAATGATCGCGGTCAGTGATGTATTGATGCACTCTAAAACTGTTGGCTTTACATTGAATACTGGTAGAGCTCGTGATCAATGGCATACCCAGACCAGAACGGGTAAGTCGGCGCTGTTGTCCAACCATTATCCTGAGCCGCTAGTGGAAATTAACCCGGTTGATGCGGCTAAACTAAACTTAGCTGATGAATCCTTGGTTAAAATATTCAGTAAAGAGGGAAGCTTAATTGTCCGCTTGAAACATTCCAACGCGCAAACCGTGCAAAGTTTGTTTATGCCGATTCACTGGTCCAGTGAAAACAGCCATCAAGGGGCAGTGGGAAAACTGGTAAAAGCGGACGTAGATCCCATTTCCGGCCAGCCGGCTTTTAAACATGCAAGCGTTGAATTGGCGCCATGTACTATAAATAGTGAAGCTCAGTTGGTAGTGCCACATAAGCTGCCATTAGATATTAGTTTTTATCAAATTGAACAGTCAGTGAAAGATGGCTATTGCTATCACTTGGCCAGTGAAGAGCAACCTGCAGAATTGTTTGAACGTTTACAAAAATTGCTTAAAGAGTTGCAAAGTGATGGTGTAGTGACTAGCCAAATACAAGCGGTGGATGAGAAATCTGAATACTTTAGATTAAGTTTTTTTGAGGGGCGTGCCTTGAAATCGGGAATTTTTGTGGCGCGAACCAAGCAACAATTACCTCAGGGCTGGGTCAGCCAGTTTTATGATGCAGCCAGTAGCGATATGCAAAAACGTGGCAGCATAGCAGCCAATGTATTGGAGTTACAAGATGAAAAAATATTCTGCCAGTGTCTTAAAGTCCCCGTAAGAGCAGTAAAGGCTGCAATTTTTGATAACGCCACAAGTGTCGAGCAAGTGAGAAAATGTACGGGCGCAGGAAATAGCTGTGGTAGCTGTATTGGGGATATTTCACTGATGCTTGGAGACTTTGCCAAACAGGCAGTTTAGAAAGGTTTTCCTTCACATGGCGACTTATAGATTGATAAAAAAATTACATCGTAAATATCCTCAAATGATGCACAATATAACTGAGTGTTTTTCTTAATTTGAGGTAGTTGGATGAGTATCAAAGGCAAAGTAGCTGTTATAACAGGCTCAACAAGCGGTATTGGCTTAGGAATTGCTCAAGGTTTTGCGCGCGCGGGTATCAATATTGTTATTAATGGTATTGCAGAACAAGCAGTGGTGGATGGGATTTTAGCTGAGCTGCAGGGTTATGGCGTTAAAGCTATCTATCACAACGCGGATATGACCAAACCTGAACAAATCAGAGATTTAATTGCTACTGCCGCTAAGGAATTTGGCACTGTCGACATATTGATAAACAATGCGGGCATTCAGAAGGTTGCGCCGATTGAAGAATTTCCTGATAGCGCTTGGGATGCGATTACCGCCATAAACTTATCATCTACTTTCCATACCACCAAAGCAGTATTACCGCTAATGCGCGCATCTGGCTGGGGTAGGATAATCAATATAGCTTCAGCGCATGGGCTCGTCGCTTCGCCATTTAAGTCAGCTTATGTTGCCGCTAAGCATGGTGTTATTGGTTTTACTAAAACCACCGCCTTAGAATGCGCCGAACAAAACATCACTTGTAATGCTATTTGCCCAGGTTATGTAATGACGCCTTTGGTAGAAAAGCAAATAGCAGATACCGCTGCTGCCAGGTCTATAACACCAGAGCAAGTAAAGAATGATGTTATGTTGAAAGCGCAGTGGACCAAAAAGTTTGTAGAAGTCGAAGAGTTGGCGGGTACCGCGCTGTTTTTGTGCTCGCAGCATGCGCAGAACATTACAGGTACTAATATTAGTGTAGATGGCGGTTGGACAGCAGCTTAAGGGGACTAGTTTATATATTAAGACAAAGCATTCTGCTTTGTCTTATTCCTCAAATATAGGCTAAATCAGCAGCACTTTAGGTAGCTTTTGCATGTTTGTCTAACTATCTGTGTATCCATCTCTTCTAAGATTGCCGGGCTGAGTAATTTAAGATAACTTGATTTTTTAATCTACTATCTTGGATATACATGTCAGAGTTAAATCACTGGAACGCTTTTTATAACGAACAGCGACAATGCCCATACTTTAATGAGCTTGTGGCTTCCATTGCTCAGCAACGAGAGCAGGGCATTGAAATTTATCCTGAAGATCATAAAATTTACGCAGCGTTAGAGTTTGTGGATTTAGATCAAATCAAAGTTGTTATCTTGGGCCAAGATCCTTATCACGGGCCAGGTCAAGCGCAAGGCATGGCTTTTTCTGTTGCCGATTTTATTAAAGTTCCTCCCTCACTTAATAATATATACAAAGAACTAGCACAAGATATTAGAGATTTCACCACACCTGAACATGGCGATTTAACGCAGTGGGCAGAGCAGGGGGTGCTACTTTTAAATACGGTGTTAACCGTGCAAAAAGGGCTGGCGCACTCTCATGCAAAATTGGGATGGGAGATTTTTAGTGATGCTCTTATCCGTAAAATAAGCGCAGTTAATTCACATTGTGTTTTTATGTTGTGGGGTGCACATGCGCACAGTAAAGAGGTCGGTGTTAATGCTGATAAACATTTAATTTTAAAGTCGGTACACCCATCTCCGTTATCTGCCTACAGAGGATTTCTTGGGTGCGGGCATTTCTCAGCCGCTAATCAGTGGTTAGAGCAGCAAGCTGTAGGCGGTATCGATTGGAAAATTACCGACAGAGGTTCGCTGTCATTGTTTTAAAATGTACTTATTTAATAGAGATGAATTAGGCGGAGCCTAAATCATCAAGGGTATAATTCCCCACCCTGTGGGGCGTCAATTTGTAAAAACCAAAAGTAACTAGGAATACTCCGCATCCGTAAGTGAAGGCTCGCCCCGGGGATCTTTAATATCGAAAGTTTACTTAATTTATATACAATTTAAATGAATCATGAACTTATGTTAACAGGCGGTTAAATAATGGTTTATAATTGAATTTATTGAGTTTTAAGGAAGAGTGGTGTCATGATGGAATATACAAAGATACTTGATTTTTGGTTTAAAGAATTAACACCGGGACAGTGGTGGAAGAAAGATGACCAGCTGGATGCATTGATCAAAGATAGGTTCGCCAGTGTATATGCCCAAGCAAGTCTTGGAGAGCTTTATACTTGGCGCAGTGAAAGCTTGGGAAGGCTTGCCGAAATTATAGTGCTCGATCAGTTTTCTAGAAATATGTTTAGGGGGTTGGCACAGGCATTTGCCACAGATGCGATGGCGTTAACACTCAGCCAGGAAGCAATCAGAGCTGGAGCGGATAAAGAACTAACTGCTGTGCAGCGTAGCTTCTTATATATGCCTTTCATGCACAGTGAATCAATGCTTATTCACGCGCAAGCACAAACGCTTTTTGAGAGTGTTGGTATTGAGGGAAATATCAAAAGTGAGCAAGATCATTTTGAAATAATAGAAAAATTTGGTCGTTATCCGCACCGCAATCAATTGTTGTGGCGTGAGTCCACAGAGCTTGAAATGGAGTTTTTAGAACAACCTGGCTCCAGTTTTTAGAACTTAACGCAAACTTAAAAGAATTTCATCTTAACAATGTCATCGATTTAAGTTTAACAATTAAGGCGATTACATTGTTAAACAGCATAGCAACATTGGGGCCCGAGGGTACTTTCTCGGAATTGGCCTGTAAAAAATATATAGAAAAGAATCAATTAGATTTAAATATTAATTACTATAGTAGTATAAAAAAAACCTTGGCAGCGGTGGGTACACAGACAGGTTATGCGGTTTTACCCATAGAAAATTTCTCTGAAGGTTTTGTAAATCCAGTATTAGACTTTCTGGTGAGTGCCGACCTTCATATCTGTGCGCAAATGGTATTGCCTATTCAATTTTCACTGGTTAGCCATTGTGTAAGCGCGGATCAAATCTGTAAGGTTTATACGCAGTTTGTCGCCCAGGGACAGTGCTCTGATTATTTAGAAGAGCTGAGTGGGGTTGAGTTTATCAGTACTGAAAGTAATACTCAGGCATTGATGAGCATTGCCAGCGAATCAGGTAGTGCGGCAGTGATACCTAGTCATTTATTGAAAACCCACGATTTTGCATATGTTGTGGAAAATATTACTGATTACAAAGATAACCAAACACGATTCTTGTTGTTGTGCGCAGCTCCACTTATGGAATATAGCGGTAATTCGGTGGATTATAAAACCAGTATTGTGGTGTTGTTTGACAATGATCATCCGGGATACTTGGAAAGCATACTAAATAAATTTGCGGCCCAGGGAATCAACTTAACCTCTATTGTTTCCAGACCGACCCGCAAAACATTTGGTAACTATCATTTTTTCATTGATCTAGATGGTCACCAAGAAGATTTAAATATTAAATCAGCGCTGCTTGATATTCAGAAAAAATTTAAAGTAAAGATACTAGGTTCGTATTTGCGCACCTAATAGTATTATGCATTTTTGACAAGCGTAGCAATTATCACTGATTCAATTAACCCTTTGATGTTTTAGGCGAGGCCTAGTTCATCTCTATTGAATAATTACGGAAATTTCAATGCATCATTCAGATTCTAAAGAGAGCAACGGTACGCCTACAAACAGTGACTTTACTGCAAGTATTGTGCATTTTGATAGACATATGCCAAACGCGAATGGGGCAGTGCATTATCCGGTGCATCCCTCTACTCAATATACCTATGATAGTGTCGATGATTTAATTGCCGTTTTTCAAGGCAAAAGTAAAGGCAACTCTCCCTATTCAAGACAAGGCACACCGACCACAGCGGTACTTGAGGCTAAACTTGCCAGTATGGATAATGGTGACGGTGCGGTTGCATTTGCTACAGGTATGGCGGCTATTACCGCAATATTTTTGACCTTGCTAAAGGCTGGAGATCATATTGTCGTCTCACAGTATTTATTTGGTAATACATCGAGTTTGTTAAATACCTTAGAAGACTTTGGCATACAAGTGTCAAAAGTTGATGCATCTGTTGTCGCAAATGTGTCATCGGCGTTGTTGGCGAATACTAAAATGGTATTTGTCGAAACGGTCGCTAATCCCGGCACGCAAGTTCCTGCATTAAAGGCGATCGGAGATTTGTGTGAGCAAAAAGACATTGTCTATATTGTTGATAATACCATTCTATCTGCCTACTTGTTTCAGCCAAAATCGGTGAAAGCCTCGTTAGTGGTGCATTCGCTCACTAAGTCTGCTGCAGGGCAGGGGCAGATTTTGGGAGGCGTAGTTATCAATACAGGTTTGTTTGATTGGTCGAATTATCCCAATATATTCGATGGTTACCGCAAAGGTGATGCGAATAAATGGGGGTTAATGCAGATTAGGAAAAAAGGTCTACGAGACATGGGGGCAACACTTACCTCACAGTCTGCGCATGTCATCAGTTTAGGTTTGGAGACGTTAGCGCTGCGTATGCAGCGCAGTAGCGAAACCGCATTAAAGCTGGCCCAGATGTTACAAAACCATCCCAAGGTTGCCAGTGTGTCTTACCCATTTTTAGAGAGCCACTCAGCGCACCAGCAAGCAACAGATTTGTTCAAAGCGGGATCATGGTTGTTTTCATTTGAGTTGAAAGAAGAAGATCAGTGTTTGACGTTCGTCGATAAACTTAAAGTTTTTATTAAAGCGACAGGGTTAGGTGATACAAGAAGTTTGATAATACCGGTAGCGCATACTATCTATTGGGAAATGGGACCCACTAAAAGAAAAGCGATGAAAATTGGCGATGGCATGTTGCGAGTATCAGTAGGGCTTGAAGAGAGCCAAGTGCTTATTGATGATCTTATGCAAGCTTTGGGTTAGCCTAGCAAGGAGCTATTTTGATACGCGTATATAGTCATTCAAACCCTTTTTTTGTCTATAATGCTAAGAATATTTTAGAGGCGAACTATCTCAAAGTTGAATTGAGAAATGAGTTTTCAGCGGGAGCTGTTGGCGAATTACCACCCACTGACAATTGGTTAGAACTGTGGTTGTTTGATGATATACATGTGGAGCTGGCTAAGAAATTATTACGTTGTTTGGATAGTCCATCTCCCAGTGTTGATTGGCGGTGTAAAAACTGTTCTGAAATCAATGGAGAGAATTTTGATTTTTGCTGGAATTGTCAGCAGTAATAAAAAAAGCGTCTGGTGACGCTTTTTTTATTGCTGCTGCACTGTTAGTGCGGGTCTAAATACTCTTGTTGTATTTCAATAATCGCCTCTAGATTGTCTTCAAGGAGCTTAACTAATTTAGGGTCGAAATGAATACCAGACTGATCGTGTATCAGTTGTACTGTCTGCTCAAGAGTCCAGGGTTCCTTATAGCAACGCTTTGAGCAGAGTGCATCGAAAACATCAGCTACTGCAGTAATGCGGGCAAATATGTGGATATCTTCTCCGCTAATACCGTTAGGGTAACCTGATCCATCCCATTTCTCGTGATGCTGTAAAGCAATGATTGCGCCGCTTTGGATAATGGGGCGCTTTGAATTGCTCAGTACTTGAGCGCCAAGTAAAGAGTGGGTTTTCATGATTTCCCACTCTTCAGGGGTATGTTTGCCGGGTTTGTTTAGAATATGGTCAGGAATGCCTACTTTGCCAATGTCGTGTAGCGGAGAGGCCAGCTTGATGGCATATATATCATCATCAGAAAGGCCTGACTTTCGGGCCAATAATTCACAGAATTTTGAGACGCGAATAATATGATTACCGGTTTCTTTAGAGCGAGTCTCAACAGCTCCGGAAAGCATAGAGATTATTTCGTTCTGCGTCTCTTCTACTTCTTGCCACAGTCGCAGGTTTTCATGGGCGATGGCGATGTTCTGCACAAACAGTTCAATGAGATTTTTAGCGTCTTCAGTGATTAGCTTGTGTGAGTGCAAATAGAGTAGGCTTTTATGGTTGTCATCGGTGGTAAACGAGACAATAACTTCATTCTCTTTAATAATACTGTAGCCAGTATCTGTATTTTTTAACCAGTCTTCTAAGATAGGTTTGGGGATAGAGTCACTTGGATCTTGTCCAATCAAACTTTGGTACTCGCCAATTGCCGCAACTACTTTTACCTTTTGACCGGATTCAAGGGCTGCAACACCGGTTGAATTAACTAGCGCAGCATTAGGCTCAAGGTAGAGAAGGGAGGTCAGTTGGTTTAATGCACCGTTGGTGAATTCATGTAAATAACGTTCTTTAAAGATATGCGAAGATGCTTTGATGACACGTTTTAGCTCTATTCTATTTTGGTTGAGAGCAGATAGGTCTCTGTATGAACGTATTCCTGAAATAACACTAGAGAATAATTTTTGCGAGGTGAGTTCGGTTTTGTTTTTGTAATCGTTTATATCATAATCAACGATGACCTGTTTTTCAGGGGCTTGACCTGGCTGGCCAGTACGAAGAATGATGCGTATTAGAGAATTTCCGAGTTCTTCTCTGATCCACTTGGTAACTTTAAGCCCCTCTGTATCTGTTTCCATCACCACATCTAACAATATAATGGCAATGTCATCGCGCGCGGAGAGGATCACTTTAGCCTCTTTTCCTGAAAGTGCAGATAAGAAGCACAGTTCTCTGCCTTCAAAGCTTATGTCGTCCAAAGCAAAACGGGTAACATCGTGGACCGATTGCTCGTCGTCTACAATTAAAATATTCCATGGCTGGGTAGCCGTAATTTTCTTGTCATCAGATTGATCTAGCTCTACGTCATCAATCAAAAAATCATACATTTGTAAACTCCTAAACCTCTCTGCATTGAGTATATTTTACTCAGCTTGCATTCCCTTATGTAAGCTCGCTTAAATTCTATCATTAGCCCCCAAATATTCCTATGAGAACAATTATTAATAATAGCGATCGACATCTAATTCGTACTGAAAATACTATTAATTAATCGAGTATTTAAGTCTGTGTGATACAAGCGTAGTAGAGTATCTAAATGTGGCCAGTATTATAAACAATTTACCTTAGTTAAGGATAATTAAGGAAATGATAAATACTAATTTTAAGTGATTCCATAAGTGACATATTAATGAATAAAATATTAATATCAAGCTTTTTTGGACGCTAAAAGCAGCCTTGAAAGGGATATTAAATGTTGATTTGGAAGTTATTTTTCTATATTTATGTTTAAAATCAACTTTTCATTATTGACGGTAGTGAAAAGGTGTATATAATTCACCTAGCTAGAAAATAAGTTTTATATTTATGTAACATCACGATGTCCTGTTTTTTCATGCTTCGTCATGAATTCATAAGTAATAGCAACATTTCCGGCCAGAAACCTTAATATGAATTAAGGTATAACTTACTCTTGAATGAAAGGATTTTCATATGTCTACTACAACTGGTACTGTTAAATGGTTCAATGAAACTAAAGGTTTTGGTTTTATAGAGCAAGAATCAGGTCCAGACGTTTTCGCTCATTTCAGCGCGATCGCTGGTGACGGATTTAAAACTCTAGCTGAAGGCCAAAAGGTCCAGTTCACAGTTTCACAAGGCCAGAAAGGCCCTCAAGCTGAGAACATCGTTGCAATCTAATTAGACTGCGACATCGCCTTAGGGCAAAGAAAGGGGTGTGTTTTCGAACATGCCCTTTTTTTATGTTCAGGATGAACGGTATAACGCGGTGGCATGGATGCCAAAGAGCGTATCTGTTCAGGATGAACGGTATAACGCGATGGCATGGATGCCAAAGAGCGTATCTGTTCAGGATGAACGGTATAACGCGATGGCATGGCGTGATTTTTGTTCCCGACAAATCACAAGTACTCACATCCATGTGAGCAAAGCCAAAGAGCGTATATGTTAATGAAGAACGCTCA
>JABSRB010000026.1 GCA_013215375.1 Oceanospirillaceae bacterium | reverse complement strand
CTTTAGTCTTTAGTCTTTAGTCTTTAGTCTTTAGTCTTTAGTCTTTAGTCTTTAGTCTTTAGTCTTTAGCTCGTAGCTCGTAGCTCGTAGCTCGTAGCTAAAAATCCCCTACCCTTTCGCAGCTATAGAGCGCAACTTATACCTTGGCCCTGGATGGGTGAGACAGGCAAAGCTGATCAGACGATCATCGGACCAAGTACGTCGATTAACTTGCAGACAAGGTGTGCTTGCATCGATATCTAGCAGTGCTTGCACTTTGTCACTGGGTAACACCGCCTCTACTATGTGCTCGATTTTAGACACGGGGCAAACTTTGGATAAATAGCTGTGCGGGGTGGCTGTGCTAAAATCTTGTTTGATGTAGTCGGGGACTAATTTGGCCAGCACATAGCGGTTTTCCAGCTGGATGGCGATATCATCTTCAAAATGCACTAACACTGATCGGTAGATAATACTGTTGATCGGTACACCCATCTGCATCGCCAGCATTTCATAAGCATTAATTTGCTTGAGCTTGATCTGCTGGCAGCTATAACGCTTGCCGCGGTGTTTAACTTCCTCGGCAATATCTTTGATGTCCGCCAGCGGCGACTCAGCCTTCGCATCACAGACAAAAGTACCCACACCTGCGTAACGCACCAGCATATTCGCTTGTACCAAATCTCTTATGGCTTTATTCACCGTCATGCGCGACACGCTGAACTGGCTGGCCAATTGGTTTTCAGTGGGTATTTTATAACCCACGCTGTACTCGCCCGATTTTATGGCATCGCAGAGATATTTTTTAATTTGCTGGTAACGTGGTGCACTCACACAATATGTCCTGTCAAAATTATAGAAAGCGAATTGTAACGACTAATACAAAGCCAAACAATAGCTTAACCTACAAACTCGGCAGCAGCTTGGCGGGCATAAAGCTATTGAGTTGCCCACTCACTATCAAACTTTTGGCCTTTTCAATATCGGGCGAAAAGTAACGATCCTTATCGTAAAAAGTCACTTGCTCGCGCAGTAACGCTTTCGCTAATTCCAAGTTCACTGATGCCTTGTTCGGCGCTCTAAAATCAACCCCTTGGCATGCCGCCAAAAACTCTACGGCCAGTATTCCCGCAGTATTGTCTGCCATGTCTTTTAATCGGCGCGCGGCAAACGTCGCCATCGAAACGTGATCTTCCTGATTGGCAGAAGTGGGCAAACTATCTACCGAGGCGGGATGTGCCAGGCTTTTATTTTCAGAGGCCAGTGCAGCACCTGTGACTTGCGCGATCATAAAACCTGAATTCACCCCACCATTATCCACCAAAAATGCCGGTAATTTACTTAAATTAGGGTCAATCAATAGCGCCATACGTCGCTCTGACAACGCGCCGATTTCAGCGATAGCCAACGCCATATTATCCGCTGCCATCGCGATAGGCTCTGCATGAAAGTTACCCGCTGAGATAAACTCATCGGTCTCAGCAAAGACTAAGGGGTTGTCTGATACAGCGTTGGCCTCTACCAGTAATACTTCAGCCGCCGAGCGAAGTTGCTGTAGACAAGCACCCATCACTTGGGGCTGACAGCGTAGTGAATATGGGTCTTGCACCTTTTTACAGGCTTGATGAGAAGCCCCTATTTCTGAGGCATCATCTAATAAATGTCGATAGGCAGCGGCTGCATCTATCTGAGTTTGGTGACCTCTGACTTGATGTACTCGCGCATCAAAGGGCCGTCTACTGCCGAGTGCCGCCTCGACCGACATCGCCCCAGTCACTGTGGCGCTGGCATAAAGATCCTCGGCGGCAAATAACCCCTGCAAGGCAAAAGCCGTGGAAGCTTGAGTGCCATTTAGCAGTGCCAAGCCCTCTTTAGGCGCTAATCTCACCGGAGTAAGACCTGCCGCTATCAATGCTTGCGCACCCGACATACGTTCACCTTGGTAAACAGCCTCACCCTCACCGATCAATACATTACTCATATGTGCCAGCGGCGCTAAATCTCCCGATGCTCCGACCGAGCCTTTTTGCGGTACACAAGGGTAAACCTGCTGATTAACTAAGGCTATTAATGACTCAATCACGGATAGACGAATACCTGAAAAGCCCCGCGCTAAAGAATTAATTTTCAGTATCATCATCAAACGCACACTGGCTTCGCTCATTAACTCACCGATGCCCGCCGCGTGTGATAACACGATACTGCGCTGTAACAGCTCCAGATCTTTCTCCGCTATTTTGGTATTAGCCAACAGGCCAAACCCAGTATTTATACCGTAGACGACCCGCCCCTGCTCAATGACCCGCGCCACTGCATCACTACTGGCATGAATAGCTAAATGACAATCACTATTCAAAGTCAATTGCACAGTGTGTAAGCCGACTTGACGAAGTTGTGCCAAAGTCATATGGCCCGGGTTAATATCTAATCTATACATCCAGTTCTCCAACAACAGTGAAAGTGGCTATTTTTTAATGTAAAACAACCAAGCTCTCATGCCTCATTATAAGCAATAATTGTAATATACATTTAAATGTATATACATTTATGTCGAATGTAAACTCCTATTACTTCAACTTAAATCCCTTAAGTTCATCAACCACTTTACTCAAGCAAGTATTTTAAGCACAAAGCAAAAATCAATTAGCTTTATTATTGACCAGGTGGTAAAAATAATGGCTATCGATTATTTGTAATATTGCCATGTTATGTTACGGATACATAAAACGACTGAATGGAGATAATAATAATGCCAGCCCAACCCCACATTTCCCTTTTTAATTCACCTAAGCTCAAGCAGACCTTGCTAGCGATGGCGATTGCCACTGTTTGCCTACCTGCAACTGCCGCCAAAGTGCAGTTACGTATCCTTGAAACGACCGACATACACGTCAATATAGTCGATTATGATTATTATCGTGATAAAGCTAGCGTCACTTTAGGCCTAGCCAAAACAGCCAGTTTAATTAAAGTAGCGCGTGCTGAAGTCAAAAACTCACTGTTATTTGATAACGGCGATTTATTGCAAGGCAACCCATTAGGGGATTACATCGCTAAAGAGCAAGGTTTAGCCGATGGTGCTATCCACCCGGTGTATAAAGCGATGAACCTGCTTAACTACGATGCAGGTAATTTAGGTAATCACGAATTTAACTACGGCTTGGATTTTCTTAAAACATCATTAGCCGGGGCTAATTTCCCTTATGTATCCGCCAATACTTATATCTTCGATGGCGATAAAGACGACACTAATGATAAAAACTATTTCACTCCCTATCTAATATTAGACAGAGAGCTAGTCACTGATTCCGGTGAGAGAGTGAGTATTAAGGTCGGTGTGATTGGTTTTGTACCACCGCAAATTATGCAATGGGATAAGGTCAACCTAACCGGAAAACTAGTCGCTCACGATATAATTGAAGATGCTAAAAAGTTTATACCTTTAATGAAAAAACAAGGTGCTGATATCATCGTTGCTATACCGCACTCTGGTTTAGGTAAAGTAGACGCGACAGGCTTTTCTGAAAACAGCACTCTAGCGCTGTCAAAAGTACCGGGCATAGACGCCATCTTATTTGGCCACTCCCACCAGCCATTTCCCAGTGACAAATTTGCCAGTGTAGAAGGTGCCGATATCGCCAAAGGCACTATTAATGGCGTAGCTTCGGTGATGCCTGGCTTCTGGGGCTCTCACTTAGGGCTTATCGATTTAAAGCTTGATATCACCGATGGTAAATGGACAGTTCTGGATGGACAAGGCAGCCTGAGAAGCATCTACAAACGCGATGGCCGCAAAAAAATCTCATTGGTCGATGCCGACCCGCAGATAGTAGCAGCTGTGAGCCAAGAGCATAAAGCCACCATTGCCTTTATGAACAAAGGTGTGGGTATCACCACCGCACCGATACACAGTTATTTCTCGCTGGTACAAGACGACCCCTCTGTGCAAATTGTCACTAACGCACAACAGCGTTATGTGGAAAAGTTAATTCAAGGTACTGAATACGATGGCATTCCAGTGTTATCTGCAGGTGCTCCGTTTAAAGCAGGTGGGCGTGGCGGTGCTGAGTATTACACCAATATAAGTGCCGGTAAGATCGCCCTTAAAAATGTCGCCGACCTTTACATCTACCCGAATACTTTGCGCGCGGTATTGCTCAATGGCGCAGAAGTACGTGAGTGGTTAGAAATGTCGATGGGTGCCTTCAATACCATTAAAGCCGATGTGACTGAAGAGCAGGTTCTGTTGAACCCAGATTTCCCCTCGTATAACTTTGACATTATCGATGGTGTCACTTTTAAAGTCGATTTAACCAAGGCAGCGCGCTACGCCAAAGACGGTCAAAAAGCCTCTGATTCACACCGCGTGGTGGAGCTGCAATATCAAGGTAAGGCAATCGATGAGAAGGCACAGTTCATTGTCGCAACCAATAACTATCGCGCCAGTGGCGGTGGTAAATTCCCCGCTTTAGATGGCAGTAATATCATTATTTCGGCACCGGATGAAAACCGCACGGTATTGGCTAATGATATCTTTGCCCTTAAAACCATTGATCCTTCTGCAGATAACAACTGGTCCTTTGTTGCTATCAAAAATTCGAATGTGGTCTTTCAAAGCTCACCTAACGCAAAGGCAGCCATTACTGATGACATGCCGATTGAATACGTTGGCGAAGGTACTGATGGCTTTGCCAAGTATCGCTTAAAACTCGATTGATAAATTAATAAAAGCGCACTGGCAGACGATGTCTGCCAGTGCCTTTTTTATTGATGCAACTCAGCTGGTTACCAAATACGACTATCGTTGCTTTCACTCAAATCTTTACTCAAAAATGCCGCTTCTAAATACTCGACAAACGCAGCCAGTTTAGGCGATTTACTCAATCTTTCTAAGTACACCGCATAGATATCAGCCATGGTTGTTTCATAATCACTGAGCACTAACACTAATTCACCAGAGCGAATATAACTGGCAATATCCCATTCAGCACGCATCACAATGCCGTGTCCATCCAGCGCCCATTTCAGTGCGACACTGCCATCATTAGTCACTAACCTTGAATTCACTTTAATGGATTCTGTCTTGTTATCTTTACGCAACCGCCAGATGCCAAATTCCGCTTCGTTTTGCTTTAACACAATACAGTTATGTCCGCTCAAATCTGCGGCTGTGATGGGAATGCCATTTTTATTTAAGTATTTTGGCGAGGCGCACAGCAACCTTCTGTTAGTGGCTATATGTTTGGCTAACAAACGGGAATCCGGTATTTCACCAAAGCGAATTTGCAAATCAAAGGCATCTTCCGCCAAATTGATCGGCCTATCGGTGAGCTTTAACTGTAAGTTAACCTTTGGGTACTTAGCCGAGAACTCCGACATTACCCCTGCTATATAACTGCGCCCAAAACCTAGGGGCGCATTAACTCTGAGTAAGCCACTTGGCTCTGAATTTCGCCGAGAGACCAGCGCTTCAACTTCTTCTATCTCACTGACAAGGCGTTTGGCATGCTGATAATACAGCTCGCCCTCATGGGTTAAGGCAATTTTTCGGGTGGTGCGATTTAGCAGCCTAACCCCAAGTCTTTCCTCAAGTTTAACTAATCGTTTGGTAACCGCAGGTGGGGTTATATTTAAGCTTCTGGCGGTGGCAGCTAAGCTTTTCTTATTCACCAGTAACACAAAAAAACTCAATTCTGATATAGCATCCATTATTAACCTCCAGGAAACAATAGAATAAATAATAGTGAATTTTCAACGGTTATAAAAGCGCTAATATAGGTTTATCAGCCGCACACTAGAAAAACATGCGACTTAGAATAATTTAAAGTGCTGTTTTAGTGACCCGATTTGATCAATAAATCTACCCGCTTTAAGCGACTAAAAGACACTCATAAAAAGAGCTATAACAGGCCGGTAATGAAGAGGCAAACATGACACAACAACCAAATGTGCTAGAAATGACCAATATCATGGCTAAATTTACTGATTATATCGGTAAACGCTTGCCTAAAGATGTGATAAAAAAGCAAGAAGAATTACGTAGGCAAGAAACCAATCCACTGGCAATTAAAATCTATGATGCCATGGCAGAGAATCAAGACAAGGCAGACAAATTAAGCCGCCCTAGCTGTCAAGACACGGGTGTTATCCAATACTTTATCAGTGTCGGTGCCGGTTTTCCGCTGCTTGGCGAACTTGAAGAAATATTGCGCAATGCCACTTTGATTGCCACCGAAGAGGGTCCATTACGCCACAATGCCGTGGAAACTTTTGAGGAAAAAAACACTGGCACTAATACTGGCTCTAACATCCCCTGGTTAGATTGGGAAATAATTCCCGGCGGCGATGGCGTCACCATTGATGTCTATATGGCAGGTGGTGGTTGCACACTCCCTGGCGCCGCTAAAGTATTAATGCCCGGTGAAGGCTACGAAGGCGTTGCTGAGTTTGTCTTCGATATTATTACTTCACGGGGGATCAACGCTTGCCCTCCTCTATTGGTAGGCGTTGGTGTTTCCGCTACAGCAGAGACAGCCGCTAAACTTTCTAAAAGAGCACTAATGCGCCCCGTAGACTCTGATAGCCCTATTCCCAATGCGGCAAAAATGGAGAAATTACTCACCGACGGCCTCAATGAAGTCGGTATTGGCCCTCAGGGACTGACCGGTAAAAACAGCGTAATGGGCGTCAACATAGAATCATCAGCTCGTCACCCATCGACTATTGGTGTGGCTATTTCGACGGGTTGTTGGTCTCATCGTCGTGGAAAAATTAAATTTAAGGCGGATTTAAGCTATGAAATCCTCTCTCATGAAGGAGTTTCACTGTGAAGAAGATCTTAACCGTCCCCATTAAAGATGAAGATCTAGAATCGTTAAATGTCGGTGACATCGTTTACCTAACCGGCATCCTGACAACCTGTAGAGATGTCGCGCATCGTCGCTTGATTGAGCACAAGCGCGAGTTGCCTGTCGATGTCCGCGGTGGTGCTATCTTTCACGCGGGTCCTATTGTAAGAGCTTTGCCAGATGGCGAATTCGAGATGGTATCCATTGGCCCCACTACCAGCATGCGCATGGAGAAATTTGAAAAAGAGTTTATTGCGCAAACAGGCGTCAAACTGATTGTCGGTAAAGGCGGCATGGGACCAGACACTGTTGAAGCTTGCCAAGAGCATAAAGCGGTACACGCTGTGTTCCCAGGTGGCTGCGCCGTACTTGCGGCCACCATGGTTGAAGAGATAGTAGAGTCGCATTGGCACGACTTAGGCATGCCTGAAACTTTGTGGGTAAATAAAGTAAAAGAGTTTGGCCCATTGATTATTTCTATCGATACCAAAGGCAATAATATTTTCACCACTAACAAAAAAGCTTTCAACGAACGTAAAGGCCCTATCTTGGAGCGCATTAAAAAAGAGTTATCCTTTATTAAATAAAAGCATAACCCATTTCAGAAGAGGTAAAAACATAGTTAAATCCCTGTAATAAAACAACCATTTAATGGTTTTCTAAAAAAACAATAATAGGAAAATGACAATGAATAAACTACTAAAAGTACTATCTTTATCGCTAACCACTATTATCGCCGCAAATGTTGCTGTAGCAGTGGCTGGAGAATACCCTGAAAAAACGATCACTTATGTGATTCCCTTTGGCCCTGGTGGCGAATCTGACATTACTGCTAGATTCCAACAAAAGTTGTTCCAGGAAAAATACGACAAAACCATGATTGTCTCTAACAAGCCTGGTGGCGGTGGTGCAGTGGCATGGGCGCAACTCAACAGTCTAAAAAAAGATGGCTACACAGTGATGGGGATGAACTTACCTCACATCATACTCAAGCCTCGTCAAAAAGATGTTGGCTTTAAAACTAAAGACATCAAGTCTGTGTATATTTTCCAGCATACACCTGATGCCCTAGCGGTTAAAAAAGATAGCCCTTTCAAAACGCTTAAAGATTTAGTGGATTACGCAAAATCACACCCAGGACAAGTAACATTGTCAGGTTCTGGTAAAGGTAGTGCCAACCATTTGTTACAAGTCATGCTTAACAACGAAGCAGGTATAAAAACCACTTATGTTGCAATGAAAGGTGCCGCAGCATCTGTGAATGCCGCATCTGCAGGTCACGTTAGTGCAGCGGCTACTTACAGTACTATGGGTGCGAAATATGAAGACAACATCCGCCTGTTAGCTGTGGGTACTGAGGAGCGTGTTGCGCGCTTTCCCGATGTTCCTACTTTTAAAGAGCTAGGTTATGACATCGCCGGTGGCGGAGCTTTCCGTGGTATCGCAATGCCTGATGGCACCCCTGAAGAAGCGCGTCAAAAAATGTCTGACATCATGAAAGAGCTGAACACTGACCCAGGCTTTGTTAAGCAAATGGAAAGTTTAGGTTTTACACTGCTTAATATACCTGTTTCTGAAACAGCCGCTTTCATTGAGAAGAAGACTGCCTATTTCGTTGCTAAAGCTAAATTAGCTGGCATTCTAAAGTAATTATTTGGGGACATAAGATTTAAGTCCTTTACGCCTGATTGCCCTTTTGGCTATCAGGCGTACAGAGCATGTTGAGACTCAGTGTTACGGTTTACCCATTGATAACCGCCGAAAAGAATTTTCGGTGTTATCAACAACACACCCTCAATATTCTCTGCATCCCCAAAAGAGCGATTTATAAACACTGCATTGTCGGTCAGTTTAAATCTCGCCCTTTTGCTGCGCACCTTTCACTTATCAACATACCCAGTTTGTTTTTAAGCCCGCAGGCATATGATTAGACTCTCTTTGATGTTCCCTCTTTTGACAAGGTGATGCTATGTTCGGTTTTGAATATTTGCTAGCGGCCATTAGCCCGATCAATCTCGGTCTGGCATTACTCGGCGTTATCGCCGGCACTATTATCGGTGCCCTACCTGGGTTAACAGCGACTATGGCTGTCGCTATCTTAGTACCAATGACGTTTACCATGGAGCCGGTAACGGCGCTAATTGTAATGGGTGCCGTGTATACTGGCGCCGTTTACGGAGGTGCCTATTCGGCCATCTTACTCAACACTCCCGGCACTCCCTCTGCTATAGCGACCACATTTGATGGCTACCCTATGGCGAAGCGCGGCGATGGTAATTTGGCGATCAGTATCGCCTGTCTTGCCAGTGTAACGGGCGGCTTAGTGGGAGCCTTTGCGCTACTGACAATTTCCCCTTATCTAGCCTCAGTGGCATTGGCCTTTGGCCCCGCTGAGTATTTTTGGCTAGCGGTGTTAGGTTTAACATTAATTGCAGCGCTGTCTCAGGGCAACTTACTAAAAGGCATATTAGCAGGCTGTTTCGGGTTGTTATTAGCCACTATCGGCGTCGCAGAAATCAGCGCCGATGTACGCTTTACCTTTGGCATGCCCTCACTACTCGGTGGCATTGCGATCATCCCAGCACTGATAGGTCTGTATTGTATTCCCGTACTGATCGACCTTATTGCCACACCAGAGAAACACTTAAATGTTAAGAGCGAATCTTCGGGGTATCGTTTAAACGAGGCACTGATAAGCACCTTTAAAGCCCCGCTTAATGTGATTCGCAGCTCGGTAATAGGCACTATTGTTGGCATACTGCCAGGCGCTGGCGGCTCCATTGCCAGTTTAGTGTCGTACGCTGAAGCCAGAAGAAGTTCAAAGAAAACAGAAACTTTTGGCAAGGGTAATCCAGAGGGTATCGTCGCGACAGAATCGGCTAACAATGCCACGGTCGGTGGCGGTCTAGTACCGACTTTTGTACTAGGTATTCCAGGCACGCCACCCGATGCGATCATCTTGGGTGCCATGATGATTCAGGGATTAAGACCGGGACCTTCACTGTACAACGATCAGCCAGAAGTTATTTATACCTTCGTCTGGGGGCTGGTGATTGCCACTTTATTGATGTTACCGGTTGGATTGTTCATAGGCCGCTACGCCTACAGCGCAATTCTGGCACTGCCCAAAGCATTTTTAGTACCCTCGGTAGTAATCATGACCATGATTGGTGCCTATGCGGTGAGAAATAGCGTCACTGATATGATCATAATGTTGGTGCTTGGAGTGATAGGTTGGGTATTAAATCGCTACGGTTATTCCCAATCATCGATTGTGTTAGGCTTGATTTTAGGGCGTATTGCCGAGCAGGGCTTTGTCCAAACTTGGATTATAGGCACCGCCAAAGGTAACCCATTCTTAGAATTGGTCGGCAGACCGATCTCTATGGGTATCATTGCTTTCATTATCGCCTCATTTGCCTTCCCATTAATTTCCAAATGGCTTAAAGCTAAAAAGGATAAAGACTATGTTAGTGAATAAATTAAAAGTGAAAGATACAGCGGGAATATTATGCACGCTGTCACTGCTAATTATTGCCTGCATATTTTATTACGATACCACCACTATGGTGGATTCAGACTCTTATGTTTTCCCACGCGCCATCATCATGGGCATATTGCTGGTGGGAGTGGTCAGATTAGGTATTGATTTTTCATCGAAACAAACAGAAAAACGCGCCAAGATTAGTGCCAACTACCTCAGGAGCATTATGTTGATCGTCACTATGGCAATTGGCATCTCCTTAATTCCAAGCTTGGGCTTCTTACCGGCCATTATGATCACTTACATAACCACTATGTATTTGGCGATGTACGAGAAATGGACCAACTTGCGTCGCTGGAGTTACCCGCTAATTTCAGTGGTGGTAGTGACGATTATATTTTTGTTATTTGAGCGAGTATTTATCGTGCAATTCCCTGACGGTACGCTGTTTTATTAAAGACTGAGACTGAGTGAGGATCGATACCGATTCTCACTCTGTTTAATCTCAAATATTTCAATCGCGGCAACTCGTTACACAATACTGTAATAACACTTTTTTGCGTCAATCGAATATTTCATGCACAGGGAGAATGCCTTGACCACTCTAAATATTGCGGTTATTCCCGGTGATGGCATTGGTCCGGATGTCATCCAAGAAGGTATTAAAGTATTAGAAGCGGTGGGAAAATTAGCCGCTATTGAATACCGTTTTACTCAGTTCGACTGGTCCTGCGAGCGATACTTACGCACCGGCGCTATGATGCCAGAAGAAGGTATAGAACAGCTTAAGGGATTCGATGCTATCTACTTAGGTGCGGTTGGTTTTCCGGGAGTGGCGGATCATATATCACTCTGGGGGCTGCTGATTCCTATAAGACGCAGTTTCGATCAATATGTTAATTTGCGACCGGTCCGACTTTTTGCTGGAGTAAACAGCCCTTTAGCGGGCAAAAAACCTGGGGATATAGACTTTTTTGTCGTACGAGAAAATGTTGAGGGCGAGTACTCCAGCATCGGCGGCATACTCTATGAAGGCACTGATCAGGAAATGGTCTGCCAGCAAAGCACCTTTACCCGCCGTGGCACAGATCGCATTCTCAAATACGCTTTTGAATTGGCACAACAATCGGCCAACAAACATGTCACTAGCGCCACAAAATCCAATGGTCTTTATCACTCGATGCCCTATTGGGATAAACGGTTTTCATTAATGGCCGAGCAATTCCCCAATGTGAAAATTGATCAATATCACATCGATATTCTCACCGCCAACTTTGTGTTAAAACCTGAATTCTTTGATGTGGTCGTTGCCTCTAATTTATTTGGCGATATCCTCTCTGATTTAGGGCCAGCTTGTACCGGTACTATCGCTATCGCGCCATCTGCTAACATTAACCCCGAGAGAAAATTCCCCTCCATGTTCGAACCTGTCCATGGCTCCGCACCCGACATCACGGGTTTTGGCATTGCCAATCCCATCGGCGCCATCTGGTCTGGCGCTATGCTGCTTGAACATTTAGGTTTTAAGCCACAGCACGATATAATCATGAGAGCTATTGAAAAAGTGCTACGCGAAGGCGAACACCTCACCCCAGACATGGGCGGAAAAGCCAGTACAAAAGCATTGGGTGCAGCAGTTGTGGCTGCAATTGATTCCAGCCATTAATCATTGTTATAAAAAATGCTTGTTAATTACCCACCACTAATTAGAATAATCGACGTCTGTTACTAACTCTTTGGAAACTATGTACTCTAACCGCCCTATCGGTATTTTTGACTCAGGTGTCGGCGGCCTATCTGTCGCTAAAAACATTCAACACGAGTTACCCAATGAGCATTTTATCTATGTAGCTGACTCAGCCTTTGCTCCCTATGGCGAGAAAAGCACTGAGTTTATAACACAGCGCTGCCATGTTATTTGTCAGTTTTTAGTAGAGCAGCGGGTAAAAGCGATTGTTGTGGCTTGCAACACCGCGACTGTTTCTTGTATTACTCAGTTACGTGCTGCTTTTGATCTGCCTTTTATAGGTATGGAGCCGGCGATAAAGCCTGCTAGCCTTCACTCTAAAACAGCAGTGGTCGGAGTTTTAGCGACGCAACAAACAGTACAGAGCGGCGCGGTAAGCCGCTTAGTTGCGCAATATAGTGATAATGCCGATATTGTCGTGCAAGCTTGTCCGGGTCTTGTTGAGATGGTAGAAAACGCTTGTGTAAACTCAGTTCAGCTCACCCTATTATTGCGCCAGTACTTACAGCCAATGCTGGACAAAGGTGTAGACACTATTGTTATGGGCTGCACTCACTACGCTTTTTTAACCCCGCTCATTCAGAGTATTGTCGGTGAACATATAACTTTACTGACTAGCCATGGCCCCGTCACTAAAGAGCTACAACGCCGACTAGAGGCAATATCTGCTTTAGCAAACACTGATAGTAATGTCGGTCAATCCATGTTTTATACCAGCGCTCTTAGTCCAGAAGCTAAGCAGAGCTTCAACCAATTATGGGGAAGCCCGGTTAATTTATTATCCCTGCCGCATCACTCTTAATACATTGAAGCCCATAACTGGCCTTTTATTCCTTAACAGCCCTACGTAAAAGATAAGTCAATAAGACAAATGCTTGTTAATGACTTTGATAATCAATACTATTAGTACTACTTTTGTTTTAAATAATTAGCTCAGTCTTGGCACTGTCTTGATGCAGCCAGCGTATGACTCCAAAAGACTGAAACTTAGCTTTGAGTATTCCTATTGTTATCACCTAAGCCCAGCTGTTCTAACCCCATATCTAAGCACCCTGCTCCCCTGCATAAAGGTGCACATTTGCTAATAGTGGAAGACGATACGGTGGTGCGCCAAAGTATTGCCCAAGTGCTCACCAACAGAGGCTACCATATCACCCAGTGTGACAACGGCCGCGATGGACTTAAAATGGCATTGCGCAGCACTTTTCAGCTAATCCTGTTGGATATAATGCTGCCCAAGTTAGATGGTTTGAGTTTATTACATCAACTCAGAGAACAGCGAGATACGCCAGTGATTATGCTGACCGCTAGCGGTGCTGAGGAAGAACGTATTCAAGGTTTGAGTATTGGCGCAGATGATTACTTGGCAAAGCCTTTTAACATGACAGAACTGATATTACGTATTGATGCAATATTAAAACGCAGCATGTTCAACCAAACCCCAAATGAAGATTCTAGTACCTTATCTATCAATGACCTCTGCTTAAACTTAAGTGCTAAACAAGCGAGTTTGCAGGGCGTGCAGTTAACACTCACCCCTATCGAATTATCTTTACTTGAAACTTTTATGCGCCAAAAATTAGAAGTATTAACCAAGGCTTACCTCTATCAAAAAGTATTGCACAAAGCCTTTAGCCGCTATGATCGCAGTTTAGACATGCACATCAGTAATCTACGTGGCAAGCTGGCGCAGATTCAACCCCAGCATCAGTTAATACGCACTGTGCACGGCAAAGGTTATACCTTGTGAAAAGCCATCGTTTATTCTGGCAGCTGATGGTGTGTATCGCGGTGGGTTCCATTTTGTTATTCACCTTGCTCCACAACAGCGCTTTTTATCTGACCACACAACTGACGGTAATAAATCCACAGCACCAAAGCCAGATTAAACAATACGCGCGACAGGCATCAAACTTTTATGCGCGCCACCAATTGAGCGAGCTCGATCAACATTTCGCCACGATTAACCTCGAGCATCAAGCATGGTCGGGATTGATACCAACCAATAAAAAGTTGCTGTCAAATAAATCACTGCCATCACACCTACAAGACGTGATTGGTTTTCAGCGCCAAGTACAGTGGCCAGTGCACGACTTTATGCAACAAGTGATGATCGGCATTAAAGTGCCCGCTGGCTATTTTGTAATGGAGCTTCCTCAAACCATGCGCCCGCGGCCCAATGTGACGCTCATTGAAATACTCATCACTATTATATTGCCATCAATTCTACTGAGTTTATTTTGCTGGGGGCTTTATCGACATTTAATGCGACCATTAAACGCTTTGAAAGAAAGCTCGATTCGCCTTGCCGGAGGCGATCTATCAACCAGGGTATGCCCGAAAATAGCCGATAAGGAAGACAGCATCGCCCAAGTCGCGACATCCTTTAATCAAATGGCCAGTCGTATTGAGCAGCTAGTGGGATATCAGCGGCAGTTTTTACGTGACTTGTCTCATGAGTTACGTACACCTTTAACTCGCCTCGAACTGGCGCTAGATCTATGTAATGAAAGCAATACTCAAACGATTGATCTGGGCCCCCGATTCAAGCGTGATATAGAGCAGATGAAATCACTGGTAGAAGACACCTTGAGCTTAGCTTGGTTAGAGACAGACCCAGCGATTAAATGTGAGGATAATTTTAATCTAGCGACCCTGATAAACTTGATTTGTGAGGATGCTGATTTTGAATTCCCTCAGCGGGCTATAGTACGACAGTACTGCGCTAACCTGCCGATAGAGAACACCAATCAGCGGGCGCTAGCGCAGAGCATTGAGAATATTTTGCGCAATGCACTAAAATACTCAAGCATCGATACCAAAGTGACTATCAAATGCTTCCCCTATAATACCAGCCATTACCAACTCGAGATTATTGATCAAGGCATAGGCGTGTCTAGCCCAGACCTATGCAAGATCTTTGAGCCTTTCTTTCGCTCTGACAAAGCTCGCTCCAGGGAAGCGGGAGGCTTTGGTTTAGGCTTGGCACTTACCAAGCGGCAAATTGCCGTGCTTGGTGGGAAAATCAGTGCTCATAACAACACCACAAAAGGGCTTGTGATTAAAATACTGCTACCGATCAATTTAAAAATCGTCCAGAAAACAATAATCTAACAGGGATAAGTTCCGCCAAGAATATGTAAAGTATGTAAATCTGATAAAAAGTTCATATGCTTTTAAATATAATGGTAATTATTCTTATTTATATTAACTTTTAGGATTTGTCATGTTTATTTCCTGTTTTAAAAAACTCCCCTTGGTAATAGCGGTAAGTTTAGTGGCTAGTGCCGCTGTTGCCGATCAAAACACCCTTGAAATTTGGTCTACCGCCATCAATAGCTCTTCAACCTCTATTGATAAAGACGACATTGAATTTAAGCAAGCCGATCACTTAAGTGACTTGCTCAGAGATATTCCAGGAATAAATATTGGTGGCGCGCACTCAGTTAACCAACGAATAAATATTCGTGGTCTAGAAGACCTTGATCTGGATATCAGCATTGATGGCGCTAAACAGAACAACTATATGTACCACCATATGGGCAACCTATTAATCAACGCCGATATTTTAAAGTCTGTTGATATCGAAGTAGGTAAACACTCGGTAATAAACGCAGGCTTAGGTGGCGCTATCTCGTTTGAGACCAAAGATGCCAAAGACTTATTATTCCCTGAGCAAACTATGGGTGCGCGTGTACAAGTCCATGGTGCCTCTAATAACTATCGGGGCTACTCGTTAACTTCCTATGCAAAATTTAATGAAACCTTCGATGCACTTGCCTACATCAACGGCGTAAGCAGAGGCAATCCTACCGATGGTGATGGCAATACAACCATAGGCAACGATGGCACTATCAATAACTTATTATTTAAGATTGGTGCTGATATTAACGAGCAGAACCGTTTAGATTTCAGTTGGGATAGTTATAAAGATCATGGGGATTATGCTCCCAGAGCTGACATGGGTGTGGCAACCAACAGCTCCATTACCGGTACTGCTGTTTATCCTACCCAATTTGATCGAAAAACCATGACACTAAACTACACCTTAGATTTAGGCGACACGATTAATTTAGAAGCCAGTCTCTATCAAAATACTATGACGTTGTGGCGTGATGAGCAACAAAACGCCCGTGCATCATACCGTTACAGAGAGGGAAAAGGCGAACACAAAGGCTTTAACTTATTAGCTGAAAGCTACCTTGGTGACGATGACTTCTCGCAAACTCTACGTTACGGGCTTAGCACTTATAAACAAACCAGTGCACTTTACGATGACAACGTTTTAACAGCTCAAGAGAGTGCGCGATCAATGAATCTGTTTATTGAAGATGAAATTGACTTTGGCAACGGTTTAACGCTAACACCTGGCATTAGACACAATCGAGTAAATTTGAAGACACCAAGCACCGATAAAAACTACACAAAAGCGACGGCAGCACTGGCAACCCAGTATCAAATAAACGATAACTGGAGCATACATGCCAGCAGCGCTCAGCTATTTAAAGCACCTGAGCTGACAGAAATATATACCGCAGCAGGTACTAGCTTAATCGCCAACGCTCAGTTAAAGGCAGAGACCGGGGTTAACAATGAAATAGGCTTTACCTTCAGTGATACCAATCTGTTAGGTTTAGATAAATTGACGGCATCAACCTCAATTTTCCGCACCCGTATTAATCACTATATAGAAGCTGTAGATGTTGCTGGCAACTATGTTTATCAAAGACAAAATATTGGTAAGGTTAATATCAGAGGGCTAGAAGTAAACGTAAGCATGCAAAAAGGCAACTTAGCCACCACACTTAGTTATGCAAAATCAAAGTCAAAAATTAGTCAATCAGGCAATCCTTTAGACCGTGAGGTGGGCGACAGCATTGGTATTGCCTTTGACTATGTTATTCCCTCACAAAATATAAGCCTTAATTGGTCCAGTGAAATCACTCTCAAAGAACATCACTACGACAAACCTAGTTATAACGTACACAGTGTTACCGCGAAATGGACTCCCTCAAAATACCAAGGGTTAACCTTAACTGCGGGTATTGAAAATTTATTTGATGAGCAATATACATCTCACGCATCAAGAATTGGTGATACCACGCACCCAGTCTTCGGCAATTTGCACTTAAATGATTACGAACCAGGCAGAAACGTCAAACTCTCTGCTGCCTATCAATTTTAATTGACCCCAATACAGCAATAACATCCAGCGATGTTATTGCTGTCTTTATCTAAGGTAATTTTCAAGTAAAAATTGACCACTATAATTAAGCATTAAGAACATACAATGCTACCAAAGAGGAATTCATATTACCTATAGGTAATATTTATATATAAAAACTATCGCGTAATTTCTTCAAACAACAGGAAACATGCAGATATAATCAGTAAAAATCTCATTTATATAGACTCTCAATTCTTTTTGATGCAAACTGTCCGCCACTTATATTTTTGACGTTTCATCGACACAGAGAGTTTTCTATATGGCAAAGTGCCTTCTTATAAACGGCCCTAACCTAAACTTATTAGGCACTAGACAGCCTGAAATATACGGTAGCGAAACCCTTGCCGACGTAGAAAAAGAACTCTCTGAAATCACTACCAGTGCTGGACATCAATTGGATTGCTTTCAAAGTAATTCAGAATCCGCTTTGATAGAAAGAATCCATCTAGCGCAACAACAAAATATTGATTTTATTATTATCAATCCCGCTGCTTACACTCATACCAGTATTGCGTTACGTGATGCCCTTTTAGGTGTGGATATTCCCTTTGTAGAAGTACATCTATCCAATATTCACGCCCGCGAGAGTTTCAGACACCACTCCTACCTTTCGGATGTTGCCCAAGGTGTTATATGTGGTTTGGGTACAGCAGGTTATAAATACGCATTAGATTTTGCATTGCAAAAACTAGATGAAACCAACAACAAATAATCAAACAGAGCAGCACTGCTGCTTTTAACTACAATAATTTGCTTACAGAGAAATAGACATGGATATTCGTAAAGTTAAAAAACTGATTGAACTACTAGAAGAATCAGACATTAATGAGATAGAAATAAAAGAAGGCGAAGAGTCTGTTCGCATTAGCCGCGGACCAGTTACCATCGCTGCACCTTTAATGGCCGCTCCATTAGCACCGGTCGCAGCCGCTCCTGCTCCTGTTGCAGCACCTGTTGCACCTGTGGCGATATCGCCGACAGCGAATGCTGTACTTTCGCCAATGGTTGGCACTTTCTACCGTTCACCTTCGCCAAGTGCACCTAAGTTTATTGAAATAGGTTCAAGCGTTAAAGTTGGCGATACTATTTGTATTGTAGAAGCGATGAAGATGATGAACCAAATTGAAGCAGATCGCGCCGGTATCGTAGAAGCTATTTTAGTTGAAGATGGACAGCCTGTTGAGTTTGATCAACCGCTTGTCACTATCGTATAACAACAAGGATTCACCCTTATGTTAGATAAAGTAGTTATAGCCAACCGCGGCGAAATTGCGCTTAGAATCTTAAGAGCTTGTAAGGAGCTTGGCATTAAAACTGTCGCTATTCACTCTAGCGCCGATCGCGATTTAATGCACGTACGCCAAGCAGATGAAGCAGTATGCATTGGCCCAGCATCATCTCTACAGAGCTATTTGAACATCCCCGCTATTATCAGCGCAGCAGAAGTAACCGATGCCACCGGTATACACCCAGGTTACGGCTTCCTCGCTGAAAACGCAGACTTTGCCGAGCAAGTTGAAAAGTCAGGCTTTACCTTCATCGGCCCAAAAGCCGAAACCATCCGCCTGATGGGCGATAAAGTTTCTGCTATCCAAGCAATGATAAAATCAGGTGTACCGACAGTACCAGGTTCCAATGGCGCACTACCGGACGATCCGGATAAAATCCGCGCGATCGCCAAGAAAATTGGCTACCCGGTCATCATCAAAGCAGCTTCAGGTGGCGGCGGACGTGGCATGCGCGTAGTACACTCAGAAGCAGCCATCATCAACGCCGTACACGTCACCCAAGGTGAAGCGGGAATCGCCTTTGGCGATGAGACCGTATACATGGAGAAGTTCCTAGAGAACCCACGCCATGTAGAAGTACAAATACTCTCCGACGGCCAAGGCAACGCCATCCACTTATATGATCGCGATTGCTCTATGCAGCGTCGCCATCAAAAAGTCGTTGAAGAAGCTCCAGCACCAGGCATAGATCCAGTCGCCAGAGCAGCCGTATTCAAATCTTGTGTCGATGCATGTGTTGCTATGAATTACAGCGGTGCAGGAACTTTCGAGTTCCTCTACGAAGATGGCCAGTTCTTCTTTATCGAGATGAACACCCGTGTACAAGTTGAGCACCCAGTCTCTGAAATGATCACCGGTGTAGATATAGTAAAAGAGCAGCTGCTAATCGCATCTGGCTACAAGCTATCCATCACTCAAGATCAAATCGTGGAAAAAGGCCACTCGTTCGAGTGCAGAATCAACGCAGAAGACGCAAAAACCTTCATGCCAAGCCCTGGAAAAGTAAACCTTTTCCACGTCCCCGGCGGAAACGGCGTCCGCGTAGATTCACACCTATACGCAGGCTACACAGTACCACCGCACTACGACTCTCTCGTCGCTAAGCTAATCACTTACGGTGAAGATCGCGCCACTGCCCTGCGCAGAATGCAAATCGCACTAGATGAAATGGTAGTAGATGGGATAAAAACCAACATCGCCCTACACCAGGAAATCATGGCCGATGCAAATTTCCAACAAGGTGGTGTTAATATCCACTACTTGGAAAAGAAATTGGGAATGTAATGTGCTGTAAGCACTAAAAAGGAGTCTATTGACTCCTTTTTTATTACCTAATATTTATTATTCGTTTTCTTTATACTTTTTGACGAATCCCATGATCAACACAAGGATAATTGAAAATATAAACCCAAGCATTGCTCCTAAAATAACTATTAGCTTCTTTTTAGGTGCTACAGGATAGTCGTTAATAATCACATCACCTAAAATTTCAGTTTGTTTGATATTAACAGGCAACAAATCGAGTCTAATCTCTGAAATTTCTTTCTCTAATGTATAGATACGCTCCCTAAGTGCTGATAATTCAGTATTCTGGCTATTCAAACTGATAGAATACACAGCTGCCACTGCTGCGTTGTCACTTAGAACACGTTTAATATTCTTTTCTTTGATCGAGATTGCTGAGACTAATAACTTCTCACTCTCAATTTGTTTTACAGATTCTCTTTCAAGCAGGCTAAGCTTACTTTCAACTAATTTCAGATAATTGGCAATTGTTATACTATGAGAAAGCTTAATCCCTGATAGAATTTCATTTAATAAAGCCAAAGCCTTTTGATTTGACGTGGATTCAACTTTTAACTCGATCAATCTATCAGTACCAGAGAGTAGCTTAATACCTTTCAAACGGGTCAATTCTTCCAAAGGCAAATTCAAATTATAAATAATATTAGCTTTGTTAATAAGAGCGTTAACATTTTCAAGGTTAGTAGGTTTACCTTTTTTAACAATAGAACCGACTTCGAATATGGATTTAACTTCATAAACCGCAGTTTTTGAGAAAGCATAAAAAACTGAAAGCAATATAAACAGGGAAGTTATAATAATAATTAGGATTTTTTTATTCCATATTATTTTGAACAATTCTAATAAATCTATTTCGTCATCATACGAAGTTTCACTAACATTAATTGTACTTTTCGACACATTATTTCCTTAATATATGCAGCAATTGAATCCTAGTATGAATTCATTGGATAATTATGAATTTTCAATTTTTTTAAAGATTGGTATTACTGTTTGTTCTACGTTGTTAATTTCATGGGACCACACCAAATCACAAATAGGATCAGAAGGTGTAAAGCCTGTTGGCGCTTTTTCCAATATATTACGTATGGATTGTAAATCATATTGGGTACAAGCAAGATCTAATGCAGCGGTTATTTGTTGCAATTCATCCCAAGTTAACATTACTTCATGGGCTGACATTATCCGATCATGTGAGGTACCTGTAACATTGTCGCCAATTAGTAATTCTTCATAGAGTTTTTCGCCAGGGCGTAAACCGCTAAATTTAATCTCGATGTCACCATCAGGCTGCTCTAAATTCTTGACACTAAAACCACTTAAATGAATCATTTTAGTGGCTAGATCAGCTATTTTTATAGACTCCCCCATATCTAATACAAAAACATCACCACCGACACCCATAGCTCCAGCTTGAATAACTAGTTGTGAAGCCTCAGGTATGGTCATGAAATATCGAGTAATTTCTGGGTGTGTAACAGTAACTGGGCCACCGGCTGCGATCTGCTTTCTAAACAACGGCACAACGGAGCCTGAAGAACCTAAAACATTACCAAAACGCACCATACTAAACATGGTACTTGTTGATTCTTTTGCCAACGCTTGTAAAACTAACTCTGCTAAACGCTTACTAGCGCCCATTACATTGGTTGGCCTTACAGCTTTATCAGTAGATATTAAAACAAAAGATTGTACTCCAGCCGCTAAAGCAGCCCTAGCACAGTTCAAAGTACCAAACACGTTATTGCGAATACCTTCTACAACATTATACTCAACCAAAGGAACATGTTTATAAGCTGCAGCATGAAAAATGGTATCTGGCTTAAATGTATTAAAAACTGAGTCCAAACGAGATCTATTTTGTACAGAACCTAATATCGGCACTAATCCAAACTGTAGATTATCTGTCAACTGTATCTGTTTTAACTCTTTATCAATCTCGTATAAGTTAAATTCAGAATGATCTAATAAAATAAGGGCTGTAGGCTGTAATCTAATAATTTGTCGACATAGTTCAGATCCAATAGAACCGCCAGCACCTGTCACTAAAACAGATTTCCCTGTAATGTTTTTATCGAGCAATTGATCATTAGGAGCGATGGTATCTCGCCCTAATAAATCATCAATGGAGACTTCTTTTAATTCATCAATACTGGCAGTTCCGGATACTAAATCAGACATACTTGGGACTGAAAGAACTTCACAAGGCAACGGCTCTAATTCATTCAGGACGGCCTTTCGCTTAGAGGTTGAAACACTAGGAAAGGCTAATAATATTTTATCTATTTGATATCGTTCTACTAAAGAAGATATATCGGCAGGTGGATATACTCTCAATCCTTGGATAGATGCATTAGCTAATTTAGCATCATCATCGACAAAAACTAATGGAAGATATTCTGAGGACTGATTCAGAGCTAAGTGTAATTGCCTACCTGAAGCACCAGCCCCGTAGATCAATACCGAAATCGAACTATTATCTTGCCTATAAATAATCATCCTAAAAAACAACCTCACTCCGCCCACCATAATAAAACTTGTGGTGAAAAACAAAATTGCAGTAGATCTTGGTAAAAACACGTCAAAGATAAATGCTGTGCTGACAAGAAGTAAGGTTGAAAATAAAACGCCGGCGAGGACAGTAAGCAATACCCTGAAACTAACATAACGTAAAACAGCACGATAGAGGCCCAAACGCATAAAGCAAAACAACGTAAAAGGAGTAATAAAAAGCAAGAGCGACCAATGGATAAGGCTTGATGTAGGAGTGAGATCGCCGAGTCTAATCCAATAGCTTAGCCAAAAACTGAAACCTATTAAGACTGCATCTACTATTAATGAAATTAGACGTTTTTTAAATCGAGTTAATTGTAGAAAATAATCAAGCATTTACTGCATCCATGCAAGCTCTTAACCTTGCGAATATGATAGAAAACCTAGGTTAAGCTAGCTGCAGAACCCGCCTTAAAAAAATGACAATAAAACAACAAAGGCACAACAGCTATAATCAAGCCAAGCAGACCGTCAATTTTATACATTGAGACGGATAAAGCAATGGGTGCAAGCCAAACAATATTAATAACATAAACTGAAAGGGTAACTATTTTATGGCTTTTAAGTTTTCTAGTTGCATGTTGATAGGCATGATTACAATGTGCATCGTGAATTTTCTCACCGCGAAGGAATCGTACGATCAAAGTATAAGAGGCATCAGTGATGAACACAGCTAACATAATCAGCCAGGCCCAAAACAGACTTTGATCTACATGGCTGGATATTAGTAAAAAAGCACCTAACATAATACCTATAAAGCCGCTTCCAGCATCTCCCATGAAAATCTTGGCAATAGGGAAATTCCATAAAAGGAAGCCTAAACTACAAGCGGCAAATAGCCAATGCAAATTGGCAAAACCTGGCTGGTCATAAACAAAAAAAAGTAAAACACCCATTACTGAAGTCGAAATAACAGATTGGCCGCCGGCTAGACCATCAATGCCATCCATAAAATTATATAAATTCAAAATCCATACCAAAGCTATCCCTGTAAGAAAGTGACCTGCCCAGCCTAAACTCAAATCCCAGCCCATAAAAGACAATACCGGCAAACCATCACATGCATAAACAACAATAAAGGCGGCAAGAAAGTGAACAAGTAAGCGCCATTTCGCACTAACGTGTCCATGATCATCAAACCAACCGACTAATGCAACCATTAGGCCTGCGGTAAAAAGGAGAGTAGTGATTTCTGTTGAAACGTATCCCAATAGTCCAACCAAAACTAACCCGCAAAGAAAAGTAATTACAACAGAAACTCCTCCACCTCGTGGGGTAGGCACTGCATGAGAACTCCGCTCATTAGGGATATCCATGACATTTTTCTTTAATGCATACACACGTAGTGCGCCGGTTAAGAAAAATGACACAACAAAAAACAAAACTAAATACAACTCAAATGACATGACTGATTTTCTCTATATGCTTCCTGTGAAACGGAAACAACTAACTATTTAGGGTTTGCCTATAAGCATTCGCGGTTTTTAACAATGACTGCTCATCTGCATAAGATGCCTTGTAATTTAATCGTACCTCTATGTTTACTGTATTTACTTGCAAGACGCCTATTACCCTGTCAATCATCATCGATTTATTCATTAAGTTTGCGAATAGCTGGAATAAAAAAAACTGGCGCAGGAAATAGTAATGTAAGTTTACTAAGGTTTTTTCTAAGTAACTGTATTAAACGCGACAATAATTAATCATTACCATCCGAGGCTAAAAAACTACTCCTTTCGCTTTGTAATAATCTAAATAAGTGACAATTAAATCCACTAAATCATCAACACAAACCAAAGGTCCTCGAATAACCATCAACTCCATTTCCGTCTTTTGAGATAATACCTACATTCCTTTTCAGCTTCATATTTTGAGAGGCCATACGAATTGGTAGGCGATGAAGGATCGTGATGAAAAAGGGCTAGGGCTCCCGTTGTACTATCACAATTAACATTAATAAAACTAATAGATATAAACAGCTTCACACCACTTTCTGCTTGCTTGGCAAGATTCAACGTGCCAGCCACATTCAGGCTTCTAAATTCTAAAGCGCATCTTCTGTCATTTGATTGGTCACATGCACTCTCGCAGTTGCGTGCACAGCAACATCGCAGTCTACAACTTTATCAGACCAGTCGGTAGTAGGATCGATGCCATCAACCTGCACTGTGTTTATTTCAGAGACTGCCATCTGACTATTTCGAATAACAGGCAACACATCAATATTATATTTTCTTAGTCACTCAAAAACGGCACTGCCGATAAATCCACTAGCTCCCGTGAGTAATACTTTCACGTTTATTCCTTTTTATGCAGTGAAAGATGTTCCCTCATTTTGCATGGTTATTCACTATTAAAATTTACATCCAAACATTATCTCAAAACAACCTACATAATATATTAGAAAAAACCAATCAGTAGCATTATGAGTAAAGCAAGACGATCCCGTGGGCGCCTTCTTAGCTTATAGAAATTTAAGATCAAATACTTTCGATTAAGTAATTTATCCTTAAGTTGAGGCTCAAAAGATTCTAGCATTATAGCCACTTGCTTTCTATACCAATGGTTTTTAACCATCTTGCAGCGCGACGAATAACTTTTCAAGCCAGAGTTCATCCCCATTTCATTGCTTGCATGCTGCCGGTACATCATTGCAGGCCTATTATCGATTATCCAGTTCAATCCTTGTTGGCGAACATAAGCATACAAATACCAATCATGATTTACAGATATCTGATCTGCGTATGTTGATATCTTATCAAAATTTGATTTGAATGCTTGCAGTACACTTTGTTTAAAAACAAACGTACAGCCCGGCCCTGGGGATTCAAAAAAATAATCATGTTCACATTGAGGATAGGATTTTTTGAGCAGCTGCTCTTTACCATCTGGCCAAAATGCAGTCACATCTGAAGAGTACCCAGATGAATTCGTTTCATTTAACTTCGAAATAGCTCGGTGCACCTTCCAATCGTACCAAACATCATCTTGATCAGACAATGAAACATAGTCGTAACTCGAAAAATCAACTTCTTTAATTAAACGAAAGAAATTAGAAGAAGCGCTACCGAAGCGCTTTCCGTAGTCCAGCACTTTAATGTATTTATTAATTAACTCTAAATCACTCACAAATCCATAAGTGTCATCTGTCGACAAATCCACGCTAATATACAAAGTAACATTTACGTTTTTTTGAATTAAAATTGAATTAATCTGCTCCTCAATCCAATCTCTACCATTATAGGCAGCTAACAACACCGCCACTTTAGGATAATTACTCATTATGTTATTTAACACCTACTTTCGAGGTAAGTTTTCTTGCCCATAAAATCGATTCACTTTCAATAAAACACCAAGATAATTTAGATAATGCCAAAACAATTCCGATCGATAGGATAAAATCTATAAACCACACTCCCAAAAAAAGCTTTTCAGATACCATAAACTGTATCACTGGAAAATGGAATATGTACATCCCATAAGAGAGATCACCGTGTTTTGAAAAATTAACACTCCTTAATCTGAAAGCTAATAAAAACACAAGCGATATGACAAATAGCGGTAAAAAAATAAACTCGACAGATAATATGTACCAACCTAGAAAGCTTATTAATAGTAACCAAAGGAGAGTTCTAGAAGAAATTTGTTCGTGGTAGTTGTAAAAAATCACACCTAAACCGAAATAATAAAATTTAAAAGGTATTTGGTTTTCTACGATACTAACAAGAGAGGAATATGATTTTGGAGCTAACAACAAACTGCTTTCGAGTATAAAGGATAGTATAGTAAAAGTCACAACTAAAGAATAAGCCCATTTTTTAAAGCAGAACATTATAATACCAATAAACATATAATATGCTACTTCTAATTTTAAAGTCCAAAGTGAACCATTTACAGCACACAAAACGTTAGTATCAAACATATCGCTTATGCACTTCCCCTTAAAACTTAGAAACACTGAATTCCAAGAAAAATATCTCAAAACATCATCAACGGGTTCATCAAAATATATTAAAGAAACTAATGAAGATATGAGAAGTATAAAAATTAATGCAGGGTAAATTCTAAAAGCTCTTTTTATAAAAAATGCTTGCCAATACTTAGTATTAATAGCACTAATCCAAATAAGTAAACCACTAATAACAAAGAAGCCTTTAACAGCCACATCTGAATTAATAATTTCAAATGGAATAAAAGAAACACGATAGCCAGTTAACACATTAAAATGATGCCATACAACTACAAATGCAAAAACATGTCTTAATAGATCAAAGTTATTTTTTGTCATCAGTATCTACTGGTTTATTAAACATAAAACCCATGAATAACCCTTTAAAGTATACTTTGAAATACCCTCTTCTAAATCTCTTCCTATACAAAATACTCTCCGCTACCTTTTTTATAATTAATAGTATAAATAATATTACTTTAACTACAGTTGTTTGCTTTCTAACAAAATATCCAAAACCTGCTGCATAGCTTTGAACCTTGGATAATTCAATAACTGTCATATCTGGCACAGGGTGCCATACATCTATCTGCGGAGTGTAATAAACATTAAAGCCAGCATCTATAATCCGGTAAAGATAATCAGGATCTTCACAAGAACCATATTTAGCACCAGCACCAAGATTTTCATCAAACTCAATGGCGCAAACTGGCCTCATGAAAATAGTAATAGAGGACGCTAGGAAATAAACATTTAAAGCTGATACTTTTCGGCCCTTTGAAGGCCATGACTTAATTATATTTGAACTATTTTCACGATCAAATATTCTACCCAATACTACATCATTTTTCGAGTTAGATTTAAAAAACAGTACAATCGAAGATATGGTATCTTCAAAGTAAAGGCAATCATCATCGGGGAAAGAAAATACATCACCAGTGGCAACCTTCAAACCAACATTTCGATTATAAGATAAACCTTTTATAACACTATGGATATAAACAAGTTCAAAGAAACAACTAAAAGGAGACACTGCTGAATATAAATCAAATTCAAGGCTATTCTGATCAACAATAATAACTTCAAGTACAATTCCTTGTATTCCCGTAGACTCTTTCAAAGAAACCAAGAATGCTACTAACTCTTCTTTCCTTCCTATGGTTGGAAGAATAAATGATATTCGTTTTATAGTAACCATACAGTACTACTCCAATTCATTACACAGACAATAATAGCTTTAATTTTTAAGCTCTACGTGCTGATACATTTTAACAATTAAAATGAAGATAATAAATGAACCAGTTAAAAATGTATCAAGCGCATAATTGGATACTATAAAAACAATGAAACCTGCAAAAACAACCCTTTTATCTCGAAGAAACAAAGCTTTTCTTTGAAGACTGCTATAAATACGAACAATATAAATCACAACAACCAATAAAAAACCTACTCCATGGGCAAATACCATTTGCAAAAAACCATTATGCAGCGCCTTCCCTAAAAATTCATTTGTACGACCACTACCAACTCCATATAAAAAATAATTAACATTAGAGAAAAATATTTCAAAACATCTAATTTGAACATCCAGCCTTTGCTCTAAAGAAGCTAGTTTGTATCGCCAATACAAAGAACCATCAACATTCAAATCTTCTAAAAGCGAACCAATGCTATAAATAAATATTGAGTATACAATAAGGGATCCAATTATAACAAGTAATACACCAATACTATTAAGCCGAATCCTTAGCACTACTATTAAATGAAACAAAACCAACAAAGAGATAACTGTCGCAGAGGCAGTAAGAAAAATAGCAATAATCATCAATGACTTTAAAACTAGTAACCCTTTATATTTATCAAATAAATACGATGACATATAAAGAGCAAGACATGTCATCCCAAAATAGTTAGGATCGAATGCATAACCTGTAAACCTAAACATTACCCCATATGGTTTATAGAAATAGACTATTGCAAAAATAATTATTGAGTAAACAAGAAAGATCGTAATTACATTATTATATTTAATATTTATTGGGTACTTGATAGAGACAAATAAAAACAAAACCCACGTATGGAGAGCCTTTCCAAACACCAAAGCCAAGTGTCCACCATTAATATAAGACAGAGAAAACAGACTCAGAAGACATATAAATACTATACCCTGAAGCAAGTAATAATTTTTATGCGCTCTCCCTCCTTTTAACATAAAAACAAAGATAAACGATAAAAGCATCAATATTATTGCATAACTTCCGAATATGCCGAAAGTTGTAGGTGTAAGCAAAGAAAAAGATAGAAGTGCCAATATTAGGTTGTTGCTAGATACCACATTAGTTCCTACAAGCTATATTATTAAAATTTAAGGAGATACAACAAAGAACGGAACAAACATTACACCACTTGAGTAAAATTGTTTTTGGGTCACTACTATCGCAGTAATATAAAATCGATTTAAATAGTAATAAAAACTACTAGTTCCGGGACATACCTAAAAATAGCCATATGTTACTGGCGGTAAGCATCAGCAAGATCATTTATTTCAAATATATTAAATTCTAGAAAGAATAATAGATCTATATATTCCAAGCATTCAGTTTGACACACTAATATTTGTTGAATATATGTATTTACATATTGAACTTAATCAAATTATCGATTTTATAAACTTACTCTAGGCACAGATTTATCAATCATGCTGTTATTTGATACTATTTCGAATTCAATACCTCGAAATTTTAACCAATCATATAGTGGACCTGTTGATTTTGAAATAAAACCAGCTTCATTTACTGTTATACCTGGATTATTTAATATAATGCTGTCATCAAATCTGAACATTATCTGGCGATAAATATTTAAAAACCTTACTAATACTTTATTATACAAAGCCGGCGAATGATCCATCACAACTTGTTGAATACTCTTCCCAATACCATCTTTTTCATAGTATCTTGAAATTCCATTAGTTTTAGCACTGCCAAGGTCCCAGCCAATTACTATGATTTTCTTTGCACCTAACAGTACTGGTAAAAACAAACCTATCTCGTGCATAATACCTGGTCCAAATGGCCTATAGTTATCACCACGATCTAGCAACCAATTCGAAAAGTCCATTGAGCCAGACAAGCTGTCTTCCCTACTTGTTTTAGTCATGTCTATTAAAAACTCTAAGTCAGGCAATAGACCTGGCGTTTTTAGTTTTGCCCCATCAAGTCCGACTTTCATGATTATGGGTTTTGAAACAGCGTACTCAGTTTTTTGATAATTAAATTGGTTTAGCAAATGAAAATCAACTAAGCCTGGTAATAAATCATAAGTCTGTTTAACTGCTATTACCAATTCATCTTTTAATTTTTCTTGCAAATAATTAGCACTATAATCATTTATTGAAGGGCCAGCAGTCAAAATATAACAAACTTCACCTTTATAAGAATTCCGTAATATTTCAATTTTTTCTTGATGGGATTTTGATTTCCCTAGCATTTTTTTAATTTCATTTGTTCTACTTAACATATCTGACGGACCTTAATTATAATAAGTTTTTACTACTATAAAAAATAAAAAAAGTAGTTAGCTAAAGCTATCTAGACACATAGAGCTTCAAATAGATTTTTAATCGTATTTTTATGTTCATATTCTGTCGCAGCAGCCAAATGATTGGCATTATCCGAGCCTAGAATTACATTATCGAAGCCTAAGAGTTTGGACGTACTAGGAAGAGGCTCAACTTTTAATACATCAAATCCAGCACCAAATATTTTTCCATTATTTAATGATGATATCAATGATTCTTCATCAATTAAAGGACCTTGGCGACATTCATAATACAACTAGTAGCTTTCATATTATTAAACACGTCTGAATTAATTAAATGGACATTGTCATCATTTAAGCTACAGGCTAAACATAAGCTGTCAGAGTTAGAAACTACGTAATCAAAATTTTAATTCGTAATTTCTGAAAACTCATCATCATGAGTAAAATTGGGGTCGTTAACTATCAAATTAATCCTAAAAGCGACGACTCGCTCGATGATGCCTTTCCCAATAGCCCCATCCCCACAGTTCTACCTACAAGGCCTGATCCATTTTCTTAGGCCAACCTCCAAGCCTAACCTCACGATATGTCTTTGTTATAGATCTCGCTAAATCAAGAATGTATGCAATGGCTACTTCAGAAACGGCATCTCTAAATGCGCCAGAATAATTTAATACTGGTATACCAAGGTCGCTTGCTGCTACCTTATCAATTGAATCTGTTCCTGTAAACCATTTTGCTATAACCTTAAGCTTTGGGGCTTGCCTTAAGTAGTACTGATTTAGTTATTTGATCATCACCGGCAAGCCAGCCATCTATATCACTGACCAATTTAATAGCCTCACTTTCTGTTAAGTATTCGTCCACCTTTGGGAAAATAGCCTCAATACCTTTTTCCATTAACTCATTGCTAAAGCGATTTTGATCTTTTAGCATCATAATATTTCAAACTATTGCTTTCATGTTTAACATACTATTTTCAGATAAGCTGTGGCAATGTCGAGATCAATCTGGGTCTTAATTACATGTCCAGACATTGGATTTACAGGAAAAAAACCGACCTTTCCAGCATACGTTGCACAGTCATTATTTTTTCGAGTTTCTAGATATTTTTCTTTTTTCCACCCGGTAATACCCCAAGTAATTCGCTGCATGGGACTCAAGTCTTGTGAATTTGTTTTTTCAGCAAAGCTGAAATTGACTGGCTTATTATTGAAAGCCACCTCTATTTGGTCCTCAATACAAGAAAGAAAAACATCACATCCTGAATTAATAAAAGAAAGAGTGAACTGTTTAACTTCAGAAGTGCTTAGTAATGGAGCAATCGAGTGAACCTGCAGTATATATGTACACTCATGACATTCCAAAAATTCTTTAACAAATTCTTCACTTGTTGCGTTATTATCGCCTAAAAACATTGGTCTTTTATGAAAATAGACATCTTCTTCCGCAGCAATTTTACCAAATACCTCATCTTCAGAATTGACCCAGATTTCATCAAAACAACCGGCTTCTTTACATTTCCTAATAGCTCTGGTTATCAATGGTACCCCTTCAAGCTCTCTGAGATTTTTCTTAATTAGACGCTGACTACCCATGCGAGCAGGGATCATCGCAATGACCTTTGACATATTTCATTCCTCAATATTTTGTCGTCTTATTATTTTATCTAACTTAGCCTTTTTTTCAGCTTTACCTAAACTAAATAAGCTCTGTGATGGGTCAACAGAGTTAACTCTGTCTGGGTAAAAAACAGTAATAGTAGAATATGTACCGTTCGCCTCTTGTAATATTAAAGCGCCTGCGATGTCATCCCAAATCTTTGATTCTAAGTTTACACACGCTTTCATTCTACCTGAAGCTACATAGCATAGATGTAAAGCTTGTGATCCCAGTAAACGGAATTTACCAACATCCCTTAATTGCACAATCAAATGAGGCTGTTCTATTGCTACCTTTTCTAGGAAACCAGAGCTAACGCCAATAAAGTCAGAATTATTGCTATTCGTATCCAATAATTCATCGCCTAAAAAGGCACCAAGTGCAGGTCTAGCAGTAAATATCTCTCGGTTGAGAAGATCTAGAACTAAGCCGAACTGTACTTTTGAATCATTAACAAATGCAATTATACATGCATAGAGAGGTATTCCTAATAAAAAAATGGACGTCCCGTCTAATGGGTCTAAAACCCAAGTAGGCCCAGTAGGCTTGTTATTTATTGAATACTTTCTTCACCGATAACTTTATGACCTGGGTATTGCTCCAGTATGAATTGAGCAATTGCTTGCTCTAAAGATTTATCCACATCCGTAACATAATCGAACTTGGATTTTTCGATGATCCCATACTGTTTTCTTGTCATCAAATACTGTAAAAACTTTATGAATGAGTCCATTTACAAAAATTGCAGAAGGTAACATAAGGCTCACTTTAAAATTGCAGAAGGTAACATAAGGCTCACTTTAAAATTCCAGTTTAAATTCGAAAGAGTTTAAATTTTCAAACTTAACAGATATTTTCTCGCCCACAGGAATAGGGATACATGAAGTGCAGCCACCAGTAGCAACTATCTCACCTCCGGCAAATTTTATTTTATGTTCTTTAGCTAAAAAAAGAAAAGAACGAAGGGCATCAACAGGACCACCTATGATATTATCAACACTACCGGATGCAAGAAGTCGATTACTAGTAAAAATAGTGACCTTACCATTCAATACCTCCTCCAATTCCTTCGTCCAATTAATCTCCTCGCCAAATACCACAAAGCCCGCAGCACAACTATCAGCTATTAATACTTTTAGCCCGCAAGCAGGGAGAGGAAAAGCAGACCACGGAAATTCAATCGATGGTATAACCGCATGAATTAATTCAGCCATATCTATTGCTTTGATGTTCAATGTCGATAGTTCTTTAACCTTATCAGTCAATCTAAAAGCCACTTCAGCTTCACCCGAAGGTTCTTTGATAAAACTAGGAACTTTTACCACATCACTAGCCTTATAAATATAGCTTCCACCCACTCCTCCATAATAGACTTTATCTGTATTAAATAATTTCCTAGTAAAACTTGTGGTCCCCCCTAATTTCCAACCTTTAATATCACGAAAATTTTCCTTTTGGATTTTATATGCTTCGATTAAAGAGTCAGGAGTGGGAAAACCATCCTCTACACTTCCTTGTTCCCTTATACTTTTATAAATAATAGCCTTTAACATGCATATCTCTCTGAGGTGTTGAATAACTTAAACAATTGGCGAATCCATAATAAACAGACAATCAACGCGAATTAATTCTACAGGTAATTCTTTGGCATTATTCAGTAAATTTAATTTATTAGAATTAGAAACCAACAAGGTAACAAATAGTGCAGAATTATATGCATTTACCGCGAGGCTGACTCTATTATAGCCTTTGATTGAATAACCCGTATAAGAAAATATATCAGTATTGACGGCTTCCTCTTTAAAATATCGAGGCAACATGACCTTCATCAACCATACCAGGCAATACAAAACCAAAAAACTCGGAAGAATTATCTAACATACTTTTCAAATTTCTTATACTTAGCCCTGAAAGCAATCAGACAGTCATCAAGACTTAAGTCAGTATCAAATTCGTTAGAACTTTCTTAATCATCATTACTTAATAAATTTTTCGCGCCGAATTATAATTATTGACATCATAATCTTTAGATACCCATCGTTCATCGGTACAAAAGAAAGCTACGAGTATCCAATTAATTTTATCCAAATAACTACCTGCCATTTTATATATACCAAGACTGGTGTATAACTGCCTGATAGCACTAATGTGAAAAATCCCTTTTCTTTAAATGCTTGCTCGTATCTGAAGAGTTAACTTTGGCAAATGTTAGCCAGGTGTTCACCTTAACTATTTGAACCTATTTTGGTAATTGAATGCCTACTAAAAAGTAGAAACTTACATTTATTAATAACAATGCCAATAGAAAAGGAATAGTCACAGTTAATTCGTAAGTAAAAAAATTTGTATGTATAGTTGAATAAGCTTGTTTAATAACGATAGGCATGGCGAACAAAAGAGCCAAAAGCGTACAAAACGGAACGATTTCCACACCAAAATCCTCATAAAATAAATATATCAATGGAAAAAATATAGATGCGACAATAATAGCACTTTTATGTTCTATCACATTATTTGACTGGTTCGAAATCGCCAACATAATGCCACTCCAGCGACTAAAAAAAGTAGAGAATGAAAATAGCACTAAAAGTGTATATCCACCCACCTCTACATTACTACCAATAAGAGAAAGGATGGGATCCCCGATTAAAAGTAACGTCAAATATCCAATTAAAAAAACACTAAATGATATTCTTTGTATTTCAGCCAAAGCAGGTAATAAATTCATAAAATCACCTTTGCCCCTTAAACTAGCTAATAGTGGTAATTTAGCTTGAAAGGTGATTTGAACAAAATTTTCAATTACATCAAATAGCCTTTTAGTAAATTGATAACTAGCTGATTCGCCGACCGGGAACCACTGAGCTACCAGTATTGCAGAGGCGTGCTTTACAGATGAGGCAATTAATACTGTAATTCCGCTTTTCCACACACTTTCCCATATTATACTAAATAAGTTTTGGTCAAACGCCACACTAGAAACAAGGCCTGTTGTAGAAGACATTTTCCTCTTGGCTATAAAGGCTATTACGAGAGCAGAAATTAAAGCCACTACCTGATAGACGAGTACAATTGCTACTAAGGTCGGCTTTAGTATCAAAACACTCAATATAGCCCCTAACCCAACCAGATTTACAATTGCTAGTACACGCTGAACAGTAACGACATGGTTCGTACCCTCAAGGAAAATGCGATAGTGACCCAAATATATAACCATCGTGGCTACAAAGACCACTATAAACCACGCAACCCAACCTTCACTTGGATTTTCTAGCAATCCAATTGGTGACGATAATCCAACATTTCCTAGTAGTAATATTAATATAAAAAATATAATTGAAAGCACGCCATAAACATATTTAGTGAGTCCTATTATTGTAGAAAACTCGCCAATATTTAAAAACGACTCCGTACTGATCTTTTTAAGGTCTTTAATGCTCGCGAATTCAGAAATTCGAACCCCTGAGTTAGAGTACGCAATAAATCTTACAAAAGTGCCATTGAACCCAAACTGAACACCTTGAGCCAATGCAACAACACTAAAAAACAAAAACCAAACATTAATTTCCTCGACTGACAATATTGAAATAACTATTGGTATGGCGATAATGGAATTAAATAATGTAACACCTGCAGCAAACCACGACGCCAGTACTGGTGAACGAAACAGAGTGGCTACCATTTGGTAAGACTCTTCAAGCAACGTCGACACTTTAACAATACCCCTTCCGGGAGAGTAGATTTAACAGATATGAATAAGAGCCGAAATACTGACTTTATTTTAAAAACACCTCCTAACTCCCATCCCCAAAAGACATTTTTAAAAAAAGAGACCTTATCCTTAAATGAGGTATTAAAAACATTGTTATTTAGTTTATACCATTCAGTATAAAATCGATGCTGCATTAAATCTTTCTTATACCGCGTGATAGATCCAAAACGTTTAACTGCTTGAATTTTGAACTTTTCATTCTCAAACAACCTTAGGCAGATTATATCGAAGTACTCACTAACATCAGAAAAATAAAAGCCTGCGCTTGCTTGCTGAATAAACTCTCTACGTGAGAATACTGGCTTATGCGCAACTATCATCCCATCACATTCTGCAAGCAACTTACCGTGAAAAACAGTATCCAAATAGTACCCATTTGGATATCCGGTAAATACAAACCCACCACATATATTGAACATTTCTCGACTAAAGACAAATAAGCTTAAATGATGATGAAACCTATTTTTAAAATAGAGTTCAATTGCCTCGTTACTTTCGTAATTTGACTTTGGCAATTGAATACTACCCCTAAGATACTCACTGTCTTCATTAATAATGTTAATAGTTGAAGCATATAGTGTTCTTTTGTTCAACCTTTCTAAATCTACACCTTCAAGGAAACCCTTAATGAGTAGATCATCATCCGATAGAAGAAAACACCATTCCGATTTAGTGTTCGCAATTGCTGCATTCCAAGACTCAAACATTGGAACGGTATTCTTACCGATACACATCCATTGTACATTAGAAGATTTATAAAAATCGGATTGCTCGAACCCACTATAACTACAATTATTCACCCAAACTACGATGGTTGCCTGAACCCCAGAATCAAAACATGATTGAATAGCTTCATCTAAATACTTATTAAATTTAACAGTTGGGATAATCACGGAAAACAGGACTTCTTCCAAAACTAAAACCTCACTTAAGAACAATTATACAGCCTATAAAAACACATAATTTCCTATCTGATCAACAAACTTCAATAGAAATACTCACCTCCAGTTAATTTAAATCTCCGACCTGTTTTGAGTTTTAGCTTTCAATGTATCGTAGATTAATCGAATACCGTCCCTAATGTTATATTCAAAAACAAATCCTTTTAGGGGGAAATTGTTTGTAGGTATCATCACCTCACGCCTACGGTATTCTTTAACACTCCAGTTAATTGGAACAGCTATTCCTATCTCGTCTTCGATTAATTTAGCCAATTCTCTTAGAGAAAAGTTACTGTTACTCTGTAAGTTATATTTATCAATATTGCTGCATTCAGGCATAATATTAATCGCAAAAGATATTGCTCGACACACATCTTCTACATGAGTGATATTAATAATTTGTTCTCCTCCACTCATATCCAGTGCCTTTTGATTAACTCCTCTACTAATTAATAATTTAAGTAACTTCATCCGCTTATCTTCTTCTCCATATGTGTCATTGAGTCGAAGTGAAATCGCAGAAAATTCCTCTGCGTCGCAGTAATAAGCAATCAAATCTTCAAACGACTGCTTAGTAGCTGCATATAGATTAACTGGTCTGCGATCTACCCCTTCATAACCTTGCCAAGCAGTACCAATATTTAAAATCCTTCGTGCTCCGCTTGTTCGCATCGCCTCTAGCAAATCCAACCCGTACTTAAGATTAGATTCTATTAGTACAGGTAAATCCTGACTTGTATGCTCTGCCACATAATAAGAAGCAGTATGGATCACCGTGGTATTAGAATCCAAACATTCTTGAAGGGAAGAAATAGATCCGTCATATTCAATTACATGGCAATTAAGCTGATCAAAACTTTCTCTTGACCCGTTGGCACGAATAACTGCAGTGACCTTCAAACCTGCTGTTATAAAGTGCTTTACTAGGTTTGCACCTAAAAACCCACTTGCTCCTGTAATGAAAATATTATTCATATACAAACTCACTCTGATACTCTTTTAATCTACAAAGTTTTTGATCACGTTTAGACATAATAATATCAAGAGCATCAATAGGGAGTTTGATATCACAAGAGCTAAAGCCTATCCCGCAATCTGATTCAGAGTCATAACTACAGTCCGTTTTATAAACCATTAAAGAATTATCTTCTAAGCTTAAAAAACCATGCGCAATTCCAATAGGAAGATAAAGAATCAAGCCATTGCTCTCATTTAGCTCAATAGACAAATGCTGACCGTATTTTGGTGACCCTCTACGAAGATCAATAAAAAAGTCTAAAACGGCACCTTTCGCGCAATAAACCAGTTTATTATGCGCAGATGGTGGTTTCTGAAAATGGAGACCTCTAAGGACATTTTTGTTGGAAATGGAATAGAACTCTTCCTTTATTTCAATATTCAGCCCAAATTCAGCGAAGGTATCATTATGAAATGTTTTAGTAAAAGCACCGCGATGATCTTTTAGAACATTAGGAGTTATCTGAAAACAATCTGGTATTTCTAGCTCTTCAATTTTCATATAATAGATTCGGTGAATACACCAAATATCCTTTAAACGATTAAAAATTTAGACCAAAAAATTCTTCTAATTTTTCAGATACGAAATCAAGTTGCTCTTTTCCTAAACCTGGGTAAATCCCCAACCAAAGAGTTTGGTTCATAGTTATATCAGTATTAGTTAATTCACCTGAAATTCTATATTCGACATCTTTGAAATAGGGTTGCCGAGTAAGATTACCAGCAAACAACAGGCGTGTACCGATTTTATTCTCATCTAAGTATTTAATCAGGTCAAGCCGACTCACCCCTGATTCTTGCTTAACTGTGATTGGAAAACCAAACCATGATGGCGTTGAGTTTTCTGTCGCATCAGTGACTTCTATAAAATCAGAGAGTGTTGAAAGTTTATTTTTTAAATACTCGAAGTTTTCATTCCTCTTTTTTATAAACTCTGGTGCACGTTTCAGCTGAGCAACACCACAAGCGGCTTGCATATCACTTATTTTTAAATTGTATCCTAAATGCGAATAGGTATATTTATGGTCATAACCTTTGGGTAGTGATCCCAATTGTTTACCGAAACGATTACCACAAGTATCATCACAACCTGGGGCACAATAACAATCACGCCCCCAGTCACGAAACGATTCAGCAATCATCTTAAGCTGTCTACTATTGGTAAATACAGCCCCCCCTTCCCCCATCGTAATATGGTGCGCAGGGTAGAAACTTAGCGTGGCTATATCCCCCCAGGTACCGACCATCTTCCCATCAAATTTTGCACCTAATGCATCACAGCAATCCTCAATCAACCACAAATTATATTTTTTACAAATAGCTTTAACTTTACCAAGGTCAAATGGATTGCCCAAACAATGCGCCAGCATAATTGCTTTAGTTTTCGGAGAAATTGCAGCTTCAATAAGATCTGCGTCAATATTGTGTGTCTTTGGATTTACATCGACAAAAACAGGGATTGCGCCGAATTGTACGATAGGATTCACGGTAGTAGGAAACCCGGCAGCAACAGCAATTACTTCATCACCTTTTTTTATTGCACGCTTACCTAACTGGGGTGATGTTAATGTAGCAAAGGCAACTAAATTGGCTGACGAACCCGAGTTGACTGAAATAAGATGTTTGATGCCAATAAAATCAGCTAATTCTTTTTCAAACTGATCATTAAACCTACCGGTGGTTAACCAGCCATCTAAAGAAGCTTCAACCATATGTTGTAATTCTTCCACCCCTATTACTTTCCCAGATGGCGGTACAACTGTAGTACCTGCTACGAAATCCTTTTTAACATATTGCAATGCTGCATATTCTTTAACTAACTCTGCAATATCTTTTCGGAGCGATTCAGTCGTTTTCATTTTTTAATAACTCTACTATATTCATTAATTTCTTTGAGGCAAAGATATTGCATCTCTTCTTGGTTGAGCCATGCTTGATGCCAATTTGTGATACGCTCTAGGGTCTCTGCAAGATTCCAATTTGGCTGCCAATTCAACCGTGATCTTGCTTTAGATATATCCAACTTGAGGTACCCTGCCTCGTGGGGATGTGCAGTATTGTCAAGTTCCCAGTGGGCACTACCGTGCCAATTCTCCACCATTTTGTCGAGAATCCAAGCAACAGGTTTTACGTCTTCATCTTTAGGGCCAAAATTCCAGCCTTCAGCATACTCTTGCGGAGCCTTATATAGTTCCTGCGCTAATACTAAATACCCTGATAAAGGCTCTAAAACGTGTTGCCATGGTCTTGTTGATTTCGGATTTCGAATGATAACCGGCCGATCTTGTTCAAAGGCATGTAAAATATCGGGAATTAGTCGGTCATCCGCCCAATCACCACCGCCAATCACATTGCCCGCTCGGGCACTTGCAAGGCCAACACCTTTTTCTGCCAAGAATGAACTTCGATAAGCGGAAGTAACTAACTCTGCACAGCCTTTGCTATTGCTATAAGGATCATGTCCACCCATAGGCTCATTTTCTCTATAACCCCATTCCCATTCCCTATTTTCATAACATTTATCAGTAGTCACACTAACGATAGACTTTATATTTGGACAAGCTCTAGCTGCCTCAAGAACCTTTACAGTTCCCATAACATTTATCTCATACGTCTCTATAGGCTCTCTATAAGAAAGCCTAACCAAAGGTTGAGCCGCCATATGAATCAGAATATCTGGATTAAAGCCAATCATGCTCGCTTGAAGTTGTTGGAAGTTCCGAATATCCCCTAACTCAGAGTCTATTTTCTCAGCAACTCGCGCTTCTTCATACAAGCTTGGGGTTGTATTAGGAGCTAGGGCATATCCTTTCACGATTGCCCCAAGCTCGCAAAGCCATAATGAAAGCCAACTCCCTTTGAAACCAGTATGACCGGTTAAAAAGACTCGTTTTCCCTTCCAGAAACTCGTCTCAATCATATCCTTAGTCCCAGTTTTTCCATGGTGCTTTACCTGCTTGCCATAAACTTTCTAAAAGCACCTTATCTCTCAATGTATCCATAGGTTGCCAAAAACCTTTATGCTCATACGCCATTAACTGATCATCTTCAGCGAGGCTTATTAAAGGCTCTTGTTCCCAGACACTGTCATCACCAGTTATTCTTTCAAGCACTTCTGGAGAAAGCACAAAAAAACCACCATTAATCATAGCGCCGTCACCTTTTGGCTTTTCTTTAAAACTTTTAACAACACCATGTTCCATGTCAAGTGCACCGAACCGTGCTGGGGGGTATGTGGCCGTTAATGTTGCTTGTTTACCGTGCTGCTTATGAAATTGAATGCTTGCAGTAATATCCATATCACCAACCCCATCACCATAAGTGAAACAAAAAGCATCTTCGTCTTTAATATAATCAATAACACGAGCCAAACGACCACCGGTCATTGAATCATCTCCGGTGTCAACCAATGTCACTGTCCAAGGCTCGACTCTTTTCTCATGAACTTCCATTCGATTATCTGTCATCGTAAATGTAACATCTGATTGATGCAAAAAATAATTAGAAAAATATTCTTTAATAACGTAGCCCTTATAGCCACAGCAGATGATAAAATCGTTGATTCCATGAGATGAATACATTTTCATAATATGCCAGAGGATAGGTTTACCTCCAATTTCGATCATTGGTTTTGGTCTCAAGTGCGTTTCTTCACTGAGACGGGTACCTAAACCACCAGCTAAAATAACTGCTTTCATAATATTATTCCTTAATTGAACTATCGGTTCGAGACAAAGACAACTGAATAAAAAAATTTTCTTCCAAGTCCAGTTCTTATAAATACCTGCTTTGCAGAAATAATCATTTCATTCGAACCACTTGACCTTCTATAAACTCTAATGATGCAGTAGGCGGTATTCTCAATTTTACTTCTACAATATCAGCTGAAAGTAATTTTAAATGACTAATTCGAGCTGGTAGGTTTTTTATTTCAATGCCATGTAATACACTCAAATCTTCAGCATCAATCAAAATATCAGTTTGAGGAGAACAACAACAAGTTAAGATTTTAGCACTTGCCTTATCATCTTGACTTAGGGCTACTGGTTCTTTAACTTCACCAATATCGCCCTCTAGTAGCATTATTTCATAATACGTCACTCTCCTGTTCCGCAGTTATATTCTAAAATAAAAACATCGCTTAGGGCCTTTAAGTATGGTGTCATTGACTTTCGACTCAAGAAAAAGACCACTAGTAGTTGTTATTATTTGCATATTGAAAGGGCACCATATCTCATTATATTTCACAGAAACTTCAATTATCAACAATTTATTAGCATCTTTTAAAACATCACACATTCAATAATAATTTTTTTACATCAACGCCACAGAATATTTTATAAAGAACGACTATACGAGTAGATGCCTGAGTTACAGACTCAGTATTAATTATCTATTCTTCCGATTATTAATAATATAATTATTCCAAATTTTTTATTTCTACAGTATATAAAAATTCATTATTTTCTATCGAAGTGTAGTGCGTTTTAATTCCTAACTCTTCACAAATAGCAATACCAGCAGCAACATCCCATAATTTAATTGAATCTTCAAAATATGCATGTACACGGCCTAAAGCAACATAAGTACTAGAGAGAGCTGCCGATCCGAATAGCCGGATTTTCTTATATTTTTTAATTTTATCAATGACACTTTTTAATGTTTCAGTATCGTGTAATAAATATGATGGAAAACCTGTTGCCAATATGGCTTGTTTGATTGCGACTTTAGGTGGTGGTACTAACTGTTTACCATTAAAAAACACGCCCTTATTTTTTAAGGATGCTATCATTTCACCTCGGTGAAAATCGTAAACCACTCCAATTATCGGTTTGTCATCTTTCCACAAAGCAATGGACACACTAGAAAATGGAATCTCATGTACAAAGTTCAATGTTCCATCAATTGGGTCTACAATCCAATAGGGTTCTCCCTTTTTGATTTGTTTTGACAAGCCTGTCTCTTCACCTAAGACTGGAAAGGATGATAACTTTTTTAGGTAAGTTAAGATTAGCTTTTCGGCTTTTATATCTAAATCAAGTTTTATATCATGGTCAATTGCACTTAGCACCGTCTTTTCAGTTGCATGGCATAACAATTCACCTGCCAATCTAGCCGAAGTTTTTGCTATTTCAAATTCTACTTCAAATGCCATACAACAACTCTACAGGTACTTTAAAGACTGTTTTATATTCAAGCTTTTTTATTTTATAAGAATTTCCAATAAAGGCCATAGTTAGTTAACCCTTTCAATTAGATTTAAGATTGCGGCCATCCCCATTGCTTCAACTGCCTCCTTTGCATTACCACCAATATGGGGCATACACATTAGATTAGGTATATGTAATAGTTCAAGGTCAACAGCAGGTTCAACCTCATAGACATCTAAAGCTGCACCACCAATCGTATTATTTAGCAATGCTTGTTTTAATGCTTCCTCATCTATGATACCGCCTCTAGCTAAGTTAATGACTAATGCTGTATTTTTCATTAAAGCTAACGAATCAGAATTTATCAAATGGTGTGTGTCTGTTGATAATGGGGTATGTATAGTGATTACATCAGATTTTCTAAACAGCTCCTCTTTGGATACCTCTGTCACACCCATACTTTTGTAATAGTCGCTCTGATCAACAATATCATTTACTAAAACTTCACAATTAAACGGTTTAAGTATATCGATAATATCTTTACCTATATGACCAACACCGATAATACCTACTGTTTTATTTGTTAATTGGACGCCACCCTGCACTAACCATTCACCATTTTTTAGAAGATTTGATGTAACATATAGATTTCTCAACAATGAGAGGGTCGCTCCTAAAAACTCCTCTGTAACAGAGCGCTTATTGACACCTTTAGGAAAAACCACTTCTACACCATATTTGTCACAGGCCTCAAAATCAATATTATCCAAACCAACACCATATTTTGATATCACTTTTAGATTTGGACATTGTGACAACACAGCATCAGAAATTTTATCTAACCCCACAATTACATAATCACACTTCTGCATGAATGGAATCAATTCTTCAGGGGTAAAACGGACTAGGTTTTCATTTATTAATACTTGACCACTAAAAGCATCTTTCAGGGTTTGGACACGTTCTTTATCTCTAGAGAATGCAACTGCAGTAACGCCAACAACACGTTTAATCATTATAAAATCCAGAATGTGCATATATGTCTTCAACGAGCTTTAATGCATTAAATGCGTCCAAGCTTGTTCCATTTTCTATTTTGCCTTTCCCATTGACAGCATCAAAAAACTCTTGTACTTCTAGTATCCAAGAATCATCATTTTCAAACCAAGTGGTTGTTTCTTTTGGCTTACCCATTGCGTGGGTAATATCTTCAAATTCCCGACGACCAACAACAAGTTTTTCAGGTGCATAGCTTCTAGTGCCTGACAAAATACCATCAAGATTGATATAACCATGCTCAAAGCACATTTCTAGTAAGAATTTATGGCGCCATTGTGTTGCAGATGAATGCAACATAGCGATGACTTTATTACTATTTTGCATGATGGCGAAAGCATTGTCTTCCGCTTCTATATCCCAGAAAGAAGTAGTAACAAAACTATTGACTTTTTCAAATGTACTATTTGAAAATAACATCATTAAATCAAGCATATGAATGCCTTGATCAATTAAAATTCCGCCACCGGATAATTTCCTAAAGTTTCGCCAGTTCTTATCATAATCAATACTTCCCGCTTTACCATAGACTCCCCGCATCCATAAAAGCGGTCCCATATCTCCACTGTCAATGAGTTTTTTAGCTTCAATCACTGAATAATGATAACGGTGGTTAAACCCATATTTTAATACTTGAGTATTCCTTTTTTCAGCTTCAATAACTTCTGCCAATTCTTCAGTGCTTTTTGCTGGCGGCTTTTCACAAAACACGTGTAAGCCACTATCGAGTGCTTTAACCGTAAATCCAGCTAATACATGATTAAAGGCACAAACAAATACGACATCAAGATTCTGCTCCAGAAGCTCATCATAATTTACGCAAACAAAAACGCCCTCTTTAACTTTCTTAGGTGGATCAATATCGAAAACAGCAACAACCTGTGCATTATCAATACGCTCTACCGCTTTTTCTCTTAACTTACCAATGGTCCCATACCCTGCAATACCTACTCTAAGCATTAGATCCTCTCTGCACATAATATGAATACATTATATGATCTAGAATCATATGAACATCTTCAACTAAGCCGTACTCACCATCTTTTGCATTCACGTGGAAAACAATATCTGCTACCTGCATAAGCTTACCTCCACTAAAGCCTGTAGCACCAATTACAGTACTACCAATTTTTTTCGCATAATCAACAGCTTTGATAATATTTGGGGAATCCCCACTGCAAGAAATTGCAAGAATTATATCCTGTGGCTGTAATAAGCCCTCTAATTGCATGTAGAATATATTTTCATATCCAATATCATTCGCAATAGCAGTAACCACCGGAGCATTGTCACCCAAACTTACCACATCAAAGTTGGCAATACCTCGTCGGCGTAAACCGGGACCAAAATCATTGGCTATATGAGATGCAGTAGCCGAACTCCCACCATTTCCCAAAACATATATCCGGCCTCCAGTTTTTAATGTTAATTCAAAACTTTCAACAATCTTCACAATCACACTTGGGTCTATTTCATCTAACAGTCCCTTAAGTTGATTTATGTACACACCTACAAAATCTTTAATTTCCATTTCTTTCCTTTGACCCTGTGAATTGTTTATATCTTTTATTTATGGCTATAGTTCATATTACTTATTAAAAATACAGTTTTGGCAATATGTTAATTGCTACCTCATGCAAATGCTATAAAAACTTACTTTTTAAGTAATTACATCATATTCACTAGCAAAAGAGATTCACGCCAATGTTCATTACTAACATTGAATTTTTCTGCTACCTTATCTTGATCCATCACCGAGTAATAGGGCCTTTTAGCAGCGGTCGGATATGCTTCTGACGGTATGGGGATTACCTTACAATCTATGTTATTGATGGCAAATATTGCGCTCGCAAAGTCATACCAAGTACACACCCCTAAATTACTATAATGGTAAATTTCAACATGGCTATTCTTTAACTGAGGTATTATATGCAGTATCGCTTTAGCTAAGCTCCTTGCGTTGGTTGGTGCGCCTATTTGATCAAATACCACGCCTATTTCATCACGTTCGCGCCCTAATCGCAGCATTGTTTTTAGAAAGTTATTACCGTATTCAGAGTACAACCACGATGTTCTTATAATGATACTATTAGATGGATTAATAGCCTGCATGGCTAGCTCACCATCAAGCTTGCTTTTCCCATATACACTTTGTGGGTTGGTCACATCCGTTTCTTTATACGGTTTATGAGCAGTGCCATCAAAAACATAATCTGTCGATATGTGAATCAATTTTATATTTTGATCTTTGGCTACTTGGGCTAAGTTTTTTACCGCTAAATGATTAACAGCATCTGCCTGCACCTGTTCTTGCTCAGCTTTATCTACGGCGGTATAGGCTGCGCAGTTGACTATTACATTAATTGTATTTTGAAGGCAATATTCGGCAATTTTCCGTTTGTTTTTAATGTCTAAGCTTTTTCGAGTAGAAAATAAAAAAATCAGCTTTTTATCACTAATAGCTTCTAGCCCCTCCTCAGTAATCAAACCTGAAAGATATCGAAACTCCCTGCCTAACTGGCCGTCAGAACCTGTAATTAATATGTTTACCGTATTTCTATTGTCATCATCAATCATAATAATTCACATTAAAATCAAACAAATTTTCAACCCCTAGCTGTTGCAATAGAGGCTGAACTTTATCTTTTTGTGATAGCTGTGAATTACTTGTATTAACGCCCCAATCAATGCCCAGAACTGCATCATCAAAAGCAATACCTCTGTCATTTTCAGGGGAGTAATAATTATCTACCTTATAGGCAAACACAGTATCATCTTCTAACACCACAAAGCCGTGAGCAAAACCACGTGGTATCAATAGCTGTTTTTTATTTTTAGCTGATAATTCTATGGCTACATACTGCCCGAAAGTAGAGCTCCCTTTGCGAATATCAACCGCAATATCTAATACACTGCCCTGTATTACTCGCACGAGTTTGGTCTGTGCTGCTGGTGCTAGCTGATAATGCAAGCCACGCAGCACACCTCTGTCTGATTTTGATTCGTTGTCTTGAATAAAATTAATTTTAAAACCTAAAAACTCATCCAGTTTATCTTGACGAAAAGTTTCTATAAAGTATCCACGATCATCGCCATGGAGTTTTGGCTCAATAATGATAACATCAGGTATGCCTGTACGGGTGAATATCATAAGATTTCATTAGCTCGGCGAATTAAATACTGTCCATACTGGTTTTTCTTTAAAGGCTCCGCCAAGCCTAATAATTGTTCTTTATTGATATACCCTTTTTCAAAAGCTATTTCTTCTAGACAGGCGACCTTCAAGCCTTGTCGCTTTTCTATCGTAGCAATGAATAAAGAAGCTTCTAGTAAACTTTCGTGAGTGCCCGTATCTAACCATGCAAAACCTCGCCCTAATTTTTCTAGTTTCAAGCGTTGTTCTGCTAGGTACATTTGATTCACTGTTGTAATTTCTAGTTCACCTCGATCTGAAGGTTTAACTTCCACCGCTTTTTTAAGTACATCATTGGGGTAAAAATACAGCCCTGTTACCGCATAGTTAGACTTAGGGATTTGTGGCTTTTCTTCTAAAGAAATCACATTACCATTACTATCAAACTCAGCCACCCCATAACGCTGAGGATCATTGACGTGGTAGCCAAAAACAGTAGCCATACCTTGTTTTGCATTATCTACTGCTGCTATTAACGTATTGACTAAGTTATGACCGTAATAAATATTATCGCCTAGTATCAGGCAAGCATCGTCATCGCCAATAAAACTCGCTCCTAGGAGAAATGCTTGTGCCAGTCCATCTGGCGATGGCTGTACAATATATTCGAAGTTCATACCTAAATCGCTACCATCACCAAGCAACCGTTTGAAGCTAGGGAGATCATCAGGTGTCGATATAATCAGCACTTCCGTAATACCGGCAAGCATTAAAACTGATAATGGATAATAAACCATAGGCTTGTCATATATTGGCAAAAGTTGCTTAGACACACCTTGAGTGATCGGATATAAGCGTGTACCACTGCCGCCTGCTAATATTATGCCTTTCATTCGCCTATACCTTTATTATTTTTAGTGCCTTCAACACCTAAACGCTGGCCTTGATAACTGCCGTCTAATACGTTGACAACCCAGTCTTTATTTTCCAAATACCATTTCACTGTTTTTCGAATACCCGATTCGAATGTTTCAACGGGCATCCAGCTTAATTCTTTTTGGATTTTACTGGCGTCTATCGCGTAGCGAATATCATGCCCAGGCCTATCTTGTACGTAGGTTATTAAACCCTTAAAACCATCTGGATTAGCACTGTTCTTTGAAAATTGATTATCAGGCACTAACTCTTCTAATATTTCACAAATGGAATGCACAACTTCTATATTTTGTTTTTCGTTATGTCCGCCGACATTATAAGTTTCACCTACTATGCCTTCGGTAACAACTTTATAAAGTGCCCGCGCATGATCTTCTACATACAGCCAGTCTCGTACTTGGTTTCCTTTACCATAAATAGGTAAATTCTTTCCTTTCAGTGCATTTAATATAACAAGCGGAACTAGTTTTTCTGGAAAGTGATTGGGACCGTAATTATTGGAGCAGTTTGTAATGACGGTCGGTAGCCCATACGTTCGAAGCCAGGCGCGCACTAAGTGATCTGAACTTGCTTTGCTTGCTGCATAAGGCGAACTTGGTGCGTAAGTTGTATCTTCTGTGAATAAATTTTCTGGACCTTCTAAATCCCCATACACCTCGTCGGTGGAGATATGATGAAAGCGAAAGTTTTCTTTTTTGTTTTCGCCTAAAGCATTCCAATAACTGCGCGCCGCTTCCAGCAGGACATATGTCCCTACAATATTGGTTTCAATAAACGCAGCGGGCCCATCGATTGAACGATCGACATGGCTCTCTGCTGCAAGGTGCATCACCGCATCTGGCTGGTGCTGTTTAAATACTCGAGTCAGCTCTTCTGCATTGCAGATATCCACTTTTTCAAATGTGTAGCGATTCGAGTCTTTCACTGACACCAAACTTTCAAGGTTTCCAGCGTACGTTAACTTATCTACATTAACTACGGAATCAGTAGTATTTTTTATAATGTGACGTATTACCGCCGAACCAATAAATCCTGCACCACCGGTTACCAATATTTTCATTTATTTCAAACAACCTAAGTAATTTATTTACAACCATCGCTCAACTAAGGCAAGATTCTATTTATTTTATAAAATTATAATTCGACTACACGCGATGTAAAACATGCGTGCCGCAGTTTACATTGACCAATATCAGAGCTAACTATTAATAGCACTGTATCCGCTTAGTAGGCATAACTGACACCCCAGCGTAAAATCATATTTACAACGAATAACATGGTTTAATCCAAGAAAAAACGCCCTTCTACATCAGCGATCAAATTATCTGCAAATGAATTAATCAGATCGATACCCTCAAAAGCCAACTGCACAGCATCCACTAATTGCGTCAAATCTTCTATGTATTCATGTATCATCTTATTTCGATTTTGCCGCAGTACTAGCCATCGATCAGAACTAGTCAACAATCCTAACTTTTCGGCTTTATCCAAATTATCTATAAAAGCTGCTGGCTTCTCTTGTATTGCCTTTAGCCAAGCTGGTAACAATTTATCGCCAACTGTATCTTGTAGCCTGCAAAATCGCCCTACGAATGCTTCTAATGTCTCAGCTAATTCTGGGTCTTTCTCTAACGCTAAGGCTTGCTCTATTTTAAATCCATGTTTAAAAAGCTTGCTAGCCGAATAATTAAGATGTGTTTGCTCTTTTTAATGATGCCTATTAAGAAAATTAAACGCTGCTGAAGCCCATTATCTAATTTCATAACTCAATGCCCATTTGTTTAGCTATGGCATGAATTGGCTTGGCATCTAGGTTAGGTGCTTCAAGAACCACATCAACTTTACGGCCATGCATCTGTCTCATTATTTTCACGGCAATTCCACTAGCAAGTAATGCTGGGCGCTCTACAGCCACATCTAACTTTACTAAAAGATCCACATCACCACCTTTTTCATCATCATTTACTCTTGATCCAAACAGCCAGATTTTGACCGCAGCATTGGTTTGCTCCACAATACTATTTTTGATAAAAAGTGCGTCTTGTTTGCTTATTCTCATATGGGTTCAATTATCACTAATTACTGTGCTGATGTAAGAATAAGCTAGCCGCGCTTAATCACTGCCAAACAAATCTCGGGTATACACCTTAGCTATTACATCATTAATTTCTTCATCAACTCTATTTGCCACAATAACATCACTTAACTTTTTAAATTCTTCAAGTTCAGCAATCACCTTCGAGTGGAAAAACTCATCTGCTTCACAACTAGGCTCATAAACAACGACTTCAACGCCTTTGGCTTTTATCCTTTTCATAACCCCTTGGATAGATGAAGCTCTAAAATTGTCTGAGCCCTGCTTCATTACTAGGCGGTAAATACCTACAACCTTAGGGTTCCTTTTTAATATTTGCTCTGAAATAAAATCTTTCCTGGTGGCATTTGCATTTACTATTGCAGCAATCATATTATTGGGAACATCATTATAATTTGCCAATAACTGTTTGGTATCTTTAGGGAGGCAATAGCCACCGTAGCCAAACGAGGGGTTGTTATAGTGGTTGCCTATACGTGGATCTAAAGCGACACCCTCTATAACTTGTCTGCTATTGATATCGATGCTTTCGCAATAAGTGTCTAACTCATTAAAATAAGCGACTCTCATGGCTAAATAGGTATTTGAAAATAACTTAACAGCTTCAGCTTCTGCTGAACCCAGTAGCAATACTTCAATGTCTTTTTTTACCGAGCCTTCTACTAAAAGCCTAGCAAAGATTTCTGCTCGCTCACTTTGCTCGCCCACTATGATTCTAGATGGGTAAAGGTTGTCGTAGAGCGCTTTGCCTTCGCGCAAAAATTCCGGCGAAAAAATTATATTTTGACAGTTTTTATCTTTTTTAAGCTGCTCTGTGAAACCAACTGGGACTGTAGATTTGATCACTATGACAGCATCAGGATTTATTTCTATGATACTATCTATTACCTTTTCTACACTGCTAGTATCAAAGAAATTTGTCTCTGGATCATAGTTAGTAGGTGTGGCTACAATTACGTAATCGGCATTTAAATACGCTTTGCGTGCATCAAGAGTCGCTGTAAAGTCTATTTTGTTTGACTTTAAAAAGCTTTCTATCTCGGCATCTGCAATAGGTGATATCGCTTGATTCAATTGCTCAATTTTCTTTTGATCAATATCGACTGCTATTACTTGGTTGTGTTGCGCTAATAACATCGCATTGGATAGCCCAACGTAGCCTGTCCCTGCTATCGCAATTTTCATTGATGTCCCTTTAACTTCATCTACAAGCGCTCTTTTTACTGACCTAACAAAATTAGCCGCCAATATTATCAGCTAGCTTCACTAATGCCTACTTATTCCTGTAAAATACCCAGATGAATTCTATACAAAACAGCATTATATCTTGGAAAGACCATACCCCATTTTCTGATCGATTCGAAGATTATTATTACAACTCTGATGGAGGGGTAAAAGAGAGCTTACATGTCTTTGTAAATTCCCATGCGATTCCATCTAGAGCGCATACTAATCAACGCTCCCTTTTTTGTATTAATGAAACAGGCTTTGGTACTGGGCTCAATTTCTACTGTACTTTACAAACGATCCAAGCAGCGAGACATAATCTCGAGAGAACTACCTTACATTTTTTTTCGACTGAGCTGTTTCCTTTAAGTCTTCAGGACTTTATTAAGACGACTAAACTCTTTCCGCAGTTTTCTAATATCACTTCGCAAATAATCCTGCAATACCCCCCAGCGATTAAAGGCTTTCATAGGATTATTCTCGATGGCGGCCAGATCTATTTAACACTAATTATTGATGACAGCCTTGCTGCTTATCGGCGCTGCTGGCATAAGGCAGACGCTTGGTATTTAGATGGTTTTTCTCCAGCTAAGAATAGCAGTATGTGGCAACCTGAACTATTTACACAGATTGCTCGATTAAGCAGCAAGCAACAAACGACTTTAGCTACTTTTAGTGCCGCTGGTGTTGTTAGAAGGGGGCTGCAAGAACAAGGATTTATCATCAAAAAACATCCAGGATTTGGTAAAAAACGTGAAATGATCACTGGTATATTTGATGCCGACAAACCCATACCCAAGCCTGATAAACCTTGGTTTGATTACAACAGTTCGGCCCTTGTAACAAAGCATGTAGCTATTATTGGTGGTGGGTTATCAAGCTGTACTACAGCAGAGGCTCTCGCCAGACGTGGCGTTAAGGTGACTATCTTTGAATCCGCAGATGATATCTGTCAGTTTGCATCAGGTAACTTACAAGGGGCTCTTTATGCAAAACTACCCTCAAAGCCCACTCTTAGTGGTGAATTCCATTTAACCGGGCTTGAATACAGTTTGCGAGTGCTAACTATCCACCAATGCTTTGATGGTAAAACTGCAGAGCAATGTGGTGTGTTACAGCTAGCAACTAATAGCAAGGAAGAGAGCCAGCATCAAGACCTATTACAGCAAGATGTATATAGTTCTGACGTTGTTCGATGGGTTAATGCTATTGAAGCATCTGAACTCGCCGGGACTTACACACCTTTCAGTGGTTTGTTTTTCCCGCGAGCTGGCTGGGTTGATCCTAAAGCGTTTTGTGAGAAGTTAATTACCAGCAGTAACATTACACTTAAACTAAGGGCTAATGTTTCCTCTATAGAGCAATTAGCAGATCAGCACTGGCAGCTGCATACCTCTGACGGACAAACTTTTGAATTTGATGCTGTCATTTTGGCAAATGCCAATAGCGCCAAGCAATTCGCGCAACTGGATCAAACGCCGACAAAAGCGATACGCGGGCAAGTTACTCATGCTCCTGAAAAAAAACAGCAGCTAAACACCGTTGTTTGTGGGGCTGGTTATATTTGTCCGTCACAGCAAGGCACTTTTTGTTTCGGTGCCAGTTTTAATCTGCAGGATTCTGAAGAAGAACTGACTGCGAAGGACCAGCAAGCCAACATAGCCAAACTGAATAAGGTTCTCCCCGATTTAGCAGCGAGCTTAGAAACTACAGATGTATTAACGGGTAAAGTCGCGCAGCGCTGTTCTACACCTGATTATTTGCCAATGGTAGGCCCTGCACCCATCAGAGATCAATATATTACCCAGTACCAAAAGCTCAATAAAGACAAAAACTGGCAGTTTGAGTCTGCCCCAGCACCTAATTACTCAGGGCTTTATATCAACATTGGACATGGATCTAAAGGGCTAATTACTTGCCCTTTAAGCGCAGAGCACTTGGCGAGTATTATTACTAATCAACCCAGCCCATTACCTAAAGACTTGTCCAATGCACTACATCCTGCTAGATTTATCATTAAGCAATTGATTCGTCGGGCGATATAAAGAGTATAAAGGTTGTTTTTGAATTTCAAAAACACAACCTAAACTCTTTTTTACTGTCCAACTGCTAAGTAGAATATTGATATGTCTGCTGGTTAGCGATATCCGGAGGTCTTAATGTCTTTCGCAATAATTGATCAAGGCCGCAGAGTTAAAACACCTCTGCGTAGTATTTTCCCCGATAAAGGCGTGGATCAAACCAGCGCCAGTGAAGCGACGCACAGCGGAACTCACAACCACAAAGACTTACAATCTAGTAACAATGAGTTCGCGCGCATTATGCAACATAGCGGTTCCCCTAGGGACGAGAGAACCCCTGGCACTTATGATGAGCTAAAGCCCAGCGCTGCTGCCGAGCCAAAAAAGGCGGGACTTCTTGCCCAGCAAATAATGAGTCACCCAGTGCACAGCATCGTTGAGGGCACTATCGTGCACAGTGCTTGGGAGCGGATGCAAGAATTAAAAATAAGTCATTTAATGATAGTTGATCCCCAGGGAAAACCTGTAGGTATTCTAAGTGCTAGAAATATCATAGCGCTAGGCAAAGACTCTACCTTAAGTATTACCAATTATTACAGCCAAAAGTTAATAGCCGGCTCTCCCTACACAGAAGTCACGCAAATCGCCGCCTGCTTCCTCGACTTTGAAATCAATGCGATTCCTATTTTTGATCACAATGAGAAATTGGTGGGTATTGTCTGTCGCTCTGATTTATTACGTTTAATTATCAGTGGTGCGCATATTGAGCGCTGGGCATAGCCTGAGACCTCAGCATAACTACTGCACTCAATAATACGTCGTAAAAAATCGACTCACTAAAGATGAATTAGGCGCAGCCTAACTCATCTCTTATGCTCATTTACACCAGTAGCACCCAACAAACGGGGCATACTAACTCCGCTATTTCGCCAATTTTTGCCTAGTCTTATCCTCATTCGCTACGTTATGCAGAGGTCTCATAAACATCAAAGCGGCTAGCTTAATTCAAACTTTGTCGATCTACTATATTGACGCTCTGGGTACTTTCTATAAAGAGAATTACTACCTCGCCGCTACTTAATCTCTGGCGAACTGAATTCACCTTATCCTCTAAGGTTTGCTGATAATCGCCGTAGTCTGTCCCCTCGCGGGTAACAAACTCTTCAATTAAATTTTGCAGTGTATCTACTGGAATGGAATTGAAAGGTATAATCATTTTATACTACGACCCCAAGAGACTGCAAAAACAGCACAAACTCTTGCTCCGTTAAAACTTCTATACCAAGATCTTGCGCTTTAGTCAGCTTTGATCCTGCAGCACTACCAGCCACTACACAATCGGTTTTTTTAGAGACGCTTCCAGATACCTTAGCCCCCAGCTCTTGTAAATGCGCTTTAGCTTCACTGCGCCCCATCATTTCTAAGGTGCCAGTCAGTACATATACCTTTCCTGCCAACGCCAGCTCTTCAACCGCTATAGGCTCGCCCTCGGGCCAGTTAACACCTGCCTTGCGCAGACTTTCAATCACTTCGATGTTGTGCGCTTGTGCAAAAAAGCTGGCTAGATGTTTCGCCACTATCGGGCCAACATCTGTCACTTGCTCTAAGCGCTCTGCATCTGCCGCTATTACCCTGTCTAGAAAACCAAACTCCACACTTAAATTTCGCGCGGTTGCCTCGCCCACTTCTCTTATACCTAGTGCGTAAATAAATCGCGCTAAGGTCGTCTGCTTAGTGCGCTCTATCGTCGCTAATAATTTATCGACCGACTTATCGCCCATACGCTCTAAACGCATTAAGTTGGTTTTGGTTAAATAATAGATATCATCAAACTTGGCAACCATCTCCTTACTGACTAAAGTATCTATCAGCTTTTCGCCTAAGCCATCGATATCTAATGCCTTTTTCGACACATAGTGGATAAGCGCTTCTTTGCGTTGGGCAGCACAAGTTAAACCACCGCTACAGCGCGATATAGCCTCACCTTCTATGCGTACAATTTGTGAATCGCAAACAGGACAAAGAGTCGGAAAAACAACCGCTTCGCTATTCTCTGTCCGCTTTTCAGTAATTACCCGCACTACTTTAGGTATCACATCTCCCGCGCGATGCACCACCACTGTATCGCCCACTTTAAGACCTAGCCGTTCAATCTCATCCATGTTGTGCAACGTGGCATTACTCACCGTTACCCCGCCAACAAATACCGGTGTAAGCCTGGCTACAGGGGTAATCGCACCGGTCCTTCCGACCTGGAACTCTACTTTTTCAACTTTAGTGAGCGCCTCTTGTGCCGGAAATTTATAGGCAATAGCCCAACGAGGCGCCCGCGAGATAAAACCCAGACGCTGCTGTAAATGATAGTTATTTACTTTAAACACCAAGCCATCTATTTCGTAGGGTAATTGATCTCGCAGTTGTTGCATTTTTTCAATATAGGATAATTTATCGGCGATACCACTGGCACTAATCAAATGCGGATTAATCTTCAGCCCCCAACTGTTAAGCAATTTCAGGGTAGCAATATGATCTTCTGGGATTTCTCCCCCCTCTACCACTCCCACGCTGTAACAACACATTTCCAGAGGACGTCGCGCGGTTATCCTTGGATCTAACTGTCGAATGGAACCCGCTGCCGCATTACGAGGGTTAACAAATAACTTGTCGCCGATTTTTGCCGCCTGTTCGTTCATGGCTTTGAAACCCGCTTTGAGCATATAGATCTCTCCGCGCACTTCTAACTTATCAGGATAGCCTTCTCCTCTAAGCTTCAGCGGTATTGAGGCAATGGTACGCACGTTATGAGTAATATCTTCACCAACGGTGCCATCTCCGCGCGTTGCACCCCGAATAAGTACACCTTTTTCGTACAACAGACTAACGGCAATACCATCTAATTTTGGCTCACAGGCATATTCAATCTCTTTATCAACAGCTAGCCCCAAGCGTTCATTAATGCGCTTGGAAAATTCACCTAACTCAGCACCATCAAAAGCATTATCCAGTGACAGCATCGGCATTTCATGGGTAATTTGGCTGAAGCCATTTTTAGGTTTGGCGCCTACTCGCTGTGTTGGCGATTGTGCGCTTACCCACTCAGGATTATCTTTTTCCCAAACCTGTAGTTGCTTGAATAACTTATCATAGTGGGCATCTGGAATACTCGGCTCATCCAATACATGATATCGATAATTGTGTAAGTCTAATTCCTCACACAACTGTTGAATTTCTTGGGGTAATTTATCTACCGACATGAGGGTTCCATAATTTTCTAAGTAATAAAGGAGGACGAAGAGAGGCTTTATATAAGTTGAGTGAGCGCTACCGATCAACCCAGCACGGTATACACCGCACTGACGCTATTTATTGCGCGCGACGGGTTAATTTGTTCATTTCGTGAATACGAATTCGCTCTTTGTAATGCTCTTTGGTCTGAGGTCTTAATACTGAACGATCATCATCTAACAAATCACCGTGCAAGTGCAAAGCGACCGTCTCAGCAGTGGCTAGCATGCACTCTAATGCTTTCTTTGGATCGAGTGGCTCATCCATCGACATAAAAAATGATACACCAGGGGTAGAGGTTTCATCCATAGTATCAATATCAAAAGTACCAGGATTGATCGCATTAGCCATGCTAAATTGCACAGCACCTTGATCAGCGCCATCTTCAAAGCGATGGAATACATCCATATCGCCAAATTCCATGCCACAAGCTTGCACTACACGTTTCAGAGCAGATCCATTTAAGTATTGATCTTTAGCTACTACAGTAACAATCAACACTGCATTAGGATCATCAACATTAGTGATCACTTTTCTGGGCTTCTTCTGAGCGACTTCAATTTCTGGCTCTTCTGTAGCCGAGCCATTCTCGGGCTCATCAAAAAAGCTTTTTTGTTGCAGCTGGTTAAGCTCACGTTTTATCTTTTCTTGTTTCACTGTATCCGAAGCTGCTGTCACTTCTTTATAATTACTCATCAACGGATCAGTATTGAGATCTTGCTCAAAAGCGGTAAACCCCAGTTTATCACTCGCTAAGACATCATCTTGCAGTTTCTCATCTCGCGCTTCGAGCATTTCATTTTCATCAAAATCTGCCCCTGAAAGCAAGCTGTCGGACAATTGATTAATAGCCAATAATGGATCATCGAGTAAGGAGTCTTCCAACACTTCTCTAGCATTATTTTCTTCTGGGCTTTTCTCCACAGCAACCACAGACGATTTATTACTTTGCTGTTTTTTCAGAATTTCAGTAATCGGCATATCCAATTCATTGGAAACCGCCTGCTGATCTGCCGCTAAGTCCTGTTCAAACTGTGCAACCAGCTCTTGTGAGCTACCCTGATCAGAATAACCATCCATCAACGGATCTGCTGTATCTTCTATGTCTGGACTATGCAATGGCTCTTTAGAAGCAGGCCCAAGATCAATGTCAGTCTCTTCTGTCTGCTCTGGTTTTTTCAACTCTACAACTTGCGGTTCATCTGTTTCTTCATCAGCTATTTCTTGATCAAGAACATCTTGCCCACCCGATTCTTCCGCATGCGCTGCTACATTACTGACATCCTCAGATACCGACTGAGGATCTATAAAGTCAATTTGCATAGGAAAATGACTCATTTCAATGTCTAAGTTTTCCAAATCAACGTCATCATCAATAACCGTTGTCACTTGAGGGTTAATGATTTCGTGCATTTCTTCTGACTCATCATTACTCTCACTGTCGCTGACTAGATTTTCAATCTCATCAACTGACAGTTCTTTTAACCTTGCTTTTAACGCCTCTATTTCCTGCAGTTTAATCGACTCAGAGTTGTCTTCGTTCTCATCAGGGAAATCTTCTGCTAGCTCTGATTGTACCTCTGCCTCTTCTGTTTCTAGCTCAGACTCAGGATCTGACTCGGATGTTTCAAATGATTGCTCAGCAAGTAGCAACTCAAATTTATCAGTAGTGAAGATATTCTCTCTTGCCACGAATGAAGTTTCAACACTAAGTAATTCCTCAGCGGAGCTCTCAGAATTTTTTTGAAGATTCTCATCTTCAGCGGCAGAAAGACTAGGTGTAACTACTACCTGCTCAGTGCCCGATTTTTTAGATTTCGATAATGTATGCAGCAGGTTTGCCACTATTTCTTCGGTATTTTCTTTGTCTGTTTTAGACACGAAGCCATGGTCGATTTCAGAAGCAGCTCGATCTTCTTTGATGACATCGTCAACCTCTGAACTTGCTGTAGATATTGTTTCACTGGTATCACCAAGCGCAGTTACTTGCGCTTGCTCAATATCACTATGCACATGAGGAGTTTGTTGCTTGAGAATATCAGGCACTTCAAACGTAGCTGATCTAAGGCTAGAATCATTTAACAACTCAAGCGGTTCATCATTAGCAGAAACTTCAATATGAGGAGTTTCAGGCACATCATTCGGTGTTATATCTTCCTCAACTAAATCGATATCAACAGTTATTTGGTTTAAAGATGCTTCGCTTATTGGCTCCTGGTTTTGTACAGAATTTTCTTCTTTAACATCTAAATCTACAGGGATATCAGAGGGAGCTGGATCTTCTACAAACACTGGTTCAATACGTGCTTTGGGGGACACTAATTCATTAGCACTAGGTGTGGAAAATTCAGAATCATCTAATAATTCGTTAATAGGAGCTTTGGGAACTTGTGTGGAATCTGTTATTACAGGTTCTGTCACTTCAGTTACTATGGCTGGCTCTACTTCTTTAGTTACAATTCTCGCGGAGGACGCAGGTGAGGATTTATTGTCTTTTGGTTTAAAAACACGGGCGCTGCCAAGTGGCAATTCAGGATTATAAGTCTCATTACCCAACTCAGAGAGCTTATCGTCTATATCAATTTTTAAGGTATTGCTCTGCGCTCTCATTCGACGCCAGCCATCGACAACAATCAATACAATGACTATTATCGCCCCTACAATTAACCACTCTCGCAAGCCTACTTCCATAGATTAAAAACACCGACTAACAATACAAATGAATATGAATACAAATAAAGACTACACTATTGAACTGCTTTATTTATTAATAACTTAATTGGACTCTGCTCTGTAGCAACTTTAATGAGGAGAACTTCTGACTGAAAATCTCCTTTTTGTGCTAGCGGCTGGCCACTTATCGAGATTCTAGCACTAACTTCAACCTTTTTCTGCAAAGAAATCTTAGCAGTTGGCATCATTGCCATACTATCATCTAAAATGACGCGTTTTGGCAACTCAGAGAGCTTAATTTTCATTGCTGCTAAAGGTATTCTCCCGCCTTCAGGCCTGGCAAAGACAAATATAGAAGTATTGCCATCAAGCTGATTTTTTATTTCTTCAGTAACCTCGACATCAACCACCACCATTAGTTTACTTTCGAGCTCTTTTTTTACTGTCAAGCCAAGCTCCGTCATGCGCTGCTCAGCTTTTACAATACCGGCACGTAAAGACTCTGCCGCATTAGGTTCTGCATTTAATAAAGACTGATTCCAAAAATTAATCGCCGCTTGGTATTCGCTCCCCTCAAACGCTGCTATCCCTAATAAACCTAATGAAACAACTTCATTGGCATCAATTGCCAGCGCTCGCTGAATTTGCCTTTCAACCTTAGCATTCACTTTATTATCTTGAAAAAACAATGCTTGAGCGTACTGGCCAATCACGCTGGCATATTGCGGGGAGCTCTCTGGTAAATATCCCAGTACTTTTTCAAAACTGGTAGCGCCCTTTTTAAATTGATTAGTACCCATGTATGCACCTGCGAGCATATACCAACCCTCTGCATTATCGGGATTGCGCGCTAACTCTTCTTCGAGTAAGCCAATTGCCTGGGCAGGTGTCGGTTTCACGCCTTCAGCAAATTGTTGTGATTCAGCTTTCTTGATGCTCCACATTACTTGCTCAGCACTACCATATTTAGCGTAAAAGCCTAATGATAAAGTAGGCAGCAACACACACAAAACCAGTAATACCATCAATTGGCGACGGCTTATTTTAGTGGCAGCGACCGGACTAACCGTTTTTTGTGATGCATCTGACAACAAGTTTTTCTCTAGCTCTAAGGTAAGCGCCGCCAAATCTTGGGTCGCTAATACACCTTGCTGATGTTCAAGTTGTAGCTCTGTGAGGCGCTGCTCAAACATTTGAATATTTTGTTGCTGCCTGTCTAACGCTGCAGTTTGTTCTACTGGTATAGCTCCCTCAGGGGCCACGCGTAGTAGCTTAATCAAAGGCCAGCAAATGATTGCAATGGCAAGCAAGGTTAATAGGATAATCACTAACCATAGTTCAATCATGTTTCTTATCCAATAAAGCCTTAAGTTGCTGTTGATGTTCTTTACTACTAACTGACCCTACATCGTAATTGGGGTCTATTGCTGCCACTGTTGATTTTTTGCTGCGGCCAATTAGAAACACTACAACAAATCCCATTATTAACAAGACAAAAGGCCCGTACCACAACACATAAGTCAAAGAGTTAACTGAAGGCTTATAGAGTACAAATTCGCCGTAACGCTCCACCATAAATCCTTTTATCTGCTTAGTACTTTGCCCAGTTAACACCATACGATGTAACTCTTTACGCAAATCTAACGCAATGCCTGAATTAGAGCCTGATAAATTTTGATTTTGACATTTAGGGCAGCGTAGCTCATCACTCAATAACTGAAATCGCTGGCGCTGCTCATCATTGGAGAATTCAAAGGTATCGATTGCCGAAAAGACGTTAGTCGCCATCAATAAAAGCGTTAGCAATAGCCATCTTTTATTCATTGCTCGCCCAGCCCAGCGCTTGCATTTTTACTTTTAAATCCACCCACACCCGGGCATTAACTTCACCTACGTGCCGATACTGAATCACCCCTTGGCGATCAACTATATAGGTTTCTGGCGCGCCATAAACACCGAGGTCTAAGCCTAAACCGCCTTTTTCATCATATATATTAAAGATATAAGGATCTTGAAAACGCTTTAGCCACTGTTGCGCTTTATTTTTTTCATCCTTGTAGTTAATACCTATAATTTCGACCCCTTCGGTTTTTGCTAACTTGTTTAAATAGCTGTGCTCCTGTTTACAAGTAGGACACCAAGTTGCCCACACATTGACCAATCTCACGGCCCCGCGCATATCTAGTTGTGTGTATATTTTATCTTCACTGGCAACGCTGACCAAACTAAAGTCAGGAAAAGCTTTACCTATTTTAGTCGAAGGCAGTACGCTAGGGTCAAGTGATAATCCTTTATAAAACAGAACACCTAGTACAATGCACACGACAAACGGGATAAACAAAAGTGTACGACGCATATTTAAATAATCCTTAACGGGTTTCATTACTTTTGACAATAATTTTAAGCAGGGCTCAGTTTTCTTGGTTCGGTTGAAGCGGTTTTCTTCTTACGCGCATAACGCTTATCAAAGGCACTTAAAAATCCTGCCAACATCATTAATACCCCACCAAACCAAATCCAGCGGATAAACGGCTTATACTGTAATCTCACCGCCCAGGCACCATCTTCAAGGGGTTCACCTAGGGCAACAAAAATATCAGCAAAAAACCCTGCATCAATATCGGCTTCGGTCATCACGCTACCACGCGCGGGATAAAAGCGTTTTTCAGGGTGCATGAGGGCAAAAAACTGCTCATTTTTATACACTAAAACGCTACCTATATCGGCACTATAGTTGGGGCCCGCATGAGCTTTCACCCCTTGAAACTCAAAGCGGTACTCTTCCAAGGTGACTGAATCCCCAGGCAGCATCCGCACATCTCGCTCCTGCGCGTAAGTAGCCACCAACGCTACACCCACTAAAGAGGTTAACACCCCCAAATGCGCTAACTGCATAGCCCAGTAACTCATAGGGAGTTTTCTTAAACCTGAAAGCTTATTTGCTTTATTTTTAATCTTGCTCGCAATATCTAATCCGAGCGAGAACAGTGCCCAAAAAGCGATGACCAGTGCGATAGTCGACTTAAGTGCGATATCAGTATTAAACAAGTAGGCAGCTGCCACCCCTGCGACTATCGCCAATATTAAAGAAGGCAATAATTGTTTAACGATCGCTCTCGGGCTGCTTTTTTTCCAACGCAGTAATACGCCAATCCCCATAAAAAAGACTAAGATCAAACTAAAGGGCACAAACAGCGCATTAAAATACGGAGGGCCCACCGAGATTTTACCTGCCCCCATAGCATCTACCACCAGCGGGTACAGCGTCCCGATCAATACCATAGAACAAATAATGACTAATATTAAATTATTAATGAGCAATAAAGTTTCACGTGAGCACAGTTCAAAATCTGATTCGCTTTTAATGTCATAAGCTTTAATCGCATACAGAAGTAATGATCCACCAACGGTAATTGCCAAGAGCACTAAGATAAAAAATCCACGTTCAGGATCTGCCGCAAAAGAGTGCACAGAAGTCAGCACTCCTGAGCGCACTAAAAAAGTCCCCAGTAAGCTCAGAGAGAAAGTAAATATAGCCAGCAGCAATGTCCAGCTTTTGAACAGACCGCGTTTTTCAGTCACCGCCAATGAGTGCACTAGTGCAGTGCCCATTAGCCAGGGCATAAAGGAAGCATTTTCAACCGGATCCCAGAACCACCAGCCGCCCCAACCCAATTCATAATATGCCCACCAGCTTCCCAAAGTGATGCCTATGGTCAAAAATGCCCAGGAAATATTGGTCCAAGGTCTAGTCCAGCGCGACCAGGCAACATCTAGCTTACCGCTTAGTAATGCAGCAATAGCAAAAGCAAAAGCAACCGAGAAGCCGACATAACCCATATAGAGCAGTGGAGGATGAACAATCAAACCTATATCTTGTAACAGCGGGTTTAGATCGGCACCTTCAATGGGCGTATTAATTAATAAACGCTGGAAAGGGCTAGATGTCATCAAGGTGAATGAGGCAAAACCCACCGCAACCATTCCCAATACTGAAAGCACACGGGCAATGATATCTAATGGTAGTCCCTTTGATTTAACCGCTACCGCGAATGTCCAGCCTGTTAGAATAAATACCCACAGCAACAATGAGCCCTCATGCCCACCCCAGACTGCGCTGAGCTTAAAATAGATAGGCAAGGCTGTGTTAGAATTTTCCGCTACATACTTCACACTAAAATCATCAGTGGCAAACGCATAGGCCAAGCAAAGCAGACTAATTAACAAAAACAAAAACAACGACTTAGCCAGCGGCCTGGCGAAATTCATCCAAAACACACTGCCAACGGTTGCACCGTACATCGGTAAAACGGCCAAAAAACCCGCCATTACCAAGGCTAAAATTAGCGTGTATTGACCTATTTCAGGAATCATTGGCTCGCCTCTGAATTAATGCTGTAATCTTTTTTCAGCGTATTCCCCTGGGCATCAACTCCCGCTTTTTCTAATGCATCTATGACTTCTGGTGGCATGTATTTTTCGTCGTGTTTGGCCAGTACTTCTATCGCTTGAAAAACACCATTTTTGTCCATTGCCCCTTGAGCAACTATTCCCTGACCCTCGCGGAATAAATCAGGGAGAATCCCCTCGTAGACTACCGTGACTTTTTCGGCAAAATCGGTAATAACAAATTCAATTTTCAAGCTGTCAGGTGCCCTCTTCACACTGCCATCGACGACCATTCCGCCAGCGCGAATACGGGTATTAACGGGAGCATCTCCCGCCGCGATTTGGCTCGGCGAGAAAAATAGACTGATATTTTGATTGAGCGCAAAAACCAGCAAACCGACTGCTGCCACTCCAGCAAAAACCACTAAAAGCACTAGAATTAAACGTTTTTTTCTCTTAGGGGTCATTGCCTATTACTCTCGCGCTGATATTTTTTAGCCAGTGACTGCACTGTACTTTTAAACTGAAACAATGGGCTGACTATATTGAGCATTAAGACTAATAATGCAATACCAAAGCTCAACCACACATAGAGGCCGTGGCCTCCCATGTTAAAAAACGCTAACCATGAATCAAATTGCATTTAAATATTCATCCTCTAAAGCTCACTTACCAATTGCTTAACCCAACTCGTCCTTTTTTCTCTGAGCAATATTTCATTGCGTAGTCTCAGTAGCATTGCTGTGGCAAAGAAAAAGTAGAAGCCTAATACCATTACCAGCAATGGCAACCACATTTCTACGGGCATCGCAGGTTTTTCTGTCAAGGTAAAAGTGGCGGGTTGATGCAAGGTATTCCACCAATCTACCGAGTATTTTATGATCGGAATATTCACTAGTCCAACCAGCGACAATATCGCTGCAGCTCTAGCAGCAGATGCGGAATTTCCCATCGCTGAGTAAAGCGCCATCACTCCAAAATACAAGAATAGCAATATCAACATTGATGTGAGACGCGCATCCCAAACCCACCAGGATCCCCAGGTAGGCTTGCCCCAGATAGCCCCTGTGATCAATGCCACAAATGCCATAGAGGCGCCGATTGGCGCACATGCATAAGCCACCATGTCTGCTATTTTCATTTTCCAAATAATGCCAATCGCACCACTAAGCGCCATTGTCAGATAAATTGACTGAGCTAATAAAGCACTGGGCACATGAATATAGATAATTCTAAAACTATTGCCTTGCTGATAATCTTGCGGGGCAAATAATAACGCCCAGACAATGCCTATCGACAAGAGTGCCAGTGTTATAGCCGCAAAGTACGGCAGTAATGTTGCGGTAATTTGATAGCAGTATTTCGGTGAAGCCAATCTGTAAAACCACAGTGGCATTATTTGTTTTTTTGCCATAATTCTCAACTACTCACAGACATTCGTAACGATGCAGCTATTGCAAAGGGCGCCAGCACCAAACTCATTATTAACATCGCCCCTAAAATCGCAAAATGGGCGGCTACCGGCAAACCCAGTGTCGCGTTTTGCACCGCACTAGCACCAAAAATCAATACAGGAATATACAGGGGGATAACTAATAGGGAAATAAGTACACCGCCTTTTTTAAGTCCCACCGTCAATGCCGCTGCAATAGCACCTATTAACGAGAGCGTTGGCGTACCTAATAACAAACTTATCACTAATACAGGAATGGCCTCAGTCGGTAAAAAAAGCATCAGCGCCAGCAGTGGTGCCATTAAAGCCAGCAGTAAGCCGGTGGTTAACCAATGAGCGATCGCTTTGGCCATCGCTGTCATATAGTTTGATTCACTGCTTAATACCAACTGCTCTAAGGTGCCATCTTCATAATCAGATTTAAACAAGTTATCGAGAGAGAGCAGGGCCGCTAACAACGCACAAACCCACAGCACTCCCGGTGCCAGTTGTGCTAAAAAATCTGCTGCAGGGCTCACCCCCAATGGAAACAACACCACTACCATCACAAAAAACAACAACGGATTTAGCAAATCACCCCTGCGCCTAAAGGCCAGGAGTAAATCTCTGTTTAGCTCAGCCCAAAAAGCTCTTATCATATGTACAACTTCAAACCCATCTCGGTTACCGGAATAAATACCTTGGTTTAACAACATCACCAGCAATTTCTAATTATTATTAGCCAAATAACACGGCATTAAGTTCCCCAATCATCTAGATTAAGTTGCTCAACCACAGCGCCAATTTGCAAAGGCTGATGAGTGGTTAATATAACTGACCCGCCATTTTCAATATAGTACAAGATACGTCGTTCTAGTTTTTCTACACCATCCACATCAATTGCAGTAAATGGCTCGTCCAAAATCCACAGAGAATTTGTAAAACGCTCTTTTGCAAACATAAACAACCGAGCCAAATTTACCCGCCTTTTTTGCCCCGCTGACAAGTTTTGACAAAGAACATCTTCATAATTTTGCAAACCAACAGATGACAACGCGCTCTCAATTAAAGAGGCATCTAATTGAGGATGTATTTTAGCGTACCAGTTTAGATTTTCTCGAGGGGTCAATGCCTGTTTTACACTGACATGGTGGCCAATAAATAACAGCGACTGATTGTACAGATCTCTTACCTCTTGCACATTTTCCTCTAAAAAATCAATTTGCCCTTCATATTCTTGATATAAACCACACAAAATGCGCAGCAGAGAAGTCTTGCCACTGCCGTTTTTACCTTTCACATGTAATATTTTTCCAGCGTGAAGATCAAAGTTTAAGTTTTCAAATAATATACGCTCATCGCGCTCACAAAATAATTCGTTAACTTTTAACAGCAAAGCCGCCACTTTTCACTCCTAACCAGCGTACAATAATTTGGATTAAATAAAAGACTCACGTAGGATGTGTCTAGTGTCCATTCTGAAAACACTCGCTATCTTCAACAAGCGTGAACAGTGAATGTTAGCACTCTACTTTTCCAACCCGCTGCCGATATACAATACAGGGCTTTTATCTTATTTTTTAGTCGCTTAGTATAAACCCTTATGGAATGAAGTAGCATTGCTATAGATCAGTTTTGAAAGAAAAAATTAAAAAAAGAGCGACCGCCAGTGCTGCAAAACAAATAGTCGTTATTGTTTTGATTTATTGATATCAATTTAAGAAATAGGCCCGTATATGGATACCCTTGCAGTTCATCAAGCTAAAGTACTACACAGCTCTGGTGCGACTAAATCCATTGAAGCAACTTTACCTGCTGGCAAGACCGTCAATGCGACTCTCACACAGATCAGCCCCGATCAAAACCAGCCTAATGTTTATAAAATAAAGTTAGAGATCAATAATTCTGTACTACAAATCTCAGTAAAGCTCAGTGACAAAATCCCTCTACAGGGAAGCAATGTAAGTTTGCAGCGCTTAGAGGGTGGGAAAATTCAAATAACCATCGATACTGAGAAATCCGCCGCCCCCAAGAACAATGTTAACTCTGCTGCTACTAAAAGCACTACCAACAGCTCTCCTACAGATAAAGCAGCACCGCTTGATGCTAAACTCATCAACAATACTAACCGTACTGAAAGCCAGACCAATAACGGAAAGGTCACTCTCAGGGCCCCTGTGATCATCAATGCCAGTGGCACTCAGTTAGAAAGCATAGAGCGCGCACTGCCTAAGGGACTTAGTGTAGCAGCCAATATAATTACCGGCTCAGGCAACAGCAATCAACCTCTTGCCACTAACAGCACCCTCCTTGGCAATATCCTTAGTGCAACGCCAGCAAACTTAGTCAATAGCAGCATAAATCAAACCGCCAACAATATTCTTCAAAAAATAAACACACAAAATCCACCAGTGTCTCCCAGAGCGACGACTCAAGTAACGCCCCCCCCTACTCTTACTACTTCTTCTCCTTCGCCCCTTCTTGGCGCTATTACCAGACCATTACCACCTTTATCCGTCATTGCTTCTACTGCACCTGTTACTACTCCGATCGCAAATCAGGCTGGACAGACAGCCATTAGCCAACCTATTTCAACAGCTATCAGCAATCAAAATACGCCGCTTAGCCCCTCTGTGACTAACGTGATTAATACACCATCAGCCCCAGTGACAACTAACAGCCAAGCTGTCAATTTACCAGCAACTCCCTCACCCACAACTCCAGCGCCGGCTAATACCAACTTATTAAACACCGCTAACCCACCAACAACACCATTAGCGACAGCGGGAACTCAACCTGCTAATACCCCACCCCCAGCATCTTCACCTGCACAATTAACTGCAACAAATACCAGTATCGCTAGCAACCCAAGCTCAGCCCAGGCTGCTCAACCGATACAAGCACCCACAAGCCAAGCAGCACCTTCACCTACAGTTAGCTCTACAATCACGCAAACAGCCTTACCGGTCGTGAATACCTCCAATGCTATTTCGAATACTGTGCCTAATTCTATACCACCAAACCAAGCCTCAAGTTCGATCAATACTCCATTAACACCACCACCTATCGCTCCATCAACTGCTGTGCCATCACCAACCACACCATTAGTTGTTACCAGCTCTTTACTATCGGCTCCTGCTGCTAATACAACAGCACTAAATCAGAGCCCTCCCCCCAGCAACACCCATACAGCAACTAATATTACCAATAGCGCTTCTCAAGCACCTAAGAACTTAAACTTACAGGCTCTCGCACCCACCACCACAGCCATAAAAATTTCTGTTGCAGGGCAAGTAGTCTCCCTGCAAGCGCCTGCCAACTTACCCCCCGTACAACAGCTAAACAACTTACAGATCACCCGCAGCGAGGGAGTACAAGCTAATATAGCTTGGCAACAACCCAGTCAAGCAACCACACAACCAGACAATCCATTTAGCTTGAACCCGAAACAGGCACTCTTGGTAGAGCAAAGCTTAAAACAGGCTCTGCCCCAGCAAATCCCCATCGCCGAGGGCATAAACCAACTGGTAGCACAAACCAATCAGATAGCCACCAGCGCTGTTCCTATCGATAAAATAGCCTTGAGCATCATGCTCATGTTTGGGGTAAAACCTGGCAGCCCAAATGCCAGTGACAGCGTCAAGCGCAACGTGCAACAAGGCGGTTTGTTTAGCGAAAACAAAATGCTCAACCAGCCTAGCTCAGTGCAAGGCGATATGAAGAACTTTCTCGCCAAACTTAATCACTTGGCGGAAAGCTTACCCACCGAGCAAAAAGAAATGTTGCAGAGCACGACTGAGCGCATGCTCGCCAGAATAACAACTAACCAATTAACTCACGTACAGCAACAGCACCTAAAAGCCGACATCAGTAACGAACGCAGCTTTCAGATCGACATTCCGGTACAACACAACGAGCAATTAGATAACGTTGCAATAGAAATAAAACAGCGCAAACATTTAAACGAGGAGGGTGAATTTATTTCAATTTGGAGTGTGAAATTGCACTTTGACTTGGAGGAGCGCGGCGAGGTAGATGCTGAAATTGCTATAAACCCCACCGACAATTCAATCTCTACTACTTTTTTGTGCTCACAACTAGCAACAGTACAAGCCCTTAATCGTAAAATGGGCGCCTTTAGAGAGCAACTTTCGCAACATGGCTTTGAAATTCAAACGTTACACTGCACACAGGGATCACAGGCAGCTATCGCCAATAATCACATCAGCAAACGCATCGTGGACATCAGAACATGATTAATCACCCTGATAAATCAAACGCAGTAATCGCACCAAAATGTCGTATTAACCAGCATATTGCAGACATTAGCAAATGATTAAGAATCCTGACAAACCAGACGCAGCAGTCGCTCTTAAATACGACGTTCAAGCAGGTGGTGTCCCCAGTGTGGTCGCCAAGGGAAAGGGCATCATCGCTGAAAAAATCATCGAACTCGCCGAGCAGAACGACGTACACATTCACGAAAACCCCGAGCTTTTAGAGATATTAATACGTTTAGAAATTGGTGACGAAATCCCCGAAGCCCTATATCGCGCAATAGCCGAGGTCATCGCATTTACCTACGAGCTAAAAGCGAAGCATTAGCGATATTCTTTTAACGAGCTAAAAGCGAAACGCTAGCGAACTCTCTCACGAGTTTCGGGCCAAATGACTAATGACTAATGACTAATGACTAATGACCAATAACTAATGACCAACTACGGATTACTTGCCATCAACAGCAGCAACACTGCTGCCAAACTGACAAAGATCATCAATACCCGCATCTGCCGGCAGGTCTTACAGGCCTTCTTTTTTTTACCTTTCATTTATCCTCCAGCCAACTTAACAGTGTATTGACGTTTTTCTAAAAAGGCTTTAAGCACCTCGCGCTGATCTCCCTGAATTTCAATGACGCCCTCTTTCACTGCGCCTCCAGTGCCACACTGCTGCTTCATCTGCTTTGCGAGTGCCTTTAACTCTTTATCCCCAAGCGAGATACCTTTGATTAAAGTAACGCCTTTGCCCTTGCGCCCTTTTGTTTCACGGTGAATTCGTACAATGCCATCCATTATCGCAAGTCTCTGCTGCTCCTCAATATCTTTACAGCAACATTCATTTAATGGCGCTTGGCACTGCGGGCACATATCACCGCTCTGAGTTGAATATACTAGGCCGCCCAGCTGATCTTTTAATGATTTCAAAATATATTCTCTTAATTTACTGTGCTGATGCCGCCAATTTGACGTGAGAGGTATGCAGCATAATTATCAGTCATACCCGAGATAAAATCTAACACTCGCATATAGCTATGATACAAGTCCCAATCTGCTTTAGGGGCATGTATCCCCATCAAACTCAAAATTTTCTCACTGCGATAACTCAATGTCTGCTTTTGTTGATGCTGTTCATAAACCGCATGACAAAATGAATCCAATAACACTCCCAAACTGCTGTAAGCCCCTACCTCAAGCTCGGTTTTACGGGTATCGGGGAACACTTCCTCCCGAGCTAAGTCTTTTGCTTCTTGAAGACCATCCGCCACATTTGGATCGCCATCGGTTAATAACTCACCGGTATAATTTCCCTGCATAATGTCATCGTAGTTTGCCATGAACGCTTCAATAGCTGATTGAACCATATTTTCCATCGCCTTACCGCGCAGCGCTGATATTTTTCGCCGTGAAGAAGCTTGTGAGTGAAAGACACTATCGTCAAATTCTAGGTCACCACAGAGTTTTTGCAAAATTGGTTTAATCCGCGTAAAGGGCAATATATTTAGCTCCATAGCATCTTCTAAATCTAAAATTGCGTAACAAATATCATCGGCAGCTTCCATCAAATATGCCAGTGGATGCCTACACCAATGATTTTCATCGAGAGAGATAAGCCCGAGCTCACGCGCCAACTTTTGCATAAAATCTAACTCAGTCAAATAACAGCTGAATTTTCCTTTATTTGTCGCCTGCTTTGAAAGCCAAGGATATTTAATTAATGTCCCTAACGTTGGATAAGTTAAGCGCAAACCGCCATCGTAAAGATGATTTTCAATGGTCGTCACCACCCTAAAGCCCTGTGCATTACCCTCAAAAGTTTGGATGTCGCATTTTTGCTCAGCACTTAAGCTGGCGATCAACAGCTCGCCCACCGGCTGCTTAAACCAATCGCGGATAGCATATTCTCCCGCATGGCCAAAGGGAGGGTTGCCAATATCATGGGCTAGGCATGCAGACTGTACGATCATGCCTAAATCGTGAGGACTCACCCAATCAGGTAATTTCTCTTGTATTAACTCGCCCACCCTAATGCCTAAAGTGCGGCCGATACTGCCTACTTCAATAGAGTGAGTAAGACGTGTATGAATATGGTCATTCAAGGCCAGCGGATGTACTTGAGTTTTACGTCCTAAACGGCGAAATGCACTCGAAAATATGATGCGATCGTGATCTTTGTGAAAATGACTGCGGCCCAGCTCTTGAGGCAAGTCTTCATGACCGTATCTTTTTGGCGTTAGCAATTTTTGCCACTGCATCGACATTTATTATTCCCTTAGTTTAGATCTGTTGGCATGAAGAGCGTAGGAGCCCAGTTCAGTGAAAGCCAAGCATAGTCGCTAACTATCTAAGGTACAACCGCTTTTAACATGCACATGCTTTCCTAAGAATTGACATTAAACATATGAAACAAAGCGATAAAACCGGCGGTTTTATTAATTTTCTACTATAGTTTACTTAACAATAGATTATGGTTAATGCGATGAACAAAGCCCGTTATAAAACACATTTATTGACATCATTAATAACCCTAAGCGCACTATTGATAATGTTAAGTAGTAATAGCTTTGCAAGGGACAAACCCAGGCTGCGCATCATCACCAGTATTGGCAGCTTTACCGTCGAGCTCTACCATCATAAAGCCCCCAAAAGCGTGCAACAGATATTACATCATGTCGATGACGGTTATTATAACGGGGTAATATTCCATCGTGTGATCAAAAATTTCATGGTGCAAACAGGTGCTTTTGATCAACAATTAGAGCCTTTAACACCCAGTACAAATAAATTACAAAATGAAGCTGATAACGGCTTAAAAAACAGCCGCGGCACCCTTGCTATGGCAAGAACTGCTGACCCTCACTCAGCGATGGCGCAGTTTTTTATCAACATTATCAACAACCCACATTTAGATCACAAAGATAAATCGAAAAAGGGCTGGGGCTATGCGGTGTTTGGTAAAGTAGTTTCAGGGATGAACGTCGTGCGAAGGCTCTCGAGAGTGCCGACCAACGATAATAATTTACCTTTAAAAGCCATTATCATTAAACGCATTAGTCGCATTTAAACAACGACAGCCGCTATAAATTGGTTATTTTCGCTTTTAACCGGTAAGCATTACCTACTACTGTAATGGACGAGAGCGCCATGGCAGCACCTGCCAACATAGGGTTTAACAAAATACCAAAAGCTGGGTACAATACCCCAGCTGCGATTGGAATAGCGATTATGTTGTAGGCAAAAGCGCCAAATAAATTCTGTTTGATGTTTCGCAAAGTTAAAGTAGATACCTTAATCGCATCAATTAGGCGGCTCAGCGAGCCATTGACTAAGGTGATATCAGCACTGTTAATAGCCACATCGGTGCCTGTACCTATTGCACAACCTAAATCGGCGGCAGCTAACGCAGGCGCATCATTAATGCCATCACCCACCATTGCGACAATTTCACCACGCTGTTGCATCTGCGTAATTGCCTGTTGTTTTTGCACGGCGCTGAGCTGACCTTGATACTCACTCACATTTACCTGCTTGGCAATAGCAGCCACAGTCTCATTCTTATCGCCCGACAGAATCACCACTTTTAATCCCTGGCGCTGCAACTGGCCGATGGCGGCAACTGAATCGTCCTTTAACGCATCTGCTACTGCTAAAATAACCACTAGTTCGCCCGCAACCTCTACCCCCACCAAAGTATTGGCACTTGCCATGCTTGTTTGCGCCCAGCTTTCTAAATCAGGTTTCATCTGGGTCTGTAACCAAGCTAAACTACCTACTCTAATTACCACCCCAGCGATCTCTGCACTCACTCCCAAGCCGGTCTCACTGACAAACTTTTCGACAACCAAAGGTGCCGGCTGCTTAATATGCTCTCGGGAAAACGCCACAATCGCCTTCGCCAGCGGGTGCTCTGAACGCTGCTCGATGATCGCCAGATATTGCCAAACATCGCTTTTAATATCTTCTTTTAGCCAGTAACTATCAGTCACTTCAGGTTTGCCACTAGTAATAGTGCCAGTCTTATCCAACACCACTGTGGTTAAATTTTTGGCTACTTGTAAGGCATCGCCATTTTGGATCAATATCCCTTTTTGGGCTCCAAGTCCCACACCAATCATGGTCGACATCGGCGTTGCCAGCCCAAGCGCACAAGGACAGGCAATAATAAGCACGGCCATGGTAGTACTGAGCACATAACTCCAATTATCTGCAGGCCCAAACCACCAGCCACTCAGCGCGGTAATGGCAGCGATAACCAGGACCGCTGGGACAAAGACTTCGGCAATTTTATCGGCGAGCTTACCGAGGGCAGGCTTGGCATTTTGCGCTTTGCGCACTTGACCAATAATCTGCGCTAATATCGTGTTATTTCCCACCTGCGACACTTTAAAGATCAGTGCACCACTGCTATTCAAGGTACTACCAATCAGTAATTCACCGGCTTTTTTCGCCACGGGCATAGACTCGCCACTGATCATAGACTCATCAACGTCACTTTCCCCTTGGATAACTTCGCCATCCACAGGAATCGTCTCACCCGGCTTCACCATTAGCTCATCTCCAGGCACGACTAACTGCACTGGCACTTCAACAAATTCACCCTGCGGATTTTTACGCCACGCCTGTACCGGCTGCAGTTTAACTAAACTCTGCACCGCTTTAGCCGTGTTACCGCGCACTTTGGCCTCAAGGGCTTGACCCAATAAGATAAAACCCAAGATCATTACGCTTGCTTCAAAATATAAATGCTGAGCGGCTGCGGGTACTAGATCACTGGAAATACTCATCAGCACAATAAGAAAGAGGGAGTAACACCAGGCACTTAAGGTACCCAAGGCAATTAATATATCCATGTTAAATACGCCGCTTTTAGCACTCGTCCAAGCGCCACGATAAATATGCCTGGCACAAAAGTACATAATGACTGCGCTGAGAATAGCCTGCGCACCCGCTTGGTACAGACCTAAAACACTGCTTAATGGGTCCAACAACGCGGTCATTTGCAACAACATCAACAGTGCGCCTGTCGCCATTGCCAGCAAACTTTTAGTCAGGGTTGTACGAAAATGAGCTTGTGCGGTTTTTTCCAACTGATCGCGATCGGCTTCATCCATCACCAAACTCGCATCATAGCCAGCCTGTTGGATGCTGCTAATGACCAATTCAGGTGCTATGTCACCACTAATAACCGCACTGCGATCGGCAAAGTTAATCGAAAAATCTAGCAGCTGCGGTTGTTGTTGCTGCAATGTTAGCAAAGCCTTATCTACCGAACGCACACAACCAGCGCATGAAATCCCCTGTAGTGAAAAGAACTTGATGTCGGCTGGCTGAGTCATAGCAATATCCCTGTGTAATCTGGTTATATTAAGTATTTAAAATTTTTGCAGTAGAAACAAAGTCCGCACTATCCACTGGCGTTACTTGACGTACCTTGACAGACTTTCCCAAATACAGAAAACCGATTATCTGTTCATTTTCAGCCAGGCCCAAGCCCTGCTTAACCTTATTATCAAACATCATACCACCAGAACGCCACATCGCTCCCAGACCTTGAGCAAAGGCCGCTAGCTCTATTGCATGTGCTGCGCAACCCGCGGTGATTAACTGTTCCAACTCAGGCACCTTAGGATGCTCTGTTATATGGGCAACGACGGTAATGATCATTGGTGCTCTTAAAGGTTTAGCGGCAATTTTTTGTAATTGCAGGGCATTCAACTCTGAATTTTTTGCTAAATTGGCCTGTACAAACACTTCCCCTAACGCCACTAGTTGCTCATTTTCCAATACAATTAAACGCCAGGGACGCAACAGAGCATGATCGGGAGCTCTGGCAGCCGCTTGGTACATTACCTCTAACTGTTCTGCATTGGGGGCCGGAGACTCTAAACGCGCTGAAGAAACTCTATTATGTAATAATTCAATCGCTTGCATGTTCTTTGCTACTTCCTATTTATTATCCTAAATCCGGCAGTTGAATCACAAAAGTAAGCACAAGCTCTTGATACACCTAGAAAACCAGAAAATATTTTCATCACCAATAAGGTGACCACAAAATTTTCTAATTTCCTATGCACACCAATATCTTGCACTTCTTTTTCGTGCTCAATCGCCGAATCTAGGATTATGCTACTGACGTGACAGTCTAATATTTTTGGCAACGCCACTAACACTGCTGCGAAATGGATTAATATCTAAACCACCACGACGTATATAACGCGCATATACGGTTAACTGCGCAGGCTTACACTGTTGCCAAATATCCATAAAGATATTTTCTACACACTGCTCGTGAAAATCACCGTGCTCGCGATAAGAAACCAAATAACATAGTAGCGAGGACTCACTAATCTTCGGGCCTTTATAGTCAATACTAATGCTGGCCCAATCTGGCTGGCCGGTCACCGGGCAATTTGATTTTAGGATATGACTGTACAGTTGCTCTTGCACTTCACTACTAGCATCGGCGGATAATAGCTTGGCATTAGGGCTGTACTGGCTAATTTGCACATCGCAATCATCGATGCAGCGCCCGGAAAATTGTTCAGGAGCGGGTAGCTCATCTAAGTGATGAAAAATGACTGTCACGGCTGCACCAGAAGCTGCTGACAAATCCTGTTGCATTTGCGTTATTACATCGCCCTGCGATGAAAACTCACTCAAATTGTAAGAGTTTAAGTAGAGCTTAAAGGACTTGGACTCAACAATATATTCAGAGTGCGCACTAAATGTGAACTGCGCCACTCTCACAATTGGCTTACCTTTTGTGTCTAACCAAGAGATCTCATAGCCATTCCAAATATCCACAGCGCCACTGTGCAACATGAAGGGCAATTGCGCTCTATCAACTGATCTTTTTTGCCAGTTGATATTGCGCTCAATTGGGTACAGCAAACTGGCATCGTATTTATTCACATAGGCGGTGTGATTGCCTAGCGGAGATGATTCTAGTTTATCCTGCTCTTTCGATGCCTGCTCTTTATCTATCATGACCTAATGCCTTTTCCTTTATTTAACATCTGTAATGCACAGATAAACAAACCCACCGTCATAACCACGATCACTGCAAGCGCAATAAATATATTAATATCACTGGTGCCTAAGAAACCGTATCTGAAGGTACTGACCATATACAGTATTGGGTTTAATTGAGAGATTCCCTGCCAAAACTCGGGCAGTAGCGAAATTGAGTAAAACACGCTGCCTAAGTAAGTTAATGGCGTGAGAATAAAAGTCGGTACTATTGAAACATCATCAAAAGAATTTGCCAACATTGCATTGATAAAACCGCCAGTGGCAAACAACATTGAGGTCAGTAAAGTGACCACCATAATAACCAACACACTGTGCAACTGTAAGTCGGTAAAAAACAGCGAGAGTATCGTCACGATAAAACCAACCATTATCCCCCTCGCCATACCGCCCATTATGTATCCCACTAAAATTACCCAATTGGGCATAGGTGATACTAACATTTCCTCTACATTGCCCTGGAATTTAGCACTGTAAAAGGAGGAGACTACATTACTGTAAGAGTTGGTAATCACCGACATCATGATCAAACCCGGTACAATAAACTCCATATAGCTAAAGCCACCCATCTGGCCTATACGACTCCCTATCAAATTGCCAAATATCACGAAATACAAACTCATCGTTATGGCAGGTGGCAGTAATGTCTGCGCCCAAATACGGGTAAAACGACGTATTTCACGGCGTACAATAGTACTCAGTGCAATAAATATCTCTTTATTATTCACCCGTGCGCTCCAAGTTACTTTCAACCATAGAGATAAACATCTCCTCTAATCTATTAGATTTATTACGCATACTAGTCACAGTAATGCCCAATGTTTCAAACTGGCGAAACAAGCCATTCAGCCCCTGACCTTTTTTAACTTCAACCACCAGCGTATGTCCATCTTCAAAGGTTAAAGGGTAGCCATCAATAATCGGCTGACTGCTTAAACTTGGGGTGATATCGAAAATAAAAGTTTCACTGTCCAGCTGCTGTAGCAGTGCCTTAATACTGGTATTTTGTACGATACGACCCTGATCGATGATGGCGACGTTTTTGCATAGATACTCAGCTTCTTCTAAATAGTGAGTGGTCAAGATAATAGTGGTGCCAGCGGCATTTATCTCTTGTAAGAACTCCCACATGGAACGGCGTAATTCTATATCCACACCGGCAGTAGGCTCATCTAGAATAAGTAATTTAGGCTCGTGCACTAGCGCTCTGGCGATCATTAAACGACGTTTCATGCCACCGGAGAGCATTCTTGATGCGGTATCTTTTTTATCCCAAAGCCCCAACTTTTTCAAATAAAACTCACTGCGCTGGGCAGCGAGGTCTGGCGCTATGCCATAAAACCCAGCCTGGGTTTTCAAGATGTTATAGACAGTTTCAAAACCATTAAAATTAAACTCTTGAGGAACCACTCCCAAGTGCTTCTTCGCCTTAGTCATTTGAGTCGCAAGATCAAAGCCAAAGATTTCAACAGATCCACGCGTCGGATTTACCAGTGAGGAGACTATCCCTAAGGTAGTAGACTTTCCTGCGCCATTGGGTCCCAACAAAGCAAAAAAATCACCCTGCTCAACATTAATTGAAACGCCTTTAAGGGCGACAAATCCATTGTCATATATTTTTTCTAAATTATTAATTGAAAGTGCTGGCTTCATAAAACCTCTAATTTCAGACCTATTTAAAGTGAAGACGATGAATTAATACGATAAGTGCATTGTGTAAAAAACGACTGGGCAGATCACTCAATGACAGAGAATTAGTTAAATTGGGGCGTACCAATGTAATTCAAGGTGCATCTAAAGAGCGAAAGCGCTAAACTTTTACCCTTCCTATATTCATCACCGAGCACTTCCATGAACCTATACCACCAATTTCACATTGAGCTATTAAAACAGACATACAATCAACTACTGCGCCATTACCCCTTCAATGCAGCAGATTTAATGCTGCAACAGCAAGAATTTTTAGATGAATATGCTGCACTCATTGAGCTGTGCCAAAATCAAACGGTAGGTTATGTAGAGAAAGGACAAAGCTTTTGCGCTAGTTGGATTCGCGGATACCCTGATTTAGCCCCACTACTACCAAGGGATTTACTGTGGTTTTTTGGTGGAGACTGTCTGCACTTCATGCCCGATGAAGAGATAGTTGTATTTCAAAGATTAGATGAAATGCGCCATGAGGCACTAAGCAACAACACCGATTTCAACTACCCGCTTGAGCGCGCTAAGCTTTTAAATTTACTGCACTAATCACGCTCAGCTAAAAGCACCTAACAACAGCTGCTAATGGCGCTCAATAACAGCAGAGGAAAACCTCTCATTTTTCCTCTTTGCTTGATACATTGCCATCTCGGCATTTCTCAGTAGCTCCGGCACACTCTCTGTGTGCTCTGGTGCATAACTGGCACCAATAGTGATTTCAAGAAAATATTCGTTATCGTCTATATCTACGCCTTGCAAATAACTGGCAATTATTTTATCCGTCACTATTTTAGCATCTGCTATATCACTTAAACCCTCTAAGATAATAACAAAGTGATCATCGCTCAATTGCGTCAACATATCATATTGTCTTAAACAACCAGACATGCGATCACTCAAATCTTTCAGGATCAGCGGGTTTATATCCAATCGATCAATCCCCGCCTGCTCGGGAAAACCAGAAATTTCACAGTAGAGTAACGCCAACACTTTGTGCCGCTCTAGGGAGCGAGAAATGGCAAAGGGCAAATATTCCAAGAAAACTTGTTTGTTATAATTAATCAGACTGGGATCATTAAACGCCAACCACTCTAATCGATCTTCTGCTTTACGCTGCGCGGTGATATCAACACATATAGACAGAATTACCGGGTCAATAGTACCAGGTACACTCAACAGCGCATGCACCCACAGCAACACATAGAGATCACCTTTGCTGTCTCGCCACTGCGCCTCAGCCTTAACCAATGTCTCACCGCCTAAATACAAATAATTGAGCGCTGCTAGCCCATCATCTTCAAGTAGATCCGAGCAAAAAATTTCTGAGTAGGTTAGACCATTGTAATCACTGATTTCAAAAAGCGAACAGCCGGCGGCATTCAGCGCAATAATTTCTCCCCCTAACTTCTGTACTAGAATAACCGTTTTCTGATCATTCAATAATCGATCAATAAAGTTTTTGGTCTGATTTAGCTCGCGTACCATCGACTGTAATTTAATAGCATTGGTCGATTCTGCCTGGCGCAACAAATCCATTTTATGGCTAATTTTAGCGAGCTGACGATCATACTGTTGCAACTCGTCATCTAGAATTCTGCGCTCCCCTGAGCTAACTCTATTAACCACCTCATCTTCTAAACCAATCGCCTGAGACATCGCTAAAATGCGCGGTAGCTGGTAGGAAATTTTACTGATGATAATATAGAGGAGCAATAAACTTAACAGCAAGCTACCCGATCCCCAGATAGCAATACTATGCACTGCCCCGTCAAACTGGTTAACTCTAATTGATATATCTTGGATAAACACCCAATTAATAGTTTGCGCGGTGCTATTGAGTATTTTGTCAAAATTTATGATGTATTGATTATCAAACACCGCAATTGAATAATTGACGCCCTGGGTCATTGACTGTCCACTGGCAGGCAAAAGCATCAACAATGGTATGTTGCTTTCCTTGTGCGTGAAATCAAACAACACATCGTCCCAACTAGTAGTGTCGCCATTGGGAAAAGACTCAAACAAACCTACTTCAATATCACTTTGTTGATTAAACGTACTGAGCAAACTAGATATTTCTTTGTGCACAGAAACGATGGCAATTACTTCACCTTTTTCCAACACCGAAAAATTCGCATATAAACGACAACTGACCTGACAAATCAAACCCGTCGATACTTGCCCTGTTCGCAGAAAAGCCTCACTGCTTTGATTATTTGTTAATTGTTTATCGCCCCACTGCTGCAGCAGGTTTGACTTGGAATCCAGCAATAAAATACTATCAGCTAGGCGAGTATTAAACTTATTTAAATAAAGGCTAGCCAGCTCCTTACGTAGGCGCGAGACCGAGAGACTTGATGCATTATCAAAAGTACTAGATATCTCTTTTATTAGCATTTTTAAAGAGGCACTTTCTAAACCGATCATTTTATCTAACACTTTAATTTGATCAGATCTCTTCACTTGGGTATTTTCATTAAACACTTCTTTTTGAAAGCTATAAAACCCAGTAAAAAAGGCAGTATGGATAATGATAATCAAACAAGTCAAAGCTAAAAAAAGTTTCCAGCGAATACTTAAAAAAGGTCTTAATTTTTGATTTTCCAGCTCATCTTGCAACACTCAAACTCCCATTGCAGCATACAAATTAACAACATAGATAAACTAAACTATAACCTATATCTACAATATATCGAATACCCTATAGACCAAACACAACGTTAAAATACAACGGTCATTGAATACAGCCTTAAAACGACAAAAAAAAGAGAATATAAAGATATTAGAGTGCTGCAAAATTTAGTTTAAATCGTGCGGAAAATTGAGAAGAGAAGCTAATCAGATTGATTCAAGCTTTTAAAAAAATGGCGTCCCATAGGGGGTTCGAACCCCTGTTACCGCCGTGAAAGGGCGGTGTCCTAGACCACTAGACGAATGGGACATCTTGATAAATGTAAAACCGTAAACTGGTTACTGTTAAACTATCATCTTGCTACAGTAAAAACTGTAAAATTGGAGCGGGAAACCGGGTTCGAACCGGCGACCTCGACCTTGGCAAGGTCGCGCTCTACCAACTGAGCTATTCCCGCGATATTAGCCAACCACTTAAAAAGTAAGCTTGCTAAAAATGGCGTCCCATAGGGGGTTCGAACCCCTGTTACCGCCGTGAAAGGGCGGTGTCCTAGACCACTAGACGAATGGGACGTCTTTCCTCAATGAGGAGGCGCGTATAATATTGAGCTATCCCCTTCATGTCAACAGCTGTTTGCGTAAATAAACTATTTTTCTATTACTTCGTTTAACAAGCCTCTTAAGGCATTCAAAAACGCCAACGAGCGAGCCATAAGCAACTCCAGAAAAGAAAAAAAACTTTACTCTTCACTGTAACAAAACAGCTACGCTTGGCATTGATAGAATTAAGCATGTTAATAAACAGAAATTTTAAAAGAAAAAAATCAAAGAAGAACAAATAAGGGAAATATTAATAAAAGAGGTGTATGACGAGAATAGTTGTAACAAAATGGCGTCCCATAGGGGGTTCGAACCCCTGTTACCGCCGTGAAAGGGCGGTGTCCTAGACCACTAGACGAATGGGACATTTTGTCACTGTAAAACTGGAGCGGGAAACCGGGTTCGAACCGGCGACCTCGACCTTGGCAAGGTCGCGCTCTACCAACTGAGCTATTCCCGCGATATTAGCCAACCACTTAAAAAGTAAGCTTGCTAAAAATGGCGTCCCATAGGGGGTTCGAACCCCTGTTACCGCCGTGAAAGGGCGGTGTCCTAGACCACTAGACGAATG
>JABSRB010000025.1 GCA_013215375.1 Oceanospirillaceae bacterium | reverse complement strand
AGTCTTTAGTCTTTAGTCTTTAGTCTTTAGTCTTTAGTCTTTAGTCTTTAGTCTTTAGTCTTTAGTCTTTAGTCTTTTAGCTTACGACTAAAGACTAACGACTTCTAGCTTTTAGCTTTTAGCTTTTAGCTTTTAGCTTTTAGCTTCTATTATTGGCCATAAATTCCTCTAACGCTTCCATTCTTAAAGGGCCTGCCTGCATACCCATCAACTCTCCCTTGGGGTTGAACAGCAAAAATGTCGGCGTACCCCGAAACGCTTCGCCGGATAATTGGTAAAAATCAGCAGCCAAGAAAACTAACTCTCCAATAAACGTTGGAAATGCCATGGCGGTTTGTTGGATGAACTGCGCTGCTTTGGCTTTGTTTTTGGCACCATCAATACTGATTCCCAATACTTGAGCATCTTTTTTATGATGCTTGCGATGAAAAGCATTTAACGCAGGTGTTTCCTGACGGCAAATGGCGCAGTCATGACTCCAAAACACCACCACAGACCATTTCCCTACGTTTAGCTGTTGCTGCAAAGTTGTCTTAACGCCACTAAAACTCTGTAAATCCATCGCCATCGCTGGTGTTAAAAAAATCAGCCAAATGGCAAACCCGGTTATTATAGAAATTATCTTCATTGCATCTTCCACTCGCTATCAGTCACTTTTCGAGTGCGATATTCAAATTCAGTTCAGTTATATTTCTTGTACTCTTTATTAGCACTTATTTTAAGCCCCTAATTAACTGTTCAAGGTGCTTTTTATCTGCAACGCTAAAGTGTCTAGTTTGACCGTACAAGTGTTTTTCGAGTCTCTGTGAAATAGCCATTAAAGACTGTTTATTATTAGCCGATAGCTGCGCCGTGCGCCGTAAGAAAACCTTGATAGTCTCCGATTTGTCGCGAACAAAATGCAACTTAAACAATTTCTTTTCCAGTTTTGTAATCAGTGTTAGTAACGGATCTGCAGAGGCGTTATTGCTCGACCAAAAGCCAATAACAGCGGCAGGTACTGCCACCATAAACATCACCCCCAACATTAACAGCCCAATTCGCCAGCTATCAAACCCTCCTAACAGCTGCTTGAGCACCTCTAATTGTATTTGTGTATTGTAGCCTAGCACCCATCGATGCCATTGATAGTTTAGGCCATCCCAATTAAGTTGCAGATGCCGCAGCCAGCTATTCGCTCTTAATACCCCAGTAAAACCTAAGCTTTCATTAAATCTATCTAATACTTCTACGCTGCCCTGCTCGATTCGCTGTGGCGCGACCGACGCTGTGGGATCAAAGCGCTGCCATCCTTTATTACTACTCCAATATTCAACCCAGGCGTGTGCCTGTGCCTGAGTCACTATTAAATATTTATTATCAGCGCTCCACTGCCCGCCTTGATAACCTGTCGCGATGCGCGCGGGAATCCCCGCTGCGCGTAATACAAAAGCGCTGGCACTGGCAAAGTGCTCACAATAGCCGCGTTTATTAGTAAATAAAAAGTCATCTATGGGATTGACCGGCGGCGATTTTCCAGGGGCTAAAGTATAAATAAAATCTGTATTAAATCTCAGAGCTAAAGCACTGACAATCTTTTCAGCGGACCCATATTGTCCTTTTAATTGCCTCGCAAATGCTCGACTTTTAGAGTTATCCTCTCCCACAAGCGCAGTAAATACTCGCCACTGCTGTTCACTAAGAGGGGTATTATCAATGTAGTTCAGATCTGACCACAACTGATATTGATAGCGCTGCAATACTTTCTCAGGTTTGGAAATACTATAGTCTTGCCACTGATACAGCTTAGCACCGTTACTCATTGCAGTATTGAGCCCATACAACCATGATCTACCACTAGCCTCCAGCATCACTTGGTAGCGATATTGTTGCGTGTTTAAAGCAGCTGCTGAGGTGACTGTTTGTTGGTTTTTCCTCAGTGACGCTAAAGCACTCTGACTGAGCTTAATAGGTTGTTTATCTCTACTCCAAGTGCGTCCATCAAAATTGGCTAAGCTCATTGCCCGCCAGTACATCGCTGATTTTTCAGGCCTATTTTCACCACTGAAAGTGACCCGCATTGCCACGGAGAAGTCTTGGCTTAACCGTCCCATATCACCAGCCGTCAAACTCTCTGAAATACCCGTTTTCGCTACATTTGAATTGAGTGGCACTGTCCATAAACTACCTATTCTAGGCAGTACTACAAACAAAGTTAAGGCGATAGGTAGCGCTTGTAGAAAAATAATCGAGGTGGTTTTAAGAGCGCGTTTTCGGCTGCCTTTAGCGGGAGCCGTAAAAGACTGTAGCAATGCGACATGTAGGATCAACATCGTCAACAGGCAATAGCTAAAACTCAATATACTGCGTGAAAAAAGTAGCAGACAAGCGCTAATCAAGCAGCCTAAAAAAACCAGTAACAAATAATCGCGGGTCGATTCCGACTCAAGAATTTTCAAGGAGGCCATCAACACCAAAAAACCGACACAGCCCTGTAATGAAATGACTGGTGAAATACTCGTCGCGAGTATCAAACCGCTGACTATTAATAGGCAAAAGTTGAGCATTTTACCGGGTTTAGTCAGTTTTTTTTGTATCAACAATCCCCGCCAGGCAATAAAAAAACTGCTACAGATAAGTATTTGCCACGGCAACTGTAACCAGAGCGCAGCAATAGATAAAAACATGCCGGCACTTAGCCAGCTCAATTGTTTTTTAGATAAGGTATTGTCCGTCATGATATTGGTACTTCAACGGATTGGTGAGACTCAAATTCAAACATTGCCAATGCGCCGAGTACTTGCTGTAAATGCACTTCGCCTGCCCCGGGCTCAATTGACACGCCGGGTAGTTTTAAAGAATAAACACACTGCTGCTGGCTTAGTTGCAGCGCATCAAAACATATATGCTGCAGCTTCTTCTCAGTAGAGCTTACCGAGTAATGCCGCCAATCTAAGCAGGTAGATTGCTGTTGATTACCGCTGTAGTCCTTATTGTATAAAGTCCCTGTACGCGCATATTGCTTCCAGGCAATTTTATTGACACTGTCACCGCTACGATGCAAGCGCAGCCCCTGATATTCATCTTCGTCATTGCCAGACACAGTAACTAGATCGTTACGCGATTGTTCTTCTGACTTATCTACGGCACTTAAATGCCGTTCTCCAAGCTCTGGCAGCGGATACACTAGCACTTGTACATCTAAAGGTAACAAACACCAGCAGCGCAGCAAACCCAGTGGGTAATAGCTTTTGAGCACTAGCCTTGGTGGCTGGAAAACACCGCGCTGTTGTGTCGCTATGTTTAGTGTATGTATTGTCTTTTGCCCATCCCACGCTAAGGTCTGCATTGAGGACTTATACCAGCCGAAGCTTAATCCCTGATGTTTATGTTCCTCTGATGCCATGAATCTTACGGGGATAAGTGCTAAATCACCGCAGAATACTGGGGCAGCACTATCGACGCTTATCTTTAATCCGCTCATATTAAAATAGCAGTGGAAGATGCTAATCAACATAATACTGAGTAACAGATAGCTCAACGCCAAGATCAAATTATTTTGATAGTTAGTGCCAAGCAGCCATAACAACAAGATAAACAACAAGTAGAAAAGCCCCAGCAGCGAGGGGAAGATAAACAAATTACGTTGGGCCAGTTGATGCTGTTTTTTTAAATGACGGCGCTTGTATAGCGCACGCTGGTAAATGTTTACGAACCAATATCCGACACCGGATTGATTGACACTAGAGCGTTTTTTATTAGCCAACATAACAACCCCTGGACTTATTTATACACTACATCTACCTTTGACAATATATGCTCTGCTAGTGCCTGCGCACTACTTACTGAACCTGTCGCAGTTAAGCGGTGGCCCACGACCGCAGCAAATACATCTTGAACATCTTCAGGCAGTAAATAATCACGATGCGCCATTAACGCCCATGCCTTAGCGGCACTTAATAGTGCAATAGCACCACGTGGGGAAAGACCATACTGCACTTTGCTAGACTCTCGAGTCTGTTGAATAATTCGCTGCACGTAGTCTAGCAAGTGATCACTCACCACCACTTGGCTCGCTAGGCGTTGTAAATCATTGAGCTGCTCTATATCTAATAAGATTTCGAGTTTATTACGCAGATGTTGAGCGCGCTTAACCGGGGCACTGAGGCGTTGCAACATGATTCTCTCGGCCTCCGGTGTCGGATAACCCAGTTCAATGCGCATCAAGAATCGATCCAATTGAGATTCAGGTAGTGGATAAGTCCCACTGTGACTTGAGGGATTTTGCGTGGCGATGACAAAAAATGGCTCGGGGAGCTGCCGGGTTTCCCCTTCAATACTCACTTGTTGCTCTTCCATCGCTTCAAGCAAGGCACTTTGTGTTTTAGGGGTAGTGCGGTTAATTTCATCGGCTAACAATAACTGGGTAAAAATGGGGCCCTGATGAAAACTAAAACTGCTCTCTTGGCGATTAAAGATAGAAACGCCCAACAAGTCTGCAGGCAGCAGATCACTGGTAAATTGAATACGGTTATAGCGCATACCAAGCACGTCGGCAATGGCTTGTGCCAAGGTGGTTTTTCCCATCCCCGGTAAATCTTCTATTAACAAATGGCCCCTAGCTAATAGGCAGCAAAGCACTAATTTAACCTGAGTTTGTTTGCCCAACAACACTTGAGCAACACTGGCCTCAATTTGATCAAGTACCGCCACATTTGAGTAATTTTGTATCCGCACTGTGCTCACACTCTCATCCTTTAGAATTCTTGAGACCTCAACATAACTTGGCCGAAGGGCATGATAACAGCACTCGAAAATGCTGTGGTATGCCAGGTCTCTTTATCACATCCAAATGCATCTTGCGCTTGGGTTAAGCCTTATCAAGTACGGCTTTAAGCTGGTCTAGAACGACCGGTTTACCAAATAAATACCCTTGCCCAATATCACAGTTTTGCTCCAATAAAAATTGGCGTTGCTCATCGGTCTCTATACCCTCTGCCACTACTTTTAAGTTCAAACTGTGCGCCATAGAAATAATAGCAGAAGTAATTTTCATATCCCCTTCGCTGTGCGGAATATCTTTAATAAATGACCGGTCTACTTTCAATACATCAATGGGCAAGTTCTTTAAATAACTAAAGGAAGAGAAGCCAGTACCAAAATCATCGATGGCCACGCTCAACCCCAACTTTTGAATTTTTTGCAATGTCTGTATGGCTTTATCCACATCTTCCATCAACAGCGACTCTGTGATTTCAACTTCTAATAAACTGGGTTCTATACCATTATCACGCATCGATTTTGCCATCACTCCCAACAGCGATGGGTCACGAAATTGACGCAGCGAGATATTGATAGCACAGCCGATATTTGGATGGCCTAATTCACGCAGTTTTTTCATACTGCGACAAGCTTCAGCAAACACCCAATTTCCCAGCGGTACAATAAACCCAGTATCTTCAGCGATAGAGATAAATTCTACCGGAGACACGATACCCAGTTCAGGGTGCTGCCAGCGAACCAGCGCTTCCACACCAATAATTCGCTGAGTTTGCATATCAATTTTAGGCTGAAAATTCAGGCAGAACTGACCTTGCCGCAACGCTTCAGGCATCTCTTTAGAAAAACGAATATACCGTTGTACTTGCTCGTTTAGTTGTTCGGTAAATTGTCGATATTGGTTGCGACCCATCTCCTTGGCCTGATACATCGCCAAGTCGGCATTTTTTAGAATAGTGTCCGGCATATTGCCATCTTTGGGTAACCAAGCAAGACCGATACTGGTATTTATTTGTATTTCTATCCCATCGATGATGTAGGGTTTGGCAATTATCTTTAAAAAGTGCTGCGCGATACTATCCACTTGCATCACATCTTTAACCGGGTTGATCAGCATCGCAAACTCATCTCCACCGAGCCTCGCGACTATGGCCTCTTCCGGCAAGTTTTGCTCTAATCTACTGGCCACTTCCTGGAGTAACTTATCCCCAACAGGGTGACCTTGAGCATCGTTGATACTTTTAAAATTATCTAAATCAAATAACATCACCACCGCGGGTGACTCCAGCACTTCGTTGCGGAACAAGCGCTTTAGTTCACGGTAGAACAAACGCCTATTTGGCAGTCCTGTTAGGCCATCATATAAGGCCAACTGCTTCATTTTTTCTTTGGCATCTTTTAATTCAGAAATATCTTCAGCGACAATTACAAAGTTAGTCAACTCTTCATATTCATTGTAGATGGGCGAAATCACCACACTCGACCAACATAAACTGCCGTCTTTGCGAATATTTTCTATATCTCCACGCCAAGTTTTTCCAGCCAATATATCTTTCCATAGATTGTCATACACATCTTGCACAAGACATTCTCTGGAGAGCAAAGTAGAGGGTGCCCCCTCTAATTCCGCCATTTCATAGCCACTGGTTTGGGTATATTTAGGATTAATATATTCAATGGTGCCAATCACGTCGGTGATCATAACCCCTGAATTACTGGCGCTAATAGCACTGGAGAGTTTCTTTAAGTGTGACTCAATTTTTTTACGCTCAGATATATCTTGGCAAGTACCTATTAAGCGTAAACCACCTTCTTCTTTGCGCTGCACTTTGGCAATTAGGTGGATATGTTTGATATTGCCATCAATAGATAATCTAAATTCACTGGATATTTCAGCGCCCGGTTGTAAATTACCGTTAAAGGTAGCCAGTAATTTTTTCTTATCAGCGGAATGCACTTGTTCAAGAAATACTTCGACCGTGGTATTTTTAAGGTTCTCATCTAAGCCTAAAGTGTGTACCAAACTATCGGAGCACCACACTTTATTATCTTTGACCGACCACTCCCAACTGCCGATGCTAGCCGCTTGGTGCGATTCTTTAAGGCGCTCATCGAATATTTTGTTTTCTGAAATCTGCGCCAATAAACGCTCTTGGGTGCGTCTCTTGAACTCCATTTGCGTGTTTACTTTTTGACGCATCGTATTCAGAGATACCCGAGTCACCTCAAAGGTTTCGATCAAATCGGCCAGTGAAGACTGAGGATGAACTTTGGGGAATGGCTGGGAAAAATCGCCCTCTGCCAGTGCGTTAGCTGCTCTGGTTATCTGCTCTAAACGTCCTAGTAGGGCAGAGCGGCGCCACCAAATCAAGCCGAGAAGCAAGGTAATTAAGAGGATCAGTATAAATTCGAACTTGCGAAAATTGGCACAACTTTCACTCAGCACTTTCTCTGGGTTAAACCATAAACCGTAGGCGTTTTTCGAACCAGGCAGCCGCTGTAATAATAGCTGTAGTTCCATGTGGTTTTGAGCATGCTGACGTAATTGTGTCTCTTTGGCGTAGACTATTTCTTCCCAGCCCTGGGAGGATGCTTTTTGATTGAGTTGTTGCAGTAGCTGGTTGCGCTCAAGCTCTGTAGGCTGAGTATCTGCTAGGCGACTGGATACCTGCAGCACATACTGAAACTGATTTATTTTACTGGCAAGCGCCGTGTCTAAACTACTAGGTAACCAAATTAACTCCGATATCAAAACGACTGCCACTACAACAGTTAGCCAAACTTGAAATAAAAATGTAAATGCGAACTTCCCTATTCTCTTCCCTACATCCCCTTTTTGATGCTTAGTACTCAATCAGTCACCTAAAAAACTCAAACTATTCACACTAAAAAAAGATGATTATAAAATCTTAATATACCTAATAACTTCAACCAATTACAATACTTTTAATTCTTTAATACGAAGCGACTAGGTTTAATCAACGACCTCTGTCCGAGGCCTATAATTCCATCATATTGCTTTCATCACCTGATCTGCCCAGTTGATACTGTGGCGATAGGCCATTTGATAAAAAGCACTGCCCATTGAGCCACTCACCGACTCAAAATCACCCTTCTGATAATATTTTACATCACCAAGAATCTCGCCCATTAAACCTTTATGATCCAATATTGCATTAGATATTTGCTCTGTTAAGGGTATTTGTTGCAATAAATCGCTCATTTCAATATCTAATAAAGTATCTAACTGAGAGATCAGGCCTACCATAAAATAACTAATAGGCTCTTCTTCACCTGACATTTCAGAGAGCAACTCACACATTCTTGCGCGCACTAACATGTTATTGATTAGATCAGACGGGGACTTTCCATCACTGGCTGTCATGAAAATGACTACCCAGCGTTTAATCTGGCTCATTCCCAATAAACTAATGGCGTGGGACAGAGAGACAATCTGCTTCGGAGTACTAAAGGCTGCGGAATTTACCACTTTTAATATTTTAAAGGTCAGCCCTGGATCATTTAACGCGATCTCTTCTACACTTTTTGCCGTGGCATTAGGCCTATCTATTTCAGCCAGCATTTGCATCAACACCATTTTATTGGCATTAATTTTCTTGCCTCGAGTGGTTACAGGCTGACTGAGGAAAAAACCTTGATAGAGCGAAAACCCCATTTCCATACATCTAAGGTACTGTTCTTTAGATTCTACTTTATCGGCCAATAGCTCTAAATGAAAAGGGCGTAATTTAGTGATTAGGCCAGGTAGATTATCCATGCCAATATGACGCACATCTAATTTGAGTATATGCACAATATTTAGCAGTACATCGAAGCGGCGTTCAGCGGGGTCGTAATCGGTCAGCGCCAATCTAACTCCCTGTTTACCTAACGCCTTCATTTTCTCGACGAGTTCAGGGGTGATTTTTGAGCGCCCCAACAATGCTAGCACAAAGCCGCCCTTAGGGAATTCTGGTAGGCGATCACTGAGTAGAAGCTCATCAGTCACTTTAATAAAACAAGGTACCTTTTTTACGGTGCCATCGCAGACCACATTTGAATAGTTATTAGTAATTACCTCAAAGGTCGCTGCTTCATCTTTTATACTTGGGTCAAATGCATTATCAGCATTGCGAAATAGTAGTTCATAATACTCAACGTCACGGTTTTTGCTGTAAATAGACTGTCGGGCAAATAAGATATCTGTGCCTTGATCAGCGCTTTGTAAACCTGAATCACCTACCACTTCTCACTCCAAATATAAAAATAACAACAATAGAAATTGTTGCTCATAGCTGTGCAAAAATCAATTCATGATTGACGTTTGCAGCACTACTTTAGTTAATTTTCTACTCAATACTATAAACAGTGGTTAAACCTTATCACAAACAAACACTTCGATACCCAGTGGCTGCAATAGTTCATCGATTGCAGCCGGCACAGCTTTATCTGTGACTAATGTATTTATCTGAGTAATACTTGCCTGCTTGACCATGGCACTGCGGCCAAATTTTGAATGATCGGCACAGAGTATGACTTTGCTGGAATTGGCAATAATAGCTTGTGCAACTTTCACCTCTCTAAAGTCAAAATCTAATAACGATCCATCGCCACCAATTCCACTAATACCTATAATACCTATATCCATATTGAACTGACTAATAAAATCACATGTTGCCTCTCCGACCACTCCGCCATCGCTGTGTCGCACTTCTCCCGCGGCGATAATCACCTGAAAACCTTCATTGGCCGATAAAATTGACGCGACATGAATATTATTGGTCACCACTCTCAATCCCTGATGATTGAGCAGCGCTCTCGCCACCATCTCGGTGGTAGTGCCTATATTAATAAATATCGAAGCGCCGTCAGGCACCATCTTAGCCACTTGTTCAGCCATCGATTTTTTGGCCGCTAAATGATTGATTTTCCGGCTTTGATAATCTTCATTCTCTGTGCTAGATTCTCTCTGGGCGCCACCGTGATGGCGACGAATTTTGCCCTCATCAGCCATACAATTTAAATCGCGGCGAATAGTTTGCGGCGTCACTTTAAAGCGTTCGACGAGTTCGTCAATACTGACAAATCCACTATCATTGATCATTGCTAGGATTTTACTTTGTCGTTGCTGACTGTTCATGAGATCTCTTTATTTTTAAGAAAATGAGTAACCTGTACAGGTTATTGCCCAATTATAACAATATTAAGGCGTCACCTAATGAAATCATACATTCTTTCTATCGATCAAGGCACTACTAGTTCCAGGGCAATAATATTTGATGAAAATGCACAGCTTATTTGCCAAGAACAACAAGAGTTCGAACAAATATTTCCCAGCGACGGATGGGTAGAACACCGTCCCAAAGACATCTTAGATTCAACGTTGGCCACCTGCCAGCAAGCTTTGAAATCTGCCAATTTATCAGCTAGCCAAATAAGTGCCATTGGCATTACCAACCAACGCGAAACGACTATTGTCTGGGACAAAAACACCGGTGAGAGCGTGTACAACGCGATTGTTTGGCAAGATAGACGCACCCATCAGTTTTGCTCTGACCTGGTGGAACAAGGGCACAGCGAAAGTATTACCGCCAAAACGGGACTATTAATAGACGCTTATTTCTCCGCCAGTAAAGTTGCCTGGATACTCGATAATGTGGAAGGTACAAGAGCGCGCGCCGAGGCAGGAGACTTACTCTTCGGCACAGTAGATTGTTTTTTACTCTGGCACCTCACGCAGGGAAAAAGCCATGCCACCGATGCCACTAATGCCTCACGTACTATGTTATTTAATATCCACAAGCAACAGTGGGATAAAGAGCTGTTAACACTGTTTAACATTCCTGAAGCGATGCTCCCTGAAGTAAAAGACTGCGCTGCTGATTTTGGCAGCACAGCCCCGGCTATATTTGGCGCGTCTATCCCCATTGCCGGTATTGCAGGTGATCAACAGGCGGCTCTTTTTGGACAGGCCTGCTTTTCTGCTGGCATGGCCAAAAGCACTTATGGCACAGGCTGTTTCTTAATAATAAATACAGGCAAACAGGCCGTTAAATCAAAGCATCGCCTACTCACTACGGTAGGATATCGCCTTAATGGTGAGGTGAGTTATGCGCTTGAGGGCAGTATTTTTATAGCGGGCGCGGCCATTCAGTGGCTGCGTGATGGCATTAAAATTATTGAGGATGCCAAACAGGTCGAGGCAATAGCGCGCAATGCTAATACTGACTCTCAAGTAGTGATGGTACCTGCCTTTACCGGTTTGGGTGCACCCCACTGGGACCCCAATGCCCGCGGCGCCATTTTTGGTCTCACTCGCGATACAGGCATTGCCGACATCGTCGCCGCCGCCTTAAAAGCGGTGTGTTATCAAACCAAAGATCTGATCAGCGCTATTGAAGATGAAGACATCCAACTGGATAAATTAAGAGTCGATGGCGGTATGGCTAATAATAGCTGGATGCTGCAGTTTCTAAGCGATTTGTGTGATGTCGAAGTACAACGCCCGACATTGGTGGAAACGACGGCACTTGGCGCTGCCTACCTCGCAGGCCTGCAAGTGGGAATTTATAAATCGCTGGATGATATTAGCCAGCGCTGGCAGTGCCAAGATACCTTCACCCCTAGCTGGGACGATGAGAAGCGTCGCAACCACCAGCAATTGTGGCAGCGCAGTGTACAAAAGGTATTAACCTAAGAGCTTGACTGAGAACTAATAAGTCCACGACCATCACTAACCTCAGTAAGCTTCTAAGAGCTTGACTAAGAACATACAGAAGCCTTTATCAAGAGGCATCTATAATGTAACTACCAAAGGGTGAGAGCCCTTTGGATGATCAATCACCGCCACCTCAATGCCGTACAAACTAGAGATTCTGGGAGCGGTTAATATCTCCTCTACATTGCCGTAGGCAATGGCTCGCCCCTCTTCTAACATCAATATTTTATCCGCGTACTGCGCCGCCAAGTTCACATCGTGCAAGATGCTCAGCACCGCCACGCCTTTTTCCGCCATGTCTTTTGCCAGCGCTAAAGTATGGTGCTGATGAGATAAATCCAGGGCAGAGGTGGGCTCATCTAACAATAAATAACTCTTACCTTCTTTGCTGCTCTCCCATATCTGACAAAGCACTCGCGCTAGTTGCACGCGCTGCTTCTCGCCCCCTGAAAGGGTCGGATACAAAGCATTGGCTAAATGGCTTACATCGGTTTGAGCCAGTGCTGCAAAGACTATTTCTCGGTCTCTACGCGCACCGCTGCTGTGCGGAAGACGCCCCAACATCACCACTTCAAAAACACTAAAGGGAAACGCTAACGACGATGTTTGGGGTAGCACTGCTAAAATTTTCGCACGCTCTTTAGCATCATAATTTTCAAAGCGTTGTTTGTTGATATCCATAGCGCCGCTATGGTGTCGATATTCCCCAGCCATGATTTTAAGCAAGCTGGATTTACCGGCACCATTGGGCCCTAATACCGCTAATAGCTCTCCGGGATTTAAGGTTAAATCTACATTGCTCAGCAGTGTCTTAGCTCCCATCATCAAACTAATATTTTGTAATTGAAAACTCACAGCTGATTACTCCTTGTACGGGACACCAACATGGCAATGAAAAAAGGCCCACCAATAATGGTGGTAATCAAACCAATAGGTAACTCAGCCGGTGCAATAATAGTGCGCGAGATCATATCTGCCACTAGTAAAAACAAGGCACCTAACACTGCACAAGCGGGTATTAAATAACGGTGATCAGGCCCAAGGGTGAGCCTGACTATATGCGGCACTATTAAACCGACAAATCCTATCATGCCAGATACCGCCACACTGGCACCGACACCTACGGCTGCTAACAAGATAATTTGACGCTTTACCTTTTCGACATTAACCCCTAAATGCCTCGCCTCGGACTCTCCAAGTAACAACGCATTAAGATTTTTGGCGTGCATTGGCAGGCAAAACAGCGTGATAGAGATCATAGTGCCTGCGGCAAGAACGGTACTCCATGTCGCGCCACCCAAGCTGCCCATCGCCCAAAAAGTAAGGGTGCGCAACTGGGCATCGTCTGCCATAAATGTCAGTATTCCCACACCAGCCCCAGTTACTATACCAATGGCGATGCCCGCCAATAACATACTAGTAACAGAGGTGCCAAACGAGGTAGTGGCTATTTTAGACACCAACATGGTGGTACAAAAAGCCCCGCTAAAAGCAGCAATCATTAACGTATAGTCACCCAGATAAGAGTACAGCCAGCTAAAGGTAGTTCCACCTAACACAATCATCAAAACGGCAGCCAAAGATGCCCCTCCGGTAACGCCAATTAGTCCGGGGTCAGCCAGCGGGTTGCGAAACAACCCTTGCATAGCCGCTCCACAAACCGCCAGTGAAGAGCCTACCAGCACAGCCAGTAGCGATCTGGGCAAACGAATAGACGACACGATAGAGTGCACCACATTCGAAACTTGGGATTCCATAAACCCTGCTTTGGCTAAGATGACACTCAAAGCGTCATACATGCTGATTTTCATCGGCCCAATACCTACCGATATCAACAGCGCAATAAACATAGCAACGGTTAATACCATCAGACTCCACTTTACCTTTAATGCCTTAGCATCTACTGCTAACTGTGCCGATGCACTCATTGCACCGTTGCCGCTACGTCAAGTCGGGGGTAGAAATCAGCCACTAAACGATTGATCGCCTCACCAATACGCGGACCAAAGCCCAGCATCAACATACCGTCCATTTTCACCAGACGATTATTGATCGCAGCTGGGGTTAATTTAAACCCCTCTCTGGCTAGCAGATCTTCTCCGCCACCGTGATCTCCTCCTCTAGCCATCATCAAAATCACATCCGGTGCAGCGCTGACAATCGCCTCCACTGAGATAGGTTTATAACCGGTAAAAGCACTGATAGCATTAACGCCACCGGCAAGACCTATAATAGCGTCAGCCATAGTATCGGCTCCGGATGCCAGCACGCTACCACCGGCAGTACTGAGCACAAACATGACTTTTACGGGTTCTTTTACCTGACTTAGTTTTGCCCTAGCACGTGCAACATCTGTGGACACTTGCTGCCAAAGCGCATCTCCTGCCGCCTCTACTTCTAGTAATTTGGCCAATCCCTGTATTTTTTCTCTCACCACTGCCAGACCAGGTTTGGCACTGTAGCGCTCAATCGTGACCCCCGCCTCAGCAATTTGCTTGAGAATAATATCAGGGCCAGAATCTTCTGTGGCTATTAGCACTTGAGGTGCCAGTGATAACACCCCTTCAGCAGAGATATTACGTTTGTAACCAATTTGCGGTAACGTTGCTGCCTGGGCAGGATATTTTGAAGTAGTATCTACCCCGACTAATCGATGTTGCTGTTGCAATGCATACACAATTTCGGTGAGCGAGCCATCTGCAGAGACAATGCTCTGTGGAGCTCCTAGCACTAATGCAGGCATTAGGCTGGTACATAAAAACAGCCAAATTACATTTATTTTCATGCCACTGCTGCTCCTACTAAGAGCGTTTCAACCATGTCTCGCCAGCGTCTATTTTCGGCTTCGCCTTCAACACGTTGGCCAAAGAGCTGTAGAATAGTCTCGCCAGCTGCATCGTATAATTCCACCGAGGTAATATTGCCATCTACGGTTGGTTTTCTAACCACCCAAGCACTGGCCACATTGTCCTCTAACAAGTGCAAGTTAAATTCAGGATCTAATATATTCAGCCATGGGCCCATTTTTTTGACGTTTTGAATCGTACCAGTATGAATTTGAATATTGCCTTTATTACCGACAAAACACATGATCGAAAGATCCGTAGCCGCTATTTTTTGCAACAATTCAGCAATCAAAGCAGGCTCTATAGGTTGCGCTAAGGAGTCATCTACTAGAGAAAACGCCTGTTCACGCGATACTTTGTATTTCTTCATCAGAGAGAAAAACTGGTGAACGTTGGTCATTGCCAACCAGTCTTTTTGCAGTTTTTCTTCATCAACATGCGAGGTGTCGACACTGCTTGGCTCCACCGCTATATCACTAAACTGCAACGGCTGTTGATCGTTATCCGCGAGAGCAAATTTCTCTACCAATGCCTGATAGGCATCTGCATCACTATCACTTTGCAAAAAGATTTTTTGGATCGCTGTGCCCGCTTGATCAAAGAATTGTAAACTGTAACGAAAGCCATCAGTTATCGACTCTTGAACGGCAAAACCACTGGCCCAACGGTTGAGAAAGATGCGCAGGTCTATTTTTCGATCATCGTTGATCACCAACCCCATCGGCCCTTTGATACTGACCTTCTCATAGCTACCCTTGCGCTCGTGTACGGCACTGTCGTTGCGCGTCAAGCTCATGATGTAACCCAAACTTGGCAGCTGTTGGATGATATCGGCAAAACTTTGCTCTAGCCGAATACTATTAACCCCGCACTGACTATCGATCAGCGCAGCTTCCGGCACTTGTAGCTGCTCAGCTACTTCTCTGCGGCGAAGTTTCGGCTGCTGTTGTTGCAACTGTATAAAGCGCTGTTGCAATAAATCACCCAGAGAGGGCGCCGCTAAGTTTTTTGAGCTAAACAACGTTGCTAAATTATCCACATCTATCTCCCGCTTACATTAAGTGAAGCGATGAGATCTATTTATCTCATCGCTGATTGCCTTAAAAACTTCCGGTTAACGCCAAACGAAACTCTCTTCCTGAATAAAGAGCATCATTGCCGTCTAACACGGTGCGATTGGTTAAGTTTTGCACACTAGCACTGATATCAATATTGCTACTAATTGACTTGTTAAACCCAATATTTACAATGCCATGGCCTTCTATTTCATCCGTATTAGCATTCGTGGTAAATTGCGAACTCACCCCTTTAATAGAGAACGATACATCGGTATCAACACTGACAATATGCTGGGTAAATTTAAGGTTGGCTACATGTTTGGCGCGCTTGGCAATTTGATTGCCCTCAGTGCTCCCCGTGGAATGATCAACAGCGTCGGTATAGGTATAGTTAAATGACAGCAATGATCCCGCCTGTAGCTGCCAGTCAACACTACTTTCTAACCCCTTTACCCTGGCTTTATTCACATTGCTGTAAAGGTTAATTTGATTACCACTGCCATCGATACCCCCGTCGGCGGTGGTAATCATATTGATAACCCGTGAATTAAATAAAGTCACACTTGATTGCACAGACTCACCCGTATAACTCAAGCTAAGCTCAACCGACTTATTCTCTTCTGGATTTAAATCATCATTGCCTTGATAGACACGCCCAGGTCCTCCCGACACAATATACGCAGATGACCCCTCTCTAATAGCGGGAGATATACGTCCTTCTGAGTAGCCCACTTTCACAGACCAATGATCATTAACTGTCGAGTTCCAATAAATTTTCGGGCTAAATGCACTACCGTATTTATTGTGATTTTCATAAGACAAGCCAAAAGTTACGGCATTATTTTGATTAATATCAACCACATCTTGCGCGTACAAGGCTGTCGATTTAAACGTATCTTTGAAAACTTGACTCATTCGATCTGCTTTCTCAACGCGGTGATCAATGCCTATATTTATATATTGATTTTCACCCAACGCGCCATCAACTGCCCAGGCGATAGTACTGTCTTTTATGTTCCACTCATCTCCACTGTCATCAATTTTGGTCGCCGCAGTAGACACAGATAACGCCGAGTTAAAATTACCTATTGTGGACAGGTAATCGGCACTAAATAAAGACTTGTCTTGCGCTAAGTTATCCGTGACAGCACTACCTCGGCTCAAGCCTGCATTTTGTACCGCTTCACGACCTGCAATATATGAGAACTGCAAACGATCAGTATCGTTGAGTTCAATCCCCAATTTTAGTTGTGCGTTTGTCACTGCGGTATCTGGGTGTTGATAAGTGCCATTACTACCAACAATTTCACTGTTTAACTGCCGATCAACATTCAACATTAGATCAACTGCGCTACCGATTTTTCCGCCGGTAGAGATATTGATACCTTTGCCAACACCGCCCTCACCAATGGTATTATTGGTCGTAACCGTGACACTGCTGCGCCACTCATCCGTGGCTTTTTTAGTGATAATATTGATCACACCTGACAGCGCATCTGCACCGTATAAACTGGAAGCAGCACCACGAATCAATTCAATGCGCTCTATATTGGCGATCGCCACCCAATTGGTACGATTCACTGGGCTTCCTGAAATGTTGCGCTCTGCATTGGGGATACGCTTACCGTCCACCAATATCAAACTGTATTCAGCGGCCATGCCTCTGATACGTATTTCCTCGCCTGCAGTACCACCACCAGCGCCTACCGAGACACCCGGCAAGCCCGCTAATGCTTCAGCAACATTAGATGCGCCACTGGCTTTAATTTGTTGAGCGGTTACTACACTCACTGACCCCGAAAACTCTTGGGCTACAATGGGTGCCTTAGCGGAAATAAAAATGGTGTCATCGCTATTTTCGGCACTAATTAAAGTGGCATTGGCGAGTAAAATGGTCGCTGCAAGCGAAGAGAGGGAGATGTTCATATTAAACCTATTCATTGGGAAAATGCCGTTGGGCGCTTGGGAGTTATAGTTGCACTAATTGGCTGCCGAATAGGTGGCTATGCTAGGCAAGGGGATTGGTCTATCAACCGGCTAAACTAGCTGTTGATTATTTGGTCAAAATTAATTTTCCGTTGCGAGTAATTCTCAAAATATAACGCTGATCACAATGCATGATGACAAGCTTGTTATTGCCTTGCATCAGCTGTTCCGTTTTGATACTTTTTTCTGCAACCTTTGGTTCAGATGTGGTGATTGACATATTCATGCCTGCTAATCTAAATGATAACGATTTACATTTAATCATTTTTCTTAGATTTCATCAACCTTTTTCAACTTTTTATTTCTCTCTATTTCACTGTAAAATAACTTAGTGCAGCTGACTCATTGCCTGTCTCGCTAACAGATGACTGGGGGCAAGCTCAAGAATTCGAGAGAAATGTGCTTTAGCCATAGTTGTATGTTTTAACTGCATGCTGCTAACACCCAGTATCAGCTGTATCGAAACTTGTGTGGCTATCTGCTCAGGGGCTATCTGCATAGCGCTGTCATATGCACTTTCCCAGCGTTGTCGATTAAAATAGAGCTGGGCCAATAATTCATGATTAGCAAAGCCTGCCTCGTGTCGCACGCTGCTTTCCAACAGTGCCAGAGCATCATCAAACATCTTTGCCTTGATATACAAGTGCGTTAACAGCGCCACCGCTTTTGGGTTTTCATCAATCAAAGCTTGCCGCTGCGCGCTCTCTATCACTTCAACAGCCAGCGCCGGGTTGCCCTGTTCAGACAAACTATTGGCCAGCCACAATATATTAGCAGCTGTTTTTAACGCTCCATTGATAAAGGCAGTATGTAGAGTGGCACTCATACGCGCCGTTTGTGCAGTGCTTTTATATTGCAAAGCCAGCGCTAACCAGTAGCGTTCTTGCTGTGGATACAGCTCAATTAGCGGCTTTAAAAGTGCGATATTTTGTGCAGTGGTGTTGATGTGGCGCTCAATCGACCACTGTCGCTGCCGCCATTGGGCAGGGTGAGCTGCGGTCATTTTAAGGGCTTTTTGCATGTGTTTTTTCGCCCTATGCCACTGCTGTAATTCTCGATAGCTATCACTGATAACTAGATAGTTATTGGCAGTCAGCGCCTTGCGTTGAGTGTTGGTTGCATATTTTTGCAATAACAGCCAATTATCTATACTGCCCTGCCAATCTTTAAGATGATATTCAATTTGGAACAGCGCGCTATAAATTTTGCCTTTATTAACTGCAGGTAATTTTGAAAAGCGCAGTGCTTGAGTGAAATGCCGTTTCGCAGCGCTCCATCTATGTGCTTTATAATCGAGCATTGCCAACATTTGCCAACCTAGTGCTTGAGCGTAAGCCGAGTGTGAGCGCTGCACAAATGCAGTTAACGCCACATGCGCCAGCGCGCTTTTATCCCCTTGGATATCGCTCTCAATCGCACTTAGTCTTTTATGCTCTGCTACACTGAGCACTAATGATTTCACTGTTTTGGCTAATACCACTGGGGATACCACCAAGCATAGCGAGCACAGTAGTGTTAGCATATTTCTCTTGACGTGATTCACTTATTTATCCAGTTTAAACACAAGTCGCTGGGAACTCCTGTGGGCTCTTGGGCTACTTGGAAATGTCCATTTTGCCAAGGCTTTCAATACCGCTTTATCAAATACTTTGGCAGGTTGTGAACGGGTAATGCGTAAACTGCCCCGCTCTACCGAGCCATTTTTAGCAATCACAAAACTGACCACTACTTCCCCTTCTATGCCCCTTCTTCTCGCTCTTTTAGGGTAGCGAGGACGTACTTGACTAATAGGTTTGCTCGCTCTGCCACTACTAGTTTGCGCTTTGTTATCGCTAGTACTGCGCTGCGCACTAGTGTCGCTTAAGGTGTTACTAGATGTTTGCTTAGTGACAGATACAGCTGTTTTGGCGACTTTCGCGACTGTTTTTTTAGTGACCTTATTAACCGTTTTTTTAACTGCTTTTTTAGTGATCTTTTTAACGGGTTTTTTAACTACTTTTTTAGGAATGGGTTTTACTACAGGCTTAGGTATCACTATCTCGCTGAGCGAGTCATCAATTGGCACTAACAGCGGCGCAAAATCCAGTTCAACGTCCGGCAACACTAAAGGGTCTATGGTTAGCTCTACTTCAACCTCTGAAAAGTCAATGTCCAGATCATTTAAAGGCTCTGGTAAAGGCTCTTGGTTTGGAAGTTCAATGACTGGTAACATCAGAGCATCGTTTGAAGGCTGCTCAAAGCTGATTTTACTTAAGTCAAACCCTGCGGGATCAACCAGTTTTACAGAGGATACTGGCTGTCGTAACCCCAGCCCCGCCAATTGCACCATCAGCAAAAACAGCAATAGAATGATCAGTGCCGCAACGGGTGTTACTATAAAATATTTCACTTAGGGTGCCTGTGTGGCAACGGCAACTTGCACTACACCCAGTGCTTTTACCTTATCTAACACAGTAATTAAATCTCCCGTAGGCGTTTGCAAATCCGCTTTAATCAGCACCGACAAATCGGATTTTTCAGCGAGCTGCAGCAGCAGTGCATTATTCAATTCATCTAAGGTTAGCTGGGCGCGATCAAACCAAATTTGACCTTGGCTATCGATAGCGATAATCACCCCTTGAGATCTGGCTTCACTGCCCGAAGTCGCCGTAGGGCGATTAATTTCGACGCCTTCATCGCGCACAAAAGTAGTAGAGACAATAAAGAAAATAAGCATAATAAACACCACATCTAACATGGGTGTCATATCAATGTTGGCCTCTTCTTCAGCACCGTTTAAGTTTAATCGCGACCTCATGGCATTATCCTTTTTGCGAGTGATAAACTTGTCAACATAGAGCGCTGCGCTAAGGTACGCCGCTGAATATACGCAAACATAAACATCGCACTAATGGCGATTACCATGCCTGCCATCGTTGGCAAAATAGCTCTGGCGACCGATTCTGCCATGATTTGCGCATTGGCGACGCCACTGGCACTGATCACATCAAAAATATCAATCATCCCCATCACAGTCCCCATCAAACCCAGTAGCGGACATACATTAATCGTCGTGCGGATCATACCCATAGACGTGCTTTGAGAGAGCTGTGCCGCTCCTATTATGTTGCGAAATAACTTGGCGCTCACCGCTTGCTCCGCCTCCTTAAAACGCCGCGGAAATTCAACGCTAACAAACCAGAGTTTTGCTAACAGCAAGGTCCACAATATCAACGCGGTGCAGGCCAATACTTTTAAAACGATACCGCCTGCTGCCAACAACACTTGCAGCTGCGCCATGTTGAACATAGCTGCTAATAATTCAAGCAAGTGCTACACCTTCTATATTATCGCCTTGTGTCTCAATACTTTTGGTGATGCTTGGCGTTGCTGTAACATTACCAACAATCGGTTGATTCTGCGGTTTTTCATCGACAAAATACTCACTGAGTAGTCCCAAACTCTGCTGTTGAATCAACTGCAACATGCGCTGACTTTTCGCACTGATAAAACTGTGACTAAACAGTAGCGGAATAGCCACGCACAAACCCATCACGGTGGTAATTAACGCTTGTGAAATACCACCAGCCATCAATTTAGGGTCACTAGTACCGAGCAAGGTAATGCTCTGAAAGGTTTCAATCATGCCTGTTACTGTACCCAACAGCCCCAACAATGGAGCCACTGCAGCCAGTAATTTCACCAGCGAGTGGCAGCGCTCTAATTTAGGGATTTCCTGTAACATCGCCTGATCAATAAGCAGTTCAGCACGCTCGACATTACTCACCCCCTCTACAGCTTTTAACACCCGCCCCAGTGGGTTATTGTTACTTAACTGGCTCGTTTTAAGCTGCGCGACTAGCTTTATATTTACCACTGCCATGTACAGCACACGCCACAGCGCGATCAGTAAACCAACCGCCCCCAAACCTAAGATAATGTAACCTACCAAACCGCCTTGATGCATGCGTTGCTCCAAGTCGGGGACACGTGATAGCTGGTCTAATAATTTACCTTTTAACGGATCGACAATTATATGATTGGCACTGCCGTTGAAAAAACGCTGCGCTTGCTGCGTCAAAGAATCGCTTTGAGGCGCCATCACTTGCAATGTTTTATGCTGGGTTAGATATTTCAGATAGTGACCCGTCTCATCGATGGCGACAAAGTCACCAATTTGCAGTACCTTTTTTCTCTCTGTGGCGCCGCTTAAGTCGATGACTGACGCAGTGTAACTTTGCACTCCCGCTTTTGCTGTCAACTCTTGCACCATCGCCTGCCACAGTGATTTTAGATCTTGTAATTGCGGTACATCTGGGCTGTTAGCAAATGTCAGCAGCCGCTGGCGCTCTGGATATCTTGCACTACTAAAAGAGTGGTCTAAACGGGCATTCAAAGTCTTGGCCTGTTGTTTGGCGAAGGCAAATAAAGCACTCAATTGCTCGCTGCGAGCCGTGAGTTTTTCACTGCTGGCTGCTCGTATTAACTGACGCTGTTCAAATTCAGCTAACAGCTCTACTTGGTGCGCTGCCGCCTCTTCCAGCTGCTCTTTTAACTGTAGTAGTAACAAGGTTTTGTCTGCGTCTTTCTTAACAAACATCGCTAATCTTTTATTTTCGTGTAGCTCCTGCAACTCCAGCGCGGCATTCACCTTTTCAAGCACCGCAGTCATTTTATCATTCGCACTCACTTGTACGTTCCAAAAAAGACTTAATAAAAAACACAGTCCGCAAAGGGCTTTTGGTTGTTTAATCACTGGCTTAACCCTCTCAAGTTAAAGTTAATCAACTCCGGGATACCAACATTGCTCGCCATGTTTATTGCCTTAGAGATATTTTCATTACCGTTAGCATCTAGCAGCTGCCAACGCTTTGTTGCTTGTTGCCATATTGCGACGCTGCGAGCATCTAACGTTTGGTAGTACCAAGCGCTGCGACCTAAATGCAAAAAATTCACTTGTGTGTCGCGGCCACTAATATTGAGATTCCCCTGATAACTTTTCATCTGCGCTGCGTAGCTCTCCTCCTCAACAAACGCCTGCAACAGCTTTTGATATTTCGCACTCACACTTAACTCTGGATCGGCTAAATCAGCCTCCAACACTTGCATTTGGGTTAAACGTTGTCGCTGTAAGAAGGGAATATCGGCCTGCACAAAGCCCAGTAAACTTTGGTACATCTGGCTCATCAACGGGGTAATCTCACTATCTATTGCAACCACTGACACCAGCTGCTCGGAGATATTATCGATACTAGTATCAAGTTTATGGAGACGTTGGATTAATTGCTGATTATAAACATTGGTAGCTTCCAGAGTTTGCAGTAACTGGCGATACTCTGTATCAAGAGCTGATTGCTGTTTGTCGAGGTGATCGATTTTACTTTGCAGCTGCACTTGATTAGCCTGGCTAACCAGCACTTTTGCATTAATATTATCGACTGAACTCGCCTGGAGACTCACAGGCAAAACAGCCAAACTAAAAAATAAGGCGGATAAAATGGCAGAGCTATATTTCATAAGAAGGAATCTAAATGAGATTAATTAGCATTACATTTTATAGATAATATTGTATAGGTTCAATCCCTTTACGCAGCGGTTGCGCAGAATTAACTCATCTAGTGACTATTAAGAGGCGATTTGATGGCGGAAATAAGTACGCAAACATGCTGCTGGGGATTAAAATTGATGGTTTAGGCACAGCCTAAAACATCTCTACAGTGTGAAAACCCGTTTTCCCTGAAGGTGCCACGGGCCATATTTTCAAAAGGAGTTTAGCTGAGTAAAGTACCACCCTCTACATCAACAATAGTGCCGGTGGTGTAACTATTGGTCATTGCAAAAATGACTCCTTGAGCCACCTCTTCTGGCTTCCCGGCACGCGCCATCGGTATATGAACAGTCATGTCTGCCAGTTTTTGTTGTTTCTCTTCACCCATCACATCCCACATCGCGGTATCAATTAAACCAGGAGATACACCATTAATACGCTTGGGAGCAATTTCTACAGCCAACGCTTTAATAAAAGCTTCCACTGCACCGCCGGTACAGCTCAGCGATGACATACCACTCTTGTATTTGCGTGCAGGCGTACCACTGACAAGAGTAATCGAGCCGTTGGATTTAACAAACGCCTCACCATTTCTAACCACATTGGTATAACCCCAAAACTTTTGAAAAGCCGCCGAGAATTGCTCAGCAGTTTGCTCAACAAAAGGCGCGATAGTGCGATCGGCACCCGTCGCTGCGGATACTAGGTAATCTATTTCGCCCGCTTCCTTAAACAGCGCCAACAAGCTGGCATCATCATGGGTATCGGCTAAGCGAAAGCTCACTGTATCGTCACACACAGCCTTAGCTTTATCTATATTAGTCTGTGATCTACCCGCCGCATAAACTTTTGCCCCTAGTTGTGAAGCGGCTTTCACTACTGCTAAACCTATCCCAGAAGTACCACCAATAACAACAACAATTTTTTCGTTTAGGTTTTGCATTTAATACTCCAAATTTGGTGAGCTATATTAATTTAAAAACACAGTACAGGGATTCGTTACATCGCAAAAGTCATTTCAGAAATTAGCGCCTATATTTGCACCGCCAATTTATAAAGCCCCTCCCAGCAAAAGATCAAACACGACACAAAACAACAACTGTTTATAATTTATTCAGCATAAATTTGGTTTTTTATTGCTGTAGGCATTTTTCCAGTTTATATACAGAGCATTGCAATAATGAAGCTTTACATTTACTCTGAATTTTCTACTAAAAATGAACAAAAACTTAATATTTTACCTTATAATAGGGCGCGAGACTATCTACTTAATAATCAGTTAATAAAATTCAAACAGCTGTATTATTTATCTAATTTTCATGGATTTTCTCTTACAAAGCAGTTACTAATAGCGCCAAATAGTCTTCCAATTATTTTTTTACTATAGAAATAAACGCTGATTTCCCTAACCAGATAAATAGCTTATTCTCTTTTACAAGGCAGCCAAAAAATGATAAACCGACGCAATAACAGAGAAATAGAATTTTCTAAAGATCAGCAACTAGTGTCAATGACGGACTTAGAGGGCAGAATTCTCTATGTCAACGATGATTTTTGCACGGTCAGCGGTTATACCCGTGAGGAACTTATAAACTCTCACCACAATATTGTACGCCACCCAGATATGCCCAAAGCAGCCTTTGCCGATTTATGGGGCAAATTAAAGAAAGGCCAAGCATGGCGAGGATTAGTCAAAAACCGTTGTAAAAATGGTGATTATTACTGGGTAGATGCCTATGTTACGCCACTCTATGAAGGCAACAAGATCACCGGTTATCAATCTGTCAGAGTGATACCAAAGCAAGAGCACTGCCGGTCAGCTACCGCACTTTACGAAAATCTTAACAAAGGTAAATCAGCCCCTGACTATCACGCTAATTCCTCTTTAAAATATACACTCTTTGCCGTATTGCTGGTCCTTTCTTTAGGCGCGCAGCTATTCATCGATAGTAGCGCTGCCAGTATTGCTATCCAGCTGTTATTTATTTCCAGCATGTTCTTAATATTTAAAGAGGAGCTAATTAGATTCCCTCAGTACGCAAAAGAGCTTGCCGCTGAGATAGACAGTCCTTCACGATTGATTATTAGCGGTAAAGGATACACCGCTATCGTGAAATATCAGGCTGAACTACTACAATCAAGAATCACTACGGTACTCGGTAGAGGAGTAGATATTGGTACTCAGTTGTCTACTATTTCCGATCAACTTAGCCACTCAGCCGAGCACACACTTAAAGGCATCGAGCAGGAAAAACTAAACATTGGCGATCTACTCGCTTCTTTAACTGAATTCAATAACAGTATTCACAGTGTCAACAGCAATACCGCCGTCACCCACGAACAAGTTGAAAACGTTTACTCTGAGTGCCAAAAAGCAACAGAGGTTATTCAGAGCAATCAACAAAAGATTCAAGAGTTATCTGAAAATGTAGGCGCGGCCTCAGAAACGGCTCAGGGCATGATAAAAAACGCCAACGACATCAATCAAACCATGGAAGAGATTAATGGTATTGCCTCCCAAACTAACTTACTGGCACTTAATGCCGCGATAGAGGCGGCACGCGCTGGTGAACAAGGCAGAGGGTTTGCGGTAGTTGCCGATGAAGTGAGGAACCTATCTAAACGTACCCAGCAAGCGGCCAGCAACATTCAGGAATCCATTATTCAATTACAAGAGGTCTTAGGAGGCTTCAGTCACACTATGGAGCAGAGCCAAAGTCAGGCCCAGCACTGCTCAGATGCTAGCCAACTTACTCGCGAGTCAGTCGATAACATCACCAACTTAATGCGTCAGGTAAGCTCTATGACACTAGAGATAAGCTCTGCTACTGAGCAACAACAGAGCGTTGCTGATCAATTCACTAACTCTCTCAATGAAATCGATACGATTTCCAAGAAAAATGCCGATCTTTCACTAGTCGTTAAAGAAAATGGTGATGAGATCAAACACAAGACCATCATGATTAAAGAGCTGAGCAAAACCTTTAAATAGGCCTTACAGATGCCTACAAGTCCTTTGTTTTCCCCAAACTTTGGACTTGTAAGCAAATTTCTGTGCAGCTTTAGATTGACTCAGTGTCAAACATACTTTAATAATTAGCTCCCATCCAGGAATAGCTGTTTCCCTCGTTACAACCCCGTTTCTGGATGAGAACTAGGTCGTTTTTCTTTTACAGAAACTGTAAATATTAAACAACTAGCAAGCTAGCCATAGACGATTTCAGAGTCACTAATGACTCTCCACGTTTACAAAACACTAGAGCCCACTCTGCGTATTTCGAGTGCCATTAAACCACCTTATACTGGCTGTAACTAAACAACCCTATCTCAGTTGTATAATTACAACCCAACATCGGTTGTATAGTTACAACCCTATATCAGTTGTAACTATACAACCCTATATCGGTTGTAACTATACAACCCTATATCGGTTGTAACTATACAACCCTATTAGTGAAGTAATATCCTATTATGTCGATCACTTTAATGACGTTATTTATCCCGACTTTCTTTTTTGTCTCTATAACCCCTGGTATGTGCATGTTGCTGGCGTTAACGATGGGCATGTCCATTGGCGTGCGCCAAACGATGTACATGATGCTAGGTGAATTGTTCGGTGTGGCACTCGTGGCCATTGCCGCTGCTGTTGGCGTTGCCGCGCTAATGCTGAAATTACCCGAGGCATTCATTGTGCTCAAGCTGGCCGGTGGCAGCTACTTGATATTCCTTGGATACCAAATGTGGTGCTCTAGGGGCAAGCTAGTACTCGATAAAAAGGGTACCCAAGAGAATCGGCCTGCCGCCAAACAATTAGCGATCAATGGATTTATCACTGCGATTGCCAACCCCAAAGGCTGGGCTTTTTTTATTACCTTACTGCCCTCTTTTCTGATCGCCGACCAGCCTTTAGCGCCTCAATTATCAGTAATGATTGCGATTATTCTATGTTTAGAGTTTAGCTGTTTGATGCTCTACGCCTCTGGCGGCAAAGCCTTGCGTCACTTACTGCTCAATAAAAACAATGTAAAGTTACTCAATCGAATATCGGGAAGTTTAATGATTGCTGTCGGCTGTTGGTTAGCCCTAAGTTAAAAATTAGAGCGATTACGACAGGCGTTGTTTATTTCTCACTAATTGCATTCACCTACACACATAGTTCTGCTACTCTGTAGCGGTGGTGCCTAGAGACGATGAATATCCTCTAATTATGCTCAGACCAACCTAGTGTAGTTTTCTTACTTAGCACAACTAAAAGAACAAGGTTAAATGGGAAGTGAGACGATCGATAATACGATTTAGCCTTCGCTGCCCCCGCAACGGTATCGCTCGCACAGGATAATTATTGCGAGCAAGAGCCCGGAACCAGCCACAACAACTACGGTAATTCACCTTAAAACTTACATCTGTACACGGGGATGTGTACTGGAGAAAACATATGCAAAATGTTCAACAAGTTAGCACCACTCAATCTACTGATTTAAGCGTTTCAAGCACTAAACAAATTCTCATGGCTCTTACTTTGGGCGCAGCTCTAGTTTTATTAGTAGGCTTCGCACCTATGGAAATTGTGCATAACGCAGCTCATGATGCACGTCATGCATTTGCCTTTCCCTGTCATTAATTTCGATTAATAACCTACATTTTTTTGTTCAATAGCAAAGCTTGAATGCTATTTTTTGACGGCTATTGAACAGCCAATAATTCAGCCATAATATTGCATGCAACTTTTGGTATGATTGTTTGCCGTTTGATTTACGAACTTTCCTCTCACATTATTGTGACTTATCAGTCTGATATTGAATCGACGAAGCCCTCTAACAATCAATAGCAACACTGTCATCATGATATTGCATATGATTAGTGGCTCAGCATGAGAAAGTGCAATGACATTACGTAATCTTATTTTGTCGGCTTTAATAGTCGGCGTTATTTCTGGCCTGTGCTACGGCCTATTCCAACAGTTACAAATCAATCCTATCATTTATGCAGCCGAAGTTTATGAAGTGACAGAGACTGTCGCTGAGCATCACAACGATAGTGCACCAGCTGCTCACAGCCACGACCATTCAGATGCATGGTCACCACAAGATGGAATTCAAAGAATTGCATCAACCCTCGTCGCGAATATTAGTATTGCCTTCGCAATGGCATTGATGATGATCTCACTGATGGCGTTGCACAATGAAAAATCGCAAAAGCCCAAGCTGAATACGGTCAGTGGGGCGCTGTGGGGAATCGTCGCTATGTTTTGCTTTTTCGGTGCACCAGCCCTACTAGGCTTGCACCCTGAAGTTCCGGGCACTATTGCCGCCGATTTGGAAAACCGCCAAGTTTGGTGGATTTTCTGTGCACTGGCAAGCGTTATCGGTATAGCGGTTATTTATTACGCTTCACGCTTTTTGAAGCTAGTAGGAGTTGTACTCGTTGCGCTTCCACATCTCATTGGCGCGCCAATGCCTGAGCTACATGGCTTTGCCAATACGGATCCCGCGGCAGTATTGGCATTGAACGAATTAAGCGAGCAATTTTATCTAATGACAGCCATTGGCATGGGAATTTTATTTATATTGATGGGCCTACTGTCTAGCCTCTGCTTAAACAAATTCATCCCGCAGGCGAAGTAACCGCACTTAGTATGTTAGATGCCGCTGCTATTACTCAGCTTTTTATCCTCTTTAATGCAGGGGATAAAAAGCTCATTAACTCCCTTAATGCACATAATACCAATAGCATTCAAGGCTCGCAGTGGCATTTCAGTCTTGAGCAATTGTGCTCCTTCTATCAAACTTTTTATCAACTAGAGCCTATAGCATACCTATCATTTAGAAAGGTATTGTTCAACAGCCCCATTAACCATGAACTAAAATCTTTGGGCCTGTGTATTAGCATTGCTAAACCTGCAAAGAATGTCGACCAGACCATTTATTGCTTAAGAAAATTAGACCTTTAACCCTTTTCAGCTTTCAATAATTCCAGGGCCTCGGTTACCGGTAATGGTTTGTAAAAGAGGAACCCCTGAACCACTCTCACCCCTAAGGTAATCAGTAGGTCACGCTGCTTTTCCGTTTCGACCCCCTCGACCACAATTTCTTTGTTGAGTTTAGAAATGATCGACAATATGCCTTCTAACAAAATATACGACTTGGGTTGTTCGACAATATCAACCACAAAGCTCTGATCAATTTTAATGGTATGCAACGGCAGGCGCAGTAAATATGCCAGGGAAGAAAAACCGGCACCAAAATCATCTAATCCTATTTTAAAGCCCGCAGTGTAAAGCTCTTTAATTCTCGCGACAGCTTGCTCTGAGTGAATCAAGGCATTTTCGGTCACTTCTATTTCCACCCGGCTCGCCTCAATCTCATGCTCGATAAACACCGCTTTTAACTCGCCGACGAAGCTATCGTGATTCAAAGAGTTTGCCGATATATTAAAGGACACTGGCACATCAATTTGCGGGTAGTGGTTAAGTAATTGGCACAGTGCTTTAGCCACATACAGGTCCAACTCGTAATACATACCGGATTTTTCGACGCTGGGGATAAAGGCCCCGGGAGGCACCACGCCTTTCTCTGGGTGTAACCAGCGAATCAGCGCTTCAAAACCTATCACTTGCTGATTATTAACATCGACTTTGGGCTGTAAAACTAAAAAAAACTCATCTCGAGCGAGACCTTCTCTAAAATCACTGAGAATCATCATGGATTGATAAGATTCAACCTCGTAGGAGGCATCAAAAGACTCTCCCGCCCCCCTCTTGTGATCTTTCGCTACATGCAAAGCCATCTCTGAACGTCTAATCAGTACCGAAATATCATCGATATAGCCAGCCTCATCCGCAGTGATCGACATGCCTACTGTCAAGCCCATCCGAATCGACTGCCCCTCTATAACCATCGGCCTAGAACACTTAGCAGCGACTTCTCGTGCAGACATTTCAAAGCCTGGAACTAATATTGCAAACACATCAGAATGCAGACGACCAAAGACCGTTTCACTAGAAAACAGGTGCTTTAAAGTCGATGCCAATTTCTTTAAAATTTTATTGCCAAACTCATAACCTAAGGAGGTAATCACTTGATGAAAGTAATCAATATCTAGTAAATACAGCGCTTGATCTATGCGCTTTGATTGCAGTTTTAATCCCGCCTCTTCAATGAACCCCACTCTATTGTTCAATCCTGTCAGCTCATCTTTATAAGCCGCTTTGTTCAAATAAGTGAAGTATTTGGCATTTTCTAAACCCAAGGCTACATTCATGCAAAATATTTTTAATAACTCGTCACTCGTCTCGCTTATAATCACGCGTTGCTCGGTCACTATTACCCCCTCCCATCCCGAGGGAGTTGATAAATAGAGTCCGCTAAAATCGTCCTCAAACCGATGTTGTTTACTGGCTAGTATTAGTGCTACTGTGTCGAATATCTCGTCATCGAGCTGCTTAATATCCCGATTAATAAAATGCGTCAGCGAATCACTGGCGGCCACTAAGACAACTCGCTGGTAGGAATCACTAACAGACACAGGGCCATTTAATGGCTGGGTTGTGGCACAAAACACGCTGCGTTCAGCAACAGCAAATAATTGCTTAAATTGGCTTAATACACCTCGCGAAAAATCATTCACAGAGCGCTCTTGCAAGAAACTCCCAGATGCTTCAATAATTTGCCTCAAACCATTGCGACTGCTCTCGATAGTCGTCAATAGCTGATAGCTTCTTAAAGCTGAGGCAATAGTGGTGAAGAGTTGACTGCGGGTTAATTCGTTTTTAGTTTTGTAGGCGTTTATTTCGTAGCGGGTAATTATCTCTTCTTCGGGAATATCTCCAGGCTGCCCGGTACGCAATATTATTTGTAGATAGTGGTTGTTTAATTCGTTGCGAATTCGATCAACCAGCTGCAAACCACTGTCTTCGCACTCCATTACTACATCTAACAGTACTACTGCCATATCTGGATACTGCTGGATCAGCGAAAAGCCCTTTTGGCCACTATAAGCACTGACAAACTGTAACTTGCGCCCCTCTATTTCGATCTCTGCAAGTGCAAATAAAGTCGCCTCATGGACTAGCGGCTCATCGTCAATAATACCGATAATCCAAGGGGGCAATGTATTGGCGACCAAGGGCTGTGAAACATCGACAAAAAAATCTAAATACTCGTCATTCATACTATCATCCTAGTAGGTGATAACTGCATAAATAACACATCAAAATGACCCGCTATTTTGAGTGTTTTATCACTTCAATATAGCAGCCCCATGCCACCTTAACAATTTTTCAGGTTTAATTTCATACAGGAATGATAACTATTTAATACTCTATTAATTCACGAGCACCATTAAAGACTAATATAAGAGTCATTTTTAAAACGTAATTTATTGTTTATAAATAATTATTAGTCGATTGATTCAACGCTGTTAGAAGTTTGGCTAGGACATGTTTGGTGCGATCTTATCATGGTAAACATCTGCCGCATTTGCGTAATCATCACTAGGTGATCTTGTCGTAAACGCTTCCGCTCACGCTGTAATTTAAGGCGTGATTGAGCGACTCTATTACTGTCTAAAGGTATCTGCGATTTTGCCGCTATTTGCGTGAGCCCTTCGTATTCACAATGCAACTCCCGGTAGTACTTAAAGCGATGCAAGGTTAATTTGAACAGTGTATTCGCTTTCACGATTTGCAATCTCAACGCGCTATTTTCAAGGTTCTTTAAATCATCAATAGCAGTGTAATAAATATGTAAATCTTCTGCGCTAATCGCAGCTTCTAACTTAAGATTATCGTCAACGGATGAATTTTCTAGCACCACTCCTAACTCGGTCTGATAGCGCTCAATAACGATTTTTGTCTCGGCGAGTAACATCTGTAGATAGGCATATGAATTGGATGCATTAGTCGCTGGCTGCTTTGCTGGTATATTATCAACCGGAGCTCGCAACGTTTTTGCTCTGCGATAATAACCAATACCGCAACCTAACAAAAAGGTAGCCGCAGCTAACACCCACCACTTCACATCCCCAGATAACGGCACTGGCTGCTCACCGGCGTACCAATGGTTAATGTCTGATAATGTGCTATTAAAAAACTCGGCTATTTCCATCTCTACAGATCCTCAATTAAGTGGCTGTATATTATCACTGGGAGCCAGAATTTCTTAGCGACATAGAGACAATTATGCTATTTGTCTGAATAATCTATCATTTTTTCTGACTATTCACTTAAGATGATCAACGCTTCACCAAGCGAGATGGCTTGCCCTCGGGACTTTTTACCATTGTGATCAATATATTGAGCAACCCGCTACCTAGCGAACCTGGCAGGGCTAAAAGCATCTATTTGACTACAGCATTCGCAGAGAATTTATCAGCCAAAAAATTCAGCCCGGCAGGCCCCATATGTCGATGCCCTCTGTGTAGCCATAATCCAGAGTATTTACTCTTGTCAATAACAGGGGTGTGTTTTCAAGTTTTGTAGGCCAGTCAAAGAAGCCTCCCCTAGCGTTGATTTAAATGCTACTGCTGCTCTAGCTCTCGCTGTTGTAATTGCGCTAGGGTATAGCGATCAGAAACGGGGTCTAACAGAGTAGCATCAAAGTTAGGGTCAGACATTATGCAGTGTCTTTCGCAGACCATTTCGGCAATATTATCGATAGTATCTATATACCAAATACGTCCACCGGGTGTGGCGATAAAGCCATCTATATCTTCCTCCATATCACCCATCATGTCGTCTGATGAAGGCAATTCTGAATCAGCCTCTGCAGAAAACGCACCGTGAGTATGGTAGGAGCCAACAATCTCCAAATCAAGCGGAGGCTCCTGTGGCATGCATGAATTCTCTTTACCCATATACGCAGTAGTGGCTATCAAGACGCCATTTTTATCGTAACCTATATAACCACAGTACTCTTTATTATTAGCAAAAGTGGCAGGTTGAATGCGGTTAAACAGATCTTTAATAAATTTCAACTCCTGCACATCAGGCTGCTGAGCTAGTACATGCTGACTCATCGTAAGTACCAGAAGAACTGTCAATAAATGTTTCATGCAATCAATATCCTGTGATTTTCCTGGACGAATTATGTTTTGTATTAGGACCAGACAACACCGCTGCCACCCGCACTAATAACACTTAAATCCAGCCGGTATAAACGGCTTTTTTTATTAACTGATGACTTCTATCATCCAGTTATTATTACTGCCCACTACCGGCTGAAAATAAATTAACATACAATTTTCAATCCTCTGAGATAGTTTGATATTTAGCTGGTCTGTTAAAGCACTGTACACACCTCCGTGGGAGACTATCAACGTTAACTCACCATCTTCTAGGATGTTATTAATACCTGCGACAATCCTGTCGCTGAAATCCGCTCGCGTCTCCGCCCCTGCTATTGCCAACTCGCCGCTTTTCCAACGCAGATACCATGGCCCTCTTTGACGCCCATCCGCTTCGCCAAGCGTCACTTCCCTAATGCCACTCACCGTTATTATTGGTAGCCTAAGATCTGTCGTCACTATTTCAGCGGTCTCGTAAGCTCTACTTAAATCGCTACTGCATACTTTAGTGAGACGTAATTTAGTGATCAGTGCCTTTGCCGCTAAGGCCTGAGCCCGACCGGTGGCATTGAGTGGGATATCAGTCTGGCCCTGCAAACGCTTGGCGAGGTTCCAATCGGTTTGACCGTGGCGCAAAAAATAAAAAGGAACGGGTTTTAACATTTCTATACTACTCTCACTTCTAAAAAATTTGGCTTTATAACAGACGCTGTACATCAAAGCGCGAGATATCGATCGCTGGTGTACGGCCACTGATCAAATCACTGACAATATTGGCGGTCATTGGTGCACAAGTTAAACCTAAATGCTGATGACCAAAAGCATACAGCACATTAGGATTGTCTGGCGCATGACTAATCACTGGCATACTGTCTGCCAAGGTCGGCCTAAATCCCATCCAATAACTCGCATCTTGAGTATTTAAGCCAGGTAACATTTGCTGGGCATTTTTTTCTAATGTCTTAGCTCGATCCATATTTAGTGGCGCATCTAATCCGCCAAATTCCACTAAGCCCGCAAAGCGCAGGCCGTGATTCATCGGCGTGACAAAGTATTTTAAATCGCCATCCATAATGGGCCGTGATACTTGCAGTTCAGCATCTATTTGTGCGCAGTTAACGTGATAACCACGCTCTGTTTCCAAGGGAATATGAATACCAGTAGAGCTGATAACTCTGGCTGAAAAAGCACCCGCTGCCACCACCAGCTTATCACTGTACAGCGTCTCTTTATCATTGAAGACTAAACACTGCTGCTGGTGGTATTCAATCGTTTTAACCTTAGCTTGTACAAATTCGCCACCTAAGGCGCAAAATTTATCATAAAAAGCACTGAGCAACGCTTTAGGATCTTTTACAAAACCGTGATCTCTAATCAAATGCGCGTATTTAAAACTCTCTGCCAGTGCCGGCTCTAACCGCTGTAACGCCTGCGCATCTAACCTATCAACGCTGTATCCTAAGGCACGTCGCCACTGCATATCAGCCTCACATTTAAGCAGCCCTTTTTCACTGCGATACACTTGCAGATAATCTATTTTTTCAATCAGCTCACGACAATCGGCAAAAGTGCACAGCGACTCATACAACTGCACACTGTTATCGGTCAGCTGCTGTAAAGCCTCACCGCGCTGTTGATAATCACTGCGAAATCCCGCCATTAAATAACGGGTTAACCAAGGTAGTATTTTGTACAGATAACCCCAGCAAATGCTTAATGGGCCATTGGGGTTGAGTAACCAACTGGGGACTTGTTTTATCGAACTGGGACTAGATAGGGGGGCAAAGGATGAGCGGGCTAATATTCCCGCATTTCCAAAAGAGCAACCACTGCCTGGCTGATCTTTATCAATCAAGGTTACACGGTGCCCCTCGCGCTGTAATTGCAACGCGATGAGTACGCCTATTATACCAGCGCCAATCACTGTGACCGACTTAGCTTGGCGTGACTCTTTACTTTGAGCGGCTATATCTACCATTTATTATTATTCCCCATCCGTGTGTTAGTCAGGGGAATGTAGCACTTATTAGCACTGTTAAAATAGACCTTAGCGTAATTTTCTAACGTCTATATGACTCATAGCTTTCTAACTTATCGCTTTCCTCTTATTTAACCATCTTCATCAATTCTTGGGCTCGATGAGAAGAGCTTTCAGATACGGCCCTAGTCATATCGACAACATTGCTGATGCTCTTATTAACCTCAATCGACAAGATAGAGACTTGATTGGTATTAGCGGCTATTTCAGCAGTGACTGCTGATTGCTCATTAGAACTGGTCGCGATAGATTTCATTTTCGATGAAACTTCAGTGGCATTTTTAATAATTTCATCCAATACGTTAGACACTTTATCCGATATTTCAATACCATGTTTTACCTTTTCGCGCCCGATTTCCATGCTCTTCACACTGACGCCTGCATCATTGCGCATCTGATCAATGGCTTTTTCTACATCGGCTGTGGCATCTGTAGTACGGCTAGCAAGCTGTCTTACTTCATCGGCGACCACTGCAAAACCACGCCCTTGCTCACCGGCACGCGCCGCTTCAATAGCGGCGTTAAGCGCCAGCAAATTGGTTTGCTCTGCAATACCGCGAATAACCCCCAAGATATCTTCAACTTTTTTACTTTGCTCACTCAACGAGCCAATCGAAGCGGCACTATTATCAAAAGCTTCGCTGATTTCGCTCATTTGCGTCATGGAGCTACGCATTAAATTGCCACCTTCTTTAGCCGTCAGCAAAGAATCCTCTGCCGATTTCGCAGTGAGTTCACTGCTATCTGAGACTTCTTTAGAGGAAGCTGATAACTGTTCAATCGCCGCTGCGATTAAGTTTATTTGCTCATTCTGTTTATCTATCGTCTTCGACATATCCGTATTAGCGATGAATATATTATTAGCCTCACTAGATACGCCCTGAATAGATTCAGCAGTGCTGGTCAAGGTTCGAGTCAGCGCTTCACTCATTTGGTTGACTGCTTTAGATAGCTGAGTCAACTCATCATTGCCTTTTATAACCAGCGCGGGAGTGGATAAATTATTATTTGATATTTCAGTCGCCTTTTGTAACAGCGGCGATAAACGGCCCAATAGATCTCTGCCGAAACCAATCGCAATGGCGATGGATAAAAACAGCGAAATGGCCGCTCCTAGGATCAAAATCATAACTTGCGCATCACTGTGCTCCTTTAGGCTAATGACATCGTTAGCTAACAAAGTATTTTGAGAGTTTTGCATTTGTGAGAGCAATGCAACAGCTTTAGCAGCATTAGGTGCCGCTTCACTGCCAAGTATGTAGTTAGCTTGGTTCCAATCAGCAGCTGAGCGCAAGGCAAACATTTTTTCAGGAATCACCGAGAATTGCTGACGATACTCCTGATAATTTTTCCAATGTTGCTGCTGTTCACTGCTCAGTAACTTCGCATACTTATTGGCGATAATTTGGTAGTTCTCCTCATTCACTTGCCACTTCGCTTCAAACTCTGCTTTAAATTGGCTATTCCCCGATAACAAATAGGCGCGAATATTGGCGAGGCCAATCGCAAATGCTCCACGTGAATTAGCTAAGTGCGTCAACAACGCTTTGCGTTCAGCACTTGCCTCTTGACCTGCTTCAAGGTCGATAATCCCAGTGAGGGCGGCGAGAATCTTAGCGGCACGCGGCGCTGCCTCTGTTAATAACACTTGATAAGAGGGAATGTTAGCGGTGGTCTGAGCGATATCTTCAACCTTTTTTTGGGCCGCTTTAAAATCAGTCAACACCGTTTTTAGTTCTTGCAGAATTTCAATATTTTTCGGCACCGTCCAATTCACCGAAACCTCGTCAAAGACAGCCATACTGTTATCAATCAAAGTCCACGCCTGTTGGCGCTGATCTCTCATTGCCTGTGCCTTATCAAGATCTGCACCTAAAATCATATAACCGCGCAGCGCCGCCAGTGAATAGTTAATACCGTTGTTAATATCTTTGCCGGCATTCACGGTTTTCACTCTTAAATTAACAACTTTGTTTTGAATAACACTCACATCATTTAAGTAATATAAGTTAACGGTAGTGGTAGCTGCTAGCACTAAAAAAATAGCCCCAAACGCCAGGGCTAATTTAAGTTTAAGTGATTTGATCATGTAGATTCCCTTCGTGATGTCAAATAGAGCGATTGATACAACTCTGATATTTCTAAAAAACTGCAATCAAAACTACATCAGTAATTACTCAAAAAATAGCAGGAGTATTTACAGTCTTTTAACAGTAACGACCTGGCAGGCTCCTTTTTTCCACACAACTAAGATGTAGTTTTAAATACATCCTGGCACCTGCCTATAAATGATAGTAGAAAAATAATCATTCACACTACAAACATTGAAAACAAACCTATGATTCAACTTTCTGTATCTTGTTGCAGACACTGAAGTATTTGAATTAATTATGAGAATAAATTTAAGAAAAAAACTAAATAGCTAGAGCGTCACTTTGGATTTTTTGATTAGCAATCCAAACAACAGTATGAATTTTTTAACAAACCTCTGAATATATAATTCCACCGGGCTTGATCTAGCTAAGTAGTTTATTTATGATGCGCATCCAAAAAAAAATAATACTCAACAACCTATATTTATCAGTGCCTGTTTGAAGAGCACATCAACTTTACAGAGAATTATTTTATGGACCACACTACTGCTATTGGCATATTCGCCGCACTGTTCACCACCGCCGCTTTTGTACCGCAAGTGATCGCTATTCTGCGCACGGGAAATGTTGATGGGATTTCAGTGACAATGTATTCAATTTTCACTGTGGGCATCGCGCTCTGGCTGAGCTATGGGATTTTAGTGCAAGACCTGCCTATGCTGCTGGCAAATTCAGTCACCTTAATATTGGCGGTCTGTGTATTAACGCTAACTATTTCAAAACGTATTAAACAGAAAAAAACAGCCGCTGAAGAAGTGCAAATCACCCACGCCTAGGAGCCTAACCGAGAGTAAGCTCCCTGTGACTTGCACAGGGTATGTCGAGTGTTTAAGTTTTTAATTTATCGGCTGCAATGATCCACTCGTGATCCGGATCATTATGAAATATCCAGTTACGACTCGGGCCCGCCATGACATTTAAATAGTAGGATTCATAACCGTGTGGAACACCCACCGGATGGTAGCCTTCAGGCACCATTACTACCCCATGGTTTTCGACACTCATAGTTTCATCTAAGCTGCGGTCATCCGTGTACACCCGCTGAAAGATAAAACCTTGCTCAGGGTTAATGCGATGATAATAGGTTTCCTCCAATAACGTTTCACTCGGAGCATTATCACTGTCGTGTTTGTGTGGCGGATAGCTCGACCAGTTACCACTGGGCGTCGACACTTCACACACCAACAAACTTTCTGCCTCTAAGTTATCAAACAAGATATTACAAACATGGCGAGTATTCGTCGCCACACCGCGTGTTTGCCTACTGCACATTTGCGGCGTAATCAAACGCACCGGGAACTTCCCCACCGCGGGTGCCTGACAAATAGCCAATTCCAAATCCGTCACCGCTGTCACAGTTGCCGCTAATTTTGGCGGTAGATACACTGAGTACGGCGCTTTGTTCTCAAACAAACTCATGCGCTCGCCCAACCCCTGCCAAGCTTCATCACCCGCTTTCACATCGGCTAATCCCGTCACGATCACTAGACAAGTTTCGTTATCCAAACTCAAATGATTGAGTGTTTCACCCGCTGCTAATTGATAGAGTTCAAAACCTACGTATTTCCAGTTAGCCGACTCTGGAGTGATTTTTTGGATACAGCCATGTGCATCAGGCGCCGCCGCCTTAGATAATAAATGTGACATTTTCATTCCCTTATTGAGTGCGTTAACAGCACTATGATCCTAAATCGGCAATTGAATTGCCGAATTTAGGATAATCCAATGACGATGTTCTAGAGCGAGATAGCTTTAGCTGTTCGCAGTGATTCTACCGCCGCCTCAGCCAAGATAAGTGATTGCAATCCTTCCATCGGGCCGGCAACGGGCACTGCTTCATTGCGAATACAAGCGACAAAGTTATCCAACTCTAAGCGGTAGGCATTGTTATAACGCTCTAAAAAGAAGTACTCTGGCTTAGCGCTCATCCGGCCTAATCCATTGGTGAGCGTCAGTGTCGACTCCGTCTGATTAGCCACTTGCGCCATCCCCTTAGAGCCAAAAGCTTCAACACGCTGATCGTAGCCGTAACTGGCACGGCGGCTATTACTAATTTGACACAATTTTCCACTGGCCGTTTTAAGTGTCACTAGCGCAGTATCCACATCACCAGCACTGCCAATGGCCGCATCGACTTGGCAACTGGCGGTAGCGAAGACTTCCACCACTTCCTCATCTAGCAGCCAGCGCGCCATGTCGAAATCATGAATCATCATGTCACGAAATAGACCGCCAGAAACTTCAATATATTCAATAGGCGGTGGTGAAGGGTCGCGGCTGGTGATCGTCAACATTTCTAAATTTCCGATTTCACCTGCAACAATCGCCTGTTTTAAGGCACTAAATTGGGGATCGTAGCGACGGTTAAAACCAATCGAGCAGACCACGCCCATCTCTTTGACAATCGCTAGGCACTCTCGCACCCGCTTAACACTCAGATCAACTGGCTTTTCACAAAATATCGCTTTTTTGGCGCGCGCCGCAAGCTCCATTAAATTTGCATGGGTATTGGTAGAGCTGGCGATAATAACGCCATCTACCTTGGGGTCAGCCAATGCATGCTCGGCACTGACCACTGTTGCGCCATACAAAGTCGCCAGCTTTTGCGCCGCTGGCTCATAGGCATCTACCACATAACAAATATTGACTTCGCTATGCCTAGCGATATTAGCCGCGTGCACAGCGCCAATCCGTCCCGCTCCAAAAAGACACACATTGATCATAAATAACTACTCTCCTAAACAGCGTCGATACGCTAGTTAATGGTGATTCAGAGTCACTTCAACAGCTGTTTAGGTGAGCTCCGTTAATTTTTTTTCTGCTTTTCCAACCGATAAGCTAAACCAATTGACAATGACTGTGCCAAACACAATGACGAAGACAGTGATCTAAAGGTGTGTACTTCAGCTTCCTTCACCACAAAACAAACCTCTGCTGAAGAGGCCAGCGGGCTCAAGGCACTGTCAGTGATTAAAATCAGTGGTACTTTTTTATCAATAGCACTGGCCACCACATTCTGCGTCTCATCGGCATATGGGTAAAAACTGATGGCTATCAGAGCATCTTCAGCCATCATCGTACTGGCCTGCTCTTTATACATGCCGCCGACACCATCTATTAAATAGGCGCGTCTATCGATGTGCTGCAGCGCATAAGAGAAATAGGTAGAGACCACGTAAGCGCGCCTCACTCCCGCTATATAAGTCGCTTTAGCATTCACTAAAATATCGATGGCCCGCTCCATATCTGCCAGAGGCACGCTCTGTGCCAAGTGCTCTAGTGCCTGAGTATTAGCACTGACAAATTGGTTTAATAAATGCGGCTCACTCGCGACCCCCGCCTCCTGCATCTCTTGCGCAGAGAGCCTAATGCGCTCTTGATAACTCGGTGTATCTTGCAATAACTCTTGCTGAAATAGTCCCTGCATCTCGCTGAAACCACTATAGCCAAAAGTGTTGGCAAACCTTACTAAGGTCGATGGATGAACCCCGGCATCTTTGGATATAACAGCAACGGTACCAAAGGCTATTTCATCGGGGTTGTCCAATAAATACTGAGCAACCTGAGACAGTCTTTTACTGAGGGTAGCGTATTGTTCTGTCACCACGGCCATTAACTCTGGCAGTGTCTTTGGTGGATTTGGCATAATTCGGCTCTTTTAAATATTTAGAACGTTTATTCTATTAATTCTACCCATGATTGACTAATACTAAATGTCTATAAATAGCTAAAATCCAGTTTCTTGAGGGTATCAAGTCATTATTTAGCATTATTTTTCACTGACTTAACCCTATCATTCTTTCATCCAATAAAAGCGCTACCGGTAAAGACAAACCGATAGCGTAGCACAAACAGTGAATTAACGAATTTCACCCGCTAACTTTTCAACTTGTGCAATATTGGCTTTAGTAATAAAACCAGGCCCTGAGTTAATGTTGTTTGAAGGTACAATTCCGTATCTGCTGTACAGCGATAAAATAACCACAGGCATATACCCTTGTAGGTACGGTTGTTGATCAATAGCAAACTTGATCACATCCTCTTTAATGGCCTTGGCTATTTCACTACTCAAGTCAAAGGTGCCAAAGTACATTTTTCCCGCCTGGCGGGTTTTAGTCAGCGCGCGAATAGTGGGATGCGCCGAAGTAGGACCCAGTGTTAAAACAGATTCTATCTTGTCGTTTTTACGCAGGTAAGCTTGTACTTTTTTCTCGATATCTAGCGGATCTTTTCCCACATCAATCATATTTAGCTCAGCACCAATAGCATCTGCATACCCCTGGCAGCGCTCGATAGATGCGGGGTTTTCAATGTAGTGATTGACACAGACATAGCTTTTAATACCCGCTTTCTTAGCCTGTTTACCCGCACCGAAACCCGCGTCATATTCAGGTTGTCCGATATGCATCAAAGCCCCTAGCTTTTCGCTTTGCTCTACCGTACCAGAGTTGATGGTGATCACCGGAATACCTTTTTTAATCGCTTTGCCGATTGCCCCACGCAATACATCAAAATCTGCAATAGTGACGATAATGCCATCCGGGTTAGAGGCAACTGCCTGCTCGACGATACGTGCCATGTCCGCAAGATCACCCGTTGGTGGGTTACGATATTCAACCTTTGCATCAACCGCAGCACCCGCCTCTTTTATGGCGTTTTTAATTGTGTTCCACCAGGAATCGGCATCATCTGCGTGACTAATCAGCACAAAACGCTCTCCCGCTGCCTGCGCTGCAACCGGCACCATCATGGTACCCGCTGCAATCACACCGGCAAAAAGCAATGTACTTGTTGTTTTTAATAGCTTTTTCATTTTTTACTCCAGTATTATTTAGGGTTGAATTAACAATCCACCCTATTTATTATGTTATCTTTTTAGGCCCTTTTTTTAGATTGTTATGACACTTTACGTATAAAGTGCAGGCTTAAAAAAACAGTAGAACTAATCGTTTTTAGACTCTAAATTCCAATAAAGAAATATTTAGAATAATTGTTCTATTATTAAAATGTTCCAGATTCGGATATTTGTCAAGCCTTATTCTCACCATAAAATCGTTTAATATATCATCGACAATATTGCAAATAATAATTACGTTCTATCTATTGCAAAAATAGAATTTATATTCTATCTTTGAGCTGCCTGCTCTATAAATGTATTTTTATCGGGCAGAGCCCCTAAAAAAAAAATTATAATAGGTATAACTATGTCGACTTCTACTAAAACAGCTGATGACGCCTTGGCGCAATCAGCCAAGGACGAAAGAGTTCGTAAAGAGCCCATCATTAAAAAACTACTCACCCGACCTGAGCTAGGTTCAGTATCTGGTGCTTTAATGGTGTTTATATTTTTTGCCATTGTCGCTGGTGACTCGGGCATGTTTAGCGCAGATGGCATACTCAACTGGAGCACGGTGTCAGCGCAGCTAGGGATTCTAGCCATAGGCGCCTGTTTATTAATGATCTCTGGTGAGTTTGATTTATCCATTGGCTCAATGATCGGCTTTGCCGGCATGATGATTGCCATACCGGCACTTTACTGGGGATGGCCTGTATGGTCATGCATCTTGTTTGCTTTCGCAGGATCGATGTTTATAGGATTTCTCATTGGTTTAATTGTCGTGAGAACAGGCCTGCCCTCCTTTATAGTCTCCCTTGCTTTCTTGTTTATTTTGCGTGGGTTAACCATCGCACTGTCTATCTTATTCACCAACAAAACTATCGTCTCTGGTGTTAAGGAAGTAGCAGAAGGCGACATACTCGCCGCGGCCTTTGGCGGAGAAATAGGCGGCTGGTTTTTCAATTGGTTGGCGCAAGTGGGCTGGATTGAAACCTACAGTGACAACACCCCAATAGTCACCGGTATTCCAATGGTGATTGTTTGGTTCTTATTACTCGCCACTATCGCCTCTTTTGTCTTACTAAAAACGCCTTATGGCAACTGGATCTTCGCTTCAGGTGGTGATGCTAAAGCGGCTAAGAATGTCGGTGTACCGACGGATAAGGTAAAAATTTCACTGTTCATGTTTACCGCTTTTTGCGCCACTGTGTTTGCCGCTTGTCAGGTGTTTGAGTTTGGTTCAGCAGCAGCCGATCGCGGTTTGTTAAAAGAGTTTGAAGCGATTATCGCGGTGGTTATCGGTGGCGCATTGCTTACCGGTGGTTATGGCTCTGTCATTGGCGCTTGTTTTGGGGCATTGATCTTTGGTGTTGTGCAAATGGGTATCTTCTTCACCGGGGCCGATTCTGATTGGTTTAGAGTGTTCTTAGGCATCATGTTGCTAGCAGCGGTGTTGTTTAACAACTTCATCCGTAAACGTGTTACCGGATCTTAAGACAATAACCTTTATTACAGGAGCGACAAAATGAGCGAATACATCTTAGAGTTAAAAAAAGTCAGCCGCTACTTCGGTTCGGTTATTGCACTTAAAGATATCGACATGAAAATCAAACTCGGTGAAGTCCACTGTTTACTCGGTGACAACGGCGCCGGAAAATCCACATTGATAAAAATATTAGCGGGCGTGCACGAACCTTCCGATGGTGAGTTTTTACTCAACGATAAACCCACTGGTTTTGATTCCCCAAGAGATGCCCTCGATTCAGGCATCGCCACCGTGTATCAAGATTTAGCGTTGGTCAATTTAATGAGCGTGACCCGCAACTTCTTTATGGGCCGCGAAATCACTAAAAAATGGGGCCCTTTTACCATTTTTGATACTAAAAAAGGCAATGAGATAGCCCGTGCTGGCCTCGCTGAAATGGGCATTGACGTACGCGACCCAGAACATTCTATCGGGACGATGTCTGGAGGAGAGCGCCAGTGTTTGGCAATTGCCCGCGCCATCCACTTCGGTGCCAAAGTACTTATCCTGGATGAGCCAACAGCCGCTTTAGGCGTCAAACAATCGGCCAATGTACTAAAAGTAGTCGCACGTGCAAAAGCGCGAGGACTCGCGGTCATTTTAATCACGCACAATGTGCACCACGCCTACCCTGTCGCCGATCGATTTACCTTGTTAAATCGCGGTAAAAGTTTAGGCAGTTGGCTCAAAAGCGAAGTGAGCCGTGAAGAAATATTAGAGATGATGGCTGGCGGTCAGGAATTGGCGAATTTAGAGGCAGAACTTGCTGAATTCACCCGTGCTGATGCCGGTTAAAACAACAAACTCGCGCATTTAATATAATGCTTAATTAAGGAGTATTGCAGTGAGCAATCAAAAAACACTCGATGTAATCTGTCTGGGGCGCGCTGCGGTTGATTTATACGCAGAGCAAATAGGTAGCCCTTTGCAAGACGTTTCAAGCTTTGCTAAATACCTAGGCGGATCTTCTTGTAATATCGCCTATGGCACCGCAAGGCTGGGTTTGAAATCTGCGATGCTCACTCGCGTTGGCAACGAACATATGGGGACATTTGTGCGTGAGGAGCTAGCGCGCGCAGGTGTTGACACCTCTTATGTTGTCACCGATAACGAACGGCTCACAGGCTTAGTGATATTAGGGATTAAAGACAAAGATACCTTCCCGCTAATTTTCTACCGCAAAGATTGCGCTGACATGGCCATTTGCGAAGCGGATATCAACTCAGATTACATCGCATCCAGTAAGTCACTACTAATTACCGGCACACACTTTTCCACGCCAGAAACTTATGCGGCGAGTCGTAAAGCTATCGCCTGTGCAAAAGCAGCCGGCACTAAAGTCATTGTTGATATTGATTATCGCCCTGTGCTTTGGGGCTTAACGGCCCTTGGTGATGGTGAGACACGTTTCATCTCTGACAGCAGTGTCTCTGAGCATTTACAGACCATATTAGGTGATTGCGATTTAATCGTCGGCACCGAAGAAGAAGTACATATTGCTGGCGGCAGTACAGATACCATTACAGCACTGAACAAGATCCGCTCACTGAGTAAAGCCACTATCGTGCTAAAACTTGGTGAGTTAGGCTGTACGGTACTCGATGATGCTATCCCTGCCAGTATGGATGACATAGTGCCCTTTACCGGCGTAAGAGTAGAAGTGCTTAATGTATTAGGCGCAGGCGATGCCTTCCTCTCTGGATTCTTACGTGGCTGGTTAACCGATAAAGATCACCAAACAAGCTGTGCTTATGCCAATGCGTGTGGCGCGATTGTTGTATCACGCCATGGCTGCGCACCTGCCATTCCCTCAGCTGAAGAGCTCGATTATTACATTGCTAATTCCGCCAGCATTCCACGCCCGGATTTAGATGAAGAGCTAAACTATTTGCACCGCGTAACGACCCGTCCCCCTAAAGAGTGGAGTGAAATTTGCGGATTGGCCTTTGATCATCGCAAACAGTTCTTTGATATGGCTACCCAGTGCAACGCAGATCCAGCGCGCATTAAAAAGCTTAAACAGCTGCTGGTTAAAGCGGCAGAAAAAGGCGCTAAAAAAGCCGGCCTAGAGGGTAATATTGGCGTATTGATCGATGATACATATGGCCAAGATGCACTCAATGATGTCACTGGCAAAGGCTGGTGGATTGGCCGCCCGGTGGAGCTACCATCATCGCGCCCTATTGAACTAGAAGGAGGTCGCTCTATTGGTGACAGACTCAAGAGCTGGCCGCGTGAGCACGTGGTTAAATGCTTAGTGTTCTATCACCCCGACGATGCTATTGAGCTGCGCGTACAGCAAGAGCGCCAAATTAAAGAGCTCTACAGAGCCTGTTGTTCATCAGGCCACGAGCTACTACTAGAAATCATTCCACCGGCGGGATCATCAGTAAAAGACGATACACTGCCACGCGCCATGAGCCGCATCTACAACTTAGGTGTGCGCCCAGATTGGTGGAAACTACCCGGTATGAGCCGCGCTAGCTGGCAGAGCGTCACGGATATCATCAACACCCGCGCGCCACATTGTCGCGGCGTCGTGATGTTAGGTTTAGATGCACCAGTCGCGCAGCTACAGGCGAGCTTTAACGCCAGTGCGGGATTTGATATTTGTAAAGGCTTCACCGTTGGCCGTACTATATTCACAGAACCCAGTAAGCTGTGGTTAAAAGAAGAGATCAACGACGATCAATTTATTGATGCCGCCGCTGAAAATTACATACAACTGATTGGTTTTTGGCGCAACCGTCGCGCCTAAGGATAGACAAATGAAAACAATTAAACTAACAATGGCGCAAGCATTAATCAAATACCTGATTGCGCAAAAAGTCCTGATAGACGGCGAAGCCAAACCCATGTTCGCCGGCATGTTTGCAATCTTTGGTCACGGTAATGTGGCAGGCATGGGCGAAGCGCTGTATCAAAATACCGATAAACTACCGACCTTGCGCGCCCATAACGAGCAAGGCATGGCACACGCGGCTATCGGGTTTGCCAAAGCACACAACCGCCAGCAAATGATGGCTTGCTCCACCTCGATAGGCCCAGGCGCTGCCAATATGGTCACCGCAGCCGCATTGGCACACGCCAACCGCTTACCGGTGCTATTACTGCCAGGTGATAACTTTGCCAATCGTAGTCCAGACCCAGTATTACAACAGATTGAGCACTTTGGCGATCCAACCATTAGCACCAACGATTGCTTTCGCCCGGTGAGCCGCTACTTTGATCGTATTACCCGCCCTGAGCAAATCATCAACTCACTGCCTGTCGCGATCCAAACCTTACTGGATCCCGTCAATTGTGGGCCCGTGACCATCGCCTTGTGCCAAGATGTACAAGCCGAAGCTTACGATTACCCTGAGCATTTCTTTGCTGAGAAGCTTCACCGCAAACGCCAACACGGTGCCGATGCTTTTGAGCTAGATATGGCTATTGATCTACTGCGCAGCGCGAAAAAACCCTTACTGATTGCCGGTGGTGGTGTGCACTACGCAGGTGCCGTCGATGCGCTACTAGCCTTCGCAGAAGCCACTGGTATTCCGGTTGCTGAAACACAAGCGGGAAAAGGCGCTATGCGCTGGAACCACCCTAACTATGTAGGCTCTATCGGTGTAACTGGATCAGATGCCGCCAACTTGCTCGCCAGTCAAGCCGATATCGTGCTGGTGGTAGGTTCACGCTTACAAGATTTCAATACCGGCTCACGTACCTTATTTGAGCGTGAAGACAACCGCATTATCCAGCTCAACATCGCCCCGTTTGACAGCATAAAACACAGCGCCGTGCCTTTTGTCGTCGATGCTAAGGTGGGCCTTGAATCACTCACTCAAGCACTGAGTAACTGGCACGTAGACGAAACATGGCAAGACTTAGGTCAAGAAGGTATCGCCAGATGGAACATGTATTACGATAAAGTCACCAGTTCAGCACCTGCAGGCACAAAATCCGGTTTACCGACCGATCCACAAGTACTCGGCGCCGTAAAGCGCACTGCACACCCTAATGATGTTGTAGTCTGCGCCGCCGGTGGATTACCCGGCGAGCTGCACAAATTATGGCGTACTGATCAACCCAAAGGCTATCACGTTGAATACGGCTACTCTTGCATGGGTTATGAAATTGCCGGCGGCCTAGGCGTAAAAATGGCGACACCAAACTCCGACGTAATCGTCGTGGTCGGTGACGGCTCTTACATGATGATGAACTCAGAACTAGCCACCTCCGTGATGCTCGGCTACAAAATCATCGTCATCGTCCTAGACAACCGCGGTTATGCCTGCATCAACCGCCTACAGCAAAAATCCGGCAGCGCACCTTTTAACAACTTGTTAGAAGACTGTAAAACCATCGAAGGCGGCGCACCCAAACTTGATTTCGCCGCACACGCTGGCGCCATGGGCGCTATCAGCGAAAAAGTTGATGGTATCGCAGGCCTTGAAGAAGCCATGGGACGCGCGAAAGCCGCCGATCGCTCTTACGTGATCACCCTCGATACTGACTCGTGGCAAATCAGTTCAGGCGGCACTTGGTGGGATGTCACCGTACCTGAAGTCTCCCCGCGTGAAGAAGTAAAACAAGCGAGAAAGAGCTACGAAATCGAAAAAGCCAAACAACCCTACTAATTGAACACTGGCGGGATACAGCCGCCAGCATCGCGATATTGAGAATAAAAATATGACTATACGTATAGGTATCAACCCACTGACCTGGACCAACGACGATCTACCCTCGCTCGGCGCTGACACCCCATTAGAGACTTGCCTGAGCGAGGGAAAACAAGCAGGATTTGCAGGGTTTGAATTAGGTAATAAGTTTCCACGTAAAGCTGAAATTTTAGGGCCTATCTTAGATGCTCATCAATTGCGATTAGTCTCTGGCTGGTTCAGCGGTGAGTTATTGGTCCGCTCTGTTGAAGAAGAAATAAAAGCAATTCAAGATCACCTACATTTACTTAAGAGCCTTGGCGCTAAAGTGATGGTTTACTGTGAAGTCACCCAATGCATCCACGGCTCGCAAGATACCCCCTTGTCGCAACGCCCCGTGTTAGCAGATGATCAATGGCCTGAGTTTGGCAAAAAACTCAGCGCCCTAGCGCAGTACTGCTTAGATCAAGGTGTACAGTTGGCTTACCACCATCACATGGGCACCGTGGTGCAATCAGAGGAAGATGTGGATAAATTGATGGCGCACACCACAGATGCACTGGGTCTGTTACTCGATACCGGGCACATCACTTATGCTGGTGGCGATCCTATCGCCGTACAAAAGCGTCACAGCGCGCGTATTAATCACGTGCACTGCAAAGACATGCGCCGCGATGTTTTAGATGATTCACTGAACCGTAATCTGAGCTTTTTAGACTCGGTATTAAATGGCGCGTTCACCGTGCCAGGGGATGGTTTCATTGATTATGCGACACTGTTCGCCGGCCTTAAAAAGGACAATTATCAAGGCTGGCTAGTGGTAGAGGCCGAGCAAGATCCGGCGATTGCCAACCCGCTACAATATGCGACTTTAGGGGCCAACAATCTGCGCAGCTTGTGTGCTGAGGCGGGGATTGTCTTAAGTTCGTAAACGATTAAATCCTGTAGGCTATCGCAGTCTATTTGCCCAGTGTTGTGCTGGGCTTTTTTATGTTTACAGTCAAGTAATGACAATAATTTCGACTGCGTCGACTGATTTTTTGACAGGAAAAATGAAAGCAAGTTCTTTGGCACCGGCTAATACCGCTCTTCACGGCATCCTGCCGTTCCGCTCGCCTATTGAGCAAAAGGCTCCGACGGCAATAACAGGGACCTGGTAGCTCTGTTGGGAATCTATACGAGACCTGTATTCCCTAAAAATATGTAGCAAATAGATACTCTTGAAAACAAACATCAGTCGATGATTAAATAATTAAGGATATGCTACTGAAGATTGCTTGTTTTTCAGCTCAATTATAGCAATGAATCAATTAATCCTGACCCATTGTTTAGATACTTAAAAACCTAAATATAAGAATAAAATGTTGGATTTTTCTACTTTCCAAATCACTTTTCTCTAGTCCCAATGATGCGCTATGCTCCATTGCTCTGAATTAGCAGAAGAGGAATTTATATTTATTTATCCAACAAGGTAAACAGCCAATCAACTCTGAGCTGACTCTTTTAAGCCAGTACATTATTAATTATCCAATTATAGACATACCAAGATAAAACTCGTTTAGTTAAAAAACTTATTACTCGAACCCTACTGCTACAGCTGAAAACCATTGGCGAATATCTTTTACGACATCAGCTAGCTTCGACTCTCCCGCTGCATTGCGAAAAGAATGGTCTAGATTAGGGTATTTTTGATAACTAATGTTTTTCTGGCCGCTGTTAATTAGAGAATCGATCATTTTGTCTGCGCTGGTCACAGACACTGACTGGTCCTGTTCACTTTGCAGGATCAGCATAGGTGATTTCACTTTGGCTAATTGCTTTAACTGATCCAATTGTAAGGTGCTACGCCACCAGCGACTGCCATGACCGCTGATTACCATTTCCAACTCTGTATTGGTTATTAGATGATTAGCCATTCCAGTAAATCCCTCAATTTCAGCTTTGAGTGCAGCAGTGTCCGGCTTTCCATATTTGATACTGTGTATAACATCATCCAAAAACCAACGACCACCACCGTTAAAAGAGGCTGTCGCATCAATTAAATCCGTACGTGATGCGACTATATTGGCCACTACAGCACCTTCACTTCCGCCAATCATTAAGAAATAATCATAGCTTCCAGTCGCATCTACCTCTTTAATTACCTGAAAAATATCGCTGACACGTTGATCTAAACTATCCGTTTTTAAATAATCCATGGGGCAATCTTGACGCTCATTGTTTTTACTATAGGCAAGCTCAGAGGTGATCGCATACTTTTCAATCAACAATAGGTCGGCCCCAGGCCACGCTAATTTAAGATCATCGACGCTATCAATGTGCAAGATACTGTTGCAGTCCGAGCCTTGTAACACCATCAGTATTGTATTTGAATGAATTATAGGAGCATCCTTTCTAATATAATAATCTATGGATGAACCATCAGATCGTGCGATTTCAAATTTATTTATTTCACTCAACTGCGCATTTGCAGTAAATGATACGCTCATTAGTAGTGTAAAAACCGATATTACTTTCATCATTATATTAGTCTCTAACAGGCAAAAAATAGTGGGTTTAAAGAAGCTACCTAGCAGCAAAAGCTAACTGTATTTAGCCTCTGTTGCTGGCCTGTAAATTTTTGAAATTTGTAATTCGTGTAAAAATTCCAAATTATAAACAACGCTCTAAGCAAGTAATGGGCTGCCCAAGCTTTAATAAGTTCCCGTGGAAGAGATGATGATTTAACAATCTAACTTTGTAGGGAATCGATAGGGGCTGAATAAGATAAAGGGCAGGCCTTTCAAAGTCGACAAATCGGTATGTCTACTGCTGTGAAGGTTTATTGCTTCTGTTGCAAGCAACGATAAAAACATTCAATTACGGCAAAATGATATTTTAACCCTTAGATGCCATGGAGCCCAGTAATAATGAATAATCTACTGCTGCGTAGCAAAGAGCTTGTAGGATTTGACCTATCCATGTGAGAGAGAACAGGAGAGGCCAAATTCTAATTATCTCCATTAATCAGTGTTTAGTACAACAAGGGGCCTAGCCCGAATATTGTATGCAATGCCGTGATGATAGCGCCGCTAGTTGTTTTTACAGACTTTTTTTCGATTGAGCACTGGACTGGCACATCCGGTTGACTGAGCAATAAAAACCAGCAAAAACAAGGAGTAAGCTAGGGCACGAACAATTGGGTTCGTAATATTCGGGCTGAATGACTTATCGCTTAAAAAGCTTCATCTTCACTGTGCACATTCACCACCAGCTCAGATTTTTCATCTGCAGATACTACGAAAATTATGGGTTTACAGCATACTTGGCAGTCTTCGATATACTGCTGATCCAAGTCGGTTGAATCAATAAGCACTTCAATGGTTTCACCACAATAAGGACAGCCAATAGACTTCTCATTTAAATGATTCATTTTCACGCAACTCCTATTTAGTTCCCATTCAGCAACAGATGTCTACTGCGGAAGTCCCACTAACTCGATCTGCTCACTACTAGATGTCGTTATTTGGAATGACCAAACGCCCACATCTAGTATCGCGCATCTCGAGCAATTGGGCCACCCTCGCTACGACCCCGTCTCTGGATGAGAACTATTTAGCCAAATTCACGACCGCTTAAATAAGAGCGTTATTGTTGTGTAAAACCATCGCGTGAATTTTTCGATCAGTTTTTGAATAATAGGCACTTCCAGCGGGGAGTGTTCCAAATTATTTTTTAGCTATCGATAAGCTCGCACTTACTTCATGACATTTTACGAAACAGCCACTCTAGCGGCCCATATTTAAAATATTTAAGCCAGATAACACTGAATGCCACTGCGCAGACACAGAAAATTAACGTACTGAGCAGTGAAAACTCTATGCTCTGATCACTTAACTTATCAAACGCATCAAGTACACCCATGCCTATTATGACATGTGCAACGTAGAGTGTTAATGACAACTGACCCGTTTGGCATAGCCAAATGTTAATTTTACTCGCGTGAAATGCATCTGATAAATACAAACACCCAACTAACACCATGCATGCAGAGCTCGCTGAGGAGATAATATATTGCGGTAGCGGTGGAATCATCGAGGTAGATAATAAGATCAAAACATCTTCCCGCGAGTCCTCTAACGCTAGATTCTCACCGATATAAACCCGCATTAGATAGAAAACAGACTCAGTAGTGATCAAAATAATGACAGACCAGCTCAGCAAGCGGTTTCTTATCACTGTATTGGTAAGGTTGAGTCTAGCTAACCACATGCCAAACACCAGCAGGGCAGCCCATGGAAATACTGGGTGAAAGCCATTAAACAAAATGTGCCTCAGCATGCCATCGAGCGACCAAAGGTGCTGATAAGTTAAAGTAGCCCAGTGCCAATTTTGATCATAATTAAACAGCATTAACAACAGCGGAAACAGCAAGGTAATAGTCATAGCGACTAATAACAAAGCCCTATCACTCATCATACAAACAGCAGCAGCCAGCAAAAAATAAACCCCATAAAAGTGCAATATATCTGCAGGCCAAATCGGGATGAACAGCAGCCCGATAACCACCAATAACAGCCCTCTTTTTACCAGCGACAGTCTGCTTTTATAAATAAGCTTTCGCTCATTGGATAGACGGGATTTTTGAGTGAGAAAAGTCACCCCAACCCCCGCTAACACAACAAACAAGGCAGATGCCCGTCCTTCAAAAAGTGCCGCGAACCAGAGTAAAAAATCACTACCAGTATCGGCCTGCATCGCCAATTTAAAATTTACCGCGATCATTGAAAAAATTGCAAAAGCTCTTGCAAGATCAAACCCCATTACCCTCTGCTGCATAGATATACCTTTGAAACTGTCTTTGTTATAGGGTTATTGAAGCTAAACATAGCGACCTCTTTATTGTAAAAATCACACTGTGTAAGACGCCCTTATTTTACTTGAAACCTTAATACTGTTTTTAATTTTTCAGGCGCTACTTTTCTAACATCTGATAAATAAATTTCACCATGAGCCCTACTCTACCGCGTCAATAATAGAACCCGCTTGTTGCTGTACAGATTTCTGCTGCATTTCCTGGATAGCATCTGTATAAGCTCCCATCAAGGATAACAACTGGCCTTGTAAGCCGTTTAATTGATTTTGTAAATAATCAACTTTAGACGATTTTTCACCGTTAGCTCGATTAACGGCAGCCAAAAGCTTGCCCTCTATCTGAGCTATCTGTTCCTTAACTTTTGCTATTTGATCCCTTAGCCGTTTGAGTACGGCCTCAGCGGGTGATAATGAAGGAGTTTTATCCGCGGACGCTGCTTTAGCAGACATCGAATCGCTGTGCTTATCTTTAATAGAAACTTCGCCCGATCTATCAAGCTCTTGGGTACTGCCAACCTTACTTATCGCAACACTTGTTACAGCTGTCGAATCAATATTATTTGCGGTACTAATAACGGTCATATTTGATCTTAGATTATCCAATTTCTTAAATCCTTTTATAAAACTTCTACTGCTTGTATCGACTGCTTAATTAATACATGTAGTGTTTATTCTGACCTATAGTCGTTACGCGCTTTCCCCGATAAAACGCCATCAATTAGGCTGGCCTTATACTCATTCCCTGCTGTTATGAAGAAAAGCAAAGAACTAAGCATCGCACCCATGTGCATGATAATGACAGAGAGTATCCCCGCTGGGATAAACGGAGATCACTAATAAAGCGCTTCCAACAATAGTTTAGAGTAAACAATCTTCGAAAAAGCAAAGGATATAATTGATTTAATCATGCTTCACTTAAAGCAATACCTTGGGAAATATTCCTATATTTTGAGCAAAACAATGTAAAAACTCAGGATTGAACTAGAGTTTTCCATACGCATTTTACAACCAACACGCTCTTTGTAATACCGTCAAGGAAACGGCTATACCCAATTATTTTCATTAGGAAGCTGCCCGAGAGATGCGGTCGTAAAGATCAGTTTATTTCTAAAGCGCCTCACATTTTATAATCACTTTTAGTTGATACAACTAAAACTAAACACTTGAAGTGCCAAAAAAAATCATCCAAGTATGAAAAACACATGTTTTATTGGAGAATAAATTAACCGTTAATAGAGAAGCGATATTATGACAATAAAACTAAAGCTCATTCTCATATTTTCCGTCACCCTGCTAATGACACTGATAGCAACATTAGCTAGCAATTACTCTGCCCAACTCAATACTGAACAATTGAATATTAGCAAGAATCGGCATTTATCTTATGTGATTGCCAAAGAATTCAGTAAAACTTCTTCAGATCTCACCAAACTTTCTAGAACCTATGTCGCTACAGGAGAACAACGATACTGGGATGCTTATTGGGACATAGTCAAATGGCGCAATGGCGATATCCCAAGACCTGACTATGTTAATAAAGAGTTATATCGAGCATCGGTGAAAAAGCAAAGTGATATCATGAAAGAGCTTAATTTCTCAACTAACGAGTTTGCTTTATTAGCCCAAGCGGGCCAATTATCCAACGATTTAATTGCCACTGAAACACAATCGATGGAGACCATTCGAGATGCGAAAGTTATCCCTGGATCTTTCCAACCTAAGTCTGGGGAGAATTATAAAACCTTCGCTTTGCGAATTTTATACGACCTTAATTACCACGGCGAAATTAGTAAAATAATGACACCTGTCGATAAGTTTATTGCTGAGTTAGACTCGCGCACCGCTGCAAATTTACAGACCATCACCGACCGAGTCACTTACTGGCTAAATTTGTCATTTGTATTTCAAATGATCGTTGTACTGCTAATCATCGCCACTATGATTTTAATAATAAAGGCAATCTTTCAACCACTAATGCGCATAGTCCATTCCATGGAAGACATAAGTGAAGGCGAGGCTGACCTCAACAGTCGTATTGCGGTAGAAGGGAAAAATGAGCTGGCTGCACTGGCCAAATCCTTCAATAAGTTCATTGCCAATTTACAAGTTTTAGTTCAAGAAGTTGGCTCTTCTGTGGAATCTATCGAAGACGAATCAAAGCAATTGTATGGAACAGCAAAGAAAACAGATCAAGCCATAGGCACGCAACAATCCGCCATTATTCAAGTTTCCAGTGCTACTGAAGAGATGGTTATGACTGTACAGCACATTGCTAAAAACGCCAGCCAAGCGGCGCAAGCCGCTTTAGCATCAAACTCTCTCGCTCTCAGAGGACAAGAACAGGGGAACTACGCCATAAAAAGCATTAAAGAGCTCTCTGAAGAAATCTTATCAGCATCTAATGTCATCCAAGAAGTAGGAGAAAGCAGCAATACGATCACCAAAGTATTAGATGTGATTCGTGGTATTGCCGAGCAAACCAACTTACTTGCACTAAATGCGGCTATTGAAGCTGCCCGTGCAGGAGAGCAGGGACGAGGATTTTCAGTCGTCGCGGATGAAGTAAGAATGTTAGCGCAGCGTACACAAAGTGCGATTACCGAGATTCAAACGATGATTAGCACCTTGCAAGAAAATTCAGACATTGCAATCGATGTCATGAATCGGTCACAAAAAAAAGTGGTCAGTTGTGTCGAAAAATCTACCATTGCTTTCACCTCTTTTACTGAAATTCGAGAATCTATAGATGCTATCAGTAATATGAATACATTAATCGCCACCGCTAGTGATCAACAAATTCATTCAGTCGGGGAAATAAACCAAAATATATTGGAGATTCAAGCCCGCGTAGAGCAAACTGCTAATGGTGCAGAGGAAATAGCCTCTAGCAGTGATTCTCTCGCCAAGCTCTCAGGTCAACTCTCCTCCACGATTGGCTTATTCCAATCTAAAAAAGCTGCCTGTTAACTTTTACAAATGACCATAAAATAGCACTCAACAGCACCATCGCTGAGTGCTTTATGGCTTTCTAACTCAACCTTTTAGGACATACTTGCTACAGCAATCTCGACAACATACTCCTCACACCTGAACGAAAGGTTCGCCGATCAACTCATCGAAATTAACACTACCATCTTCATAATTGATGCGATGTCTATCTTGCCCCAAATGTATTAATGACTAAGTAATTTCTTTAATTCTCCAGCATCGATTGAGCCATTCTCAGCAATGGCTAGGAAAAAGGGTATTTGCCAACGCTGAGTTTTTTTACCGGATGCTGAAAATACTTTAGTGCCTATAACACCCCTATCTTGACTCCAGGGAGGAAACACTCGGAATCCCGTTTTGCCTTTATTTTTTGTCGAAGATACAATGCCCTTTTCTATCAATAATGAGACAGGGAAAATAAACATCCCGGACTTGGCGTTATACATCGCCCCCTCCCCAGCTGCGGCACTAGAACAGCTTTCCACTTTTATAAATAAATAATCAAGATCATCAGCGGTTAATGGGGTAGGTTTATTATCATGACTATTAGCTAGAGATGGTCGCTGCCAAATAGCTAAAAAGGCGCCCGGCCTATCTGGCGTCACTTTAGCTTTGCGATAGACGATACGTTTCTCATCTAGCGAAAAAACTAAGGCTTCATATTTGCAGCTTTCAGGAACAGCATCTAACTCAACAGCTTTCGTTATTTTAAAACCTGCGGGCACCAATTCATTCACTAGAAAAGATTCGAACTCATCACGATAGTTGCTAATATCCAAAAGGACTCCTTAGTGTTGTTATCAACAATGTTACTTTCAAACAAAGATAATATATTTTGAGCATGGCAAAACTAGTGGCAGAAAATGCAGCAATTATAGGATATAGATGAAAAGGTTAATTTCATATGGCCGTTAATAAGATACGTACCTTTGCCGTACATCCTGACCAAATACGCTCTTTGGCATTGCCTGCAGGGATGCAGGTACTTAGAATTTGTCGGGAACAAAATTCTGCCATGCCACTTACGTTTTGCCGTACATCCTGTACAAATACGCTCTTTGGCATCCATGCCACCGCGTTATACCGTACATCCTGTACATAAAAAAGCACCCAACGGCACAGCCGTTGAATGCTTTAGATTTAGCTCCTAGTTTTTAGCTCATAGCTATCTAACTATCCCTTAAGTAGCTACGTTCAACAGCAATCCCGGCCGTGAACTTCCCGACCCCTGACCGAAGGGACCGCCGATTAACTCAATCAACTCATCAAAATTAACACTGCCGTCCTCATTAAACACAGAATCTGTCGATGCTTCGCCAAACTCTTGCTGTAACTGCGCCAGTAATTGCTCTGAAGAGGTGACACCCTGCAAACTCTGTTGAGGGGGTGGCGGTGGCGCGCCGGTAGGACCAGACTCGATCAAGCTAGTTAACGCTTCTTGATCAATACTGCCATCGGCATCGATGATATCACTAGCGCCTTCACCAAACATTTTTTCTAACTGCTCGGTAAGTTCCGATATTGATAGCTCACCGCTGTTAATATCGCCGATGATTTGCTCGACAATATCACTGGCTTGCGCCTCTGTGCCCATACCTCCTGGTGGTCTAGGGGGTGGTCCCATAGAGGCCATTTTTTCCTCAAGTATCTGCGTTAGCGCATCGACATCTAAGCTGCCGTCTTCCTTAACTATCGCACCGGCATCTTCGCCGAAACGGCTTTCGAGTTCGGCGACCAGCTCATCAACGCTTAACTCACCACTTTCTACCCGCGAGGCCATGTTACTGGCTATTTCACTAGGTTCAGGCGGTTTTGGTGGCATCATTTGGCTCGAACTTAAGCCGCTTGCTGCATTTATATTCATTGATTAACTCCTCAGGATTATTTATTTTGCGCAAAGGAATTAGCAATAAATGCACCAAACCACCTTAAAATCACCTTAAAATCACCATATTTTAATAAGCTTTACAATAACTTATCTTAAGTTAACACTGCTTAACATAACTTTACAGAAACGCTAGCAAACGCAGTAAATAACACCGGAGAAACAATCACTAAGCGCTATCTCTGGCTGATATTTTAAATATGCGGCAAGATTTTTCCGAGGAGGGAGAAGATGAGATATGGTCTTTAGTCTTTAGTCTTTAGTCTTTAGTCTTTAGTCTTTAGTCTTTAGTCTTTAGTCTTTAGTCTTCAATTCTTTCCTCTGTGCTCTCGGTGTCCTCTGTGGTGAAATAAATCTTTTAAAAGCTTTTCTACCACAGAGGGCACAGAGGCGCTGCGCTACACCGAGAAATGACTAAAAAAATATTGTAATCACTTCTCCGTGGTGAAATATTTCTTTAGTCTTTAGTCATAAAACTAACGACCAAAGACCGCCGACTGCCCCTTACCTTCTCAAATCGATTTCGTACTTAGTGACTAACTCACTGTGTCTATCGATATTATGACGCCCTAAGTCAGTCACACTGCGTTCGCCACACAATGCCATAGTGATATCGAGTTCATTGCGTACTATATCAATTGCTTTTGCCACGCCAGCCTGACCATCAGCCCCCAAACCGTAGAGAAAAGGACGACCCATATAGACCCCTTTTGCTCCTAAGCTAAGCGCTTTAAGTACATCTTGACCGGAGCGGATGCCACCATCCATATGCACTTCGATCCGGTCGCCAACTAAGTCGACAATTTCAGCCAATGCTGCAATCGAGGATCGAGCACCGTCTAACTGACGGCCACCGTGGTTGGAGACAATAATGGCATCTGCACCACTGTCGGCCGCTTTTAGCGCGTCTTCTGGGTCTAAAATACCTTTAAGAATGAGTGGCCCATCCCACAGTTCTCTGATCCAGTTGATATCATCCCATGATAACTTTGGATCGAATTGCTCTGCGGCCCACATCGACAGTGATGACATATCCTCAACACCGCTAACGTGGCCTACGATATTGCCAAAGTCACGACGCTTAGTGCCTAACATTCCCAGACACCACTGCGGGCATTGCGCCATGTACCACAAATGTCTTGGCGTCAGCTTAGGCGGTGCAGATAGGCCATTGCGAATATCTTTATGGCGCTGGCCGAGTATCTGTAAATCAAAAGTCAGTACCAGTGCCGAGCAGCCTGCCGCTTTAGCACGCGCAATTAAACGTGTTATAAAATCACGGTCTTTCATCACATACAACTGAAACCAAAACGGCTTAGTGGTGTGTTCTGCCACATCTTCAATAGAGCAAATACTCATGGTCGATAAAGTGAAGGGGATGCCCGCTTCCTCGCAAGCTTTGGCCGCTTTAATTTCACCGTCGGCGCACTGCATGCCGGTGAGTCCTGTGGGTGCCATGGCGAAAGGCATACTCACTTCCTGACCTATCATGCTGCTTTTTAAGCTGCGATTGGTCATATCGATGGCAATTTTTTGGCGCAGCAATATTTTTTGAAAGTCGCTCTCGTTGGCGCGATAGGTTCCCTCAGTCCAAGAGCCTGAATCGGCGTAATCAAAAAACAATTTGGGAACTTTTCGTTTAGCGATTCTTTTAAGGTCCGCTATTTCTACTACCAGCGCCATACAAGCACTCCTTAATTCATTAACCACCTCTGCAATCTATACGCTTCGCAGTGATAGTGTTTACTTATTTGAAATGATACCTAAGCATCAAAGGTTTATTCCCAGAGCTGTAAAGCTAGGAACTCGCTGAGACTAACATCGAGAAGACTTACCTAGGAGGCTGTCCGAGAACAGACTAATCTACTAATACTGACTCCCTGCTGAGCTTCTTTCTCAGGATGTTTTATTGGCTAACCATAGGCATAAGCAGGTAACCATAACACTAGCTGCGGCCAGAAAACTAGTATCAATAAGGCTAATATCTGCAGGATAATAAAAGGAATAACCCCTTTATAGATTTCCATAAGTTTAACCTCTGGCGGGCAGACTCCTTTTAGATAAAACAGCGCAAAACCAACCGGCGGGGTTAAAAAAGACGTCTGCAAGGTCATCGCTACCAGCATCACGAACCAAACTAGCTCGGGATTATCTACCACACCATAGCCGTTGATATCCAATCCCAAAGCGGTGATTACCGGCGCTAACAATGGCAGTATGATTAAGGTAATTTCTATCCAATCAAGGAAAAACCCCAGTAAAAAAACCATCCCTAATATAAAGAAGATAATGCCATAAGGGCCAAAGGGTAGCCCGGTTAAAAAGGACTCTATGAGCTCATCGCCACCTAATTCCCTTAACACTAATGCAAAACAAGTTGCCCCTATAAATATTGCAAAAATGTAGGAGGTTGTATTATAGGTATCTCCTAATACTCCTTTTAAGACTTTAAGGTTAAATTTACGGTAGTAGATTGCCAGTATAGTGGCACCTAGCGCACCCACACCAGAAGCTTCAGTAGGTGTCGCTATGCCAGCAAAGATAGAACCCAATACAGAAAATATCAAAAATAGCGTCGGCGTTACTGCTTTTAGCACTTTTACCACGGTGCCCCAAGTTACCTTTTTTACATCCTGTGGTAGTGGCGCACTCTCGGGGTTAAGCCACGCCACAGTTAATATATAGATCACGTACATAGCTCCCAGCATTAACCCTGGAAACACTGCGCCCATAAATAAATCACCGACAGATAAGCCCAGCTGATCTGCCATAATCACCAGCATAATGCTCGGTGGAATCAAAATTCCTAAAGTACCTGCACTGGCAATAGTACCTAGCGCTAAAGGCATCGAATAGCCTTGTTTAGTCATCGCCGGTAGCGACATTACCCCGAGTAAAACAACAGAGGCACCAATAATGCCCGTGGATGCCGCTAAGATAACGCCAATCAAAGTCACGGTTACAGCGAGTCCACCGCGCACTTGTCCGAACAACTCTTGCATCGAACTCATTAACCGCTCGGCTACCCCAGACTTATCCAGCATATTACCCATGAAAATAAACATGGGTAGGGCGACCAGTATCCAGTTGTCCATTATTTTCCAGATACGGTTAACGACCAACCCTAAGGTCAAAAAATCTAAACCGGTAATCGTATCTAAATACATATCGGCTAGATAACCTAGCCCGGCAAACACTACTCCAATACCGCCTAATACCCAGGCAACAGGAATGCCAGTAAATAACAATAATATGAACGAGACGAACATCCCGATGACTAATAATTCATTAATTTCCATGCTGCTTCCCTCTGTACAAAAAACTAAATTCTCTGATTAACTTTGAGAGCATCGCCAACGCTAACAATCCCATACTCAGAGGGATAACTGCTTTTATCAGCCAGCGATAGGGCAATCCAGAGGGAGAGTCAGAGGTCTCTCCAATGCGCCAAGCATCGTAGACAAAATCAAGTGAGTGGATAAAAATCACGCTGACAAAAGGCAGCATCAGCAACAAGATGCCGAGGATATCAACAACGCTTTTTGTTTTAGCAGAAAATCTGCCATACAAGATATCCACACGAATATGGGAATTGGTGGTCTGCGCATAAGAGAGACCAAACATCACACCGCAGGCATATAAATGCCACTGTAATTCTTCTAATACGATCAAGCCGCTAGAGAATCCTTTACGTAAAACTACTTGTAAAATAATGGTGATAATTAGTAGCACATAAACCCACACAATCGTGTTGCCAACTTTTTGGATAAAGCGATCTATGCCATCGGCCAACGGCATGCTCTTTGGACTAACTTGATTACTCATCGCTAGCTCCTTATTTTGGTATAGAGTTGATAGGCATAAAAAAACACATCCGTGTGCAAACACGTCACTCAAGGTTAGAAAGACGCAGAAAACTCTTAGTGCCCGAAAAATCGAAAAGCCTCATAGAAGAGGCTTTTAGGAATGGCTATTATATTTATCTGACTGCGCGCGGTAAGAACGCGTTTGCTTCCCACAGGTCATAGCCTTTACGGAAAGTGCTTAGATCAGTCCATACTTTGTTAAAGAAAGGATCTTCAGAGACTTTTTCAGCCACCACTTCCTGCCACTTAGCTTCAAAAGCACTCAACATAGTGTCATTCCAGTAGCGCAGTTCTACACCGTGTTCTTGCGCTTTCGCCATCGCTTCAAACTGCATAGATTCGCCTTCGGCTATTGCATTTGTCATAGATGCTTTACAAGTCGTTTCGATAGTCGCTTGCTGACCTTTACTCAACTTGCCCCAAGTACTTTTGTTCACAAGCAACTCAAACACTGTTGCCTGCTGATGCCAACCAGGGAAGTAGTTGTACTTCATTATTTTATGAAAACCTAAACGTTGATCTATGGCAGGCTGGGAGAATTCACTGGCATCAATAGCGCCTTTTTCCAACGCTCCAAAAATTTCGCCACCGGACAATTGCGACGTAGAAACACCCAGTTTCTCCATTACCGAAGCACCCAAACCAAAGAAACGCATGTTTAGACCTTTAAGATCTTCAGGCGTGTTGATTTCTTTGTTGAACCAGCCCGATGTTTCTGGGGAGATGATCGCACAGGGCAATACTTTTACGTTATAACCAGAAGTATCGTACATTTCCTGGTACAGACTCATACCATTACCGTAATACAACCACGCCATGTACTCGCCTGCCTCAGGACCAAAAGGCACCGCAGAAAACAATGCAGCTGCTGGCATTTTACCTTGCCAATATCCTGCAGTGGCGTAGCCAGAGTTCACTTTCCCCGAGGACACTGCGTCTAAAATTTCTTTGGCGCCAACCAACTTACCAGGCTCATAAATTTTCATGCGGATGTTTTTATCACTGATCAGTGACAACTGCTCAGAAACCCATTTAATCGGTGTACCTAAAGCAGGTAAGTGAGAGCCAAACGCGATTGGTGTTTTTAATAACACTTTATCTGCAGCATTAGCGGTACCTGTTAATGCCACTGTTGCACTAAATAATAATGTAGAAATAATTTTTGTTTTGGAAGTTTTCATCGTCTACCTTTTGAAATTTAAAGTGCCGGATAGAAAGCAGGCACTAGTTGTTATTTTTGTATTTCGTCGCTATAATTTGGCGAATTGGTCTTACCAATTTACCAAATTCTGGCCACACTGTATGATTTACCGGTTTACTTTGTCAAGTTATTTAAGGTAATGGTCACAAAATGATCAGAGAATGACAGTGATTATTACTGCTGGTCCTACCGCAGCCACGTTGGTAGATAAGCGGGCAAATGCTATGATGCGCCTTTATCCTAAATTCGGCAGTTGAATCACGAAAGTAAGCACAAATTCTTGATGCACCTAGAAAACCAGAAAATATTTTCATCACCAACAAGGTGACCACAAAATTTTCTAATTTTCTTTGCACACCAATATCTTGTACTTCTTTTTCGCGCTCAATCGCCGAATCTAGGATTATCAAAGCAACCTATTGCCCGGAGTATTTTTAAGATGTACCAAAGAGTTAAACCACCAAAAATTTCTGACGTAATCATGGCGCAACTCGAAGAAATGGTGGTAGAGGGAACCTTAAAACCCGGTCAAAAATTACTATCTGAAAGAGAGCTTGCTAAACAATTTGATGTATCTAGACCTTCGCTGCGTGAGGCAATACAAAAACTAGTGGCCAAGGGAATATTAGAGAGTCGCCAAGGCGGCGGTAATTATGTCTCTAAAAATTTAGGCCGCGGATTAACAGATCCATTGTTAGAGCTACTGGCAAACCATCCAGAAGCCCAGTATGACCTTTTAGAATTTCGCCATGCACTGGAAGGGCTGTGTGCTTATTACGCCGCACTTCGCAGTACCGAAGTCGACCGTGACAGCATTCGCCAAAAACATCTTGAATTACAAGAGTTTCACGATAAGAAACAATTTTCTAAGGAAGTAAATGCCGATGTTGAGTTCCATTTGGCGATTGCTGAAGCGGCGCACAACATGGTGTTATTACACATGATGCGAGCAATGTTTGATTTACTTAAGCAACACATTGCCGATAACTTGCACGATATTTACCCGCAAAAAATCTTGCGATCAAATGTACACGACCAACACGGCTTATTAATGGAAGCTATTTTTGCAGGTGATCCTGAGCGCGCCCAAGCAGCGTCACACGATCATTTCGCTTTCGTAGAACAAGGACTACTTGAACAAAGCAAAGAGAGCACCCGTTTGAAGCGCTCCCTACGGCGTATCAGCGTGAGAGAATAATCGCAGCTACTGTGCGTTTAAATTCTCAGGCTTAATAACTTTAATAATAAAGCACAGCCAACGATGGAAAATTAATGGACACACAGCAGACAATTGACGCACTGAAAAATACCCTAGGCGCCAACAATGTTTTAACCGATCCCAATGCCACTACCCCCTATCGCCACGGTTTTAGATCGGGCGGCGGCGATGCCCTTGCTGTTGTTTTCCCCGACGATTTAGTGGCGCTATGGCGGGTGTTAGAAATCTGCGTTAAGTCGGACATTATCCTCATCATGCAAGCGGCCAACACAGGCCTCACCGAGGGGTCCACTCCCTCTGGCAATGATTACGACCGCCCTATCGTGATTGTGCAAACGTTAAAGCTCAATCAATTTTTATTGCTCGATGTTACTGAGCAAGTGATTAGTTTCCCAGGTACTACCTTATTCCAGCTGGAAGATGCCTTGCGTCCACTAGGGCGCGAGCCACATTCAGTGATTGGTTCATCCTGTATCGGTGCCAGTGTTATCGGCGGCATCGCTAACAACTCTGGTGGTGCGTTAATTCATCGCGGTCCCGCCTATACTGAATTAGCACTTTATGCACAGCTTAACGATGCGGGAGAGCTGTGTTTAATTAACCATTTAGGCATAGAGCTTGGCGATAACCCAGAGCAAATACTGCAAAACCTACAGAGTCAAAATTTTACTGACAGCGCCATTCTCAGCACAGACAAACAAGCCTCTGATACGCAGTATCAAGCAAGAGTCAGAGATGTAAATGCAGATTCACCAGCGCGCTTTAACGCCGATCAACGACGTTTGTATGAAGCCAGTGGCTGCGCCGGAAAGCTGGCGATATTTGCAGTGCGCTCTGATACTTTTGCCAGTGCCAAACAGGCCAAGACCTTTTATTTAGGGGTGAAAGATCCGGCGCTATTAACTAAGCTGCGCCGCGACATCTTAACCGACTTTAATCACTTACCAATTTCGGCAGAATACGTGCACGCCACCGCCTTTGATATCGCCCACAAATACGGCAAAGATGGTTTTTTAGCGATAGAGAAACTAGGCACTGCCAGCATGCCCAAACTCTTTGCCATCAAAAACAAAGTCGCTGCACTGCTGGATCGTCAAAGCTGGCTGCCCAATGATATTCCCGATAAATTGATGTATTACGCCGCTAAATTATTCCCCGAACACTTACCTAAATCACTGCTGCAGATGCGTGCAGATTTCGATCATCACCTGATTATTAAAATGGCCGATGATGGCATACCTGAGTTAGCCGATTACCTGAGTAAAAACTTTACCGATCCACAGCAAGCCCGTTTTATTGAATGCAGCGAGGTGGAAGCTAAAAAAGCCATGTTACAGCGCTTTGTTGTCGCCGGTGCCGCTATGCGCTACGAGCAGATGAACCGCGATAAAGTATCGGACATACTCGCCCTAGATGTGGCTTTAAAGCGCAATAGTGTTGACTGGGTTGAAGAGCTGCCAGAGAGCATTGCCTGTGCGGTTTTGGAACCTCTCTATTACGGCCATTTTTTCTGTTATGTGTTTCATCGTGATTACATTTTGAAAAAGGGTTATCAAAGCGCAATGGTAAAAGCTCAAATATTAGCGCTACTTGAGGCCCAAGGCGCTAAATACCCCGCAGAGCATAATGTCGGACATTTATATGAGGCGCCAGAGCAGCAGCAGGCCTTTTATAAACAGCTAGATCCTACCAATAGCTTTAATCCAGGCGTGGGTAAGATGTCGAAGTTGAAAAATTATGGATGTGGGTGTGGATAAAAAACAGTCGCGGGTTATGAGCTACGAGTTTCGAGCTAAAAGCTAAAAGCTAAAAGCTAAAAGCTAAAAGCTAAAAGCTAAAAGCTAAAAGCTAAAAGCTAAAAGCTAAAAGCTAAAAGCTTTAGACATAAAAAAACCTCGCTATTGCGAGGTTTTTTATGTCAGCTGAACTCTGTTTATTTATAAACAGGTAAGCGTGCGCAAATGGCGATTACTTGCTGCTTAACACGTTCGATGACATTGTCATCTCCCATATTATCAAGTACGTCACAAACCCAATGGGTTAACTGTGCGACATCATCCTCTTTAAAGCCACGACGAGTGATCGCAGGCGAGCCGATACGTAAACCAGAAGTGACAAAAGGTGAACGCGGATCGTTGGGAACCGAGTTTTTGTTGACAGTGATGTTAGCGCGGCCAAGAGCGGCGTCTGCATCTTTACCTGAGTAGTCCTTGCCAATTAGATCCACTAAGAACAAATGGTTTTCAGTGCCGCCAGAGACGATATTGATACCACGTTCAATGAAGACTTCTGCCATTTTCTTAGCATTGACCACTACTTGCTTTTGGTAAACGGTGTATTCAGGCTCCATCGCCTCTTTAAAGCACACGGCCTTAGCGGCGATCACGTGCATTAACGGGCCACCTTGAGATTCTGGGAATACTGCAAAGTTAAGCTTCTTCGCCAACGCTTCATCGGCATTTGCCAGAATGAGGCCACCACGAGGGCCGCCAAGTGTTTTGTGCGTAGTCGTAGTAACAACATCGGCAAAGGCCACGGGTGATGGGTAAACGCCTGCAGCCACTAAACCTGCAACGTGCGCCATATCCACAAAAAGGTAGGCATCAACTTTATCGGCGATTTCTCTAAAGCGCTTCCAGTCGACTATTTGCGAGTAGGCAGAAAAACCAGCTACGATCATTTTAGGTTTGTGCTCAATCGCTAAACGCTCAACTTCTGCGTAGTCGATCTCGCCTGTATCAGGGTGCAGTCCATATTGGATAGCGTTGTAAATACGACCAGAGAAAGAAACTGAAGCACCGTGTGTTAAGTGACCACCGTGCGCTAAGCTCATGCCAAGAATGGTGTCGCCAGGCTTACACAATGCCATGTATACAGCAGCGTTGGCTTGAGAGCCCGAGTGTGGCTGAACGTTAGCGTAACTTACATCAAACAATTCTTTAGCACGATCTATCGCCAACTGCTCGACGATATCAACATATTCACAGCCGCCGTAGTAGCGCTTTGCAGGGTAACCTTCGGCATACTTGTTAGTAAGACCTGAGCCCTGAGCTTGCATCACTCTTGGGCTGGTGTAGTTTTCAGAGGCGATTAATTCAATGTGCTCTTCCTGACGCACCTCTTCAGAACACATCGCTGCCCAAAGGTCTTTATCATAATCTTCAATTGACATATCTTTACTAAACATAACTATCCCCTGCAATATTCGTACTTAAATAAAAACTTCACTAACACAAATAACTAGTACCTATGTCCACCAGCTCATTAAGGCTGCACATTATACCTAGTTGACGCATTTATTTAACACCAATCTCGACATATAAATTCTATTTATGACTGTTTTTGGCAATTTATCTCTCAAGCTTTACACTATTTATCCATTTTTTATTTAAGCCTTTGCCTTAGTGCAGTAAAAAGATACATCCACTATTAAATATCAGTTAAAATAGCCACAATTAAAATCCATAGCGCCAACACTAAGCGCACTTTATTAAGAGACAAAACATGAAAGTAATTCGCTGGCTACTGGGCCGCATCATCCTAACGCTAGATTTTTTAACCACACCTAAAGGCATTAAAAGAGCAGACGAAGAACAGCTCAGTGTTAATACGGCCACTGGGAAGCTGGCCCTTTATCAGTTTGCAGCTTGTCCGTTTTGCGTCAAAGTACGCCGCTCGATGAAACGTTTATCACTGGATATCGAACTTCGTGATGCTAAAAAAGACCAACAGCACAGAGCTGAACTAGCAGAGCAAGGTGGACGCATCAAAACGCCTTGCCTACGTATTGAAAAAGCTGATGGTGAAGTCACTTGGATGTATGAATCTAAGGATATCATCAGTTATTTAGAACAGAATTTCACACCTAAAATCGCTTAAGCTAACTAACTATAAGGGCAGATCTAATGGCTCAATTCGTCTACAGTATGAACCGCGTTGGGAAGATTGTTCCTCCTAAGCGCCAAATTTTAAAAGATATCTCTCTGTCATTTTTCCCAGGCGCTAAAATCGGCGTATTGGGCTTAAACGGCTCTGGTAAGTCGACTTTACTACGCATCATGGCAGGTCTAGATACTGACATCATCGGTGAAGCGCAACCTATGCCTGGCATCAAAGTGGGCTACTTGCCCCAAGAGCCGCAACTGGATGAAAGCAAAACCGTCAAAGAGATTATCGAAGAGTCGGTCGCTGATGTTAAAGACGCACTCGCTGGATTAGATGCGGTTTACGCAGCTTATGCAGAGCCGGACGCTGACTTTGACGAGCTGGCCAAAAAACAGGCTAAATTTGAAAACCTGATTGAGGCCAAAGACGGTCACAACTTGCAAATCATGTTAGAGCGCGCCGCCGATGCGATGCGTCTACCGCCTTGGGATGCAGAGGTTAAGCACTTATCCGGTGGTGAACGCCGTCGTGTCGCACTGTGTCGCTTGTTATTAGATAAGCCCGATATGTTATTACTCGATGAGCCGACCAACCATTTAGATGCTGAGTCTATTGCCTGGATCGAGCGTTTCTTACAAGAGTACGCCGGAACGGTAGTGGCAATCACCCACGATAGATATTTCCTAGACAACGCAGCGGGCTGGATTTTAGAGCTCGATCGCGGTCAGGGCATTCCCTACGAGGGCAACTACTCCTCTTGGTTGGAGCAAAAAAACCAGCGCTTAGCCCAGGAAGCGAAATCAGAAGCTTCGCATAACAAAGCAGTCGCCGCCGAACTCGAGTGGGTTAAGCAGGGACAAAAAGGCCGTCAAGCTAAATCAAAAGCACGCTTGCGTCAGTTTGAAGAGATGAACTCAAAAGAGTTTCAAAAGCGCAACGAAACTCAAGAGCTGTACATCCCACCGGGACCGAGACTTGGCGATCAAGTCATTGAAATCAAAAACGCTAGCAAGTCTTTTGGCGACAAAATTTTGTTTGAAGACTTGAACCTCACTATCCCACCTGGCGCTATCGTCGGTATTATCGGTGGTAACGGTGCAGGTAAATCTACGCTGTTCAAAATGATCATCGGCGAAGAGACTTTAGACAGCGGCGAGATCATCATTGGCAGTAGTGTGAAATTGTCTTACGTCGATCAATCGCGCAACTTAAATGATGAGAAAACTGTTTGGGAAGAACTTTCAGACGGCCAAGACATCATCACCATTGGTAACTACACCACGCCTTCTCGCGCTTACTGTGGCCGCTTTAATTTTAAGGGTTCGGATCAGCAAAAGAGAGTCGGCAATTTATCCGGCGGTGAGCGCAACCGCTTGCACTTAGCCAAGTTAATCAAAGCCGGTGGCAATGTATTGTTACTCGATGAGCCAACCAACGATTTGGATATTGAGACATTACGTGCCCTGGAAGAAGCGCTATTAGCTTTCCCAGGTTGTGCTGTGGTGATTTCACACGATCGCTGGTTCCTTGATCGCATCTGTACGCACATGATTGCCTTCGAAGGGGACTCTAAAGTTAACTTCTTTACTGGTAACTACACTGAATACGCAGAAGACTTCAAAAAGCGTTTTGGTAAAGACCACCAGCCTAAGCGTATTAAATACAAGCGCATCGGCTAATCTTACCGACCCTCACACCAATACTCTCTGAGTATTGGTGTTTATCCCCCCGCCTTTTTAAAGCAGCAGATCACGTGCAAATCTCAGATTTGATGATATAGTCATTATAGTTAGTTTCCATCTAGAAACAGATGCCTACTGCAACGGCCCCGTTTCAGGATGAAAACTAGTTAGTAATAGGGATTTTACTCGATAGCGCAATCTTTTAAGGAGAATATTTTGATTGATGAAACCCCAGATCGTCGTGTTTTTTCACGCATTGAGTTTGATGGGTACTGCACTATTAATTACAACCAGAATACTTACCGAGCGCAGCTGGTCGATATTTGCCTCAGTGGCGCACTTGTCCAAGCTTCTGAAATCATAGCTATCAAAGACGGCCAAAACGCCAGTATCTCTATTGTACTGGTAGGTACAACTACTATTGATATTTTGGCCTCACTGGTCAAGCGTGAAGCGGATCTACTGCACTTTCGATTAGAGAATATCGACCTTGAAAGCACCGGCCACCTACGCAGACTCTTAGAACTTAACTTAGGCGATGCGAAATTGATGGAGCGAGAACTACACCAACTAGCGCAGGGCTCACTGCGCAATAACTGAGTACTTCAATCTGCACTGTTAGATAGCATCCAGTGCATCGGTTAATTTAACCACACCAATGATTTCCATCCCCGGCACTCCGCCTTTAGGTACATTGCCTTTAGGCACTATGGCTCTTTTAAAACCGTGTTTGGCCGCCTCTTTTATCCGCTCCTGACCATTTGGCACTGGTCTTATCTCACCGGACAATCCCACCTCGCCTATTACCATCAAGTCTTGATCCAGAATTTTACTTCTAAAGCTCGAGACTACCGCTAACAATAAGGCTAAATCGGCACTGGTCTCCAATACTTTTACACCGCCAACCACGTTGACAAAAACGTCCTGATCGCCCATGTGCAATCCGCCGTGGCGGTGCAAAACCGCTAGCAACATTGCCAATCTATTACTGTCTAGGCCTACAGTAATACGCCGTGGATTACTCATATGCGACTCATCTACCAGCGCTTGAATCTCTACTAACAACGGCCGAGTCCCCTCCCAAACCACCATCACCACACTGCCAGAGCTCGGCTCTTCACCGCGACTCAAAAATATAGAGCTAGGATTTTTCACCTCTTTTAGGCCGGTTTCCAACATCGCAAATACACCCAACTCATTCACCGCGCCAAAGCGGTTTTTGTGGCTGCGCAAAGTACGAAAGCGACTGTCAGCAGTACCGTCCAATTGCAGTGAACAATCGATGATGTGTTCCAATACTTTAGGCCCTGCCAAAGATCCATCTTTAGTCACGTGTCCGACTAAAAACAAAATAGTATCCGTTTGCTTGGCAAAACGAGTCAACTCAGCGGCTGACTCTCGCACTTGCGATACCGAACCCGGCGCTGAGGGCACCTCACTCATGTGCATCACTTGGATAGAATCAATCACTATCACTTTAGGTTTTAGTTCAGTGGCCGTTTGGCAGATCGCCTCAACAGAAGTTTCCGAGAGCATATTTAATTGCTCTGGTTGCAGTTTCAGCCTTTGGGCGCGCATCGCCACTTGCTGCAGTGATTCCTCTCCCGTGACATACAGCGTAGAAACCGTCGCCGCTAGATGTGACAACACCTGCAGCAACAGTGTCGATTTACCCGCACCCGGCTGCCCGCCAATCAATATCGCAGAACCCGGCACTAAACCACCGCCTAATACCCGATCTAACTCAGCACTGCCACTGTGCAAGCGCGGTGTCTGACTTAAATCCACGGACCTTAAATTAACCACGCGGTCAGTGGTCTTTCCCACATAACCATCAAAGCGTGGTTTAGTCGCTGCGATGACCGCGCCTAAACGCACTTCTGTGACCGTATTCCACTCTTTACAGGCACTACATTGCCCTTGCCATTTCGGATAATCTGCGCCGCAATCACCGCAGACAAAAGCCGTCTTAACCTTCGCCATCTACATCTACCTAATTAAATCACTGAAATTTTTTATAACATAACAGATAAAAAAAAGCCCTGTCAGGTTTATCTGAGGGCTATGTTTTAGCTGTGAGCTGTGAGCTGTGAGCTGTGAGCAAAAAAAATCTGCCTCTAGCTTCTAACTCCGTCAACAGTTTCATTCTAGCTTTCAGCTTAATTTTTTAAATCTCTCCTCCGTGTTCTCTGTGCCCTCTGTGGTGAAAGAATCTTTTAAAGACTATCTACCACAGAGGACACAGAGGCGCTTCGTTACACAGAGAAAAGCAGAGGTATTTTAGCTTTTAGCTGCACTTCCCTAATGATATTGCGGGCTAAACTCGTGCACCGCATCGACAAAGACTTTGGCGTGATCAGGATCGGCGAACTGATGTATTCCGTGACCTAAGTTAAACACATGACCATTACCCGACCCATAATTGGCCAGTAGATTTTTCACTTCAGTGCGAATCCGCTCTGGTGATGCGTAAAGTACGCAAGGATCCATATTGCCCTGCAATGCCACTTGAGAGCCCACCCGCGATCTTGCATCAGCAAGTTCTGTGGTCCAATCTATCCCTAGTGCATCCGCACCTGTTGCCGCCATCTGTTCCAACCACTGCCCACCATTTTTAGTGAATAATATTACTGGGACAACACGACCATCAGCCTCACGGATCAAACCAGAAACGATTTTCTGCATATATTTCAGAGAAAATTCTGCGTACATTTCAGCACTGAGTACACCACCCCAAGTATCAAAAATCTGTACCGCTTGCGCACCCGCTAAGATCTGTTGATTTAAATAATCAATCACAGAATCAGCCAGCTTATCGAGCAATTCATGCATCACTTCAGGTGTTGCGAACATCATTTTTTTAACGTGACGGAAGTCTTTTGAAGAGCCACCTTCCACCATATAAGTAGCCAGTGTCCAAGGGCTTCCAGAGAAACCGATCAAAGGCACACGACCACTGAGCGCTGTGCGAATCTCGCTCACCGCATTCATCACATAATCTAAATCGGTCGCGGCATTAGGCACCACCAATGCGCTAACATCTGCATCAGTACGTAATACCTTTCTAAATTTTGGCCCCTCACCCTCTGCGAAGTACAGGCCTAAATCCATGGCATCTGGGATAGTAAGGATATCTGAGAACAAAATAGCGGCATCTAAATCAAAGCGCTCCAGTGGCTGTAGTGTTACTTCACAAGCCAGCTCGCGATTTTTACACAGTGATAAAAAATCACCGGCACTAGCGCGGGTGGCTTTGTATTCTGGAAGGTAGCGACCTGCTTGGCGCATCATCCAGACAGGTGTGACATCCACGGGCTGGCGCATTAACGCCCGTAAAAAACGATCATTTTTTAATTCTGACATCTATTAAATTCTCAAATATTTCTTGATAAATGTTAACAGCGATTATTTACAAACTTCAACCTACTGTTATTTATAGCCGTATTCTACCGACTTAACACCGATATTACCCACAAAATTATCCATCTGTGACCTTCAAGTGGTGTCTTTTGATTTCAATCAACTTTGGAGAGTTTTGTATGCTGGTAGCATGGACATTTACATTGTGGCGAAGAAAAGGAAAAGACCCATGAATCTCTTTCAAGCCCTATTATTTTAATCGCCCTGACATTAGCCAATAGCATGGGAATGACACCATTAACGCGAAACAGTACAATTTACAAAATACAATCACACCTCTAATGGTGAAGTATATTCAGAGGCTTTATAGACATAATCAATTAACCCAGCCCTGAGTCAGTTATTTTTATTTAATAGTCGTAAGCGTCGATTGGCGGTAGCTAATATCCCATTAAATTTAAGGCATTCTAAATGACTAGGTTCCGGGCAAACTGCTGCATGGCGAAAACCATCACGCATTGCGCTTAATTGGCTAATCTTATTATCCAGTTGATCTGCTTTTCTTAGCAATTCCTGCCTGTCTAGCTGCAAAGCACCACCTTTAGCGAACATCCTGCCTATTTCTGCTAACGAAAACCCCACCTATCTACCTAAAGAAATAAAAGATAATTGCTTTAAAACACTACTATCAAATAAGCGGCGTAATCCATAACGACCAACAGAATGTATTAAACCTCTCTCTTCGTAATAGCGCAAAGTTGATGTGGGTAACCCCGACTATTTAACCACTTTTCCAATATCTAAAGTTTTTTTCATTTCAGCTATTGACCTCAAGTTGACTTGAAGTGGCATGATAACCAAATCGATATAGCAACACTAATCAGAAGCTAAGATTTTGATTCGATTACCGATGCAAACACCTTAAATTAACGAACAATCAGGAGAACAAACAATGAGTTCAGAGCTATTTAACCTGATCACTAACAGCATAATAATCGGCGTTGGCGCCACAATTGTCATGGACGTGTGGGCATTAATATTGCAACGAATAGGTATTACTTCGCTTAATTACGCCTTAGTCGGCCGTTGGATAATCTATATGTCCAGTGGTAGGTTTCGCCATAACGATATCACTACCGCTCAACCCATAAAAACGGAATTGAAAATTGGTTGGGTAGCGCATTACATAATAGGGATAATATTCGCTGCGGCATTAATTCTGCTGACTGGCAATGAATGGTTAAACACGCCAAGTGTGCAACCCGCGATACTTTTTGGTATTTTAACCGTCTGCTTTCCTTTTTTCCTAATGCAGCCAGGTATGGGCTTTGGCATTGCAGCGGCAAAAACTCCTACACCAAATATAGCTCGTTTACGCAGTTTAATGACGCATCTTATTTTTGGCTTAGGTCTATATTTATCTGCCTTTCTAAAATCCTTTTTTAACACTCTAGGCTAAATAAAAAGGTCAGAGTTAATTGATTTTAAGCAATCAATTTCATCTGACCTATTAGTTAAAGCTTTCCATTGAGATTGTATTGCACTGCAAAGTGCTTCAGCGCAATGCTGATAAATTGGCAATTAACATATTGCGCTCGCCGTCTATGCCATCACAGATATTTTGTATCAGCACAGGGTCATTAGAGGCAATACGATTCACTACATTTTTGTAAGCTTGGGCATTATCATTGGATATTTCTATGACGAGTGCCGCTATTACAGTGGATACTTTTTCGGCATTGACGTTGCTGTCATCTACGCCAAACAAAGTGCAGAGCTCTTTAGAGAGGGTTTGAATTTTAAGACTAGGCATCCTTCTTCTCCTTATTTCCGATGAAATAAAAGGCATTAGGAAAGGCGTATATGTGCACCGACAAATCAGAATTCCATACTGCATACCTAAAATAAATTTAGCACAAGTTACACAAAGTTACTAATTTCAGTAAAAAAATGCTAAATTTTTACTCCACTATTGCTACCTATTTGGTACGTCATTTATTAACTCGAAAAGATAAGCGGTTAGGTTTCTAGATCTTTTTATTAATTTTGAAGGCATAAAAAAGATTCGTAGTTAATATCTTCCGGACACAAAAAAAGGGCTCTCGCCCTTTTTTATCGATTATAAAATTACACTTCCATGTAATCCATAATACCTTCTGCCGCCTTTCGCCCTTCGGCAATAGCGGTAACGACCAGATCAGATCCTCTCACCATATCACCACCGGCAAACACTTTAGCGTTTGAAGTCTGATAGGCGAACTCGCCTTTCTCTAGAGCGATAACACGGCCATCAGTTTCAAGGTTGATGCCAATCTCTGTCATCCAAGGTGCGGGACTTGGTCTAAAACCAAACGCCACTAAGATCACATCTGCAGGAATGATCTGTTCAGACCCTTCAACCACTTCAGCGCGTTGACGACCATTTTCATCCGGCTCGCCCATTTGCGTCAGTACCACTTTAAGACCGGTCACTTTACCGTTTTCACCGATCACTTCTACTGGCTGACGATTAAACTTAAAGATAACGCCTTCTTCTTTGGCATTAACCACTTCGCTTTTAGAACCCGGCATATTGGCGCGATCGCGTCGGTAGGCACAAGTCACTGACTGCGCACCCTGTCGAATAGCGGTGCGGTTACAGTCCATGGCAGTGTCACCACCACCTAGCACTATGACTCGCTTACCTTCTAAATTAACAAAATCAGCGGGGTCTTTTTCAAAACCTAAGTGATGGTTGGCATTGGAGATTAAGTAGGGTAATGCCTCATGTACGCCGTCCAAATCTTCACCAGGAAAGCCACCTTTCATGTAGGTATAAGTACCCATACCTAAGAAAACGGCATCGAATTCTTCAATCAAGTCGCTGATTTTGACGTCGACACCAACATTGGTATTGAGCCTAAACTCGATACCCATTTCGGTAAACATTTTACGGCGACGCTGCATCACTGATTTTTCCAGTTTAAACTCAGGAATACCGAAAGTTAACAAACCGCCTATTTCTGGGTGTTTATCAAAGACCACCGGTGTTACGCCGTTGCGGATTAACACGTCGGCACAAGATAACCCAGCGGGACCTGCACCTATAATCGCCACTCTTTTATCGGTTTTAACGACATTGTCTAAGTTTGGCTTCCAGCCCATCGCCATCGCGGTGTCTGTGACGTATTTTTCGACGGAACCAATAGTGACGGCACCAAAGCCATCGTTAAGGGTACAAGCACCTTCACAGAGGCGATCTTGAGGACAGACACGACCACAGACTTCAGGCAGCGAATTGGTCTGGTGAGACAGTTCCACCGCCTCGATGATATTTCCCTCGGCAACTAGCTTTAACCAGTCGGGGATATGGTTGTGCACTGGGCACTTCCACGAGCAATACGGGTTGCCACAATCAAGGCAGCGATGCGACTGCTTAGCAGCACGCGCCGGCTTGAAGGGCTCGTATATTTCTGCGAAACGCTCTTTGCGCACTTCGGCCTCAATTTTTACCGGTCCTTTACGAGACAAGTCTAAAAACTGAAAATCATTGTTTAATCGCGTAGACATTTTATTACCTCTAAGAGCTTAATACACACTCTCTATAATTCGCGTGAGATAAGGGCCGCTAGGCGGCCCTCTCAATATATCACAACGGTTTTAAACCGTTGTGCAGCAGTTATTCCTGCCTGACTCTCATATTGGTAAGCAGCTTGGTTAAGCTGGCAGCCTTAGGCTTAACCAACCAGAAGTTATGTATAACATCATCAAGATTATCATACAGCTCACTTCCCCTTTCACTGCCCGTCTCAGCAACGAACTCTTTTAATACACCGCGTAAGTGATTGCGGTACTCTTCCATTGATTCAGTGTGTACCCGCTGGATATCCACCAACTCGTTGTTGTACTTATCAATGAACGACTTGTCGTCATCGTAGACATAGGCAAAACCGCCGGTCATTCCCGCACCGAAGTTATGCCCTGTTGGCCCAAGTACTACCACTAATCCACCGGTCATGTATTCACAACAATGATCGCCAGCGCCTTCAATAACAGCGTGTACACCGGAGTTACGCACAGCAAAGCGCTCACCGGCACGACCTGATGCAAACAACTTACCGCCAGTTGCACCGTAGAGGCAGGTATTACCGATAATCGCCGTAGAGTCCATGTTGGCAGCTTTGAATGTTTGGATCACAATCTTGCCGCCGGTCATGCCCTTACCTACGTAATCGTTAGCATCGCCCTCTAGGAAGAGGTTTTGCCCACCGGCGTTCCAAACACCAAACGACTGGCCTGCGTGACCGATAAATCTGAAGTTAATCGGCGCTTTACTCATACCGTGATCGCCGTGATTGCGCGCAATCACACCGGAAGTTCTAGCACCCACCGAGCGGTCACAGTTGGTGATTTTAAACTGCCAATCACCGCCCGTTTTAGCCTTAATGGCGTCAGTGGCTATTTCTTGCATCTGGGTATTTAAGCCACCTGCATCGTAGGGATCGTTGCGCTCAACCTGACAGGTATGCGGCATACTTGGATCAACACCACCATCGGAGATGATAGGACCAAGATCTAAGTTTTTCTGACGACTGGTTTTGCCTTCAATGGCATCCAACAAATCGACTCTTCCGACTAGCTCTTCTAAGGTTCTAACCCCTAAATAGGCCATCCACTGACGCGTTTCCTCGGCAACAAAGGTAAAGAAGTTCTTAACCATCTTAACTGTGCCGCGGAAAAACTCTTCGCGTAACTCTTCATTTTGCGTAGCAACACCGGTTGCGCAGTTGTTCAAGTGACAGATGCGCAAGAATTTACAACCTAACGCGACCATTGGCATCGTACCAAAGCCGAAGCTCTCTGCACCTAAGATAGCGCCTTTCACCACATCTAGACCGGTCTTTAAGCCACCATCTGTCTGCAATCTAATCCGTCCGCGCAATTGGTTACCACGCAGTGACTGATGCGCATCCGATAAACCTAGCTCCCAGGGAGAGCCCGCGTGATGGATCGAAGTCATTGGTGATGCAGCTGTACCGCCGTCATAACCGGAGATAGTGATTAAATCTGCATAGGCTTTAGCAACGCCACAGGCAATAGTGCCTACACCGGGTCTGGAGACCAATTTGACCGAGACCAAACCTTCAGGATTGATCTGCTTCAAGTCAAAGATCAGCTGGGCTAAATCTTCAATGGAATAGATATCGTGATGCGGTGGTGGCGAGATGAGCGTGACACCTGGCACTGAGAAGCGCAATCGGGCGATTAATTCGTTCACCTTGGCACCAGGCAACTGTCCACCTTCACCAGGTTTGGCACCTTGCGCTACTTTGATCTGCATTACATCAGCATTGACCAAGTATTCAGGGGTTACCCCAAAGCGACCCGATGCGATTTGCTTGATCTTGGAGCGACGTATAGTACCGTGTCTAGCTGGGTCTTCTCCACCTTCGCCGGAGTTGGAACGTCCACCTAACTCGTTCATGGCTGTCGCTAGTGCTTCGTGTGCCTCTGGCGATAACGCACCGAGTGACATAGCCGCAGAGTCAAAACGTTTTAAGATGTTTTCGACGGGCTCCACTTCATCCAGTTCGACCGCTTGTTGGCTATCACTGAGTTTTAACATATCGCGCAGTGTTGCCACTGGGCGTTTGTTCACTAAATCGGCGTACTTTTGATAGATTTTGCTATCGCCAGTTTTAACCGCCTCGTGAATGGTAGTCACTACATCTGGATTATAGGCGTGGTATTCGCCATCGAACTTATACTTGAATAAGCCACCTGATCTAATTGGCTTACGCGCCAACCAAGCTTCTTTAGCTAATACTTTTTGATCGTTTTCAAAGTCTTCAAAAACAGCACCTTGGATACGACTGCTGACGCCTTTGAAACACAAATCGGTAATTTGGGTACTTAAACCGACCGCCTCGAACAACTGCGCGCCGCGATAACTGGCAATCGTTGAGATACCCATCTTAGACAAGATTTTCATCAGGCCTTTGTTGATACCTTTGCGGTAGTTCTCATGGCTATCTAGTGGGTCTAATTGTAACTCGCCACTCTCACACAGATCGCGTAATACACGATAGACTAAGTATGGGTAAACGGCGGTCGCACCAAAGCCAAATAACACGGCGAACTGATGTGAATCTCTGACTGTGCCGGTTTCAACCACAATGTTAGAGTCACAGCGCAAGCCTTCATCGACCAAACGGTTGTGTACCGCGCCCGTTGCCATTGCCGCGGGAATTGGGATACAACCTTTAGCCAGATGTGCATCGGACAAGATGATAATCACTTTGCCAGCGCGAACATGTGCCTCGGCGTCATCCACAGCCTTAACCACAGCCTGCTCTAGGGATAACTCATCTGGGTTGTAGTTCAAATCGATAGTCGCGACTGAAAACCCATCATAGGTATTGTCACGCAAGCGACGGAACTTACTTGCAGAGAGTACCGGAGTAGTCAATATAATGCGTCTGGCGTGTTCTGGCGTCTCTTCAAACAAGTTGAGCTCAGCACCAATGCAGGTCTCCAGCGACATCACAATCGCTTCACGCAATGGATCTATCGGTGGATTGGTAACTTGGGCAAACTGCTGCCTAAAATAGTCGTAAAGCGAGCGCTCTTGGGTTGACAAAACCGCCATTGGCTTGTCATCGCCCATAGAGCCAATTGCTTCCATGCCCGTCTCGCCAAGCGTACGAATGATCTGATCACGCTCCTCAAAAGTGACTTGGAACATTTTCATGTGCGTCTTCACTTCTTCAGACGACATGTCTCTGAACGATTGGGACTCTTCGGTTAAATTGAAAGTCTGCTCTAAGCGCAGTGCGTTGTCACGCAACCACTTTTTGTAGGGCTTTTGCACTTTAAGTATGTTGTCAACATCAGCCGTATGCAGTATTTCGCCTTTTAGTGTATCTATTGCCAAGATTTGACCGGGCCCAACACGCCCCTGCGCCACTATATCTTCTGGGGCGTAATCAAACACACCAATTTCAGAGGCTGTACAAATAAAGCCCTGTTTGGTGATCACCCAACGCGATGGACGCAGCCCGTTTCTGTCGAGCATACAAACGGCGAAACGACCGTCGGTGATGACCATACCAGCGGGGCCATCCCAAGGTTCCATGTGCATTGAGTTGTACTCGTAAAAAGCACGTAAGCTAGTGTCCATAGTATCGACGTTCTGCCACGCTGGCGGAATAATAGTACGCACAGCACGGTACAGATCCATACCACCGGTGAGTAGAAATTCCAGCATGTTATCCATGGAAGAGGAGTCAGAGCCCGATGAGTTAACAATAGGCTGTAGCTCTTCCAAGTTGTCGATCAATGGCGTAAAAAATTTCTTAGCACGCGCTTTAGCCCAACTGCGGTTTCCTTCAATAGTGTTAATTTCACCATTGTGTGCCAACAATCTGAACGGCTGTGCCAGTGGCCAGCGCGGTGCAGTGTTGGTTGAGAAACGCTGGTGATAAGTACAGACAGCTGTCTCTAATTTCGGATCCGCTAAATCACGATAGTAAGTCGTTATATCCGCGGGCATCGTCAACCCTTTGTAAGAGATAACTTTCTCTGACAATGTGCAAATATAGAAATCACTATCCGCTGACAGGGCTAGTTCTGTCTTGCGACGTGCAATAAACAGACTGACACTAAACTCTTCAGCGCTCTGCTTAGTTGGCTCGACAAATACTTGCTCTATACGCGGCTCATGCTCTTTGGCAATTGGCCCCAGGCAACTATCATCGGTGGGTACTACACGCCAAGCTTTCACTTGCAGGTTCTGAGCGGCTAGCGCCTTATTCATCTGCTCGCGCGCGGTGTTAGCCTTGATTGGATCTTGAGATAAAAACACCATACCCACGGCGTAGCTATCCGCTAATTTAATGGAAAATTCTTCACTGACTGCTGCTCGCAAGAAAGTATCTGGAATTTGTAATAGTAAACCACAACCGTCGCCGGTTTTTCCATCGGCAGCAATACCACCGCGATGGGTCATGCAAACTAATGCTTCTATGGCTTTTTCTAACAGTTCGTGGCTTGCGCGTCCTTCAAGGTGGGCCATTAACCCAAAACCGCAGTTATCCTTGAATTCGTCCGCGCGATAAAGACCTATACTCATAAATCAACTTCACTCAATAAGTTCATAAGAATCAACCCCTTATCGCATTATTATTATATGTTCAACCTATTTCTATCGATTGACAGGGGAGGGCTAGTGTACACATCTATAGGGGTGGGAACAATTTACATGCATGGATTATGCCGACAAACGACAAATTGACCTGCAACTTGCCACTTTAGTCGAGCTATTTACTAGAGGACAAAAAATGCGCGCTATTTATTAATGTCAACTTTGACACTTTTAATGCTTTTTACCCAAGGTTTTAGCTGTTTTAGCTTGGCAGGAAGTGCTGCTTTTGCTGAATTTGCCACCGACCTACTCGGATATTGACCGTAGATAACAACGTGCCAAGGCTTATTCTTCAACTTCGTCTGAAAATAACGCATCTTGGCGCTATTTGGCATCTCTTTTAAGAACTTCAAGACACCTTTATCTGATCGCGAACCTAGCAGCTGCAAGGTATAACCTGTAGAGGGCCATGCGCTAATAGACTGTGCATCCAATTTGGCATTACGCCCAACAGGCTGCGTCACAATTTTAACCACAGCATTTAAACTTTGCTTGGCAGCAAGCTCAGATTCTTTGGTATTAAGTCTATTGGCCGCTGCTATTTTAGTGGTATTAGCCTGCTCCTTCTTGCTAAAGCTACTCTCTTGCACTAAAACTTTACCCTGCATTTCAATTTGCTTAGTTTCAAGCATATGCGAGGGTATCTTACTTTGAAGTTCAGCGGTTAATTGGCGTAGCTCTTGAGTGACATCAGCCTTTTCAATATTTGAAACCGCCTGCTGTTTATTGTCAACGGTCTCTGCTTTTTCTTGCACGGCACTTGGCGACTTAACTTCTCGCTCAATCGGTTTAACCTTGGCAACAATTTCTTGTTCTATCGGCTTAATTTTTTCAACCACCGGAATCACGACTGAGAGTTCTTGCTCAGCGGCCGCTATTTTCTCTTCTAACCCCTTGTTAATATTTGTTATATCTGACAATTCCGCACTAGGCACTATCGGTGCGGCTAGCGTTTCTGCATTTTGTACAGTGGATATTACAGCGACTTCATTTAGTACCGGTTGCGTTTCTGGTTGCTCAGGCTTTAAAGCTTGCTTGAGTTGTAAACTTTCAGAAGCTATTGTTGGCGAGCTGGTATCATCGACCAGGGCCATAGCATCTAACTGCAGCTCTACTGTCTCTCTTTGCGGATCAGAATCTTCACGCGCCGTCTCGATTAATAGCTCTTGCGCTTTAATTTTCGTAGAAAGACTTGAAATCTGTTGCTTAAGATTTTCCGCTTTTTCAGAATGCTGCTCTACTTGTAGTTCAATCTCATGGGTAGCTATTCCAGACTCGACATCTACCACTAGAGTATCGACCAGCTCTTCTTCCATTAAAGAGTCATCAGAAAAATACTGCCAGGAAGAAACGGTAGTGATTGCCGTCAACAGCACGGCTATCCCGATGATATGCGGGACAGGTAAGAGGTTGCTTTTGTTGTTCAGGCTAATTTTACCAGATTTTATCATCTCATTGGTGAGCTGTAAGATAAGCCCCGGGTAACCTTGAGATTTAAGATATATTTCTGAGAGTTGTTTAGCACTAAAATCACTGCCACGGACAAAGCGTAGCTGGATGAATTCTTCGGTTTCCAGACGATTAAACGGGCCCAACACTTCATTGTGAATAAAATCTAGAGGAGCTTGATCAGCGACAACCCTAGCAATTAGAGTCACAAGCTCTTGAGTTCCCCCAATAGCGATACGTATTTCATCTGGGCTGGCTTGAATTA
>JABSRB010000024.1 GCA_013215375.1 Oceanospirillaceae bacterium | reverse complement strand
GGGATGCAGTTAATTAGCTTAACGCGTGAGCAGTATCGTGAAAAAAACGACCCTAAATTTCTTAAAACACTGCAAGAACAGTTTCCACAGGCAATGATTATTCCCGAAGGCGGCTCAAATAATACCGCTTTACGCGGTGTTGCAGAGTTGAAGGGGCTGATTGAGGAAAAAACGCCTAATTTAGATTACCTTGTCGCAGCTTGTGGTACCGGAGGGACTTTAGCGGGATTGCTGGCCGGTGCTCAAAGTACTCAAGCAGTTTTGGGGATCCCAGTGTTAAAAGGAGCGGGTTTTTTAACAGCGGATATTCAAGGGTTGTTAATAGATGCTGGTTTGAGCGCAAACTGTGATTGGCAATTAGACTTAGAGGGGCACTTTGGTGGCTACGGTAAAGTTAAAGCTGAGCATCTAGCGATTATGGCGCAGCTTGAAAAACAGCATGATGTGTTGTTAGATCCAGTGTATACGGCAAAGATGTGGCGGAGATTTGATGAGCTAGTCGCACAAGGATTTTTTGCAAAAGGTAGCAAAATTGCGCTGTTACACTCAGGTGGGTTACAAGGGCGCAGAGGTTTTGGTTTGTAGCTGCAGCTGTCACGTTTTGGTGTTTTCATCTTAAGTTTGTGAAAGAATTGTATTCTTTCATTGCTCTTTTATAACCGTACCAGCGCCACTGAATTCTCTCATCCACGTATAGCTGATGTCCGTGTTTTACTCTATAATCTGGGCTCTATTGATTGACCTAGGTGCTTTTTTTAATGACAAAATTTCGTAACATTGGCTTGATAGGTAGGTTGGGCAGCAAAAAAGTGGTAGACACATTAAAAAGCATGATTAGCTTTTTGTCCGATCAGAACTTCAATATCATCTTAGATCAGCGTGTCGCCGAGCTAATGCCTGGCCATGGATTGCAAACCTCCAGTAAAAAATCCATGGGTGATCTTTGTGATTTAGTGATTGTAGTCGGTGGCGACGGCAGTCTGTTGGGCGCCGCTCGTGCGTTAGCTAGATGCGATGTGCCTGTGTTAGGAGTCAACCGTGGCCAACTGGGTTTTTTAACCGATATTTCTCCCAGTGAATTCGAAGTGAAATTTAAAGAAATTCTCGCCCATCGATACACAGAAGAAGAACGTTTTTTATTAAAGGTTGAAGTCACCCGAAATGGGGAGCTTATCGGCGAGGCCGATGCGCTCAACGATATGGTGCTACACCCTGGTAAAGCGACCAGAATGATCGAGTTTGATCTTTATATCGAAGGTGATTATGTCTATACCCAGCGCTCTGATGGTGTGATTGTGGCTACCCCTACAGGCTCCACCGCTTATTCTTTATCAGGTGGCGGGCCAATTATGCACCCTAAGCTCGATGCAGTGGTGCTGGTGCCTATGTTTCCTCACACTTTATCGTCTAGGCCAATAGTAGTTGATGGTAACAGTGAGCTGCGCTTAATTATCAGCGAAGACAATGAAACTTATCCGATTGTCTCTTGCGATGGACAAGTGAGTATTAACTTGGCACCAGGGGATGTGATTAAAATTACCAAACATAAACACCGCCTCAAATTGATTCACCCTGAAGGGTATAACTTTTATCGCACATGTCGCGAGAAGTTAGGTTGGAGTGCAGGTATCACTCGAAGCAATACGGGTGTAGAGAAATGATTCAGCAATGTGACGCCAAAGGCTACGACATCATCGGCGATATTCACGGCTGTGCGTTAGCGCTGAAATTATTATTAGTGAGATTGGGCTATTCGAAGCGCAATGGCGTTTATTATCACCCGCAACGCAAAGTTGTTTTTCTTGGGGATATTATCGATCGAGGGCCACGTATTCGCGAGGCGCTGCATCTAGTGCGCGATATGGTAGATGCGGGTAATGCACACATTGTGATGGGCAACCATGAGTACAATTACCTAAGCTACAGTACCTCGGGTGAATCTGTGCATATGCCTTATCTGCGTGAGCACACGTCTAGACACCAGCGAATACTGCAGGCGACTATTGATCAGCTGGCTAATCATCCTGCGGATCAAAAAGATTTTTATCAGTGGATGATGAAATTGCCACTGTTTTTAGAGTTTGATAGTTTTCGTGTGGTTCACGCATGTTGGCATCAGGGTCTTGTTACACAGCTGCTAGAAAAAATGGGCTCCAACATTATTGATACAGAGTTTCTCTACCACTCGGCAGTGCGCGATACTTTTGAGTGGACAGTGATGGATAGGTTGTTACGTGGTACTCAAATTAAATTGCCCAACAATGAAACCATGACCTGCCGAGATGGTTATGTACGTCAATTCTTTAGAACAAAGTTTTGGATGGAGAATCCAGAGTTATACAAAGAGGTGGTTTTTCAGCCGGATCCACTGCCGAGCAATATGTTACACAGAGTGCTCTCGCAAAAAGAGCGGGATAATCTCTATTATTACCCACCCACTGAAAAAACCTTATTTATCGGCCATTACTGGTGCGAGGGGGTCCCTGCACCTATAACACCTAATATAGCTTGCTTAGATTACAGTGCGGTTAAATTTGGCCAATTGGTTGCCTACCGCTATGACTTTGAAACGGTGCTTAGTGCGGATAAATTTGTCAGCGTGAATGTGCGCACAGAAGTGTGAGAGGTAACATAGGCCAGGATGATTGAGGTTTTTAAAGCCGAGCTGAATATTGACTTGAGCAGCTTTACCGAGCAACTTTGGAAATTAAAAATTCGGCACCGAGTGGTCTTTGATCAACAGCAAATACTGATCGTCGAGGACGAACAAAGTGCTGAGTTAGTGTTGCAGTTATATCGCCATTGGCAAGTCACGGGAGAGTTCCCTAAAGATGTTCTCGATGCGTTAGATGTCACGGGAAAACGACGTGCGTCGGGAAAAAAGTCTGTCGACTTGAAGAAAATTCCGCTGGTCATAACGTTGTTGTTATTGAGTTTGCTGCTGAGTATGGCGGTTGAATTTGGTGCTAATACACAATCGCTTAAATATTTCACCATCACTGATTTTGAAATTCTTAGCTATCAGATTAACTACTACAGCTTGTCGCACAATTTTGACTCAGGCCAGCTGTGGCGCTTTATTAGTCCTATCTTTATCCATTTTAATGTACCTCACATTATCTTTAATGCGCTGTGGATTTGGCTGGTAGGTTCGGTAATAGAGCAGCGTCAAGGCACACTAACGTTATTGTTTATCGTGGTTTTCTCAGCGCTTGCCTCTAACATTGCGCAATATTACGTATCAGGGCCAGTGTTCGGTGGGCTCTCGGGTGTGGTGTATGCTGTTATTTGTTATGCATGGCTCTGGGATAAATGGCAAAAAGACAAGTTGGCTGTGGTATCTAATGGTCTGATGGGCTTTATGATATTTTGGTTAGTGCTGGGTTACACAGGGCTACTCGGTAAGCTAGGATTGGGCAATATTGCCAACACTGCGCATCTGGTCGGTTTAATTAGCGGCTTGTTGGCTGTGCCCATAATAGCCTTCATTACAATGCGAAAAACGCGCCATGAACAAGATGATTAACACTCATCATCTTTTAAATAATAACGAGTTTACTATGAATTACGATGAGTTAATCGAGAAAATGACACCGCAAATGCATCAATCCATTAAAACCGCGATTGAGCTTAGCAAGTGGCCAGACGGTAAAAAAATGACCGCTGAGCAGTTGGATATATGCCTGCGTGCGGTGATTAAGTACGATCAAATACTGCCGGAAGAGCAGCGCACTGGTTATATTGATCGAACACGCCAAGATGGCAGTCAAAAGGGCGTTAACCCTATGGAAGAACAAGTGATTAAGTTCCACTAAGAGATCTCACTAAGTAATCCAAAAATACCTATACAAGTCCCTAAATTGCAAAATAGCAGTGGGATTAAATCAAATAATTCTCACCAGACAAGAATCAATGACAATACTAAGATCGGGTAGCATGCAAAAAATGCGTGTAGAGCTCAGTGATACTATTCAATACTTTTTAGAGTTAGATGACCAGCCGTTATTGATGAATGACTTATTAGGCAAAGAGGTCTATCTGAAAAATTTGGGCGACATACACTGCAGTCACTGTGGTCGATTGACCAAAAAAAGCTTTAGCCAAGGTTACTGCTTTCCCTGCTTTAAAAAATTGCCACAATGCGATTTGTGCATGATGAGCCCAGATAGATGCCACTTCCATTTGGGTACTTGTCGCGATGAGGCCTTTGCTGAATCGGTGTGTTTTAATGAGCACATTGTCTATTTGGCCAATTCCTCGGGCATCAAGGTAGGTATTACTCGCGCTACGCAAGTGCCTACACGTTGGATCGATCAGGGTGCTGTTGAAGCGCTGCCGATCTTTAGAGTGAAGACACGTCAGCAGTCAGGCCTGGTTGAAAAAATCATTGGTCAGCACATCAGTGATAAAACCAATTGGCGTAAAATGCTCAAAGGTGAAATTACTGAGATTGATCTTGTGGCAATGCGCGATGAATTACTAGAGACCTGTCGTACTGAGTTAGCACAGTTAAGTGAAGAGCATGGGCTGCAAAGTATTATGCCCATTACTGATGCTCAAGTGCAGGGACTCAATTATCCCGTGGCAGAATACCCTGTTAAAATCAGCTCACATAACCTCGATAAAACCGAACTTATTAGCGGCGTGCTCAAAGGTATTAAAGGTCAGTATCTGATTTTAGATACCGGAGTGATTAATTTGCGAAAGTACACTTCCTACAGCATAGAATTTGGTTTAATTGAATAGGGCCTAGCTGCCCTTTATAATTATTGCTAAGTTTATAAAGTTATAACTTGTTCGTTACTGGTCTATCTAGCACTTTTGATTATAATAACTCCTATTAACAGCTTACAAATATGAGCTTATAAATTTTTAGGGGTTTTTATGTCTTTACAAGTTACGTCTCAGCCTAAAGTTATATATTTAAAAGATTACCAAGTACCCGCGTTTTTGATTGATCACACCCAGCTACATTTTGAGCTTTTGGCTGATTACACCCAAGTCACTGCGACCTTGAGCTTGTGCCGCAATCCAGAGTCGACCCAGAAAAATGCCGATTTGTTTTTACACGGCGATAAAGATCTTACCTTACTGTCTCTAGCCGTTGATGGCGAACTATTAACCGCTAGCGCTTATCTGCACGATGATAAAGGCTTAACACTGTCTGATCTGGATGATAAGTTTTCTCTTGAAATTATCACTAAAATATACCCAGATGAAAATACTGCGCTGGAAGGATTGTACCGTTCAGGTGGTATGTACTGTACGCAGTGTGAGGCGGAGGGTTTCAGACGCATCACCTTTTTCCAAGATAGACCCGATGTGATGTCGGTTTATGACACCACTTTATCGGCAGATAAAACCTTGTATCCGATTTTGTTATCCAACGGTAATTTAGTGGATAGCGGAGATAGTGCAGAAGGGCGTCACTTTGCGACTTGGCACGACCCGCATCCAAAGCCTGCTTACCTGTTTGCTCTGGTTGCCGGTGATTTAGCCAATATAGAAGCACCTTTTACCACTATGTCTGGTAGAGAGGTAAGCCTAAAAGTATTTGCCGATGCCAAAGATTTAGACAAGCTTGATTATGCCATGCAATCGTTGATTAAGTCGATGCGCTGGGATGAAGAAGTGTATGGCCGAGAATATGATTTAGACGTTTTTAATATTGTTGCCGTCGATTTTTTCAACATGGGTGCGATGGAAAACAAAGGGTTAAATATATTTAACACTTCTTGTGTTTTAGCTCACCCTGAGACTACCACTGATGCTAGCTACCAGCGGGTGGAGGCAATAGTTGCACACGAATACTTTCACAACTGGTCGGGAAACCGTGTCACTTGTCGAGATTGGTTTCAACTGAGTTTGAAAGAGGGCTTTACGGTGTTTCGCGACTCACAGTTCTCGGCGGACATGAACTCCAGCACCGTGAAGCGTATTGAAGATGTCAGGTTGTTGCGCACCGCGCAGTTCTCGGAAGACGCAGGACCCATGGCGCACGCTATTCGCCCGGCATCTTTTATCGAAATTTCAAATTTTTATACCTTGACTGTGTATGAAAAAGGCGCTGAAGTCGTGCGTATGTTACATACATTATTAGGTGCAGATAAATTTCGAGAGGGTTCTGATCTTTATTTTGAACGTCACGATGGCCAAGCTGTCACCACCGATGATTTTATCAGTGCGATGCAAGATGTCAGTGGTCGAGATCTTAGTCAGTTCAAAAATTGGTACAATCAGGCGGGCACTCCCGTACTAAAAGTCACCGATGAATACGATGAGATAAGTCAGTGCTATCAAATTCACATAACACAGAGTTGCCCAGCGACTGCGGGTCAAAGTGAAAAACTTCCCTTTCATATGCCGTTTAGTTTAGGGCTGTTAGATGCATCTGGTAGTGATATTGAGCTTGATGGCGGGACCACTAGTTTATTGGAGCTTACCCAGCCAAGTCAAAGCTTCAGTTTTAACCACATTAAAACCAAACCAGTTCCTTCTTTAATGCGTGGCTTTAGTGCACCGGTCAAGTTGGAATATGCATACAGTCCTGAGCAATTAATGTTTTTGATTAGCCATGATAGTGATGGATTTAATCGCTGGGAGGCGTCGCAAAAACTCGCTGCTGATATTATCTTAGATCTGGTTAAGCGTTTACAAAGTGGCACACAACTCAGTCTCGATAGCTGTTTAATCGATGCCTATCGCGCTGTGTTAACAGATAAGAGCTTAGACAAGGCTATGATCAGTCAAGTGCTTACCTTGCCTTCAGAGCAGTATTTAGCACAGTTGAGTGAAGTGGTAGACGTTGCCAATATTCATAAGGCGCGTAAATTTGTACGCGTTGAGTTAGCAGTAGCGCTGGAAAATGAGTTTCTAGAGACTTATCAAAGTGCGCGTCTGATCGCGACCAAGTACGATCCTAGTGCACCAAGCATTGCCAAGCGCGCTCTGCAAAATCTAAGTCTGAGTTATTTGATGGCTCTGCACCAAGAGAGTTATCTAGAGTTGTCACTTACCCAGTACCGCGAAGCGGATAACATGACAGACAGCATGGCGGCGCTGGCATTGGTGGCTCACTCTGGGTTTGAGCAGGCGGCGCAGACGTTGCTGGGTGATTTCTATCAGAAGTGGCAAGATGATACTTTGGTGGTCAATCAGTGGTTTTCAGTGCAGGCCAGTGATCCTAAAGAAGGAACGCTTGCTAGGGTAGTAAAACTGATGGAACACAGTGCTTACGATGCCGTTAATCCCAATAAAGTACGCAGTTTAGTCGCTTCATTTTGCATGCAAAATCCGGTTAACTTTCATGCAGAAGACGGTAGCGGTTATGTGTTTTTGGCCGATCAAATACTCTCTTTAGACAAATCTAACCCGCAGCTGGCTGCGCGCTTAATAGGCCCGCTATCCAAGTGGAAAAGTTACGGTGATGCTCGAGCGCAACAAATACGCGAGCAGCTTAGCCGTATATTAGACAGTGGAAAATTGTCGGCAGATGTATACGAAGTAGTGAGTAAATCACTCGCCTAGAACCTTTTGCTCAGTAACTTTAAATAAGTACGGTTAAAAGGATTTAGATGATTGATAGAACTTGGTAGTTAAGCTAAGGTCAATCTACAGGAAGTATCACTATTAATTTGCAGTGATTAAGCAAGAGCTCGGATCAGCAGGTGATTCGAGCGTTTAGAATATTAAAAATGGATAACAATATGGCTCGTACAATCTCCGGCGATGATAAATTTGACCTTCAACAGAACTTTCGTCGTTTTATAAAATTTCACGATTTATACCAATTACACAACGAGCAGTTTAAAAGTGCCAAGGCTAGCAGAGTATGGATAGCAGCGGTAATCGCTATTGTATTTGCCATGGGTTCCTCTTTTTTCATGGGCGTTGCCGCGGGTCTATTTGGCCTGTATTTCTATCGAGTAATCAGTGCGAATATGCAAAAAAGCAGTGCAGAAGAGGGGCGTGAAAGTGCTGAACGCTGGTTTGCAGCTAAGAGCTTAAAGTTTGAAGGGCGTGTTCTCTACCACTTTGAAGACAATATGCTCGAGACACCGCTCGATCCATTTGATGATGGTATCTATGGTTAATTGGTTCCCATCCAGAAACAGATGCCTACTGCGAACATCTCAATGGCACAATCTGAGCACCACTAGATATAGTTATTTAGAATGACTAAACGCCCATATCTAGTAGCACACATCTTGAGCCATTGAGCCGCTCTCGCAACGGCCCGTTTCTGGACGAGAACTAATTAATAATGACTAAATGCTAAGGCAACTTTATGGCTTAGCATTAATAAGTTTCTACAGGCGTATAACGAAGATTATGGCCAAGACGGAATTTCAAGGTTTAACCAAACGCACTCACGCTATGTTAGCGTCCAATGAGAACATCAGTGTTGATTTTAAACGTGAACCATCGGGCGTTAAAAGCAGTGATTTTGTCGCCTTTGCCAATGCTAATGGCGGTACTCTGCTCATTGGTGTGGATGAATACACGGCTAAAAATGGTTTGCAGCGTGGCAGAGTGGTCGGCTGTGCTGTTGATGATAAAGCGCGTTTAGCGCTGATCAACAAAGCCCTTGAATGCACTCCAAGTATTAACATTGTTGTTATTACTGAAAACCTCAAGCAGCTACCCATGCTGCGCATTGAAATCCCCGGCGATCAGAATCGCCCTTTTTGTAACTCTCGTGGCGAGTACAGCGTCAGAGCAGATGGCCGCAATCGCGCCCTCTACCCCAGTGAATTACTGAGCATCTTTTTAGAGTCTGAATCCGCTATGTTCTATGATCGCTTTAATGGCGTCGTTGGTAAATTAGAACATCAAGTCAAGCTCATCAATACCGCAATTAATGATGACTTACTCAATGTCAGTAGCAGCATCGAAAAATTTGAAGGCCAATTGCACAAAGCTTTTGTGCGCATAGGGCAACTTACCGATAGCAGTAAAAAACGCACCCGAAGTTTATTGCACAGTGTTAAAGATAATCAACACAGCTTGGTAAATTTAGAGCGGGCGATGGTTGAAGATGTCAGCGCAGAAATGCACGCCGACCACTTTGAAATACTCACCGGGAAGCTGGACCGGCTTACGGCATTACTGGAAGAGAAACAGGGCGATTAAAGTAATCACTATGATTGAGTTAAATAGTAAAAAAGGCTGGGTATTTGATTTAGACGGTACTTTGACTATCGCCGTCCACGATTTCGCGCATATGCGCCGCGAGTTAGGTATGCCCGATGGTGCGGATATATTAGCGACAATTGCAGCGCTACCGCTGTTAGAACGCCAACAACAGATTATTAAACTCGATCAGTTAGAGGCGATGTACGCTGCTAAAGCACGCGCTGCGAAAGGCGTATTAGAGCTTATCCCCTACCTTGCGCAACAAGGTAGTAAGCTGGGTATATTTACCCGTAATACCAAGGCGATGGCACAATTATCACTGCAGGCAATTGGCCTCGAAAAATACTTTGATGCCGACTTTATCATCGGGCGTGATGACGCCCCGCATAAACCTGATCCACAAGGCTTACATCGCTTGTTAAATACTTGGCAGTTAAGAGCCGATCAGGCGGTGATGATCGGAGATTTTAAATACGATTTAGAGGCGGGAAGAGCGGCGGGCGTGGCCACTGTACATGTAGCCACTGATCAGCGACGCTGGCCACAGTTGACTGATTATTGTTTTGCATCGCTGTTGGATGTTTTCCAGCCATTATCATTAATAAACACAGCTGCAACAGTGCATCACTGTTAGTTGAGAGTATGTTGCACAGAGGGAATAAAATGGAAGCTACTTGGCGTTGGTTTGGTCCTAAAGACCCGGTAACATTAACGGATATTCGTCAATGTGGAGCGACAGGAATAGTAACAGCGCTACATCATATTGCCAATGGCGAGGTGTGGCCTGTTGATGAAATCCAAGAGCGTAAATCTCTGATTGAAAGTAGCGGCCTTACCTGGTCAGTGGTTGAAAGCGTGCCTGTGCATGAAGATATAAAAACACGCAGTGGTAATTATGCCCATTGGATAGATAACTACCAGCGCACTTTGATCAATCTTGCCAACTGCGGTATCGATACGGTTTGTTATAATTTTATGCCGGTATTAGATTGGACCAGAACCGACCTAAGTTTTGAGCTTGAGGATGGCTCGCGGGCACTGCGTTTTGATCACATCGCCTTTGCCGCTTTTGAATTGCATATACTGCAGCGCCCTGAAGCTGAACAACAGTATAGTTTTACAGAGAGAGCTCAGGCGAAACGCTATGCAGATAATTTAAGTGCTGCAGAAACCACCCAGTTAACTGCCAACATCATAGCGGGTCTGCCAGGCTCTGAAGAAGGTTATACCCTTGAGCAATTCCAGCGGCAATTAGATCTATATCGCGATATTAGTGCCGCTAAATTAGCTGAACATCTAGCGCTGTTCTTAGAGCAAATCACACCGGTTTGTGAGCGACATGGATTAAACCTTGCCATCCATCCAGATGACCCACCTAGACCTATTTTGGGGTTGCCTAGAGTAATGTCGACTATTGCTGATATGAATTGGTTAGTACAGCGAATTCCCAGCAGAGCTAACGGTTTTACTATGTGCACAGGATCTTACGGTGTGCGCAGTGATAACGACTTAACGCAGATGATAGAGGCGCACAGTGAACGGATCTACTTTGCGCATTTGCGTTCCACAGTGCGCGATGCAGGCGATGCCAATTCTTTTCATGAAGCCGGGCATCTGGAGGGTGATGTCGATATGTTTGCGGTGGTTAAAGCTTTATTGAGCATTGAGCAAAAACGCCGTAAGCGCGGAAATAACCGTAAGCTGCCTATGCGCCCAGATCACGGGCATCAAATCTTGGATGACTTAACTAAACAGACCAACCCCGGGTACTCGTGCATTGGTCGTTTGAAAGGGCTAGCAGAAGTGCGGGGTATGGAGAGGGCGATTAAGCGGATGTATTTCAGCGAGGATTAGTCACTGAAATACTGCTTTCATCGGCTTGCAGATTATTGCTGTTGGAAAGGGTAGACCGATCCCAATTGTAGGATTTGCGTTAGCACATCCAGTGCCGCTCTAGATTCCACTAATAATTGCGGATCTGCCAAATCAGCTTCACTTAATCTATCTCGGTAATTGGTTTCTACCCATGCATTTAAGCGCCCGTACAATCCGTCGTTCATAAACGTCGCCTGATTAGCTGCCGCTATTTCAGCGTCATTCATCACCACTCTTAAGCGCAGACAAGCGGGACCACCACCGTTAGACATGCTCTGTTTTAAATCAAAAACTAACGTCTGATCAATAGGACTGTCGCCTTCAACCAGTGATTGTAAATAGTGCCACACTCGCGGATTGTTTTCGCACTCTTGCGGGATCACTAATGCTGTTTTGCCATTGGGTAATGACAGTAGCTGGCTGTTAAATAAATAGCTGCTGACGGCGTCTTCAACGCTAATCAAAGCGGTGGGTGCTTCAATAATGTGGAAGTCCTGGCCCATTTTTTGCATTAGCTGCGCTTTGACTGAAGATTGATTTAAGAAAGCCTGCTGGTGACAAAATAGTATGTTGCTGTTACCGACCGCGATCACATCATTGTGAAATACTCCTGCATCTATCACATCAGGATGCTGCTGTGCGTAGACTACGTGGCTGTCACTTAACTGGTGTAATCTTGCCACGGCCTGAGAGGCCTCTAAAGTGTGCCTGGCAGGATATTTTTTGGGCGCTACTTGGGCTAAATTAAAAGCCTCTTTACCATACACAAAAAACTCTACGCCGCGCTCACCGTACTCGTGACAAAAGCGGGTGTGGTTAGCGGCGCCCTCATCGCCAAACTGGTCGACACTGGGCAGGGCATCGTGATGGGCGAAATGTGCGCTGTCGCTAAAAGTGGCTTTTAGAATGTTACCCGTGACTTGGTGCTCAATAGAGCGGTGAAACTTGTTGCTCAAGTTGGCGGGGGTAAAGTGAATTTTATTATCCCCAGTATCACTGCTTGGCGATATAGTGGCGGCATTGGCGGTCCACATGCTGGATGCAGAACAGCAAGTAGCGAGTATGTGCGGTGCCTGTTTTGCCGCTTGGGCTAAAACATTGGCATCGGTACCGGTAAAGCCTAACTTACGTAATGTGTCGACATCAGGGCGCTCTTGCGGAGCCAGTACGCCTTGTACAAGGCCCATATCTGCCAGTGCTTTCATCTTAGTTAGGCCCTGAAGTGCGGCCTTTTTAGGATTAGCTACTTGAGCTTGGTTGTTTTGAGAGGCGACATTGCCAAAAGACAATCCCGCGTAATTGTGGGTGGGTCCGACAAGACCGTCAAAGTTAGCTTCAATCGCTTTCATGGAAGTGCTCCTATTCAGAGGGCGATTAATACAGCCCTTAATAGTTGAGGCTTCAGCATGTTGACTAGCTCATGTTGAAGCCTCTTGTTAATGATGGAGGCTGATTACAGAGTCAGCCCCGGGGATAGTTTTTCAGGCATCACTAAAGTGTCTGTTTCCATACCGGCTACAGGATAGGCGCAGTAATCGGCTGCGTAGTAAGCGCTGGCACGGTGGTTACCACTGGCACCAACACCGCCAAAAGGCGCCGCGGAGCTGGCACCGGTGGTCTGTTTGTTCCAGTTGACTATTCCTGCGCGGATGCGGCGGTAAAATTCATCGTATTCTGCTTTGTTATCGCTAAACAAACCTGCTGCTAGACCAAACTGAGTGTTGTTGGCTGCGGTAATTGCCTCGCTAAATTCATCGTAGCGAAGAACTTGTAACAATGGCCCAAAGTGTTCTTCATCGGGTAGTTGTTCAATAGTGCTAACGTCGATGAGGCCGGCGCTGACAAAACCGGTGCCCGCTTTGAGTTTAGTGAGTTCAACCAGTGTTTTAGCACCTAGCTTAACCAGCTGTTGCTGCGCTTTTACCATGTTGACGGCAGCTTGTTCTGAAATAAGGCTGCCCATAAATGGCGCGGGTTCTGCGAATTGATCGCCCACTTGGATCTTTTCAACGGCCGTTATCAACAAGCTTAAAAATTCATCACCGGTGCTGTTGTTGGGGATAAATAGACGTCTGGCACAGACACAGCGCTGGCCAGTGGTGATGTAAGCGGATTGAATCGTCTCGTTAACGGCGGCGCGTAAATCGCTAATCTCGCCGATGATGAGCGGGTTGTTGCCGCCCATTTCAAGGGCCAGTATTTTCCCTGGGTGCCCGGCAAATTGGCGGTGTAATAAGTTACCAGTATTGGAGCTGCCAGTGAAAAACAAGCCATCTAAGTCTGGGTTGCCAGCGAGGGTAATGCCGGTCTCTTTTTCGCCTTGCACTAAGTTGATCACGCCCGCGGGTAATCCCGCCTGCTGCCAGAGCTCGACCATGAAACTGCCGACACTTGGGGTAAGCTCGCTGGGTTTAAACACTAAAGTATTGCCGGCAATAATAGCGGGGACTATGTGGCCATTAGGTAAGTGACCAGGAAAGTTATAGGGGCCAAATACGGCGACGACACCATGGGGCTTGTGGCGTAAAGTGCTGCGAGTGACTCCGATATCTGTACTTTTTTCACCGGTTCGCTCGGCATTTGCTTTGATGGAAATAGCAATTTTACCCGCCATCGCGCCTGCTTCCGTTAGCGTTTCCCAATAAGGTTTGCCTGTCTCTAGCGCAATTAGCTTCGCCAGTGGCTCTTTGTTTTCTACCAGTAGCGCGCCGAACTTCGTTACGATAGCGCTGCGATCCGCTAGGGATGTCGCGGCCCAGCTAACGGCTGCATTACGTGCAGCAGTAATCGCTAGGTTAACTTGATCGGCACTGGCGCTGTGGCCCTGCCAAATAACTTCGCCTGTGGCGGGGTTTAACGAGGTTAGAGCGGCGCCTGTGCCCGCGAGCCATTGACCGTTTATAAAGAGTGAGTTTGTCATAATAATTACCTTTTTGCTGCAATCAGTGGCACGATTCGCACGGTGCTGCCATTAGCAACACCCAATGCTTGGGCGGTTTCTGCAGAGATACTGATAAGATGATTGTCGGGTGTAATTGCACATAAGGTGCAGCGGAAATTTTCAAAGTGTGTTGAGCTAATTAAGTACAGTTGTGCGTCAGTAGCTGGTGTAGTGTCATTGATTTGTACTTTGACGTAACGACTCTCTTTGATGGCACGAATATCAACGACATTGGCCTCAAGGGTTGGGCCCGCATCAAAAATGTCGACATACCCGGTATAACGCATGCCTTCGCGCTCTAATAATTTTCTAGCGGGAATGGTATTTTCATGGGTTTGCGCGATCACATCTTGGGCGCTTTTAGGCAGTAGCTCGGTATAGAGCGTATATTTGGGCATTAACTCAGCGATAAAGGCTTTGTTGTTCGATGACATTTGATCGGCTTGGGTAAAGTCGATAGAGAAAAAATGTTTACCTAGGCCCTCCCAAAAAGGCGAGATGCCATCTTTATCAGAGTAACCGCGCATCTCTGCCACTAACTTGGCATTAAATAACTGCGGAAATTCGGCCATAAACATAAAGCGGCATTTGGAGAGTAAGTGACCATTTTTTGAGTGGCGATAGTCTGGGTGCAGGAACAAAGTACAAAGTTCAGAATAACCGGTGTGATCATTGCTAATGGTTAGTGTCTGCATCTGGTTGTAGACGTTTAACTCTTTGGATGCGTGTACTAAAGTGCCGGTACGATAGTTGTACCAGGGATCGTTGAGTCCAACGGCAGCTTCTATCGCGCAGATGCCTGCTATTTTTTTTTCCTCTAAATCTTCCAGTACAAAGAGAAACAGCGCATCAATATTGGCGCTTTGAGCAGTGCTCTGGCTGGCGTTAATATCAGCATTTTCGAAGGATTTTAGGGCAGTGGCTAATTTGTTTTCCACCACATCAGGGATGTCCTGTAGTGAGGTAAAACCCGGCCCGGTAATTTTTGCAAGTTCAGCGAGAGCGCTGGCATCTCGTGCCTCTATTGGGCGTATAATCATCATAATAGCGTGTCCCCTTAGGTGCGCGGTGTTAGTGCTAGCAGATACATAGTATCGCCAGCGGTTAAGTTCAGTTGTGTCGCTTGGCTCTCATTGAGATAAACGTCGCTAGCGTTAAGCTGTGCGTGGATGCATCGATAGTCTTGCAGGGCATTGTTACTGACCAAGAATTCGCTATGGGTTGATGTTTGCCCGCGATCATCAATGACCAGTGTTTGAGAATACTGCTGCTGGATAGTGGCAACTTGGGCAGTGTCTGCCTCAAGTGTGGGGCCGCCATCAAAAATACTGATGTAACCGCACTGAGAAAAACCTTGGCTTTCTAACAGAGAGGCCACCTTTTGCATATCGGGGCGCACTAGTCCCATTGACTGCTGCGCGCTTTTTTCCAGTAGCGGTACATACACTGGGTGTCTTGGCATTAAATCGGCAATAAAGCCTTTAGCATTGATTCCCGTCAGATAATTGGCCCGGTGAAAGTCCATGTTAAAAAAGTGTTGACCTAGCGCCTGCCAAAAAGGCGACTGATGATGTTCGTTGATTACCCCCTGTAACTCCAATATCAGCTTTTCATTGAAACGTAGCGGCTGTTGGCCAATAAACATCAAGCGTGATAAAGACAGCAATTTAAGGGCGTAATCAGGTAGTTCATCGCTGGCCAAGAAAAAAGTACAAAGCCTTGATGCACCTTCATTGTCTCGGCACAAAGTGAGCGTATCAATGGTATTTTCAATCTGCAATTCGGCGGATTGGTGCTCAAGGCTGTCACATCTAAAGCTGTAAAAGGGCCCGTTGCTGCCAACATTCGCTTCGATGCCTGATATACCGTGAATTTCTAAACTGTCGCTGTCCTCTAAGACAAAGTGGTAGCTCTGTGCCGTCGGAGTGTTTTTGCTTTGGCGCAGTGACTTTTCAGTATTATTGATAAGCTCCGCTAAGTGATCTCTGTTATTTGGCAAGGTGGTTAAACGATTGCCAGCAGTCACTGCTAAGTGCTCAATGGCTGGCAAATCGGTAAAACGCACTGGGCGAAGTACTAACATTTAAACGGCACTGTCTTTAGCTAGCCAGCTTAAATCATCGCTGGTGGCTAGTTTCATCAACATCATGGCGCTGAGCTTGGCGCGCACTGTTAAGCTTTTTACTTTTAGATACTCGTCAGATGAATGGATCTTTCCGCCTTGCACACCCAATGTATCTATATTGGGAATGCCAGCCTCGGCCAAGTTGTTACCATCACAGCAGCCGCCAGTGGGTAGCCAAGTTAAGTTCAAGCCAAGCTCTGAACCGCAGTCGCAGGCCAGTTGAAAGAGTTTTTGGTTAGCTTCGCTGAGTAATTTAGGTTTGCGACCAAAGTGACCATGCATTTCAATAGAAATGCCTTCGCGCTGGTTGATCTCATCTAATATAGTTTGGATGTTGTCTAGGCACCACTGCTCATCTGCCGGTTGTTCTAGACGAATATTAAAGCGCGATAGACACATATCCGGTACCACATTGTTGGCGCCGCCACCCTCTATTAACGCTGGGTTGATCGTGACGCCTTGGCGCTGTCCATTTAAATCATCCAGTGCGCTGATAAAGTCACACATAGCGCGTACGGCATTACGGCCTAAATGGTGTTCGCGACCAGCGTGCGCGGCTTTTCCGCGGCTGATTACGCTAAAGTTACCGCTGCCTTTTCGCTCGCCAGCAAAGTTACCATCGGGGAAACTAGGTTCGTAAATCATGCCCAAGTGTACTTTTTTAGCGGCTTCGCGAATAAAGCCTGCTGAACCCTGCGAGCCTATCTCCTCATCGGGATTAAACAGGATTTCCCAGCCAATATTGGCAGCGTACGGGCTGCGCTCCAATGCTTCAATCGCTTTTAACATGACAATTAAGCCGCCTTTAAGGTCGGCAACACCAGGGCCGTTTAAGGTTTCATCATCTAGCCATTTAGTTTGCTGAAAATCAGAATCTAAAGGGAAGACCGTATCTAAGTGTCCGCAAAAGAAAATCTGCAATTTAGCGTCTGGACGCTTGGTTAGGCGCACCGCATTACCCATTGGTAGCTGTTGCTCATTACCTTTGTTGTCGATGTGCTTGAAAGGCGCGACCGGTAGAATTTCGACTTCAGCCTCTAATACCTTTGCGTATTCGATTAATTGCTGGCCTACTTTGTTAACGCCATCAGGGTTAAAGCTACCGGAATTGATATGGGATAACTCAATGGTACGCGCCAGCATTTGATCGTATTCGCCGTCGATCCAATCAAGCCATGGACTGAAATTGTGCGCTTGCTCTGAAGCTGACATAGTTTTTCCTAAATTAGATTTATGCAGGCGAAAGTTAATTCGCTTAAAAAAAGAGTGAATAGTTAAGGGTGATTTAAGGCAGACAAAATTTTCTGTCTACCTTAAATCTATAGAGTCAACGATGGCGAGAGAGGTTAGCTTTTTTCAGCTAAAACTTGGGCTATCGCAGCGTCTAACTTAGCTAAACCTTGTTTAATATCTTCATCTTCAATGATTAAAGAGGGGGCAAAACGTAATACTTTTGGCCCTGCTATCAATATCATCAATCCCTGCTCGCGCGCGGCAGCCATGAATAGGGCTGCTTTTCCCTGCCACTGTTCAACAAGTTCAACGCCGATCAATAATCCAAGACCACGAGTATCTTGAAAGATATTGTACTTGGCGTTGATCGCGGCCAAACCTTCAACAAACAATTGGTTTTTGGCGCTAATAGCGCAGAGTACTTCAGGCTTGTTGATCTCATCAACGACCACTTCAGCAACGGCACAGGCCAGTGGGTTACCACCGTAAGTACTACCATGAGTACCAAAATTTAAGCTCACTGCACATTTGTCAGTGGTTAACATGGCACCAATAGGGAAGCCGCCACCGAGAGACTTAGCAGAAGTCAGAATGTCTGGGATGACTCCATACTGCTCGTAGGCAAAGAATGTACCAGTACGGCCAGCCCCCGTTTGTACTTCATCAAAAATAAGTAGCGCATTATGCTCATCACACAACGCACGAGCCGCCTTGACAAAAGCTGGGTCGGCATTGATAACTCCGCCTTCGCCTTGAATTAGCTCTAATACCACGGCACAAGTACGCGCTGAAATGGCGTTTTTAAGTGCTTCAATATCATTGTAAGGTAAGTGCGTGATGCCAGCGGGAACTGGCTCAAACCCCTCGCGATATTTCTTTTGTCCACCGACGGATACGGTGAATAGTGAACGGCCGTGAAAAGACTGTTCAAAAGAAATGATCTCGTGTTTTTGCGGGCCGACATTGTCGTAGCTGTATTTACGTGCAAGTTTGAAAGCCGCTTCGTTGGCTTCAGTACCTGAATTACAGAAAAATACTTTGTCGGCGAAAGTCGCTTCACAGAGCTTGGTGGCTAAACGCAGTGCCGGCTCATTAGTGAATATGTTGGATAAGTGCCATAGCTTGTCCGCTTGTTCTTTAAGCGTATTCACTAGCGCTGGGTGTGAGTGGCCTAGAGAAGTCACGGCGATACCACCGGCGAAGTCTATGTACTCATTGTCCTCTTGGTCCCAAATTCGTGAGCCGCGACCGCGTACAGGTACCATCTGTTGTGGATTGTAGTTAGGTACCATCACTTTATCAAAATCTGCACGGGTAACGCTTTGCTTACTCATTTTGGGAATCCTTATAATAGGGGTATATATTAAGTATTAATATTGAACGTTTTAAAAATGTATTTTGTTCAATGGACTTATTATGGCGCTAGCTTGCAGGGAATACTAGGTCAATAATTTAATTAGGGCGACATAAACTTGGTAAAAGCGGCCATGATATTTAAATTTATTTAAAGTATAATCAAAATGCGTTAAATTATTGTCGTTATATTTAAACTATTGAGTTTTTGTCTATGCTTAGTTCAGGATATTCTAATAAAAATAAATCCCCTCAAAAGCCATTACGTTATGGTTTTTTGTTACTGCCTAACTTCTCTTTAATTGCTTTCTCTTCGGCAATAGAGCCGTTGCGTATGGCTAATTGGATCAATGGTCAGAGTTGTTACGCAACTTCCTTAATAAGCCATGATGGTAAGGCGGTCACTAGTAGTAGCGGGGTACAGCTGCAAGTTAATCATTCTTTAAAGGATTTACCCTACTTTGATGCGGTCTTTGTCTGCGGTGCCAGCCCTATTGCGCGCACGGGTAATGAGGCGGTTATCGATTGGCTTAAACGTCAAGGTGATAGCTCAATGGCTATAGGAGGAATTGGTACTGGTACTTATGTGCTGGCTATTGCCGGGTTACTTGATCAGTATCGTGCGACTATTCACTGGTGGCATATCGAAAACCTCAAGCAAGAATTCCCCAAAACACAAGTGACTAATCGACTATTTGAAATTGATGGCAAGCGCTACACTTGTAGTGGCGGTACCGCTTCCATGGATATGATGTTGTTTTTGATTGCCCGTCAGCAAAACTTGGAGATGGCGGCGGCGATTAGCGAGCAGTTTGTCTGTGAGCGTATTCGTGGCAGTGATGATCAGCAGCGCATTCCAATTAAATCACGCATTAGTGCCAATCAGCCCAAATTGATAGAGGCGGTGACTTTGATGGAGGCAAATATAGAAGAGCCTTTAAGCACTGATGATTTGGCCCACCATGTGCAGTTGTCCAGAAGGCATCTGGAACGTCTATTTAAAAAGCACTTAAACAATGTTCCTGCTAAGTATTACATAGAGCTGCGTTTGAGCCACGCCCGAAAATTACTGCGTCAAAGTGATAAAAGCATTTTACAGATAGGTTTACTGTGCGGGTTCTCCAGCGCTTCCTATTTCAGTACCGCCTATAAAAACCACTATAAAATTACGCCCCGTGAGGAGCGTAAAAGTTTAGAGTAAGAGCGTTTTTAATGGGGGAGTCGCTGTTCTTATAGGAACTACTGCTCCCCTAAAAAATCTCCACTTTGATGAGCCCATAGTTGCGCGTACACACCTTTTTGAGCCAGTAGCTCGCTGTGACTCCCCTGCTCAATAATCTTCCCTTCATCTATTACTATCAGTCTATCCATCGCGGCGATTGTTGATAGGCGATGCGCAATGGCTATCACTGTTTTGTTTTGCATTAACTGTTCTAAGTGTTGTTGGATAGCGGCCTCTACTTCAGAATCTAAGGCAGACGTGGCTTCATCTAGCAGTAAAATAGGAGCGTCTTTAAGCAGTACACGGGCGATGGCAATGCGCTGTCGCTGACCGCCAGAAAGCTTGACGCCGCGCTCTCCCACTTGGGCATCGTAGCCGCTACCACCATTTGGGTCGTATAACTTGAGGATGAAGTCGTGTGCTTGAGCTTGCTCGCACGCTTTGAACATCTGCTCTTCGCTGGCATCGGGGCGCCCGTAAAGAATGTTGTCTTTCACACTGCGGTGTAGCAGTGAAGTGTCTTGAGTCACCATGCCTATATTGGCGCGTAAGCTCTCTTGAGTGACCGTTTTTATATCCATCCCATCAATTAATATTTTGCCGGACTCTAAATCGTAAAAGCGCATTAGCAAATTGATTAAAGTAGATTTTCCCGCACCAGAGCGACCCACTAATCCCACTTTTTCACCGGCTTTAATGCTTAAGTTAAGGTCAGATATAAGTGAGAGTTGTTTGCCAAAATTAAAATTGACCGCGCGAAATTCGATGGCACCGCGACTGACTACTAGAGCCTTGGCGTCTTTGTCATCTGTGACACTGTGCGGCTTGGATAAGCTGTTCATGCCATCAACCACGGTGCCGATATTTTCAAAAAGCGAGCTCATCTCCCACATGATCCACTGTGACATACCGTTGAGGCGCAGCGCTAAACTTACCGCAATGGCGATAGCACCCGCTGTCACGGAGCCGTCCAACCATAAGTAGATAGATAGCGCGCAGATGTTAAATACCAAAATCAAATTATTGTACTGGACAAAAAAGCCCAATTTAGTGACAAGTCGCATCTGTAAGTGCACTGTTTCCAAGAAGTTCTGCATGCTGGTTTTGGCGTAGGCTTCTTCGCGCTCGGTATGAGAGAACAGTTTAACCGTGGCAATGTTGGTGTAACTATCCACAAAGCAGCCGGTCATGTTGGCTCTGGCGTTAGCTTGTAGCGTGGAAACAGCTTTTAATTTGGGGATGTAATGCATTTGAATGTAAATGTAACAGCCGAGCCAAAGGCACAGAGGGATTAAAAACAATACGTCTCCCTGGGCAATTAAAAACAGTATTGAAACAAAATAGACAATAATATAGACAAATACATCTAACAGTTTAGTGCTGGCTTCGCGTATTGCCAGTGAGGTTTGCATCACTTTAGTGGCTAGGCGTCCGGCGAAGTCATCTTGATAAAAAGCCATGCTCTGCTTGAGTAAATAACGGTGCATGCTCCAACGAATAGTCATTGGATAGTTGCCCAGAATACTCTGATGAATAAGCGTAGTGTGTAGTAGAATCATGCAGGGCATACCAATGAGCACTAATATTCCCATTGCCCAAAAGTAGTTGCTGTGTGTTGCTAATAGCGACTGATCAGGTTTGCCGCTGAGCATGTCGACGAGTTCGCCCATAAAACTAAATAAAAACACTTCTCCTATCGCTAAACTCGCCGTCATCAACGCCATCAATATCAGATATTTTTCCATGCCTTTACTGTAGTGCCGAAAAAAGGCAAACAAGGTATTTGGCGGCTGGGTAGATTGTGAATCTGGAAAAGGTTTGATTAAGCTTTCAAAAAAATTAAACATGTAGAACCTATGCGTGAAAATGATGTACAAACAACAGAATTAGATTTAGAAAGATATTTAGGTGGCTTGGGGAAGAGTGATAAATTTGATTATATCCGCAAAAAGCCTCTGATTTACACGCTAAAATTAATGAGCACAGCGTAGAGCGGAGCAGTTTAACACTGAATAGATTATCTGTAACTGCCCGTTGGTAATTGTTTAAATATTAGTGGTAGTGTCAAAAGTATTATCACTGTGAACAGCGCTTAGTGAATACCTAAAAGCGATCTAAATACGTCTATATATATCAGCTTCTATGACATATAATGGCATCAAATTTTAAAGTGGCCTAATAATCTATGTTGTATCCATTAACCCGTTCTCTTATGTTTGGCTTAGATGCTGAAAACTCCCATAACTTGGCACTCAAAGGCATGAATTTAGCTGCTGTATTGGGCTTGCCAAAATTATTGGGAGCAGAAAAACTCTATGCGCCAGTGGAAGTGATGGGTATTAAGTTTCCAAATCCAGTAGGGCTAGCCGCTGGGTTGGATAAAGACGGTGCAGCAATTGATGGTTTATCGAGTATGGGCTTTGGTTTTCTTGAAGTAGGTACAGTAACACCTAAGAGCCAAGTGGGTAATCCAAAGCCGCGTATCTTTAGAATCCCTGAACACAGTGCCATTATTAATCGCATGGGGTTTAATAACGCAGGTGTTGATGCCTTGCTAGAAAATATCGACAAGGCCAGGTTTAACGGTATTTTGGGTATCAATATTGGTAAAAACAAAGACACTCCCAATGAGCAGGCTAACGATGATTATTTGTATTGTCTGCGTAAAGTATATTCACGAGCTTCTTATATTAGTATCAATTTGTCTTCGCCCAATACTCCTGGCTTACGTACCTTGCAGTTTGGAGAGGCGCTTAACTCTTTGTTAGAAGTGCTTAAAAACGAGCAGGCGAAGCAAGCGATATTACATGATAAATATGTCCCTATTGCCGTTAAGATTGCGCCAGATTTAACCGAGGAAGAAGTGGCGATGGTCGCAGGCTCCTTAAAAACTTATGAGATAGATGGGGTTATTGCCACCAACACAACGCTTTCTCGTCAGGGTATTGAAGGGGCTAAATTTCAGCACGAAGCGGGTGGTTTGTCCGGCGCACCGGTACGCAATCAGTCTATACGTATCATTCGCAATTTAGCACAAGAGCTGCAGGGAAGCGTGCCTATTATAGGTGTTGGCGGTATCTCTGAAGGTTTTGATGCGGCTGAAAAAATAGAAGCCGGTGCCAGCTTAGTACAGATATACAGTGGTTTTATTTACAAAGGGCCTAGTTTAATAGCCGATTCAGTTCGCGCTATTCAGTCGTTGCCAGGCAGATAATTAGGCATTAAAAAAGGCTTTATAATGAAAGCCTTTTTTAGGTTGATGAGTTTGGATGTTAATGCAGTGCTGGATTAGCTTGGATGGCGGAGACACCTGCCATACCATCCCAGTGAGCTTCGCGTCCCTCGCGCCAGCCGCCGAGCCATAGGCTACGTTTTTCTTCGATATTAGTTGGACATAGATCTTTGGATTTACCGGTTAGACCAGCACTAAAACCTCTGGAAAATAAAATGGAAGACTTATCGCGTTTTTGTCTCTTCATGGTAATGCCTCTTAATTAATTTTTTACAACAGATGTGTTCGGTTTTGCCTGCTCCATTATTGATGGGTGTTTTTATTCGTAGTAATACTCAATCTCAATAATAGTTATAGCAAAAATCATCGTATTTGTTACAAAATTTAAACACTTGTTTGTTCGCCAAACACCACAGGATAATAAAAAAGTGTTTTATCAATAGGTTAAACATTAGTTTAAACAAAATATCTGGTTGAAAAATAATCAGGTTTTTGGGCTTAAACTATGAATGAATTTACATCTCTTTGATGTAAATAGTTTTTTGAAATAATAAAGGGCGACAAATGAGCGCGCTCTAAAAGGTACAAATTAATGTCACATATGTTTTTGGCGACTTGCCCTAAAGGTTTCGAGCCACTGTTGGTTGATGAGTTGATCAGCGTTGGTGCGAGTAATGTAAAACAAGTTGCCGTGGGGGTGGAGTTTCGTGGAGAAATAGAACACGCCTATCGCGCCTGTCTTTGGTCAAGAGTGGGTAACAGAGTATTGCTGCCGCTGCTACAGGGAACTGCTGAAAGTGCGGATGAGCTCTATGAAGCTATTCAAAGCATCGATTGGATGGAGCACATGGAGCCTACCAACAGTTTGGCGATAAGCTTTACCGGTAGCTCACAAGCGATCAACAATACTCACTTTGGCGCGCTAAAAGTGAAAGATGCCATCGTCGATCAGTTCAGAGACAGTACTGGCATAAGACCGGTGATAGACCGTGATACTCCCGACATACGTATTCATACCCATTTATATCGCGGTAGGCTTTCGGTGTCATTAGACCTGTCAGGTTCTAGTTTGCACCGTCGTGGTTATCGGCTGTTTGCAGGTACCGCTCCCTTAAAAGAGAACTTAGCGGCGGCGTTGTTACTGCGTGCTGGCTGGCCGAAAATGAAGAGTGAATTTAAGCAAGTATTCGATCCTCTTTGTGGCTCTGGTACGATCCTAATTGAAGCGGCGATGATGGCTGCAGATATTGCGCCGGGTCTTGATCGCGATCACTGGGGCTTCGTGCATTGGAAAAAACACGATGCGCAGCTATGGGATTCGATCATACAAGAAGCAGAGAAACGCCGAGTGGTGGGGCTTAGTGAAAACGACGTAGAATTTATTGGCGCTGACATCGATGCGCGTGTGCTTGAAAATGCCACTGCGAACAGTAAAAACGTCGGCTTAGAAGATCTTATTCAATACAAAGTTGGCCAAGTTGAAAAAATGATGCCGCCAAGTGCTGCACCGGGTTTGTTGATTACTAACCCTCCCTACGGTGAGCGTTTAGGTGATAGCTCAACGTTGATGTTTATGTATCGCAGTATTGGCGATAAACTTAAACTGGATTTTCGGGGCTGGAAAGCTTCTATCTTTACCGGTAACCCAGAGTTGTGCCAGGTCATAGGGCTCAAACCTGATAAAACCTATAAGCTAAACAATGGCCCGCTTGAGAGTAAGTTGTTTAACTATCACATTTACGCTGAGCGTACTGATGCCGATAGCAAAGTGGATCTTGCAGATTTAGAGCCTTTATCAGAAGCGGGGCAGATGTTTGCCAACCGGCTTAAGAAAAACATTAAATCTTTGGCTAAGTGGCGTAAGAAAAACCAAATAAATGCCTACAGACTCTACGATGCTGATATCCCTGAGTATGCCGTCGCCATTGATGTATATGGAGACTGGGTGCATGTACAAGAGTATGCAGCCCCTAGGACTATCGATCAGGTCAAAGTATTTGAGCGCTTAAAAGATGTGATAGCGGCTATACCGCAAGTATTGGAGATCAACCCAAAACGTGTGGTGTTAAAGCAACGTAAGCGCCAGAGCGGCACCCAGCAGTATGAAAAACAGGGGCATTTAGGCAAGTTCTTTGAAGTCACTGAGCACGGTGCTCGCTTTAGAATTAACCTTAAAGATTACCTTGATACCGGGTTGTTTTTAGATCACAGACCGATTCGCTTGGCCATTCAGCAGCAAGCAAGTGGCAAGGATTTCCTTAACTTATTCTCCTATACCAGTTCTGCCTCAGTACATGCGGCCCTAGGTGGTGCTAAAACGACCACGAGTGTTGATATGTCGGCGACCTATTTAAGTTGGTCTGCCAAGAACATGGCAATGAACGGTTTTAATGATAGTGCTCATCACTTCATTCAGGCGGATTGCCTACAGTGGTTGAAAAAACAGCGTCAACCGGCTTATGATTTGATATTTCTGGATCCGCCGACTTTCTCAAACTCCAAACGTATGCAAGATGTGTTGGATGTCCAGCGTGATCACGTGCGTATGATCGCCTCGTCGATGCGTTTGTTAAGGCGTGATGGCGTATTGATATTCTCTAATAATTATCGCAAGTTTAAATTGGATTATGAATTGCTAGGGGCGTTTGACGTTGTCGAGATCACGCAGAATACTATCGATCCCGATTTTAAGCGTAATACACGTATTCACAAGTGCTTTGAAATTCGTCACAAAGCTTAAACGGTTATTTTAGATAGAAAATAAACCTTGTAGAGTTTGGCTCTACAAGGTTTTTTTATATGTCGCCAAAAACTAATTCGATGATAATCCGTTTAATCACATCGTAAGTTAAAGGTTTCTTCACCAGTGCTGAAACGCCAGAGCTTTCTATCGCCGCTAGGGACGCTTGATTTTGCTCTGAAGTCACCATCATAACCGGGACTGAAGGTTGTTGAGCGTCTTGTCGAATCAGCTCAAGTAGCTCTTTGCCATCGACATTGGGCATGTTGTAATCAGTGACGACTAAATCAAAATTCTGCTGCTGAAATATCTCATAGGCCTGCGCTCCATCTTCAGCTTCAACTAAATTTTTAACGCCTAAGTTCTTGAGTATGTTTTTGAAATAGGTGCGTGAAACTTTGCTATCATCAACGATCAGTACACTGAGATTTTCAAACTCTTCATCCGTGACTTCTGTCTCATGATCGCCAATGTAATCTAAAGTGCTGTGTAATACCCGTCCCAACTCCTTTGCCGTAAAAGGCTTCGGCAAAATGCCTATGGCACCCGCCTGGCGCACAGGCTCTAAAAAGCGATAGTGAGTTTCAGAGGAAATCAGTAAAAAAGTGGTTTCGCTAAGGCGTTCGTCACTGCGCATATTACTGACGATGTCTGTGCCTGTCATATCGGGTAAATGCATAGAGCTAATCACGATATCTGGTACTTCATTGCACATGAAATCTATTGCTTGCTGCCCACAGGCACACTCTTCTACCTCTGTGATTTCGAAACTAGCCAAATGCTTACGAATAATAGAGCGCTGTAAATTGGAAGGCTCAACAAGAACCACTAACAGGTTGCTTAAATTCATATAAATACTCTGGCAAAATGCAACATAGGTTGAGGTAGGTAAAATATTTAGCGTTTTAATCTGTTTTAAACGAAAAATAGATCTACCTAGCGAAATTGTAGAGAATAAAACAACATAGAATGAGGGGTGTAATCAGTCCAATGAAAAAATGTAACTCTACCCTACTGATTAAAGTAAAATATTAGCTTAAAGTCAATTTATAGGGCCGATGAATATCGATAATCATGCAATTAGATGGCATAAGCTGTAAAGAGTGTTCAATTCTAATTATTTAGGTTTAAGGGCTGTTTTTTTATAAATATAGCCTAGCATTCGCCAACAGTGGGCATATTCAGGGCATACCTTGTCGATGTGCTATTTCAAAGGCAATTCGATCTTGGTTGTACAGCGTTTCTCGCGTAATATAGTTCTGGTAAATGTAAGTTAACAAAGAGATATTAATTTTGAAGAGTTTTATTTTTAGCACTGATAATGAACGTGGCGGTGTGATGTTATGTGATATAGAGACACTTGAAGATGCAGTTAATTATCTTAATAAACGCTTTCCCGGTGTTGTCAAAGTTGAAATGGGTAAAGATACTTGGACAGAGCAGGCGGGTTTTGATTACGCCGCAAGCAGCCATCGCCCTATAGAAACTTAAGTTAATCACGAACCATCACGGATGATATATTATCAATGGCTAAGATCGGTAGGACCGCGTAACAACATTCATTGACTCATAGTGCCGAGGAGCCTGTTCGAGAACAGACTAATCTACTGTGACCAAGCCTATTTGGTTAAAATTAACGCTCATGATCGTTAAATAGCACGCTATTCGCCTCAAATGATCGCTAATTTTGCCTCAAATAACCTTGCTCTCGCTACGATCGCAGTTCTCGGATACGCTCCTAGTGAATTTCATAGATTAGCGCCTGTGAGTAGCCCGCAGACATACAAAGGTCTATTTTGTTAAAAGTTTACCACTCCAACTCTCTCGATGTACTTCGCGACCTGATGGTCGAAATGATATCTCGTGATCCCCTTAGCGACCCCTTTAGTCTTGAGCAAATACTGGTTCAGAGTCCTGGTATGGCCCAGTGGCTGAAACTTGAATTGGCCCAACGCATCGGTATTTCTGCCAATATCGAGTTTCCACTTCCCGCCAGTTTCTTGTGGCGTACCTTCTCAGAGATGTTAGTTGATGTGCCTGAGCGCTCTGCGTATTCCAAGGAGAGCATGACTTGGATTTTGATGAGCATTTTGCCTGGCAAACTTAAAGATGAGCATTTTAGGTCTCTGGCGCTGTATATGACAGATGAGACACCCCTTAAGCTGTACCAGTTGTGTACAAAAATTGCCGATTTGTTTGACCAGTATCTAGTGTATCGACCCGATTGGATTGCACAGTGGGAAAATGCAGAAAATGCGCCGGCGCTAGAAGAACAGCTGTGGCAGCCAATACTCTGGCGTGCCATTGTCGAAGATACTAAAGCCCGCGAGCTACCACACTGGCACCGAGCTAACATGTTCGATGCTTTTATCGACGCAATAGGTGCGGCACCAGCACACAAAATTCCGCAACGAATTTTTGTATTTGGAATCTCAGCCCTGCCTGATAATTATTTACAAGCGCTGGTGCATTTGGGCAAGCGCTGTGAAATTCATCTGATGGTGGCCAACCCCTGCCGCCAGTTCTGGAGCGATATCGTAGATAAGCGCTATCTCGGTAAATTACTGCGCCGCAATAGAGATTCAGACAGTGCTGATATCGCGCAGCTGCAACTCTATGAGCAAGGTAATCCTCTGTTGGCGTCAATGGGTAAGCTGGGGCGTGACTATATTCATCTGCTCAATCAATTAGATCTGCCCGAAGTTGAACTATTTAATGATGATGATAAAAGCAGTTTGCTGCGCTCTATCCAGTCAGACATTTTATCGCTGCGTAACCGGCGCTCTTTTGAAGATGAAAGTGATTTTCAAGCCACAGAGCACTGCCGCTCATCGGTAGTTGCAACGGATCAGTCAATCAGCTTGCACAGTTGTCACAGCGGCATGCGCGAGGTAGAAGTCCTGCAAGATCAGCTACTGGCGATGTTAGAGAATAATACCGACATTGAGCCCAGGGACATTATTGTGATGATGCCCGATGTATCCGCTTACAGCCCGTATATTGAAGCGGTGTTTGGTCAGGCTCCGAGTGACAGATACCTGCCATTTTCCATATCAGATCGTAACGCTCAACAAGAGTCTCCGTTGATCAGTAACTTTTTAGCGTTATTGAGTTTGTCCACAGGGCGTTATACCAGCACAGAGTTACTTGAACTGTTGTCGCTGCCAGCGTTATTGCGCCGCTTTGAGCTAGATGAGGCCAAGTTTGATTTAATGCGCACTTGGATTTTAGACTCTGGCATTAAATGGGGCTTAGATGCGCCATCAAGGGCCGCGCTCAGTTTGCCTAGCTTTAATCAAAACAGTTGGCAGTTTGGCCTAGATAGAATGTTTGCAGGCTTTGCCATGGGAGACCTTGAGCAAAATTGGCAGGGGATAGCGCCATACGGTGAAATAGAGGGGTTAGACGCCGCTGTTTTAGGTCAGTTAGCGCAGTTTGTTAGCTTGTTAGACCAGTGCCAGAACCAGTTTGAGGCCAGCTGTGATATTGAGCAGTGGATCAGCTTTTTTCATCGCCTGCTCAAAGATTTATACCTGCCAGACGATGCGGACTTAGCCGCGTTAGAAATTATTTATAAATCACTCGAAGATTTGCAGAGCACCTTACAGGAAGTGGAATATGCAGCACCGGTGCCCGCAAAAATCATCATCGATTATCTACAGCAGTCACTGACAGAGCAGCGCTCGGGGCAACGTTTTTTATCGGGTAAAATTAATTTTTGTACCTTGATGCCAATGCGCGCGATTCCCTTTAAGGTGGTTTGTCTGTTGGGAATGAATGATGGTGACTACCCGAGATCAGTGCCGGCAATGGGCTTTGACTTAATGGCGCAGCACACACGTAAAGGGGATCGATCGCGCCGTGACGATGACCGGTATTTGTTTTTAGAGGCACTGCTTTCAGCGCGCTCAATTTTGTACGTGAGTTATGTGGGACGCTCTATGGCTGATAACAGCTTGAAAGTGCCTTCGGTATTAATCAGTGAATTATTTGAGTATTTACAACAAGGTTATTATTTAGCGGGCGGTGAGAGTCCAGCCAAGGTAGATATACAAACGTTAGAGCGCCAAGGCATGGCTCTGATGCAGCATTTAACCACTGAACACCCTTTAACGCCATACCATCGCCGCTATTTTGATCCCAGTGATGAATTGTTTAGTTACGGCGCACAGTGGTTGGCGATTGCCGATACTGAACTGGAAAATAAGCAGCAAGATGGTTTTGCAGCGATGCTGCCAGAGACAAGCATAGAAACACTAGAGTTAACGCAACTAACGTCTTTTTTCAAACAGCCAATTCGCTATTATTTACAGCATAAACTGCAAGTTAATTTTCAGAGCGATGAAGAGCTCATTGAAGATGAGGAGCCATTTTCGTTAACCGGTTTGGATAATTATATTGTCCGTGATCAACTGTTGCACCACGCTTTGTTAGAGAGGGATATAGATGAGTTTAGCGAATATTTAAGCGCATCTGGGTTATTGCCACTGGGAGTCGCTGGGCATAAAAACTTGAGTAAAAATGTCTTTGATGCCACGCAGTTAGCGCAAAAAGTACAACCTCTCCTCAATGGCACTAAAAGACGTTTATCGTTTTCTTTAGACATAGCGGATCTTGAGTTGCGCGGTTGGATTGAGCCGCTCTATGATTTGGGCGTGGTTAAATACACTGCTGCCAATAGTAGCGGTCGCAGTTATATTAGTACCTGGATAGAGCATTTGGCGGCATGTGCCAATGGTGTGCAAAAGCCGACCTATTTTAGAGCCATCAATGAGCAGTTTCATTTTATTCCGCTAGATCAATCTTTGGCCTGCGAATACTTGAGTGCCTTAATTGAAATATATAAAAAGGGGCTGCGTAGTCCTCTAGCCTGGTTACCAGATTTAGGTTGGAAGTTGTTCAACACTGATGATGTCACAAAAACTCTGCACAGCTTACAGGGCAATTATAATAATTTTGAAGATCCGTATATTCAGCGGGTCTATCCGCGCTGGCAAGATATAGAGCATGGTTTGCAGGCGATTAATCCGCACATCTTTACCTCTCTTAATGAATATTTAGTAATTGATACTGAGGATGATGACTCATGAGCCAAGTTAAAGCTGAAGTAAATGAGGCGCAAATCTTAGACCCCATCAGCATGCCGCTCACAGGGGAAGCTTTAATAGAGGCAAGTGCAGGTACCGGTAAAACTTATACACTCGCCGCGCTGTATTTAAGATTGCTGTTGGGTCTGGGTCGAGAGAGCGCCCTTGAAGTCGGTCAGATACTAGTGGTCACTTTTACTGAAGCCGCTACCGCTGAGCTTAGAGAGCGGATTAGAAAACGCATTCAAGAGGCGCGGGTCGCTTTTATTTTAGGTGACAGTGACGACCCTTTTATAAAACAGTTATTAGCATTGCACACTGACCATGCGCGGGCGGTGTTAGATCTTGAATTCGCTGCCTCTGAAATGGATCAAGCGGCAATATTTACCATTCATGGCTTTTGTCAGCGGATGCTTAAACAGCACGCATTTGAATCAGGAACTAACTTTAATGCGCAGCTAATCAGTGATGACAGTGACATTATTCGCCAAGGCCTGTTAGATTTTTGGCGCAACACGTTATATCAAGCACCAGTATCACTGGCTAATGAAATTCTCAGTGTCTATGCCACGCCTGAAAAGCTCTTTAGTCAAATTCGCGGTTACTTAGGGCTTGCTCAATTACAACTGTCCCCAGATTACAGTGATTTTGATCTTAAGAGTGCTTGGGATGAATTTGAAATACGCCAATTACAGCTGCGCGAGGCTTTGGCAAAGGTCTTAGCAAGCGATGAGCCCTGCGATGATTTACAGGGGCTTATTCAGAGCTCTTCAGTGGACAAACGCAGCTATTCTAAGCGAAATTTACCGACTTGGTTTGCCAAGTTAGTCGCTTTTTCCCAAGGAGAAAAGGCACCCTTTAAAGAGCTATTGAAATTTAGCCAGCAGCAGCTAATAGACAAAGCCAAAACAGATGATATCCCCAGGCATCAAATCTTTGTAGAGATTGAGGGTTTTTGCGCGGCTCAAATTGAAACTAAGGCAGTAGTGTTTTGTCGTGCGTTGATCGCGGTGCGCCAGAATATGCAGTTGGAGAAAGATAAGCAGCAATTACTCAGTTTTGATGATCTTCTGCAAAAATTAGCCGCTGCGTTGGCTGGCAGCAGTGGCGAAATGTTGGCTAAAGCGATTCGCTTACAGTACCCCTTTGCCCTAATCGATGAGTTTCAAGATACTGATACACTGCAATACAGCATATTTTCCACGCTTTATAGTCATGTAAAAGTGGAGCAAGAAGCAGAAGCAGAACAATTGGGGTTGTTAATGATTGGCGATCCCAAACAGTCCATCTACGCATTTCGTGGCGCGGATATATTTACCTACATCAAGGCGCGCAGGCAGCAGTCAAACCACTATACATTAGCCACCAATTGGCGCTCATCCGCGGCGATGGTGAACGCCACCAATCAGCTGTTTTCCAGATCCCCAGCCGCCTTCATATATGCAGAAGATATTCCCTTTCAAAAAGTGGCCGCTGGTAAGAGCAATCACTCGCGGTTAACGGTGGCAGGACAAACTGTCTCAGCTATTACTTTTTGGCAGGCAGACACGCCTCTTAACAGCGATCAATATCTACAGAATTTTGCCACTACTTGCGCCGCGCAAATTGATGGTATGTTGCGCCATGGTGAAATTAGTGGGCATCCAGTGACGCCTGCCAACATCGCCGTATTAGTGCGCGATAGGAAGGAGGCGGCGCTAGTACAAAAGGCGCTGCTGCAGTTACAGATAGACTCTGTGTTTATGTCTAACAGAGATAATATTTACACTGTCAATGTGGCGCGCGAGTTGCAGTACATTTTAAAAGCGGTCAATGAACCCAGTAATGAGCGCGCGCTGAGAACCGCTTTGGCGACTGAGATTTTTCAGTTATCGGCACTGGAGCTGTATGCGCTAAACCAAGATGAGTTGGCTTGGGAGGCGCTGGTGGAAGAGTTTTTAAGCTTTCGTGATATCTGGTGGCGCAGTGGCGTATTGGCGATGTTGCAAGCGCTATTGCAACAGCGTCAATTTGCCCAGCGCTGGCTGAGTCATGCAGAGGGGGAGCGGCGTCTAACCGATTATTTACATTTGGCAGAATTACTGCAACAAGCCAGTGCTGAGCTTGAGTCTAATGAGGCGCTGATCCGTTTTCTGCAAGATAGAAGGGCACAACCCTCCGGTCAATCTCAAGAGCAACAGCTGCGCTTAGACAGTGATAGAACACGTATTACCGTGATCACTATTCATAAATCCAAGGGTTTAGAGTACGACCTCGTCTATTTACCTTTTGCCTGCCGCTATCGCACTTCAACCAGTAAGTTGTATCACGATGATGCAGGCGTTGCCATTTTAGATACCAGAGGTGGCGAGCAGCAAGATCAAGTCAACAAGGAGCAGTTGGCCGAAGATTTACGTTTGTTATATGTCGCGATTACTCGCGCTGTGCAAGGCTGTTTTATCGGCATGGCGAACGTTACATTACGCAATAAAAGTGTCTGGCAGAAAAGTGCCATAGGTTATTTGCTGACATTGATAAAAGAGGGGGGCGAAAGTGTCTGGCTTGAGGGGATATCCATTAGCGAAGCGTTAAGTAAGCTACTTGAGCAAAGTACTGATATAGCCGTGGTCAATGTTGAGCAAATAGATCTCGCGCAAGCGGATTTATTTGCAGAGCCCGCCGCCGAAACTAGCAGTCACTCAGGCGCTGTTTTAGCCGTTAGAAAATTCAAACGGCGCTTAGATCTCAATTGGCGACTAACCAGTTATTCGGCCCTGTCTAAAGATGCGCAGCATGCCCCTGCACTAGAGAGCGCCAAGCTGGATTTAGAAGTAGCCGATGAAGTAGAAAATGTCGAGTCGGGCAGTGATGAAATGAGTATTTTTACCTTTGCCAAAGGGGCGGTGGCCGGTACTTTTTTACACAGTATTTACGAGGAGATTGACTTCACCAGAGCAGATACGCAGCAGATAGAGGAAGTATTAACGCAGAGACTACCACTAAGTGGTTACGATTTGGTTTGGCTGCCATGTTTAACGGATTTTGTGCATCAATCTTTACAAGTCAAACTAGCAGCAGAACCTGCTGCGGCGAGTTTCTCACTGTCGCAGATTGATAATAGCAACCGGCTGGTGGAAATGGAGTTTGTGATGCCTTTTAAGTCAATCCAAGCGGTGCAAGTTAATCAGTTACTGCGTGAACATGATCTATTGGCCAAGCGCGCAGGTGACTTGGTGTTTAATAAAGTGAGCGGCATGTTAAAAGGTTTTATCGATTTAACCGTACGTGTCGATAATCGCTATTATGTGATCGATTATAAATCTAACTATTTGGGAGATAGTGCAAGTGACTATCAAGGTGAGGCATTGGAAGCGGCAATGATTGATCACCGCTACGATTTCCAGTACGTACTTTACACTTTGGCACTGCACCGTCTATTGCGCAGCCGCTTAGCTAGTTACGATTATGATACACATATAGGCGGGGTTTTTTATCTGTTTTTAAGAGGCCTTGAAATAGGGAGCGATAGCGGCGTGTTCTTCACCAAAGTATCCAGAGAACTGATCGATAAATTAGATAATCTGTTTGAGGGCGAAGCATGAAAGAGCAACCTAGCGCGCTGCAGGTTTTATTAGATCAAGCGCTGCAAGTGAAATTGTTGCAGGCGATGGACTTACAATTTAGTCAGTGGTTAAAACGTCAATTACCCAATAGCAGTGATTGCCAGCTGTTACTCAGTGCTTTAGTGAGTGAGCAGTTGTCTCAAGGACATGTCTGCATAGATTTAGCAGCGCTCGAGAGTACCCTTGAGCACTGGCCGGTACAGTTGCGTCATAGTGCCCTGCAGATACTGCGAGCACCACAAACGCTAATAGATATGCAGATCATTGGTGATGGCAGCCAGCTAACGCCTTTAGTGATCGATAATAATCGCTTGTACCTCTATCGATACTGGCAGTATGAGTGTCGAGTTGCCCGTAAACTAGTCGGCGCTGGCAATGCTCAATTAGAGGAAATAGCAGCACCTGTATTAAAGACCCTATTAGATAAATACTTTGATAGTGCAGAGCAGCCAGATTGGCAGCGCATTGCAGCAGCAGTGACTAGTAATCGTTTGATCAGCGTGATTAGTGGTGGGCCAGGCACCGGTAAAACCACCACAGTGACTAAATTGCTGGCCATATATATCGAGCATCAATTGGCAATCGGTCGCAGGCCGATTATCCAGTTAGCTGCGCCAACCGGTAAAGCGGCCGCGAGACTATCTGAGTCTATCGCACAGGCCAAAACGAAATTAACCATCCCCGAGCAAGTATTAGCGTTAATCCCGGAACAGGGAAAAACGCTACACCGATTATTAGGAGCTAGGCCAAAAAGTAAAAAGTTTATCCACAACAGTGATAATCCGCTACTGGTAGATTTGTTGATTATCGATGAAGCTTCAATGATCGATTTGCCAATGATGGCGAGCATTGTCGATGCATTGTCGAGTCAAACACGGATGATTCTGATTGGGGATCGAGATCAACTTGCCTCAGTAGAGGCGGGTAGTGTACTAGGTGATATTTGTGCGGCACCACAAATTGCCTGTTACTCAAAAGCGCAAAGTGATCAATTGGCTGAAAGTTGTGGTTTTAGCAACAGTCAATATTCTCAGTACCCCTTTGCTGACAATTTAGCTTTTTTACAAAAAAGCTATCGTTTTTCTGAGCACAGTGGGATCGGCGAATTAGCCAGAGTATGCAACGCAGGGGATGTAGCGGGTGTGGATAGGGTCATTGCTGCAGACTTTGATGATTTGACTTGGCTGCAGCCAAGTGCCGATGATGCACAACTACTGTCGCAATTGTTATCCGGCTATACAGAATATATTGCACTGATGAAAACGGCACGAACTGCCACTGAATTTCTCGCCTGCTTTAATCGCTTTCAAGTGCTCTGCGCTATGCGGGTAGGACCATTTGGTATCGAAAAAATAAACCAACAGCTTGAGCAGTACTTTGAAAAGCAACAATTGAAAGAGCCGGATAACCGCTGGTATGTAGGTAGGCCGGTAATGATCACCCGCAATGACAATCAGATGCAGCTGTATAACGGTGATGTGGGGATCGCTTGTAAAGACCCAGAGACTGGGCAGCTTAAAGTCTATTTTGAGCGCAGCGGCGAGATACACGCACTACTGCCCTCAAGATTACCTGCCCATGAAACAGTCTTTGCCATGACGGTACATAAAAGTCAGGGATCGGAGTTTGATCATGTCATGTTGGTCTTGGCGCAGGCGGCGAAAGTGGCTAATAGAGAATTAATTTACACTGCAATCACTCGGGCAAAACAGCGTTTTAGTTTTTTAGGTTCTGTTAAAGTATTGCAAAAAGCGGTGGCTGAAAGTACTCAGAGGTCGAGCGGACTCGCTCAGAGGATATGGCAGGTATCTAGCAGTGAATAGCTGTTAAGTTAAGTCAACAGCCTTATGTATTGAGATATGCCCTCTTTGGCATCCATGCCAACGGGCTATACCGTACATCCTGAACATAAAAAAAGCGCCCTATGGCGCTTTTTTAATGGGTTGAGAGCTAAAATTAATAGCGACGCCTAGGATTGGGTTGTTCTGATTTAATTTTGATAGGTTGCATCTTAGGTTTTACTGCAAACAGATGTTGACCTAATACCAAAATTACAGCGACTAAACACAGGGTTAGTATTGTTAACATTGTCTGATTCTCTCTTTTTGTTAATGAATAACACTAATAATACTGTAGACGTAATAGCCACTAAGAACAAGTACGCCGTACAACTTAAGTGCCTATTTTAGTTAAAAATGCGCAGTCATAATTGAAAAAAAGGTAACGGGGCAAATTTTAGCGTTAAATAAATACTAGCGGCTTTTGCAGGTTTACACCATCGACTATTTCATACAAGAGTTTATATTGTTGGTTAGCGCAGACAGCATTATTTTTGTTGCTTATACCGTCACAGTAGTGTGTGAAAAAAAATTACTATTTATGCGAGTCGTTATCCCCAGATAGTGTGGATAACTTTGTAGACAGTTTATTTAGAAGTCCTGTGAGCCCCATGTTATATGGGGTTCAGCGATTTGTTTCTAAAATGATCAGTGTGCGGGTTAAGGGTAGGATATCTAGAGTGTCAATACTTGACTAACAATAAAAACAAATATTTTTGCTAATATATTTCGTTATAACCTTTACGTTTTCTAAACACTGAGACGATCGCCATTAGAAAAATACCGAATACTAGAACAATGGCAACATGAGTAACCCAGCGAATTAAATTACTGTCATCTAATCGATTAATTTGGCTGTTCAATGTGGAGATTTCAGTGTTTAACTGGGTTTGTTTACTGGACTGATTGTCGTTTTTTACTTTTTGTGTATTTAATAACGATTTCAATCGGTGGATTTCATCCGCTTGCCTTTTAATCAGGGCAACGCTAGAAGATACAGTCTGCTGCAATTGTTTTACTTGTGCTTTAGCGCTTAAGCCTGATTTTATCGATTTTTTAGGGACCCAACCCACTTTGCCACTGGTGGTTTTTATCTTATAGAAGAAACGACTGTTGGTGCTATTGATAATAGTGACATTGTCTCCAGAGGTGAGGGTGCCTAATACTCGGTATTTAACCGAGGGACCGGTACGATAATGGATAGAGATATCATCTGATACATAAGTATTGATGGCATAACTGGTATTGATATAAAAAAACAAAAAGGCAAAAATAAAATATTTATTCATCATCAGCTTAGACATAATTAATGGTTACTAAAACGCATAGATACAACATAATTCAATATAAATCAAATTTTTAGATAAAAAAATGTAGTAACAGCTATATACGCCACTAAATGTGACTAACTAGAGTGGTATTTAGAGGAAAAGTTCCTCTGGTGGGAATTTCAGGCTTTAGCGGGCAACTATCACCAATAGTGGATTATCTCTCTACTTTTGCGCCACTATTGGTAATCACGATGGCAACTGCGTTAAGATTTCAATCGATAGCCGGTTTTAAAGATCCAATAAGTGCCTGCTAAACAGGTAATTAAGAAGAGGAAGGTCATTGATAAACTCAAGCCAATGCTGACATCAGCCACGGAGTAAAATGACCATCTAAAACCGCTGATCAAATAGACCACAGGATTAAACAGCGTCAGAGTTTGCCATGGCTCTGGGAGCATGCTGATTGAGTAAAATGCGCCGCCGAGAAAAGTTAATGGTGTGATAATCATTAGCGGGATAATTTGCAGTTTTTGGAAGTCATCCGCCCATATACCGATCATGAAGCCAAATAAGCTAAAGGTAATGGAAGTAAGTACGAGAAACACTAACATCCAAAAAGGGTGATCAATACTGTAATCGACAAATAATCGGGCGGTAATTAAGGTGACAACACCTATCACCATAGACTTTGTGGCGGCAGCTCCAACATAGCCAAGCACAATTTCAAAAGGGGACACCGGAGCCGATAATACTTCATAAATGGTGCCGGAGAATTTGGGAAAGAATATGCCAAAAGAGGCATTGGAAATGCTTTGGCTCAATAGCGATAACATCACTAGCCCTGGAATGATGAAGGCGCCGTAACTAACCCCGTCAATATCCCCCATGCGCGAGCCAATAGCCGTGCCAAAGACCACAAAGTAAAGCGAAGTAGATAACACCGGGGATGCGAGAGATTGCATCATAGTGCGCCAAGATCTCGCCATTTCAAAATAATAGATTGCTTTAACACCGTACCAATTCATAACTTTACTCACTTAAAATTCATAGATTATTCATTGACTAAACTGACAAAAATTTCCTCGAGAGAGCTCTCGGAGGAATGTAAATCTTTGACTTTAAGATTGACTGAGTCCAAGTCGGCTAATAACTGTGCGATGCCGTTTTCTGGCTGTTGCATATCATAGCTGTAATGAAGCTCAAACCCTTGCGCTGATAATTGCAGTTGATATTTTTCCAAGAGAGGAGGAATGCTAGCAACGCTGTTTTGCAATTGAATGATTAAGGTCTTCTTACCTAATTTACTCATCAAGGTGGCTTTATCTTCCACCAAGATGATTTCACCATTATTGATCACGCCAATGCGATCAGCCATTTCCTCGGCCTCTTCAATATAGTGTGTGGTGAGTAAAATAGTCACACCGCGTTCACGCAGCTCTCTGACCATATCCCACATATCCCTGCGCAGTTCGACATCGACCCCTGCGGTAGGCTCATCTAAAAAGAGAATCGTTGGCTCGTGAGAAAGCGCTTTAGCGATCATCACTCGGCGCTTCATGCCGCCCGATAACTCTCTTATCTTTGCATTCTTTTTGTCCCAGAGAGATAATTGGCGTAATATTTTTTCAATATAGGCATCATTGGGAGGACAGCCAAACAAGCCGCGACTAAAAGTAACCGTGGCCCATACAGTTTCAAAAGCGTCGGTGGTCAGTTCCTGGGGGACTAAACCTATTTTTGAGCGCGCAGTACGATAATCGCTGATAATGTCACTGCCATCGGCAATAACCGTGCCGCCGCTTGGTGTTACTATGCCGCATATAATGCTGATAAGGGTGGTCTTTCCTGCACCATTTGGTCCCAATAAAGCGAAGATTTCACCCGCTTTTATCTCTAAATTAATTTTTTTGAGTGCAATAAAGCCTGAACTATAGGTTTTGTGCAGGTCTTTTATGCTGATTATTGCTTTCACAACAGCTCCTTTAAAGTGTTTTTGATAATCATGGGGTATTCTGAATGAGCAGGACTCGATGGAATGTGCTTGGGAGCCTGACCGAGAACAGGTCAATCTACTGCGGCCTCGTCTATTTGGTTAAACTTACTACAAGTAGCCAAGCCTGCGCGATGATCGCTATTCTCGGTCAAACTCCTAAGTGAACATGACTGTTTTAGTCTCGTTTACTCGCTGTTTCTAAATTAGGAGAGGCGTAATATGATGGATATCATTGGTGGCGCATATTATTCCCTCAAGGAGCTTAAATGGACAACCAGCCTTTTGCAACTAAATCTCAGCATTGGATTTCTAGTCACCCACTGTTAGTACCTTTGGCCAATCAACAAGCTGTTTTTTGGTCTAATACTGGGTATCGACAACAGGCACTAGCCAACTCCGTTTTAACCATGAGCGATATTGAGCAAGCTAGTACCCGATTAATAAAATTCGCCCCCTATATAGAAAAAGTTTTTAGTGATACTAAAGTCATGCAGGGAATTATTGAATCGCCATTGGTTGAAATTGGTAAGATGCAACAGGCGCTCGCAGTAAAGTTTGCTCAAACTTGTCCTGGGTCACTGTGGTTAAAGTGTGATTCGCACTTACCCATTTCAGGGTCAGTAAAAGCGCGCGGTGGTATTTATGAGGTACTTAAACACGCTGAAAGTATTGCCTTGGATGCGGGGCTGCTAGCAACGGCAGATAATTACACTTTGTTCGATTCTGAAAAATTCAAACAGCATTTCTCCCAGTATAGTATCAGCGTAGGTTCCACGGGGAATCTCGGATTAAGTATCGGTATTATTGGTGCTCAGTTAGGATTTAAAGTCAGCGTGCATATGTCTGGGGATGCTAAGGCATGGAAGAAACAGTTATTACGTGATAGAGGGGTGAATGTCATTGAGTACGCAGATGATTATTCAGTCGCAGTAGCGCAGGGGAGATTACAGGCACAAGCTGATCAAAAATGTCACTTTATCGATGATGAGAATTCAACGGATTTGTTTTTAGGTTACGCAGTTGCCGCTTTGCGCTTAAAACAGCAATTGATAGAACAGCAGATAAAGGTCGATAACGATCATCCACTGTTTATCTACCTTCCCTGTGGCGTAGGCGGAGCACCTGGTGGTATTACCTTTGGCTTAAAACAAGTGTTTGGCGATAATGTGCACTGCTTTTTTGCCGAGCCTAGTGCCTCGCCTTGTATGCTGCTTGGCATGTATACTCAGTTGCATGAGGACGTTTGTATTCAAGATATTGCACTAAAGGGCCATACTTGTGCCGATGGGCTCGCTGTTGGTCGCCCCTCAGCTTTTGTCGGGAAAATGATGCAAAATATTCTCAGTGGTAGTTATACCTTAGACGATGCGCTTTTGTACCAGTTATTGGCAATGCTGGCAGATACAGAAAAGCTTCATTTAGAGCCGTCGGCACTGGCTGGCGTAATAGGCATGCAAAAGTTGTTTAATCAAGGGCGTGCGTATATAGAAGATCAACAATTAAGCTCAGCTATGCCTAATGCGACGCACATTGCCTGGGCCACAGGTGGTAATATGGTGCCACAAGCGCAGTATCGTGAAAATTACGCCAAGGGAGCTGCATTGTTACAACGAGATAATAGTTAAAACGAAATAATAGTAAGCTTTAAGAACTTACAGCCGATTGTACCCGCTAGTTAAAGAGAGGAAAGTAATGACATCGATTGCGCAAAATAGTGAATTGCATCAGTTAATGAGAGCGTGGCGCACAGATTTACACGCGCATCCAGAAACCGCTTACGAAGAACATCGCAGTGCGGCAAAAATTGCCGAATTACTGCAAAGCTTCAATTTAACAGTGCACACTGGGTTGGCTGTCACTGGTGTGATCGCAGTGCTGAAAGGAAATATCGCAGGAGAGCACACCATTGCATTACGCGCTGATATGGATGCCTTAAATTTACAGGAACTCAATGAGTTTGAGCACCGCTCCCAATACCCTGGGAAAATGCATGGCTGTGGCCATGATGGACACTGCGCTATGTTGTTAGGCGCGGCTAAACACCTCTCAGAAAATAGAAACTTTAGCGGCACAGTGGTTTTTATTTTTCAGCCAGCTGAAGAGGGAGAGGCAGGTGCCAAGCTGATGTGTGATGAAGGACTGTTTGATAAATACAGTATTGATGCGGTGTATGGCATGCACAATTGGCCGGGTTTAGCGGCGGGTAAATTTGCGGTGCATAGCGGACCAGTGATGGCTTCCATGGATGTATTTGATATCACCATTACTGGGCGCGGTTGTCATGCGGGTATGCCGCACTTAGGGATAGATCCTATTGTGGTCAGTGCCGCCGTGATTAATACATTACAGAGTATCGTCAGTCGGTATATAGACCCACTTCAAAGCGCAGTGGTGAGCATTACCCAAGTACATGCAGGCGATGCCTATAACGTGATCCCTGATAGTGTCAAATTATCGGGTACTTGCCGCGCATTTACCGCCCCGGTGAAAGCGCAAATTGAAGCACAACTAAAAGCGCGGGTCGCTAGTACCTGTGCAGCTTATGGCGCTAGCTGTGAAATTCATTACCGCAATGTAGCACTGTGTACCGTCAATCATAAAGCCCATGCACAGATCTGTGCAAAAGTAGTGGCTGATCTGGTCGGCGAGGATCAGTTAGTACAAGATATGGCGCCAAGCATGGGAGCTGAAGATTTTGCGTTTATGTTGGAAGCGCGCCCTGGTGCCTACATTTGGATAGGTAATGATCCGCTAGAGGGAGGCGCTGGGTTACACAATCCGCACTATGATTTTAACGATGAAGTGCTGGCACTAGGGGCTAACTATTGGGTTGCATTGACCTTAGATCAGTTGCCATTAGAAGCGTAGTCTATTTCATCATAGAGCGAGTCCCCAACAGTTTGCTGCGGGGCTGTTGATGGCTATACACGCATCTCAAAGGCGATACTTTCCAGAGATATTCCCTCGATAAGCTGATTGCCGCCCCTCAAGCAGATAACGATCTGGGCAACGGGAAGAGGGGGAAAGCCTTCTACTTCTGATTGGGTTGAAATATCATCAGGCACAGCATTTTCTGCCATCACGCTAATAGCATAGTTGCGCCTCACCAGCTCAATCAATAAACCACAGTTACTGGCATCACAGACTATCTCATAACTAATACCGGCTTTTTCTAAGCCATCGACAACACTGCTATGAAATTTGCAACCAGGTTCTAATAGGGCTAAAGGGAGCGGTCGCTGCTGCAAAATAGCGGCATCTTTAAACAGCCATACGCCCTGTTCTTGGCGTAATAAAACTCCCTCTTTACTGTCTTCTGAACGCGTTAATATAGTGATGTCCAATTCGCCATTATCTAAGTATTGGCGCAGTATATTAGAATTGGCAGACACAGAGGTTATGTGAACTTTGGGAATCTTACGGCGCAATATTTCAATTAAATCGGGCAGTAAAGTATGTGAAAAATCATCGGGGCAGCCAATGCGAATATTTCTCGCTTGGGAGCGATTGATAATGTTATCCATCGCTTCATCATGCAGTTTAAGTAGCTTTCTTGCATAGGGGACCAACGCTCTACCATCTAAACTCAGTTTTAAAGAGCGCGCATTACGATGAAACAGCTGTCTGTCTAACTGCTTTTCTAAGCGCTTTATTTGCATGCTAATCGCTGATTGACTGCGATAAATCTGTGAGGCTGCCCGGGTAAAACTGCCATTGTCTACCACTACCACAAAGGTTCTGAGAAGTTCGATATCCATAATTTACTATTTTCAATGCCAATATTTACAAATAATAAGAATAACAGCTAAGCAGCCACTTGTTCAGCGCTAATAGCATCAATGTTATTGATACTAGTCATCAATATTTGTCGCTGGTAAAGCTTTGTTTTTATTTATAAGCTCAGCTCACTAATCAATAAAGGGAGAATATTATGCAACTGGTTATAGGCAATAAAAATTATTCATCTTGGTCGCTCAGACCTTGGCTGTTAATGCAGCATTTGTCAGTTTCCTTTGAGGAGAGGAAATTGTGGTTGTTCACCGAGCAAATGAAAGCGCATATGCAGCAAGTTAGCCCGAGCCTTAAAGTGCCAGTGTTGATAGATAACGGCTTAACCATTTGGGACTCTCTGGCTATCTGTGAATATTTAAACGATCAATATCTGAGGGGAGAGGGCTGGCCGCAACAGATAGCCGCTAAAGCACAAGCACGCTCTATTTGTGCCGAAATGCATGCCGGTTTTTTTGCAGTGCGTGAAGAGATGCCAATGAATGTGCGCAGAGAAAAAGCAGCGATTGTTTTATCAGATCAAGCCAACACTGAAATTCAGCGGATCATTACTATTTTTAGTCAGTGCTTAGATAAGAGTAAAGAGGGCGATTCAGCAACAGAGTATCTATTTGGTGATTTTTCTATCGCCGATGCCTTCTTTATGCCAATAGTTATTCGCTTTAGTATCTATCAAATTCAAGTGCCTGAAAATGTGAAGCAATACATGCAGCATATGCTGTCGCTACCAGCGTATAAAATATGGCAGGCAGATGCTATCGCGGAAACAGCGGTGATAGCAGTCGCTGAAGTATAAAGTACTTGGCTTTTGCTAAGTCTCAGATACACTGAGGATCTTTTATGATCGCAAGAGAGTTTTCATGTATCTAGACATTGACGAAATTGATGCACTGCAGTGTTACCAAGCGGCGGTTGCGGCGATAGTGCCAAGGCCGATTGCCTGGGTGAGTACCCGAAGTGCCAGCGGTATTTTGAACTTAGCACCTTACTCATTTTTTAGTGTAGCCAGTTGCGACCCATTGATTCTCAGTGTCACGCAAATTAAACCCAGAGATTTAAAAGATAAGGATACGCTGACCAACTTGCGAGAAACAGGTGAGTGTGTGGTTAACATCGTCAGTGCCGAGGCTGCGCAAATAATGAATGCAAGTTGCGCAAATTTCCCCGCTGAAATTGATGAGTTTGCACAGCTGAATATCGAGCAAGTTAATAGCGTTAAAGTGAATGTCCCAGGTGTGGCAATCTCACCTGTGCGCTTTGAATGTAAGTTAGAGCAAATTATTTGCATCTCAGAAAAAGCCATGGGGGGTAGCATCATGTTATTAAAAGTAGTTGCTATCCACAGCAGTGATAGTTGTACGAAAGATATGAGAATTCAAACTAAGGCGCTTAAGGCTATTGGAAAAATGGGCGGTGATAGTTATGCCACCACCACCGATAGCTTTGATTTAGCTAGGCCTTGATGTTTATAGCTGCAACTAACTAACTAACTAGGCTAGTGTGTTAATAATGAGTGTTTTGGAGTGAGTATGCGCGAAGATAATAACGGGGCTGGTGTTAAGTTCCCACCACCCTTAGTGTTTGTATTGGCGATAGCGGCGGGGGTCGCATTAAATTATTTAATGCCTTTAGCCATAACCCATACTGCTGTGGTGATATTGCAAAGCATAGGGGGATTTATACTGCTGCTTTGTACATTATTAATTGCGATCTCTCTCATTCAATTTCGCCGTGCTAAAACGAGTATCGAGCCCTGGAAGCCCACGAGTCATATTATTTCTAGCGGTGTATTTGGCATCACTAGAAACCCCATCTATTTGGCCTTTGTCGGTATTGATTTAGCGGTGGCATTATTGCTCAATAATGTTTGGATGCTGATTACTTTAGCGCCTGCAATCTGGCTAATAAAAACCTTTGTCATCGATAGAGAAGAGCGTTATTTGAGTGAGAAATTTACTGATGAATATACACAATATTGCGCTAAAGTTAGGCGCTGGCTCTAAATTTATTAGATCTAGGCTAAGTCTTTTTCTGGCGAATACTGTCTTGAGGTAATATAATTAGCAGCTGCTAAATATATTGAGTACAGACCATGAACCGCAAGAAAAAACTGAATCAAATTTTCAATAAAAGATTAAAAAAAGCTAAGGCAAAATTAAACACCAGTGCGGGTAAGGCCCCTTACGTTGCCAAAGCAGATCGTGTAGAATCAGAGCAAGTCTCAGCTTCTTCAGTAGAATCATAAGCTTATCTGTGCAGCCTATTAACCTCTTTATTGGGGTTAATAGAGGGCTGTGAATATAATTTTTTTAGAAAACTTAAAAAGCTCTTAGAGCGCTCCACTCTAGCTCTTTTCTCCAAACACTTTACCTGCCCGTAATCAATCTGATAATTATCAGCCTCTTCAAAGTTGTTGTTGGTTGTCATGGCATAATCCTCCGCATTAAATAAGATCTAATACAAAATATAGAGACTTGTCGTTGAACTGACAAACGAGTTATTCTAGCTATTCGGATTAAAAAATTTTAACTCAGAGGAAGTGTTCAATGAAAGTAACTAAGTTGCCGCCGTTAAATTCTTTACGCGCTTTTGAAGCTGTGGTCCGTCATATGAGCTTTACCAAGGCTGCTGATGAACTGTTTGTGACGCCTGCCGCATTAAGTTATCAAATTAAACAACTGGAAACTTTTCTTGGTGTTAAATTATTTAATCGATTAAACAGAGCGATAGAACTCACTGAACAAGGTTTGTTGATTTATCCCGGTGTCGAACAAGCATTTAGCCAGTTGACTTTGAGTATGCGTTTGCTGGAGCGCAGGAGCGCGTCTAATGTGCTGGTTGTCTCAGCAGCTCCTGCTTTTACTGCTAAATGGTTAGCGCCTCGGTTGTATCGATTCCTGGCGTTGCATCCCCAGATAGATGCGCGAATATCATCGACTTTAGCGTTAACGAATTTACAAGTAGATGATGTAGATGTGGCAATCCGCTTTGGTCGGGGTAATTATCCTGATTACTGTGAGATAAAATTATTTGATGATTATGTAGTGCCGATGTGTAGCCCAGAGTTTTTGCAACGCAGGAAAAATTTCAATTTAGAGAGTTTGAATAATGAAACCTTGATTCACGATGATACACACACCACCGCTAAGTTCACCATAGCCAGTTGGCAAGATTGGTATAAAAGCGTAGCGCTGAGCTACAATCCGCTGAAAAAAAGTTTGCACTTTAACGTTGCGGACCATGGGCTAAATGCCGCTATTTCAGGAGCGGGTGTGGTACTGGGGCGCATGGCGTTAGCACAAAGTGACCTAGATGCAGGACGTTTGGTGATGCCTTTTACGCATAAAATAAAGGTGGATTTCTCGTTTTATGCACTGAGTTTAAAAAGTCGTGCTAATGAGCCTCATATTAAAGCGTTTCGCCAGTGGTTGGTCGCAGAAGTGCAGGGCAATATTGACTTATCTGCACAGGGACCTGTCGCCTAACGCATTAGGATGAGCCATTGCTAAAGCAGCCATCGTCGCCCCAAGACTGTACTTTAGCGAGGTTTTTATCTAACCAAAGAAGGGCTGCGGTCTCCTCTTCTACTTTATCGTAGTCAATTAGTGCAGAGGCTTCAGCGATCATCTCGTTGGTTAAATCCATATTTTTTATCAGGCCATATACGCAGGGGAATTGCTCTTGTAATCCTTTCCAGGCCGCTTTTTTAATCCAGGCATTTTGCACATTACCACAATCATACTTTAGGTCAGGATTGATCCCCCAGCTGGGATTTGTCTCACACAGTGGATGATACTCGGGGAACTTCACAAATCGCCCGGGGATACGTTGATCGGTCCAGTTAGGGGTCCAGTTTAGTAGTATCATTGGGCGCTGATTGGCGATCGACTTTTCAAGCTCTTGCCATATTAAATCATTATTCTGGTGTTTTTTGATTTTGAAGTTAAGGCCTAAACTGCGAATTAAATCGGCATCGTTATATTCCCAGGGACCTAAGTGGTATACACCTTTAGTAGAGTTCCTATCAGAAAATAATTGGGAGCAGTTAAGCAGTGCTTTCCAGTCGGGCAATCCCGGGCAGAGTTTTTCGACATACAGTGGATACCACCACTCTTCCATGGTTCGTGCAGAGTGTTTTCCCAAATCAATGAAGCGTTTTTTGTTTACCATCAATTGAAACTCGCGACCCGCGGATGCCTGCCATACCTCGATGTGAAAATGTACCAAACCTCTGGCCATAGAGCCCCATAAGTCGTTCTCGGACATGGTTTTGTATTGGACTTGATAGTTCTCTGTGGTTAAAAAATTACCAATAGCTTTAGAGATAACACGTTGACTGCTCCAATCAAGTAATGGGATAGATACCGCGGTAGGTGTGGCTGCAGTGAGGGGAGATAGTGTAAATAAAAGCAATAAGAGGATGCTTTTTTGTTTTAAAAAAGCGGAAGAATTTACCAGTGTGTTCTTTAAAAACATTGACATACCAATGATGATTAACCTTACTAAATGTTTGATACTTTTTAGTAACATTAGCATAATATGAATCTATTGTTGATGAGTATTTGTATGTCGACTAAAAAGCATACACTTATGCGGAAAAAGGCGGAGATTGGTATGGCCCTAGTTTATTTTATCCCAGGCACGATGTGCGATGAGCGAGTTTGGTCGAAGCTTTGGCCACACCTCGCCACCGATAATCAATTGATTCATTTATCGTTGATTAATAGTGGTAGTTTACAAGATGTCGTCGCTAATTTGCTTAAGCAAATTCATAATCACAGTGAAGGTTGCTCTTTTAGCTTGGTGGGGTTTTCTTTGGGTGGGTATCTAGCAGCGGCAGTTAGTTTGCATTTTACCTCCCAACTAGAGCGTCTAATGCTGATTGCAAATACGCCTATAGCACTGCCAGAAGAAGAGTATCAGCAACGTCAACGAATCTTAAAAAGTATCGGTAGCGAAGGTTATAATGGCTTGAGTAGTGCGCGGATTTTAAGTTTCTTGGATATATCATTCCATGGTGATAACGCTTTGATCGAGATGATTAAGGCAATGGAGAAAAATTTCAAACTCAGTGATCTAAAACACCATTTAGATGAACTCTCTAAGCGCGAAGATTTATGTGATTTACTCGCCCAGCAGAATATCCCTACCTGGTTGTGTTATGGCGTTAGTGATCAGTTAGTTGATCGTAAAAAAATGCAGCGGATGCAAAAAAGTTCTAACAGTATTATCCTCAAACAAATTCTGCACTGCGGGCACTTTCTTCCCCTAGAGCAGCCCGAACAATTGGCATTACAGATTAGACAATGGTTAAAAATGAGTAAAGAATTAGCAGATAAAAAAGTAATTGTAGGGTTAATAGACCCTAAGAGCCCCAGCAATGTAGGCGCTGTGATGCGAGCAGCAGGGTGTTACAGTGCTGATGCTGTTTATTATAGCGGGCTTAGATACGATCGAGCAGCGCGTTTTAATACGGATACAAAACAAATGACGGACAAAATTCCACTGCAACATGTTGAAGATTTTAGCCAGTTTAAAACAGCCAAACGTCAGCTTATTTGTGTTGATCTGATAGAGGGAGCGATACCTCTGCCGGAGTTTGAACATCCTGAACATGCTATTTATATATTTGGTCCCGAAGACAGTAGCGTCGATCAGTCCCTCGTTGATATTGCAGATGCTGTGGTATATGTACCCACTCAAGGTTGTATGAATCTAGCGGCGAGTGTCAATGTACTGCTCTATGATCGAATGGCAAAATCTAAGGTACAGATAGTGGGGGATGAGTTGATTCGCCGCTCTAGGGATATTAATAATAATGTAAAGGTTAAGTGTTAGCGCCGGTAATACCTACCTCGTGATAGGGGTAGGTATTATAAAAGCCTACTTCTTCTTGGCTCTAAACTGACTTTTTTTACGCTCGAATAATTTATCACTTAAGGTGCGGGTTTTCGCTTGGGATACTTTTTTGGCGCGAGTCATCACTAGTGCGTGACCTAAATCTTGCAATGCCTTACCTTGAGTGCTCGGGTTTGGTTGTAATGGGCTGGCAGCGGGTGGTGGTGTTATAGGTTGTGGCATTTGCGGGGCGGGTTGTGCATCTTTAGCGGGTGGTATTTCTTGAGGCGGGTATTGTGCCTGCAGTGAATCGTCGGTAGTGCGCACTCTTTTTTGTGGATACAAAGGGACTTGCCTATCACGCATTTCATCGCGTAAAGATTGGCTGGTATTGTGCATCTCTCTATTTAAATCACTCACTTTCTTCTCAGAGCGATCCAGAGATTTTTGAATCTGTTTTTCAGACTGCTTGGCGAGAGCCAGTTGCTCTTTCACTATTTCTGCTAATCCCTCTGCCTTGGCCGCTTTAATATTAGCATTAAAAGCGGTTTGCTCTAGTGTTTGGTTCTCGCTCTCTAGCGCCTCAACATTTTTAAGCAGAGAATCACGTTGAGTTAAGGTGTCTTTAAGCTGGCTACTCTCACTTTCAAGGGCCGCTTGTGTTTGTTTGTATTCTACATCGAGTACATCAAGTTCTGCTGTTAACTTGCCAATAGTTTGTTGCATTTGCTCTTTTGCAACTTCTGCTTCAACATGAGCTTGTTTTGCCTCTGCGTGCGCTTGCTGTGCGCTAAATAGCTTGCCTCTGACTTGGTTCTCGGCATTGCTTGCCGCATCATTCCACAATTGATTGGCCATTTGGCCCAAAGTGGTCTGCATCTGATACATGGAAGCTTCGATGCCAGAGGGCATTTGCTTGTCTATAATGTCTGTTGATTGATGGGACTCAGCAATGAAATCAACACTCTTAGGTTGAGCAGAAAACTGCATGGGTGCTGGTTCTGTCGCAGTCGTTTTTAAATGGGGGAAAAACTGATCGATCATTTGCTGTATGCGTAAAAAGTCACCACCGCCGAGCCTAGATTGTACGGCCCATGGTGTGATATTTTGACCATCGCTTTTAAGTGCTTCTATGGTCTGTCTTATTTTGTGATCGCTGAAAGTTTGCGGCTGATTCAAACTGGTTAAATCCTAGTACAAGTGCGTAATATCTGTTGAAAATAAGTAAAATTGTAGTTCAACAGTTAGTCGCTTCCAAACGCATAAATTTATCGTATTTTCCAAGAGAGGACAAGGTAAATAGCGGCGTCTCGTCATATAATTTATTATAAATGTCTGTAACAATAACTCGTTTTAAAAAGAGCAATCAGACAATCTTTTTCGATATTTATCAACAGGACTGTTAGCTGTTGTTTTTCTGTTCAAAACTAGCTTGCTGCACCTGATAATTATACCTAATAATTAATTCTCTTTAGAATTAGCTAAGGCTATCTGAAGATATCTGTTATAAACGTAATGCCAGTTTTTACAATCGGTAAAAGCTATGCCCAGTGTTGCTCCTCTCTACTTATTTAAAAGTGTCTATCATGGAAAAAAATGAATTTAAACAAGGTGTTATTTATGCGCTTTGTGCCTATACCTTGTGGGGTGTGGCGCCTCTTTATTTTAAATATATTGACCAAATATCCCCCATTGAAATAATTATGCACCGAGTTATTTGGTCATTTTCACTACTGTTTTTACTGGTACTGCTGACAGGGCAATTAAAAGTAGTTAAAGATATTATAAAACAGCCAAAATTAATGTTGATTTTGAGTGCTACCTCGCTGCTGATTGGCGTGAATTGGCTGATTTTTATCTGGGCGGTCAATAACGATAGAATGCTTGAAGCGAGCTTGGGATATTTTATCAATCCACTGCTGAATGTGGCATTGGGTATGTTGTTTTTAAATGAGCGTTTACCTAAATTGCAATTAGCGGCTGTCGCGTTGGCTTTCTTTGGCGTCGCACTGCAATTAGTGGTGTATGGCTCAATTCCTTGGGTATCATTAGCTTTGGCTTTTAGTTTTGGTATTTACGGGCTTATCAAGAAGAAGGTTCAGTTAACAGCTGTTACATCACTGTTTATTGAGACGGCAATATTAGTACCTCCTGCGATCATTTACTGGTGTATTACAACCAGTGAAACCACCAATTTTCAAGTAAATTCGCTGTCTTTGAATCTTGTGCTGATTAGCGCCGGTGTGGTGACAACTTTACCGCTGCTAGCATTTAGTGCAGCCGCCACTCGCATACCCTATTACATGCTTGGATTATTTCAATATATAGGGCCAAGTATGATGTTTGTGATGGCTATCGTGCTTTTTGGAGAGGCATTAGATCAGACCAAGCTCACCACCTTTGCCTTTATATGGGCAGCATTGATACTGTTTGTCTTTGATGTCTGGCGCAGAGCGCGTAACAAAAAACGCTCAGCTAAGCTGTCCAGCTAATTTCTCAATTGTAGTAAAAGGACGCCCATACCGATAAAGAGGCCACCGGTAATACGATGAAACCAAGTCATGCGCTGGCCTTTTGCTAATGCGCCTTTGGCTTGTTTGAAGATAAAGGCGTAACTGAGTAGAGACAATAGTGATAGCAGCATGAATATAGCAGTCATACTAAAAAACTGCAGGACTATGCTGTGTCCTACCTCTAAAAACTGCGGGAAAAGAGCGGTGAAAAACAAGATTGCTTTAGGGTTAGTCGAGGCTAAAAAAAAGCCTTCTTTATAATAGCTAAAAGAGCTTTTAAAGCTTTGCGGTGATTGCTCAACCACAGGTAACTTGGCTTGACTGGCAAGTTTAATTTGCTTCAAGCCTAAAAATAACAAATACAGTGCGCCAAAAATTTTTACTGCTAAAAATAAGTTTTCAGAGGTGAGTAATAGCGCGCCAAGACCTAAGATAGAAACCGTTGAAAGTAAAAATAAGCCACTGATATTACCCAAGCTGGAAAATAACACGTTTTTCATTGGACCTGTTAAGCCATTGGCAATGGCTAAAAAAATAGCGGGTCCTGGGCTGATCACATAAAAGAAAGCAATAGCCGTGTAAAGCAGTAACATGTCCGTATTCATCACTTTTCCTTGTCTGAAGTATCGGTCTGTTTAGGTCCTAGTTAATAACATATCGATGTGATCGATACCATCCTCATCATAGATTTCAGAAATATTTTTAAAACCGAAGCTCTTGTAAAATTTTTGTAGATAAACTTGCGCCGAAATTTTGATATCTTGCGCAGGGTGATCGCGCTCAATCTGTTCTAGCGCTTTAGTGACCAGACTGGTTCCAGCACCTGTACCTCGCGCTTGTGAGGTTGTTAGTATGCGACCTAAAGATGCCTGTGGGTATTTGACGCCAGGAGGGACGATTCTTAAATAGGCGACAATGTTTAAATGGGGGGTGTTTAAGTCATCGCTCTCAAGCGTCGCGAATAAATGCAGACACTCATGATCGGCTCCGTCTAAGTCGGCGTAGACGCAATCTTGCTCCATGATAAAAACGTCTTGTCTTGCTTTGATGATGCTGTAGAGCTCATTGATCGATAGCTCGTTAAATTTTTTGCACTGCCAAATTAACATGTAGCTTAACCTTATTGATGAAATGAATGCAGTTGGAGTTGGTGAGTTTTTAGCCAGCTTTTTGCCTGTTTATAGGCGGGGAAATGTTTGGCGACTAACGCCCAAAATTGTGCGCTATGATTCATATGTTTTAAGTGGCACAACTCGTGAACTATTACATAATCAATGACAAAATCGGGTGTCATCATTAATAACGAATTGAGGTTAATAACGCCCTTACTGTTACAGCTACCCCAACGTGCTTTGTACTGTTTTATTTGTACATCACAAGGGTGAAGTGACAGTTGTGTAGATAGCTGCGCTAATCTGTGGGGTAAATAGTCCCAGGCGCGCTGTTTATACCAATCTGATAATTGTTTCTTAATATAGCTGGCTTGATTTTGTGGAGTCACTCTTTTAGGAATGCCCAGCTCGATTGATGAGGGTAACTCTATTAATGAAAAGTGCAGCGAGGGTATAATAATAATATTTTTAAGCACGCCGTTACAGAGTAACATGGCATTGTTTTTCACCGCTTCCATTTGGCTGTTAAGTGCTGTTTGCACCTGTAGCTTCTGCATAATCCAAACTTGTTTTTCAGCTAAAAAACGGAGTATTTCCGCTTCGGGAAATTGCTGGGGAGCGAGTACTCGTACAGCACCTTTCTTTATTTGAATGGATAAACTTTTGCGCTGGCTGCGCTTTATGCTGTATGGAAAATCAAAGGCGTTAGGACTGTCTTTAAATAAACGTTTAAAAGCTGTTTTAAACACAAATATCGCCTTTGAATGGAGTGTTTACCAAGTACCTGTATTTTCCATAGAGGCCCAAGGCTCTGCTGAGGCTAGACTCTCACCTTTTTGCAAAAGCTCAATGGAGATGCCGTCAGGAGATCTAACAAAAGCCATATGTCCGTCTCTGGGAGGGCGATTGATAATCACTCCGCCATCTTGTAGCTTTTGACAAAGTGCATAGATATCGTCTACTTCGTAGGCTAAATGTCCGAAATTTCGGCCGTCTTCGTAATCACTGGTATCCCAGTTAAAAGTAAGCTCTAACAAGGGGCTTTTTTGCGCTTGTGCATCTTGGTTGTCGTCTGCGGCGAGAAAGATCAGGCTGAATTTGCCCGCTTCATTATCGTGTCTATTTACTTGAGTGAGTCCTAATAAGTTGCAGTAAAAGTGTAGAGATTTTTCGAGGTCTTTAACTCTTACCATGGTATGTAAATAACGCATTTATACGGTCCCCTAATAATTAAATTTATTTTTTCAGGAGTGTATCAACTGTCATTTTTAAAGCTATAGTTTGGGGTAGATTTTTTATGTTTATTTTTGCCATTAAGAATACGACTAAGACTTATTAATATTCATCTATTAAATACCTATGCTGTATTACCTATATTTTATGTGCTAAATGGTCAGTAGTACTGTAAGAACAGATGTTTTTTAGATTGAATATAAGCTAAAGGTCAAAAATGTTATTAAGAGTTATTTCTATGATACTTCTCTCACTTTTTAGCCAATTGGTAGCATCCGCTGCTATTGGTGAAAAGTGTGCTAGCTGTCGAGTATGCAAGGAAATAAAGGTATCAGGTTCCCTAGGCTGGTACCCCCTCTTAATGGAGCATAAGAAATCAGGGAGAGTTGAGGGGGTTGCTATTGAATTAATGCAAATGATTGGGAAGGAGATGAATCTGCCCGTGAAATTTGTAAAGTACCCCTGGAAACGCATGTTGCAGCATTTAGAGTTTGGCAGCATCGATATGGTGCTTGGGATATATCAGACGAAAAAAAGAGCTTTAATCTATGAGTACAGTCCTGCTTTTCTGATCAATGAAGCGAGAGTATTTACGCGTGCTGATAAAATATTTGAGTTTACTAAGCTCGAAGATTTAATTGGACTTAAAGGCGATATTCCCATGGGCGGAAGTTTTGGGGATAGCTTTGATGATTTTTCCAAAAAATATCTTAAAATCTCTGAACTGAAAGGTAAAAGCGTTAAAATTAGAAGGTTAATGCTTGGTCGGAGTGACTTCTTTGTTTCTGATTATTATGATGCGCTGCAGGCTATAGAGCGAGAATCATTAGCTTCATCTGAAAAAATTGTTGCTCTTCCTCTCGTTATCGCTAAGAATCCAGTGTATTTTGCTATGTCGAAACGTTCTTCCTGTGCAGCTTTGGCCAATACTATATTTTTGTCATTGCAGAAGTTAATCGATACAGATACCGTGCAGCTATTAGTAGAGCGACAACAATACTCAAATATTAAATGAGTTAACTTTTCAATGGATACTTTTGAACTCGACATAAAACAAGCGCAGAAACTGGTGCTGTTGCAACAACATTACGCCACGGGCTATCGGCCCTCAAAAAAGTCGAGCGCCTTGCTCGCCTGTATTGAGCAATTAAGCTATGTACAGATAGACACCATCAGCGTGGTGGCACGTGCGCATCACCATATTTTGCATAGTCGTATAAAACATTACAGTGAAGCTGATTTGGCAGCGCTGCAAAAAAATGGCAGTGTATTTGAATATTGGTCACATGCAGCAGCCTACCTGCCGATGTCTCAATATCGTTACTCTTTGGTGAGAAAACAGGCCTATAAAAACGGTGATGAACACTGGTACAAAAAAGATCCTAAAGTGATGTCTGAAGTACTGGCGCGTATTACGGATACAGGGCCATTGATGGCTAAAGATTTTCAGCAAGTCCAACCCAATAAAAAAGGGTGGTGGGATTGGAAACCTGCCAAGATAGCGCTTGAACAGTTATTTATGCAAGGCGACTTAATGGTGGTTGAGCGGCGCGGTTTTCAAAAGGTTTACGACTTAACAGAACGTGTTATCCCTATAGGTACAGACACAAGTGTGCCAAGCAATGCAGAACTTTGCCGGCATTTAATACTGCAGTATTTAAAGGCACATGGACTGGCGAGGGCAGAGCATATTGCCTATTTACGTAAAGGTTTAAAAAGACATATACAAGCACAGTTACAAGTTTTGCGAGAGCAAGGAGTAATTGTGGCTGTTAAAGTCGCAGATCAACACTACTACGCCCTAGCGAACTTCCCCGAGTTATTGAAACAAAGGCTCCCGCAACAAGTGCTTAAAATATTATCGCCGTTTGATAACTTGTTGATTCAGCGCGCGCGGATGCGTGAGTTGTTTGATTTTAATTATCAAATTGAATGTTATGTTCCCGCGGCTAAAAGAATCTATGGCTACTTCACTTTGCCCTTATTGCTAGGGCAGCGGTTTGTCGGGCGAATGGATGTTAAGGTGCACCGAAAACAGCAGCACATGAGTATTTTGCATCTGCATTTAGAAACGCCGCAGCTAGATGCATTACAGCAGCCACTGGCAGAAGCATTACAAGCTTTCATGCTGTTTCAGCAAGCGCAAAGCATCGCTATTGAGCGGCTCTCCCATGTTGATAAACACATTAGTGATGCAAGCTTACAGCGCTTTAAAAAAGGCGTGTTACAAAACTTGATTACGAGTACAAATCCGCGGCTAATTTAACCGTCACAGGCTGGGTAGGGCTTAGCATGTTGGCCCATAATGCATTGAAATAGTTAATTAAATCAGGCGCTGCAATTTGGTCTCTATCGTTTAGAGTGTGACAGTCAGCAGCGACGGTCACCTTGTACTCACGGCTGATGGCTGCTTTAACACTCGTGTCGACGCAAAAGTCGGTCGCCCAGCCACAAAAAATCAAACTATCGATATTGTTTTCTTGCAGAAAATGACCTAGCGGCGTTTTATAAAAAGCATCGTTAGTGGTTTTTCTGATAACAGTATCTGTTTTATGTTGAATTAGGGTGTCTACAATCTGCCAGCCGACAGTGTCTGGCTCTAACTGCTCCTGTGCATTGCCATCGTGTTGGATAAATATTACTGAACCATGGCTTTTTCTGACCTTCTTGGCGAGTAAATTGATCCGATTAATAATACCCTTAGTATCGTATTTAGTCGGGTCACTAAGCGGCGCCTGTTGCATATCGACGATGATTAAAGCCTGCATATTTTCTCTATTTGGATTTTAGGTGTTGGTCGTTAATTTCGCTCAGCGCACTCAATAACAGATCTATTTGCGCCTGGTGATTAAAATAATGCAGCGATGCTCTAACTAGGTCAGGTAATTGACGAGTGCTGGCATCAATTAAAGTGCTGGTGGGTCGGCTGCAACTCACATTGATATTATATTCAAGTAGCAGTACCTGCACTTTGGAGGATTCAATACCCTGCAGTGAAAATGTAACAATTGCGCACTGTTCACGCCCGATATCCCACAGAGAAAGACCTTTAATTTTAGTCAAGCTGTGGCGCAGACTCTTTGCTAATACCGCATTGTAAGCGGTAATGTTGTGCATGCCAATATGCAGTGCATAGTCAATGGCACAGCCCATACCTAACAGTGCGGCGTAATTATTTTCCCAGTTTTCAAAGCGTTTGGCATCATGGCGTAACTGATAGCTATCCAGTGTATTCCACGTGGCTGAGCGCACATCAATTAACGGCGGATTTAAACTGCTGATGATTGTCTTACGCACATATAAAAATCCTGCGCCTCTGGGGCCGCGCAAATATTTTCTGGAGGTAGCCGAGAGAAAGTCACACTGGATCTCTTTTACATCGACGCTGAGTTGCCCGACACTTTGACAGGCATCCACTAAATATAAAATGTTGTTGGCGGCGGCTATCTTGCCAATTTCGACAATAGGATTTACCAAACCGCCATTAGTGGGGATATGAGTAATAGAGATCAGTTTTACTTTGTCGTCCAGCATCTTTTGTAATGCGCTAACACTGACTTCACCGCTGCTAGTTGAGGGAATGATTTCAATCACCACGCCTTTTTCACGGGCTAGTTGTAAATAAGATAAATAATTGGATCCGTACTCACTCTGCGCCGTTAATATTTTATCGCCCGCTTTAAAGTCAATGGCATAAAAAGCACTGAACCAGCCGATGGTAGCGTTTTCTACCAGCGCCACTTCACTTATCTCACAGTTTATCAATTTAGCAACACTTGAGTAGATGGCATCAATGTCGGCTGTTTTTTTACGAGCAGCTTCATAGCCGCCAATGCTCGCTTCTAATAATAGATGTTGGATTTGGCAATCGAGCACTTGCTTTGGCATCAAGGACGCGCCGGCGCTATTAAAATGTATTAAATTTTGCTCGGTACAAAGGTCTTGTTGAACGCTGTTTAAATCGATTGGCATGTTTGATCCTCATTTTATATAGATCAATTGGAGCATGGAAACGGTACTCGAACAAAAGATTTATTGTTTGCTATACTTGAGTTTTTGTAAAGAGATAGCTCGATGAAACTTCCTCCGTTAACGGCGTTGCACTATTTTACGAGTGCTGCCACACACTTGAGTTTTTCTCAGGCAGCATTAGAGCTGCACGTCTCAGAAGGGGCCATTAGTCGACAGATGAAACTCTTGGCTGAGTATTATGGCAAAGCCTTATTTCAAAAAAGTGGCCGCGGCATAATACTTACGTCTAAAGGCAGCTTGCTGCTGTCAGTGGCATTACCTGCGCTTGAAGATGTGGCTGTAGTATCTGCACAATTACAAGCGGCTAGCACTCAATTGACCATCAATGTCACCACCAGTTTTGCCATACGTTGGCTGCTGCCAAAACTGGCCAGTTTTGAGCGGCTTTACCCGCAGATAGAGGTTCAATTGCAAGCGAGTTCCAGTGCAGAGTCGACTCGTGGCAAGAGCTTTGATGTGCAAATAAACTATCAATTACAAAGTAGTGGCGCTGCTAAAAAGCATCGCCGCAAATTACTCGATGAAAGGCTATTGGCGGTCTGTGCACCGAGTTATCTGCTGGAGGGCAATATTATCAATCTGAGCCAACTTCACTCGAAGAAACTATTGCTCAATGAACTCACCGGTCGAGATTGGCGCTTATGGAGTGAGCTGCTTAATTTAACACCGCTGCCAATAGAGCGCGCCCTCAAGTTTGAACAAGATGATGTCGCTATTCAAACGGCGGTTGCAGGTCTAGGTGTTGCCTTGGCAAATACCGCTTATATTGAACGAGAGTTGAGGATGGGTTCGTTAGTGCCAGCTACCTCTCAACAGGCCATTGTCGTAGGGGCGCACTATGTGAATGTCGATCCTATTGCAGCATCGTCAATGGCGGTACAAGCTTTTGTTGATTGGCTGTTTAGTGAAGTTGAAAATGACTAAACTGTCGTTATAAAAATGAATGATAAACATCTGATGCTTATCATTACTAATTAGAGCTGTAATTACGCATTTAAGGCTATAGTATTAGCCACATACAATTTATTTACTCAGGGGAAGAATGTGCAAGAGTTAACCTTCGTTAGTCTCAAGGGAAAAGTCAGCGATCAAGAGTGGCAGTTGCGAGTGGATTTAGCGGCTTGTTATCGATTAGTGGCTGATTTAGGCTGGGATGACCTGATTTACACTCATCTTTCAGCACGTTTAGCAGGCACCGATGAATACTTAGTTAACCCGTTTGGCCTAGCATTTAATGAAGTAACAGCCTCTAATCTGGTGAAGGTTGATTTGCAGGGTAATATTCTTGATGACACCCCCTATGTGATTAATCCCGCGGGATTTACTATTCACAGTGCGATACATGAAGCACGACCCGATGCACATTGTGTGATACACCTGCACACCAATGCCACTACTGTTGTTGCATCTCAAGAGCAGGGATTGCTGGCTTATAGTCAATATTCTATGTTCTCCTTAGCCTCTCTCTCCTACCACGAGTATGAGGGGCTAGCAGTAAACGATAGTGAAAAGTTGCGTCTACAAAACGATTTAGGTAAAACCAACCATATGTTACTGGTCAATCATGGTGGTTTAACACTTGGGCCTACTGTCGGTGATGCCTTTATGCGCTTTTTTGATTTACAGCGTGCCTGTGAAATTCAGGTGATGTTGCAATCGACCGGACAGAGCGCCTCTGTGGTATCACAAGATATATTAGATAATATTAAGTTACAGCAAAATGTGGTCAACATCGGCGAGAGTGGTGGTCAAAAAATCTGGCCGGCGATGTTGCGCAAAGCCTATAAATTAGATCCGAGCTTTATGCTTTAAAGCCTTTGAATATTATTATTATTATTAGATTTGGTTGGAGAGAAAAATGAAAGTAGTATCCGTCGAAGTTTTTGACATTCACTGCCCCGAGCGCACCTCGTGGAATCCAGTATTTATTCGTGTGCACACTGATGAGGGCATTAGTGGTGTGGGGGAGGCTGGTCTTGCCTACGACGTAGGGCACAGCGCTGCGGCGAGCATGATTAAAGAGATGGTCGAGGCGTTTTTGATCGGTCACGACCCTTTTCAAACTGAAAAACTCTGGTCGCGCATGTTGCGTGAGAGCTTTTGGGGCCTAGGCGGCGGACCTGTCGTGTATGCGGCGATGAGCGCTATCGATACGGCACTGTGGGACATTAAAGGAAAAGCACTTAACTTGCCGGTTTATCAGTTACTCGGCGGTAAAGTGAATGATTCACTGCGCACTTATGCATCGCAATTACAATTCGATTGGGATACTGAGTTTAAAGCGTTATCCCAGCCTGAACAGTATGCAGAAGCGGCGCTAAAAGCGGTTGCTGAAGGTTATGATGCGGTTAAAGTAGATCCCATAATGTACGATAAGGATGGTAATACTTACTACGATAGAACCAAAATTATTTCGCGTGGCGAGATGAAATTGTATCGCGCAAGACTAGCGGCGATTCGTGATGCTGTGGGCGATGAAGTCGATATAATATTTGAATGTCACTCATTACCAGGCGCTACTACGGCTATTCAGCTAGGTAAATTGGCAGAAGAATTTGACTGCATGTTTTACGAAGAGCCGGTTAACTATCTCAATCACTCACTGCACAAAAAGGTAGCTGATAAAGTCAATGTGCCGATCGCCGGTGGCGAGCGCTTATATAATCGCTGGCAGGTACGCCCTTATTTTGAAGATATGAGTATCGATGTATTACAGCCGGATATTGGTTTGTGCGGTGGCTTTACTGAAACGAAGAAGGTCTGTGATTACGCTGACATCTTTGATATTCGCATTCAAGCGCACGTTTGTGGTGGTCCAGTAGCGACGGCAGCAGCACTGCATTTAGAGACCGCTATTCCTAACTTTTTGATCCATGAACACCATACTTATGCCATTAAGTCATGGAATCGTGAGCTCTGTATTCAAGACCCACAACCGGTAAACGGACAGTTTGTGGTTTCTGAGGCACCGGGAATAGGCATTGAATTAAACGATGATATCGTAATGCGCTCGCCAAGAGTTGTCATTAAATAAAGAAAACCAAGCTACGCAGTTTCGCTGAACTGCGTATCTTTCTAACTTTCTAACGCTTGCTGCATATCTGCAATCAGATCTTCTACCTGCTCAATACCGATAGAAATTCGCAGTAAGTCAGAAGGGCACAAAGTGCCTTCTCCCTCAACGCTGGCTCTATGTTCCACCAGGCTTTCAACGCCACCTAAAGAAGTCGCGCGTTTAATTAGTTTTAAATGCGCTGCCACTTTGATTGCTGCAGCTTCGCCCCCTTTAATTCTTATGCTTAACATGCCACCAAAACCGCCTTTCATCTGCTTTTTTGCCAGATCATGGCCATTGAAGCTCGGTAGGCCTGGATAGAGTACTTGCTCCACTAAAGGGTGTTGCTCAAAAGCCTGAGAAAATTTCATGGCATTTATGCAGGCCTGTTTTACGCGGATGGCGAGGGTACGCATACCGCGCATTAATAACCAAGCTTCGAAAGGGCCGAGTACCGCGCCACCAGAGGCGCGAATCGAGCGCATTTTTTGCCAGTGTGCATCATTCTCTTTGCAAATTAACACACCTGCTAATACATCTGAATGGCCATTGAGATACTTTGTGGCGGAGTGCATGACGATGTCGGCGCCCAGTTCGATTGGGTTGCATAAGATAGGAGAGGCAATAGTATTATCCACAGCCAGGCGTGCGCCCACTTGCTGTGCAATCTTTGCCCAAGCGGCGATATCTTCTATTTCCCAGGTGGGGTTGGCGGGTGTTTCAATCCAAAGTAATTTAGTTTTACCGGGAATAACCGCCGCTTTTAGCGCGGCTAAATTACCATTTTCAATAAAGGTAGTTTCTATTCCCCAATCGCTGGCAAATGTTTGTAGCCAATTACGAAATGACCAGTAAATAATATTGGGAACAACCACGTGATCACCAGGCTTCAATGCCATAAATACACAAGTGGCTGCCGACATGCCCGAGGAGAACAGCATCGCATCAGCGCCTTTTTCAAGGGCGGCTAATACTTGCTCGGGTTGTTCGTAGTTGGGGTTGTGATCGCGGGTATAAATTTTCCCTTTAGGATAACTATTGTCAGCACTGCGCTCATAAGTAGTGCTTGGGAAAATACCCGGTATAAGGCCTAAGTGCTGTTCATCCATAAAGGCTAAGCCCTGGGCTAAAATCGTCGCATCGGCTAGTTTGTGATCGCTCAAGGTAATACTCTCTTTATAGATTAACAGTACGAGGGCTCTACCGATTTTATTGGCAAAGCGCTCAATTTAAACGAACTTAACAGGATTGTTGATAATAGCCAGCTAATTACTACTCAGCTTTAGTTAAAAGCCGTAACAGTTTTTTGCATTAGCATAGATAAGGGCGTTAATTGTCGGAGTGCTAAAATCAAGTTGGCTATAGTTGAGCCAGAGTTCTTGGTATGAGCAACTGAACAGGCACAGCGGGAAGTTGCTCGCTAACATTATCTTGTCTGCGCCGAATGCACCGATAAGCCAAGTGACTATGTTTTGAATATGTTGGGTTGGGTATTCCCTATCAATCATCTCCCATCCAGAGGCCTTTACAAAGACGTTATCGCATTCGGCGAGCTTAAGCATATTGTTTTGCCAAATGAGATTCTCGGCTGTTGACGGGGCTGGAAAAGCAGCGTGATTGATCACTATTTTAAACTTTAACTGGTGCTTTAGGTACTTTGTTAATGTATCTATCGCCCGAGTGTCGGTGCCATTTAACTGGCATTCAAAAATCAATTCGCGCGCTGCGATCTGCTGTAAATTATGTTGCACTTGGCTGTTTTGTAATAACGCATTAGCGCTGTCATCAAGGATATGTCTTACCCCGCAAAGACTAGAAAATTGACAGAGCTTATCTAAGGTATTTGCAAAGTCCTTACTACTTTGGCAGAGATCCACGCTGGCGATAGTTTTCATGTTTGTTGTCGCTAATCCCTCTAACCAGCTTAGTTCCCGCCAGGGGGCTTGATTGTCAAAGCCCGCTTCAATATGTACAAAACCGCAGGCTTCAAAGGGGGTTGATAAACGAATATCGGTGATTGTGAAGTCTTTATTGATTAGCGCTTTATCCTTCCAGAAAGGGGCGACGTCAGGCGCTAGCCAAGAGTATTGGCCGAGTTGTTGATCAAATAGATGTAGATGCGGGTCGATAATTTTCATCATTAGGCGGTGGTGTAACCGCCATCAATGATTTGTAAGCTGCCAGTGATAAAGCTGGCTTTATCGCCGGCTAAAAATAGCGCATATTGGGCGACTTCAGAGGGTTGCCCTAATCTGCCCAATGGCTGCAAGGCTTGTTCAGCCTGATGTACTTGCTCTTTGTCGGCACCAGAGTTTAAGCAGTAGTTATCAATGGCTTTATGGTAAAGCGGAGTCTCGATAGTACCAGGGCAAATAGCATTTACTCTGATGTTGTCTCCTGCATAATCTAGCGCGGTTGTCTTACAGATGGACGCTAGGGCATGTTTGGTTAAATTGTAGGCGAAAGAGTTTGTTTTACCGATGATTGCCTGATCGGAGCTGATGATAACAATAGCGCCCTTTTGTTGCTTTTTCATGACCCCTAGGCTGGCTTGAATCGCAGCGTAAGCGCCTTTGACATTGATATCAAAGATTCGATCAAATTGAGCGGGAGAGGTGTTTTCAATATTGGCTGAAAAATGGATGCCCGCGTTGCAAATAAGTACATCTAATCGTTTTTCGCGATCGATAACTTGTGCTATCGCGTTTTGTACCGAGTCAAAATCAGACATGTCACAATGTATATATTGACCAACCTTGCTGGTTTGAATATCTAAGTTGTACACAGTGTATTTGGCACTAATAAATAATTCTACAATAGCGAGACCAATACCGTTTGATCCGCCTGTGACGACTGCTACTTGTTTCATGTCTATGTACTTTTAAAAAAATACCATTATAGGCACAAGCACTTGGCTTTAATAGCGTTGAATTAGTCATCCCCTCATGCACCTTTATTGCCTGTAGTGGGGCGCAGGGTTGAGTCATAGATTGGGGCCAAATTAATAGCCGAGCATTGCATACAGCTTAGTTTGTTTTACACGTCGATTTGCTGTGGAGATTAATCCTGAATGATTCAGTTGATTAATCACAGATACGAGTACTTTAGAGAGTGAATTTTTAGTCATGCCGGCCTTTATTTTTGGACTGTAGAGGATGCGAATCAGTGTTTCGTCGAGACCGGTTAAAAGATCATCTGTGGATTTATCATTAAAGATTGAGGGGTACACTTTCTCAGAATCGCGAGGTAAACCCAATATTTGCGTGAGTTCCTCCACAATACAGGCGACTAATTTACCTTTGCGGTAGGCAAAATCTACCGGGATATATATTTGAGCGCTACGCACTTGTGCTTTTTGATTAAGGGAAATATTAGCGATGCAGGTTTTTGTGGTATTAACCTTAGCGACAGCACTGCCAGAATGTTTGGTGATCAATGGCAGTAAATTTTTTTGATCAGTGAAGAAAAACTTTAAATTTGCCTGAGCAATAGTTGATACACGTTTGATGGTTAATTGAGTAATGCTACTTAAGTGTTGGATATGGGCATCCACCAGTTGGTTTTGCAAATGGCTATCCCCTATATCGTGCTGTACAAATATATTAATAGGTTTTACCCACTTGCGAATACGATAGTCACCTTTACCGTATTCACTGCCTAGGGCAACTTCGTGAAAACTTTGGGTGATAAAAGAAACTTTTTGCCAAGAGAAAGCTGCAGCATAGCTATTTAAAGTACTAAAAATACTGATGCTCAGGATTAATAACTGGAACAATATTCTCATTGATGACCTCACTCACTTAATTTATTAATATAAAGTGAATGAATAATATACCGAAACTGAATGCAAATTAAATTATATTTATATTTCGTTCATGTTTAGAATGTTTTCTTAGTTTGTCTCAAAAAATAAAATAAGTGTTTTAAAAAAAATAAATTAATTGATAAATGTGTATTGTTTATCATTAAAGTTCCAGAATTAACTCTTTTTGTTGCTATTTGATTACACAATTATGATGTGTCATGAAGTGGTGAAAAGTTAGTAGGTAAATAGGGCGGTTCTAGGTTTAAAAAAGTTGCATCGATTACAAATAAATCATGCTGCGCTGTTTCATTTATCGCTATTAGCTGAGACTTATAACGGTAAATATTGAGATTTAAGTGCCGTCATTTAGGGATAGGGATCTAGCTTTCGGATCAATATTTTGAGCTATCTAATCGGGACGAAAAATTACATTTCGGTCATTGATATAAGACTAAAGTATTAGAATAAAAGCGTTATTAAACGTTATATCGAGTAAAACTTTACCTTCAATCAGGTAGAATATCTCTGAAACGCATAATTCTTATGCAATGCTAGGTAATTATAAAAAAACACTAGATAGTGTATTAAAAAAACTAATTTACTCTGTACTATAATTCTGATGTACTGGTACTGGTTTTATAAAGGCACCGATATTTAAGGTCATAGGTGCATTGCATAGAATACCGTACACGGTAAACAATAATAATTAGGAGTTAGTCTTCATGAAAAGACGTGATCTTTTGAAAACTGGTTTAGCAGGTTTAGGTGGGGTTGCTGCTGCGGCAACAATATCCGCACCAGCTATCGCTAAAGAACGTATGGAAATAAATATGGTGGCGACTTGGGGTAGAGATTTCCCAGGTCTAGGTACGGGCGCGCAACGTTTCGCTAAACGTTTATCAGATATGAGTGATGGCCGTATTGTGGTGAATTACTTCGCGGCTAACGAACGTGTTAAAGCGTTTGATTCCTTTGACGAAGTCGCCTCTGGTAATGCTCAGATGTATCATGCTGCCGAGTACTACTGGAAAGGCAAGCACCCAGGTTTTGCTTACTTCACTTCAGTACCTTTTGGTCTTACCTATACAGAAATGAACGCTTGGATTCGCTTCGGTGGCGGTCAGCAGTTATGGGATGAGTTATCTGCAGAATACGGTCTTAAGGGACTTATGTGTGGTAACACTGGTGTGCAGATGGGCGGTTGGTTCCGTAAAGAAATCAACTCTGTTGATGACTTTAAAGGTCTTAAGATGCGTATGCCAGGTCTAGGTGGTGATGTACTTGCCAAGCTAGGTGGATCACCTGTTTCACTTCCTGGTGGACAAATATACGAAAACTTAGTTTCTGGTGCTATCGATGCGACTGAGTGGGTAGGTCCTTGGAACGATTACATCATGAAGTTCTATGAAGCTGCTAAGTACTATTATTTCCCAGGAATGCATGAGCCAGGTGCCATGTTAGCGCTTGGAATGAACAACGAGTGGTGGCAGGGTCTGTCCAAAGGCGATCAGCTAATGATCGAAGCTGCATCCTCTATGGAAAACGATGTGATGATGTCTGAGTACAACGCCAAAAACGGTGAGTACTTAGAGAAGCTTGTTAATGAGCAGGGCGTTAAAGTTCGCGAATTCAACGATGACATTTATGATGCCTTCGGTGAAGCTGCTGATGAAGTATTTGAAACTGTTAAGTCTCACAGTGATCTTGCTAATCGTATCCACACTAGCTTTGAAGCTGCACGTAGTACTGTTGGTGCATGGGCTAAACTATCTGATCAAGCGTACGTACGTCAACGTAACCGCGTACTTGATCTGTAATAGCGCTGTTTAATATGTGGAGCTTGTGCTCCACATATTTATTACCTTACCTAATTTAAATTTTAATCAAATTTAACTGTAAATAAAATTTACAATAGGTACTTAGCTTACCCCGCTAAGAATTTTAATACTGGCCTGGCGCTACACTATGAATGAATCTGAAAAACCTTCTCTCGATGATTTGCCGGTAAGTATGGGCACTTCACTACAAAAAAACGCCTGGTGCGATAAATTTTTCCGCTTTTTTGCTGGATCAATGGTTTCTGTTACCCTCTTGTTTTTATTTAATGTCTACCTAACTTACGGGCTAAAATGGCCGAGTATGTTGGCGTACCTCTCGCAAATGCAATGGTTTGGGTTAGAGGCGCCAAGAGTCGCTCTCTCTGCTGAGGCGATGCAGTTAGGTTGGTGGCAGACATTAAGTTATGTTGCCGCTTTTATGCTGGTAGCCAGTTTTGTCGCATTAACACCGGCACGCTCACTGCGTATAGATGCTCAATTATTATCTTCATTTGCTCGCTACATTATCCGCGCAGCATTTTGGGCGGTGTTATTGGTTGGCTTTGCCGACATGATAATTTCTTTTTTACGCGTCGAAGATATGCTGCATTATTTTATCGATAAGGACACTATCGATTCTTTGGGCCGGCCAAAAGAGCGCGGCGCAAATATTCATTACCCTCTGATAGGGCTCGGATTAATAATTGCCGCTTTCACCCGTTCACTTGGCTTTACTTGGCTAGCATTATTAGTTGTGTTCGCCGAGCTTCAGATAGTTATCTTCCGTTTTATATTTTCCTATGAGCAGGCTTTTATGGGGGACTTAGTGCGTTTTTGGTACGCTGCATTGTTCCTGTTTGCCAGCTCACACACTTTGGTTTCGGATGGCCATGTGCGCGTTGATGTTATTTATGCAGGATTTAGTAAACGCATGAAAGCTTGGTCAAATACTATTGGATTGATATTGCTAGGTTTTCCGCTTTGCTGGATTATTTTAACCATGGGTATGTGGGGCAAAGGTCATAGTATCAACAGTCCTATATTTAGTTTTGAAATATCACAAAGTGGTTACGGTCTCTATGTTAAATACTTGATGGTTGGCTATTTGGTGATTTTTTCACTGTCAATGATAGTGCAGTTCAGCAGTTATTTATTAAGTAATATTGCCGATCTACGCGATGAGCCCGAGCTGGAAAACCCAGTGCCGGTGCCGGTCCATTAAGAACTAATACAATTTAAGGGTAGTATTCATGGAATTGTTTTTCCTATTACTGTTAGTGGTGCTGATGATAGTAGCGCTAACTTCTGGATTTCCGGTGGCGTTTGCGCTGCCAGGTTCGTCCATTCTCGCGGTCGCTATAGCGGCACTATGTGGCTGGTTGTTTGCCGGTAACCCCGATGCTTATTTTGCACAGGGAGGGCCGGTACAATGGCTCAGTGCCGGGGTCACCAATATACGAAGTTTATATTGGGATGTGGAACGAGATACATTAATCGCGATACCGCTGTTTATTTTCATGGGTATTATGTTACAGCGCTCAAAGATCGCAGAAGATCTATTAGTCGCTATGGCGCAGCTATTCGGACCTATCCCAGGGGGATTAGGCATATCAGTGGTTATTGTCGGTGCGTTACTGGCGGCAACTACCGGTATAGTTGGTGCGACTGTTATTGCCATGGGATTGATTTCAATGCCTGCAATGCTGCGCAATAATTACTCTAAGCCACTCGCCTCGGGTATCATTTGTGCCTCGGGGACATTGGGGCAAATTATCCCCCCTTCGATTGTACTGATAATTTTAGCGGATCAGCTCTCAAGTGCTGCCGATCAGGCGGCTACTATTCGTAAAGCTGATTACAAAGAAATCACTGGCGAATTAACCATGCCGTCGACGTTTGACATAGCATCAGCCAGTGCCGGTGACATGTTTATGGGCGCGATGGTTCCAGGCTTGATATTGGTGGGTTTGTACATAACCTATATATTAATAGTCGCGTTAATTAAACCAGAAGCCGCACCACCAGTCCCTTTTGATGGTGACTACGATCGTAAGTTTTTGGTAAAAGTACTGTTTGCTTTAGTGCCTCCTCTAGGATTGATTCTAGTGGTACTAGGTTCTATTATTTTTGGTATAGCCACGGTCAATCAAGCGGGAGCGATTGGTGCTGTCGGTGCCATGATCATGGGTGGTTATCGCTTAGTAGGTGAGCAAAAAACTCGCTATTACCCAGCTTTTATGGCGATAGGTTCAGTGATCGCTATTGGCTTTATCGTATCAAACTTCAATTTAAACATTAAAAATATTAAAACAGCTGACGACCAACTGGGCATCACTTTAGCTATTATAGCGGTGACCGTTTTAATGATTGCAATTTTTTGGAGTACATGGCGCACCTATAAAATAAATAACACTTTGCATGAAGTGATGGTAGAGACTGCTAAAACGACATCGATGGTGTTTATCATCCTTATCGGTGCGGCAATGCTAACCACTGCCTTTCGAGGATTTGGCGGTGAGCATTTAGTCAAAGAGTTTTTGACCAGTTTACCTGGTGGCTTTTGGACACAGTTTGTTGTGGTCATGCTGGTTATATTTCTATTAGGATTCTTTCTTGATTTTATTGAAATAGCCGTGGTTGTAGTGCCTATTGTTGCACCTATCTTAATGGCCGATCCCAGCGCCAACATAACCGCTGTATGGTTGGGTGTGATGATAGGGCTTAATATTCAAACCTCCTTCTTAACTCCTCCCTTTGGCTTTGCGCTCTTTTATTTAAGGGGAGTTGTCCCCAAAATTGTAAAAACGTTAGATATATATAAAGGGGCTGTTGCGTTTATAGGATTGCAGATACTGGCGTTATTGATCGCAGGTTTTTACCCACCGCTGGTCAATTATCTGCCAAATCGTACAGCTCTGACTTCAGAAACGGCACCGCCACCAATGAATCCAAGAATTCAGCAGTGTCTTGAGTCTTATATCTTTACTCAATACGATACTATTGGCGATAGTTTGCGCGCGAGTATCAATACCGTGCAGGCTGTTGATATAAGTTATTTGCCTAAGAAGCAACAGCAGGTATTAAAAGAGAGTTTTGATAATGCAGCACTGACTTTCTCCCTAGTAGAGAGCATTCGTCAAGCTGAGCTTGAGCTCGAAGCGTATTCACCTGGCTATAGACCTCTGCATGTTGAAGTACGCGCTATCCAGAAGAAAGTGCGCCGTATCGATAAAAAGGTTGAAGAAAACTTAAAGCAGATTTCCAGAGCTAGGGGTGAAGATTCTCTCCTCGATGCGGTGATTGAGTACAAGCGTGAGAATGAAGAGTACCTCGTAGAGAAGCAACAGCTTGAGGCTTCTGTTCCGGCTCGATGGACTGCTGAAAGAGCGGAATACGTCAGACTAGCAGATGTACTAGCCAAATCGAGACGCACTTATCGTAGTAATGTGGATAGTGCCTATGAGCCAATAGAAGCCCTAACGCGAACGCTGGCAGATGTAGATGCTCTAGCGCAATTAGAGGCGCCAATAGCGCAGCTTAAAGCGTTAATTGCATCGGTAACAACTAAAGCGGATGCCAAGCCAGTGATGGTTGAAATTAAGGCGCTTGAATCTCAATTAGGTGCGTTGAGTGCTACGAGCTCAGTAAAAGGCAAGCTATCAAAAGCACGTCGCGCCCTAAAGAAAGTTAAGCTTGAAAAAGCCATGCTTGAATACACCGAAGCTGTTGACATGCTTAAGTTAGAGTTGCAGTGGCGTAGACGTGCTGTCACTGAGTTACAGCCTGCAATCGCCGCCTATGATGAAGCAATTCACATGACTATAGGTATGAGGTTACAAGAGAGGTTGTCATTAGCGCAAGCTAAGAGCATTGCTAGTTGTCTGTCAGTGCACAAGGATATATCACTGAATTTCTAATCAAAAGCTAGGCTTCTTTGAGCATCCCTATTTGAGTTGAAGTTAGGGGTGTTCAGCAATGATTACAGGTTATATGTTGTTCTCTATATCAGGATGATCAACAGCAAAAGCGCTAGTTGCAAAACTAGCGCTTTTTTTGTGGGTGTTATTTGACAGTGAAAATATCATTAGGCGTTGCTGTAATGCGGGCAGATCGTAGGAAATAGCGAGGCTAAATGTGTTGTCATAGACTGAGGTAGAATATATTAAGCAAGCTTAGCTAAAAGCAGGATTGAGTGGATTATCGGTTGTTTATGGGTAATCAGGGGACGTGGTTTTTTAACAATGTCATATAAGCTAAGCAAGACGTTATTAGATTATTGCCGATTCTTTATATGAAGAGTTGGGTGGGGCGAGGTGTAGACACAAAAAAGCACTAGTGAAGCACTAGCGCTTTTTATAAGACGATTATTTAATATTATAGATGAAATTAAAGCAGAATTTTTATACCTTAAATTGTTTTAATACATCATCCTGCTGCTTGGTGAAATCGACTATTATCGAGCAAAGTTCCGATTGCCCTTGAGCTTGCCCTGATACGTTTTGACTGATGTCTCTAATAGTAATGGCATTGGCGTTTATCTCTTCGCTGGTATTGCTTTGCTCTTGCGCCGCTATGGATATTTGCCCAGTGATATCATTGATCTCAGATATTGAGTGGCGAATATCAAGTAAAATCTCATCCGCTTTACTGGCTTCTTCTTTAGTAGTGTTGGCAAGGTTACGGCTGAGTTCTATTTTTTCTACCGCCTCTTTAACGCCTTCTTGTAGATGTTCAATGATCAGGCTGGTTTCGTTAGTAGATTGCTGGGTGCGTGCTGCAAGTGCCCTGACTTCATCGGCAACCACCGCAAAGCCACGTCCCATATCACCAGCTCTGGCAGCCTCGATTGCAGCGTTAAGTGCTAAAAGATTGGTTTGCTGGGCAATGCTGGTAATTGAGGTTAAAACCGATTCAATATCGGCACTGTACTTCTCAAGCTGGTTCACCGTCACTACTGTGTCATCCATGTCGGCTACTAATTTTGCAATAGAGCTTGAAGTTTGTGCTACTATTTTGGAACCTTCAGCCGCTGAATTGTCAGCGCTTTGCGCCACTGATGAAGCTTTAAGGGCATTTTCAGCCACTTCTTTTGCAGAGTACGACATCTGATTTATGGCAGCAGATAAGGTATCTAATTCATTGAGTTGTTTTAATAAGTCGTCAGCCGTTTGCAGGGCAGAGGTAGAGCTAGTGTTGGTGTTGTTATTGATCTGGATGGAGAGTTGTTTTACATCGATTATAATGCCCTGTAAGTGCTCAATAAATTCATTAAATTCATTGGATAATGTGCCAAATTCGTCTTTTGAGGTAGCGCTTAAGCGTTTAGTTAAATCTCCATCACCTGCGTTAATTTCAACAAGAGATTGCTGCAAGTTCTCCAAAGGTTGAAATAAAGAGCGCATGATTAGAAACAGAGCACTGGCGCATACAAGTACGCTCAGTAGGGCGCCGATTAAAGCGGCCCAACCAAAGGCAGTTGCATCACTAAATACATCAGCTTTATTTAAAACAACGCCAATATACCATTTGGTGCCTGTTAGCCCTTTTAGTGGTTGGAAAGCGGTTAATACTTCTTCGCCATTTAGTTCCATCTCTTGGAGAGTACTTTCAAATCTAGGAAGTTTAGTGGTAAATAAACTTCTGAGATTTTTGCCATTAAACTGTGTATCTGGATGGGAGATAATATTGCCATCTGCACTGATTAAAAAAGCGTAACCGGTGTCTCCAAAATTCACCTCATTGATGGCATTAGCAATAGTTTTTAGGCTTAAGTCTCCACCGAAAGCGCCTTGGAATCGGCCGTTGTTGGAGATGTTGGCCACCGCGGAAATTAATATTTCTTTGGTTGAAGCGTCTTCATATGGCGCAGTTAAGCTTGCTTGCTGATTGTCTCTAGCTGTTTTGTACCAAGGTCTTTTTCGAGCATCCCATCCTTGTGGTGTCCAGCTAGGGTCGTTGGTAATAGCTTTACCATCGCTGTGTAAACCACCAAACATTAATATGAAGTTGTCAGCGAGAACTGGGTTATTAAATGCCTCTTGGATGTTTTGTGTGCTGTAATCGCCGTCGATAGTGTTGGCCACCATATCAATCAGCGCTAATTTACCATTGAGCCAATTGGTTATCTGATTGGAAATAACAATGGATGTCTCAGCTACATTACTGACGGCTTTTTCATGTAAAGCGCTTTTTACACTATTGTATTGCAACCAGGAAAAGATTGAGAAGGTAATGATGACGATAGCTGAAGCGATGAGTACTACTTTATGTGAAACTTTCATATTGAAGCCTTTCGGTTTTTTAATAATATTTTTGTTTTGTTTTTTTTATTGCGTTTAATTGTTTGTTTAACCATGTGCTGTTAGAAATGACAGTCCAGCCCCTGTGATTACCAGAGCTTAATGCCGGATTTGTTATTTATAAGGGCTTGGTCAGATTAAAAAAGAATAAATAGTAACTACTCAACATATTAGGTGTTTGATAAACACTAAAGTAGTAGAAAAACTTTTATTTTACAGCGGGTAAATTTTTAATAAAATGAGCAGATTTTTGCGACAGTTTAAGCTATAAAGCCATTTCGGGCAATATTGTTGTCTATTTATAATTGCGCTAGGTTCAAAACATTATTTAATATACAGAGGGTGAAAAATTCTGGCAGAGTTGCAACAAAGAAGTACATAGTGTTTGTCTTGCTTGTGATTTTATAGCTCAATAAAGTGTTAGCTATAGGTCAAATAAAAGCATACCGAGTCATAGAGGAAGTGATCTCGGTATACTTAAAATGGTCATTTTTTTTAGGCGGCCAAGCTGTCTAAACCCGATTTAAGTTCAAGGGCCTCGGGTAAATAGTCAGCTAAACTGGTTTTGATACCGGCCAGCGTGGCTATTTCGGCGGGGTATCGCTCGAGGATATCTTCAAAATCATCACCGGATTTAGCTTCTCTATTGATAGTAGAGGCTAAAAATAGAATGGCACTCAATTTTGGATCTTCTGTTAAATCGGTTGGGTTATGTTGATATTTGATTGCCAGGGCTAGTTGCTCAGGAAATTTCCAAGAACTGACCAGTGCCTCACCAGCATCAGCAGTGGTAAAGCCCAAACGTTCCATTTCGGCATCTGAACGGCAGACATCTGTAGTGTCTACAATAGTTTTGATTGCCATAGCTCTATTAGGTTGTGCCATGTGCAATAATAATTGGCCAATATTGTGGATAATGCCTGCAGTAAATGCGAGATCGGGTTCTACTTCATCTTCTGTCATCTCCGCCAGCCATCTGGCAAGTTCTGCGACCTGAAAGGAGTCCGACCAAAAAGCAGGCAAATCAATACCTTCAACATTAGAAGCGCAATTGGCAAAGCCTGAGGCGATGACTAGTGTTTTTAATTTACTCATACCCAGCATAACCACGGCCTCATCAATAGAAGCCACTTTGCGGCTCAGGCCAAAGTAGGCGGAATTGACTATTCGCAATACCTTTAATGAGATGGTTTGGTCTTGTGCTACTTTTTGCGATATATCACTATAATTTGCATTGGGGTTGTTGAGTGCTTTGATTAACTCGCGTACTACCTCAGGAATATTTGGTAGTTTATCGGTTTGATTTAGCAGTTCTTGAATTTCCATAAGTAAAAGTCCATTTGAAATGATTCTGTCATAAGAATATATAAAATTTGAGACTATTATTAATACTTATTGTACCAATCAGGCTCGTCTATATTTTTGCCATGTGAAGGACCACATCTTAGTAGCATCCTTGCCAAGCTAGATCTCTTTCTATTAGAGTAGCTAAAGATTGAAATTATGCTTATAAATTAAGTACAAATTCTTCAATTTTACTGCGTAAAACTTCGTATTGAGTATCTTCCTCAGGCAGGCAATAAAATTTGTAATAACACCTTTGTACTAAAGACGTTTTATTATTACTGTGTACATCGCTAACCTGCGCATATGGATAGGCCATTTGTAAGTGAATAACACGAGTATGCACAGGTACTCTAAATTCTCTATCTTCTAAATCAAAGCGGATTTTGTTTTCTTTGATGGTATAAAACGAAACTTCGGCAACTTGTTCAAGGTTGATTAAAAAGTTTGAAGTAACAGGGACTAAATGGCGTTTCTCTAAGCCATTGTGTTCCATATAGAGACCTGATTTTTTCTTGATTTTTATAAACATAGTGTAGACCTTGTTCCTGTAGCAATTGGTAATATTTTATTATTGAAAAAAATAGCATAACAAAAATTATCCGCAGAGGATAAAGTTTTAAGCAGCATTCTAAGCTAATCGTGCTGCTATATTTATAATTCAATTTAATAATGCTGCCTGTTACTGCACAAATAGCTAGTACAAATTATTTTAGGGGGTGGGCTCAAATAGATATCCTTTTCGTTGCATTCTCACGTCCAATTATGAGACCTCTGCATAACTACTGTGCTCGATAAAGCGGTGTTAAAAATCGGCTAAGTATGCTCATTTACACCAGTAAACTCCACTATTTCGCTACTTTTTCCTGGCCTTATCTTCGTCCGCTACGTTATGCAGTGATCGCTTTAGCAAAAAAATAGAATTCAGCTCTTATATCTCTATTGGATGGCTAAGTCGTTATTGAACGCTTGTTGTATTTGTTTATCAATCTATTTCTGTAGCGGATTCATCTTGAAGCTCAAAATATTGGATTAGGCTTGATCGGCAGTGTTTTAGCTTTAAGCGCTTAAATAACATGATAGTTAAGATTCCGATTGATGTTTTTTACGATAACTCAACTAATATCTTAGCTAATGATGTTTTTGCAAGCCTGTAAAAAAATGTGTTGCGTATTTAGTAGTGATTCAAAGGATTCAACTGGCAGTGGAAATTAGTTGTTGATAATATTAGGTATTGATCAGTGGAGTATATATGACAGATTTGAAAAGTTTAGTGAAAAGAATCGCTGGAGTGCAGTCTGAGTTGGCTGGCGGGCATGGCCATAACTATGATGCTGCTATATTGATTAAAAATAATGGCATTGAGTCATACATGTCGGTACAACGTGCAGTACTGTGGAGTTTAGGTAGTCATAAAAACATGTGTTGGGAGGTGATAGATCAAGAGTCTCATCAACACAATGGTCGTAATATCGATGTGTTGACTATTGAAAAAAGAAAAATGGACGATCAAGGTATCGTAACAACAGGTACTCAGCAGGTGTTTTTTGATATCACCGAATTTGATAAAGAAAGTAATTTACCGTTCTAATCTGATGAGACCTCTGTATAACGTAGCGAACGAAAATAAGACAAGGCAAAAATCGGCGAAATAGCGGAATTTACTGGTGTAAATAAGCATGTGAGTTGAGTTAGATTTTGTCTGATTGAGCCGATTTCTAACGCCGTAATATCGAGTGCAATAGTTATGCTGATGTCTCTATAAAAAGGAATTTATTATGAAGTTAGTTGCCTGCATCTCTGTAGTGTCTCTAAGTCTTGGTTTAACTGGTTGTATAAAAGAACAAAACTACGCTCAAGTATTGTCTGCAGGACTATCGGTATTACAAGCTGCGACGTTGAAGGAGAGTGAAGTTAAAAAGACAGCTCAACTAAGTGCGTTCGAAATGGACAAAAAAAGTAATGTAGCGCCTGCAACGAGTAAATATGCGAAGAGATTGGCTAAAATCACCAAAAATCTCTCTCAAGTGGATGGTATTAAATTAAATTATAAAGTGTATCTCAATAAGCAGTTAAATGCCTTTGCGATGCCTGATGGCACGGTCAGAGTCTATTCGGGTTTATTGGATGCAATGTCTGATGATCAAGTGCTCGCGGTAGTTGGGCACGAAATTGGGCATGTGAAATTGAAGCACTCTTATAAGCAAATGAAAAAAGAAATGTTAACAGGTGCCGCTTTTCAAGTAGCAGGTGCTACTACAGGTGCCGTCGGTGATCTTAGTTCATCGCAACTAGGTGCTCTGGCTTACAAGGCGGTCAATGCTAAATTTTCTCAGTCTGATGAATTGCAGGCAGATAAATATGCACTAGGTTTTCTTAAAAAGCAGGGAAAACAACCTTCTGCAATGTTAGAAGTTATCTACGCATTTCAGAAAGAACATGGCAGCTCTGCTAGTTTTTTGAGTTCTCACCCAAGTAACAAGCAACGTATAGATGCTATTAAAAAGGCTTTGTAAGCTAAGTGTACATTCATTATTCATCTGTCTGAGCGTAATTTTATATAACAGATGCTGGGTGGTTTAATGACTATTTAACAGGTAATCAATAACACTGCTAAGTGTGAGCGATAGATACAAGTTGAGGGCGCTGCCCTCAAGCTTGTCGAAGTTATTATGCAGGTGTAATGTTAATGGCGTGGGTGCCTTTGGGGCCGGGCTCGGTATCAAAATTTACCGGTTGACCAGCTTTTAAACTTTTATAGCCTTCACTATTAATAGCTGAGTAGTGAGCAAAAAGATCCTCGTCTTGATTACTATCCGCTAAGATAAAACCGTAACCTTTTGCGTTGTTGAACCATTTTACTTTCCCTGACTGCATAACTTTCTCCACATTATCCGTTGTGAGTTAGTTTAAATCAATATTACTATTAATAGCATATACATATCTAAACTTAAGGTAAAATTAATATTCTAAAAAATACAGTCATGAAACAAGGTGACATTTTCTTATTTTTCACAAAAAACTAGATTTTTTAGCAATTTATTTCCAAATACAATTAAAGCACACTAAGGTATGCTTAGAGCTAAATGAAGTTTATCGATTGAGACAAGCATGACAAAATTTAGAAGCATCATTAACAGTCAGGATTCTGACCCAGAACACAACCACGACCATGAGGTAGTTGTTCAAGAAGAAAAGCCAAAACTTAAAAAACCAGCATTATATCGAGTTGTTTTATTAAATGATGATTACACACCGATGGAGTTTGTTATCGATGTGTTGATGATGTTTTTCTCTATGAACCAAGAGAAGTCAACTCAAGTGATGTTGGCGGTTCATACTCAAGGTAAAGGTGTATGTGGTACTTTCACTAAAGATGTAGCCGATACTAAGGCTGCTCAGGTAAACCAGTTTGCCAGAGATAACAAACACCCGTTACTCTGTGAAGTCGAAGTTGTTTGAGGTGAGTTTATTATGCTAAATCATGAATTAGAAGAAACCCTAAGTAAGGCATTTCGAGATGCTAGAGACTTACGCCACGAATTTATGACAGTGGAGCATTTGTTGTTAAGTTTACTTGATAACGCTGATGCTAATAAAGTATTGGCAGCTTGCGGTGCCGACATGAATAAAATACGCACTAGCCTTGAAGACTTTATTAGTGAGACAACACCACTGCTCTCCGATAAAGTGACAGGCGTAGAGACCGTACCAACACTAGGTTTTCAGCGAGTGTTGCAAAGAGCTGTTTTTCACGTGCAGTCTTCAGGTAAATCACAAGTCACAGGGGCAAATGTTGTCGTTGCTATATTCTCTGAGCAAGAGAGCCAAGCTGTTTATTTAATGCACCAGTTTGGGATAGAGCGAATTGATATTGTTAATTTTATCTCCCATGGCTTCTCAGATACAGACAGAGGCGATGAGCAACCCATTGAGACCCAAGCAGAACAAGCCGGCAATGCTGAGCCTTCCGCGCTGTCTAAATATGCGGTGAATTTAAATATTGAAGCACAGGAAGGGCGCATTGATCCTCTCATAGGTCGCGAGAGTGAAGTTGAGCGGGTGGTGCAAATTCTATCGCGTAGAAGAAAAAATAATCCGTTATTAGTCGGAGAAGCAGGTGTTGGTAAAACGGCGATTGCCGAGGGGCTTGCCAAACTAATTATTGAAGATAAAGTGCCGGATATTATTAAAAATCATACTTTATATTCCCTTGATTTAGGCGCGCTTTTAGCCGGAACTAAATACCGTGGTGATTTTGAAAAGCGCCTTAAAGCACTGCTGACTGAAATTAAGCAACAAGATAAAACCATTTTATTTATTGATGAAATTCATACTATTATTGGTGCGGGTGCCGCATCAGGTGGTTCAATGGACGCCTCAAATTTACTTAAGCCGATGCTTAGTAGCGGAGATTTAAGCTGCTTAGGTTCCACAACTTTTCAAGAGTTTCGGGGTATCTTTGAAAAAGATAGAGCCCTGGCGAGACGGTTTCAAAAGGTGGATGTGGCAGAGCCTAGTGTGGAAGATACCTATGCGATACTAAAAGGTTTACGCAACCGTTTTGAAGAGCATCACGACATTAAATACTCAGATGCAGCATTAAAGAGCGCTGCTGAGATGGCGGGTCGTTACATTAATGATAAACATATGCCGGATAAGGCTATAGATGTCATCGATGAAGCTGGAGCATACCAGCGTCTGGTGGATGAAAGTGAACGCGTAGAGGAAATAGGCGTTGTCGAGATAGAGGCTGTTGTGGCTAAAATTGCTAGAATCCCAGCGAAGACCGTTTCAATTTCCGATAAAGAGCAGCTGCAAAAGCTTGATAGTAATTTAAAGATGGTAGTGTTAGGTCAAGATAAAGCCATTGCCTCTTTAAGCGCAGCGATTCGATTGTCCAGGGCTGGACTTAACGATCCACACAAGCCCGTGGCTAATTTCTTGTTTGCAGGGCCTACGGGCGTTGGTAAAACAGAAGTCACTACTCAGCTGGCGCGAATATTAGGTATTGAGCTTATCCGCTTTGATATGTCCGAATATATGGAGAGACATACTGTTTCACGCCTAATAGGCGCTCCTCCTGGATATGTAGGTTTTGATCAGGGAGGTTTGTTGACTGAGGCGGTTAATAAACATCCGCATTCTGTATTATTACTTGATGAGATAGAAAAGGCGCATCCCGAAGTATTTAATATATTGTTGCAGGTCATGGATAACGGTACTTTGACAGACAATAACGGACGCAAAGCTGATTTTAGAAATGTAATTTTAGTGATGACAACGAATGCAGGCGCTGAAGATATCAGCCGTCGCTCGATGGGCTTTACCCATCAGGATCATAGTAGTGATGGATTGGAGGCGATTAAGAAATTATTCACCCCAGAATTTAGAAATCGTTTAGATGCGACTATACAATTCAACTCATTGAGTACAGATGTCATCGCAGGCGTGGTTGATAAATTCTTAACGGAGCTGCAGGCACAGTTAGATGATAAAAAGGTGGTCTTGAATGTAGACGATAGCGCTAGAGCTTGGTTTGCAGAAAAAGGCTACGATGAGCACATGGGAGCTAGGCCGATGAAAAGGCTGATCCAAGATGCTTTGAAAAAGCCACTCGCGGAAATGATTTTATTTGGCGACTTAGCCGAGAACGGTGGGGAAGTTGAAGTATCCTTAGACGACGATGGGAATATTACCGTTAACACCTTGATTGATGCTTAATGGCAGGTCGATTAGGGGGCTGTAAAGCTCCCTATTAATTTTTCCTGAAAGAAAATCAAGTATTGATAAAGTGATAGATGATTACCTGTTGCTAGCGGCAGGTAATAACCTCTAGTGAATTTTGTATATTTAGTTCATATACTCCACTTCTTTTCTTCAAGACTAAAGAAATCAAAACATATTGGTACAATAGCCGCAGTATATACTCGCGATTTGTGTTATTTTTACGTCTTTATTTTATTTATATTAAGTGGTTATGAAAGAGCAAAAGGATAGCGAATTGCAGCAAGATTCTCTGCATGGTCCGATGGAGTTTACGGACTTGGTCGCACGTATTATTAAAGATTGTGTATTGTTCCTATTGGTAGGGATTTGTCTGTTTAGCTTAATGTCTATTCTTGGCTATGACACTAAAGATCCAGGATGGTCACATGTTGGCTATCAGCCTAATGTTACTAATTGGGCCGGTAGTATCGGTGCTTTGTGGGCTGATATAGCATTTTCATTCATTGGTCTACTCGCATGGGTGGTCCCTCTCATGTTGTTATATCCTTGTGTACGTCTCTATAAACGTAAGAAAGTAACTTTGTTAGATAGCTTGCCATTTGTCATGTTGCGGGTAATCGGCGCCATCGTTGTAGTCTTTAGTTGCTGTGCGCTTTTTTCGTTACACTTAAGTAATACACCGCTAAATTACCCCTTTTCTGCAGGCGGTATCATCGGCCAGGCGTTTTCTGACTGGCTGGTATCTTGGTTCAGCATTCAGGGTAGCTCGGTAGTGTTATGGTTTAGCATGTTGATCGGTGCTACTTTATTTATGGAGCTGTCGTGGCGTGATTTAATCATCGGATTAGGCAGTGCAATACTGTACGTCTATGAAGGTGTGCATGAGAAACTCTCTAAAAAGCCAATAATAGATGAGCCCAGCGCATCGCAAGCTACAGCGGGAATTGCTGCTAAATCAAGCGCCTTATCGAGTGTTGAAAAAGAAAGCGTAACCAGCGGTATTTCAAATATTCAAACTCCCGCTATTGATGTCGAAAAGTCTGTGCAGATGGGCATTAGTGCGCCGGCGCGTGCAGTGAATAACGATTCCTCCAGTATTAAGACTGTGTTTGCGGATAAGCTGGTTAAAAGATTCATTAAAACCAATACAGACACTCAGCTAGAAAACAGTGTTATCGATAAAGAAAGCAGTATTGAAGCTGCCGCAGATGCGCAGATAGATGCTCATTTAGCAAAGCCTCTCCCGCTGCTTAGCTCCTTGAAAGCTACTCGCAGTGATGCTGTTGAGCTAAAAAGTGATTCATCGGCTATGGGTGTCGAACCTGCACTTGTATCTATAAAGAGTGTAGATGAAAAGGCGGTTACTCAAGACACGTCGCAAAACAAAGTTGATAATCCCTCCCTAAAGCAGTTGGATACAACCAAGCGTGCTTTAAAAATAGTGCCTCTTTCAGAAACACATCAATCTACTTTGGACGAAAAACCTGACTTTTCCGGACAGGCCAAAGTGGTTAGCGTGCCATCTAAGGCACAGATTCCCAGTGTGGATTTATTAGATCCAGCGCAAGAACAAATAGAAATTGGCTATACAGCAGAGCAATTAGAAGATATGTCTAGGTTGCTGGAAGTTAAGTTAAAAGATTTTGGCGTGGTGGTTGAAGTTGTTGAAGTAAACCCTGGACCGGTCATTACCCGGTTTGAAATCCAGCCTGCCGCTGGGGTTAAATCCAGTAAAATTGTTAACTTGGCGAAAGACTTGGCGCGCTCCCTGGCGGTGATGAGTGTGCGAGTGGTTGAGGTTATTCCCGGAAAATCTGTGATGGGAATTGAAATTCCCAATATTAATCGAAAAATGGTTAGGTTATCCGAAGTATTAACAGCACCTGTCTACCAAGATGCCGCCTCAAAGCTGACGCTGGCATTAGGTAACGATATAGCGGGAAATCCAGTGGTTGCGAACTTGGGGAAAATGCCGCACTTACTAGTGGCAGGTACCACAGGTTCCGGTAAATCGGTCGGGGTTAATGCGATGATTCTGAGTCTGCTGTTTAAAGCGGGGCCAGAGGATGTGCGTTTAATGTTGGTTGACCCTAAGATGCTCGAACTGTCTATTTACGAGGGCATCCCACATTTGTTGACGCCAGTGATCACCGATATGAGAGAGGCTGCTGGAGGGCTGCGCTGGTGTGTTGCTGAAATGGAGCGACGCTACAAGTTGATGTCTAAAATGGGTGTGCGTAACTTAGACGGCTTTAACGATAAAGTCAGGGCTGGGATTAAAGAGGGGGTGCCACTATACGATCCTCTTTGGGATCCGCAAGAGCACGGCGAGACACCGGGAACGCCAGCCCCTGCGCTGGAAGTATTGCCTTATATCGTAGTGGTTATTGATGAATTTGCTGACATGATGATGATTGTCGGTAAAAAAGTAGAAGAGCTGATAGCCCGTATTGCCCAAAAAGCACGAGCAGCAGGTATCCATTTGATTCTCGCCACCCAAAGGCCTTCCGTGGATGTTATCACCGGCTTGATCAAAGCGAACGTGCCCACTCGAATAGCTTTTCAAGTATCATCAAAAATAGATTCGCGCACTATCTTGGATCAAGGTGGTGCAGAGAACTTATTGGGTAATGGCGATATGTTGTATCTGCCCGCGGGGACCAGTGTTCCCTCACGAGTACATGGCGCGTTTGTCAGTGATGATGAAGTGCATCGTACCGTTGAAGCTTGGAAGCTCCAGGGAAAGCCGCAGTTTATTGATATGCAAGTAGCGGAAGAAGGCACGGGGGCGAATGCAAATAGTTTATTTGAAGATGATGAGCAAGATGCGCTCTACGATGAGTCAGTGGCTTTTATTACCACCACCCGCAAAGCATCAATATCCAGTGTGCAGCGCAAGTTTAAAATTGGTTACAACAGGGCAGCGCGAATAATTGAATCAATGGAAGCGGCCGGGGTCATAACGTCTGCAGGTAATAATGGGCAACGCGAAGTATTAGCACCACCACCCCCAAGGGATTAAATAAGGATAGTGATGAATTTTTTAGTGAAGTTAAAAGCATTGGTAATGGCGAGTTCATTGTTAATAGCAACACCAGTATTGTCAGCAGCTACCCCAGTGCAGCAGCTAGAGCAATTGATGAGCGATTTTTCAAACTACAGTGCGCAGTTTGAGCAGTTTACTAGAGATGAGCAAGGTCGTGT
>JABSRB010000023.1 GCA_013215375.1 Oceanospirillaceae bacterium | reverse complement strand
CCCCCTTCGCAGCTAACAGAGCTTTTGGCATAAGTTAACTCCATCAGACACACTGCTGATGATCGGCTTGGTTTTATCCTCCACACCATTACTGGCTTTCACAGGCCTAGCCTTACTCACTACTACGGGTTCATCTGCCATCTCACACCAACATTGATCTTGGGTCGCCCCTCTAATCTATGCCTCCAGTATTCCGCTGGATCTGATGCAAGACTTCCTCGGTTACTACACCAACTCCCTGTTAGACTTTTCTTTCTACGTGAGTCACCCTCAAGCACAGTATTGGTCTGTCTGACTTCCCAGCAAACAAGAGGGAGCTTCGCGCTATTGTGGACGCTTACTCACCAATACCGCCGAATCAGGTTACGGTTAGTTGTGTACCTCTAACTTCCTATGGCTTCCTTCAGACCCCACCTTTGACCGGCAACGCCCTTGCCATTCGGATTATCTTCCCCTCAGACGGGGCGATTCTGCTTTCTTTCAAGCAGACGGGTTTGCTGGCTTCGCCGAGCAAACACAAAAAAGAGGCTTTCGCCCCTTTTTATTTATTAAAGCTGGGAATCACTAGCTGACTTGTTCAGCAATGATTTTTTTCCAGATCTGGGGACCGGTATTGTGTACTGACTCTCCATTCACATCGACGGCAACCGTCACTGGCATATCTTTGACTTCAAACTCATAGATAGCTTCCATTCCCATCTCTTCAAAGGCTAATACTTTTGAGCCAACAATCGCTTTAGAGACCAAGTAGGCAGCGCCACCGACAGCCATTAAATATACCGCTTGATTGTCTTTTATTGCCTCTATTGCCTCAGGTCCGCGCTCTGATTTACCGATCATGCCTAACAGACCAGTACTCTCTAAAATTTGACGGGTAAATTTATCCATCCGGGTAGCTGTTGTTGGGCCTGCAGGCCCTACAACTTCCCCTTTAATAGGGTCAACAGGTCCGACGTAATAAATGAAACGTCCTTTTAAATCAACCGGTAGCTCTTCGCCACGGTCCAACATTTCAACCATGCGTTTGTGCGCCGCGTCGCGTCCTGTGAGCATTTTACCGCTAAGCAGAATAGTTTCACCGACTTTCCAATCTTTGACAGCCTCTGGAGTAATCTCATCTAAATTAACGCGACGGGTAGTATCCCCCACTTCAAAGCTAACATCTGGCCATTCATCCAGATCTGGCGGCGTCAATACAGCGGGGCCAGTACCATCCAATACAAAGTGTGTATGACGCGTGGCTGCACAGTTGGGAATCATGCATACTGGCAATGAAGCTGCATGGGTTGGATAATCCATGATTTTCACATCCAATATAGTGGTCAAACCACCTAAGCCCTGTGCACCAATACCTAACTTGTTCACCGCATCCATAATTTCCAGACGCAACTCTTCGATACGATTTTGTGGACCGCGCTCACGCAATTCGTGAATATCGATAGAACCCATTAATGATTCTTTCGCCATCAGGGCCGCTTTTTCAGCCGTACCGCCAATACCTATACCTAACATGCCTGGTGGGCACCAGCCCGCCCCCATAGTCGGGATAGTTTTAACCACCCAATCGACAATGCTGTCCGATGGGTTAAGCATCACCATCTTAGACTTGTTTTCAGAGCCTCCGCCTTTTGCGGCAATTTGAATATCAACGGTATTGCCCGGAACGATTTCGTAGTGAATAACCGCGGGGGTGTTGTCTTTAGTATTGGTTCTGCTTCCGGCTGGATCTGCCAAGATAGAGGCACGCAAGACATTATCCGGGTTTAAGTAGGCACGTCGCACACCTTCGTTAATCATATCTGTGACTGACATATCAGCCTCCCAAGAGACCTCCATTCCGACTTTTACAAAAACAGTAACAATCCCTGTATCTTGACAAAGTGGACGCTTGCCCTCAGCACACATACGCGAGTTAACCAACATTTGCGCCATAGCGTCACGGGCTGCCGGGTTTTGCTCTTTTTTATAGGCTTCATGCAGTGATTTTATAAAATCTAGCGGGTGATAATAAGAAATGAATTGCAGGGCATCAGCGACACTGCTGATGAGGTCCTCTTGGCGAATAACAGACATACAGGGCTCCGGTGTTATTATCTTGTCTTTTAATTGTGCCTAACGGCAATCAATATTTTATCGCTATCGAGCGATTTATTGTTTAAAAACGGGTAATCATTCTAAAATTCAACTGACTAGAGTATACATTATTCTGTCTATAAATGAGCTTAGCCTTGGTGCAAAGCGCTTTCTAAAGCCAAATTATTAATCTAAGTACTCATTTAATTTGCTATAAAAAAACACCAAAAAACCATTGCTACTAATTTAGTAGCAGAGTAGTCTTGCTAAACAAAAACAGGAGACAATAATGGCGATTCCCATTCCCGGCACACAAGTGCGAGGCTCACAAACCGGCAAACCTATTATGGCACTGCTGGATTTACTGGGCCGCACTTGGTCGCTGGGGGTTATCTGGCAACTACAACAAGGACCGGCCACGTTTCGTGCTCTGCAGCAGCGCTGCGAGCAAATATCGCCCAGCTTATTAAACACTCGCCTCAAAGAGCTAATCGCACTAAACATAGTGACTAAAAATGACAGCGGTTACGCATTAACTCCTCAAGGTGAGCATTTATTTAACATTATAGCGCCGCTGGGCGACTGGTCTAAAGACTGGGCAAAACAATTAGGAGCTTGACCGAGAATAGCGATCGAAGCGAGAACAAGACTATTTGAGGAAAAATCAGCGGTCATTTGAGGCGAATAGCGTGCTATTTAACGAAATTGAGCGTTAATTTTAACTAAATAGGCTTGGTCGCAGCTGATTAGCCTACTCTCGATCAGGCTCCCAACTTCAGCCAATTACGGCTCTTAAACTGCATTTACAGAGATCAGCTATGTCACTCATGTATACCGATATGCCACTAGAGCGATGCTCTAACCAACGATCTAATAAACAATGGCTCAATGCACAGTTTAGCAGCGATGAGGCGCGTTTCTGCCTAATAAAAGATGACGAACATTTATTTACAGGTAACGAAAATGTGCACCCAATTTGGCTCAAGCGCTCGCAGCTTTTTCAAATAGGCATTAACAGTTGCATATTTTTAGGCAAAGAGAATAACCGCGCTATATTTGCCCTAGACAGTAACAAGCTTAACCCAGCGACTCTCGCCGATATCACCGAGCTCGGTCAGTGGCTACCCTTAAGAAAAGTAACGTTCAGCATAGAGCAAGCGGATGCCGCTATTTTAGGACTGGCAAAAGCCTTAGTCTACTGGCATAAAACAAATTTATACTGTGGAAAGTGTGCCTCATTAAATCAATTAGTCGAAGCTGGACACGCCAGGCGCTGCACCAATAATTTGTGTCACAACATGACTTTCCCGCGCACCGACCCAGCCGTCATTATGTTGGTGGAACGTATCTGTGATGATGGCGTGCCCCGCTGCTTATTAGGGCGACAGGCTATATGGCCACAGGGCATGTACTCAACACTGGCAGGCTTTGTCGACCCTGGGGAAAGTTTAGAGCAGGCGGTGTGCCGCGAAGTTGCTGAAGAGAGCGGCATTGAGGTGACAAATGTGAGCTATATCCGCTCCCAACCTTGGCCCTTTCCCGCCTCTATTATGCTCGGTTTTACCGCGCAAGCCCTAAGCGAAAAGATAGATATTTCACAAGATACACTGGAAGATGCGCAGTGGTTCTCAAGAGAGCAGTTAATGCAATTTAAACATCGTGATGATAATACAGAAGAGGATAGCTATAAGATGAGTAGCACCGATTCTATTTCATACTATTTAATCGACGCTTGGAAAAATCAACGTATCGGTCAATTTTAACAAAAGCAGGTGATTCATATGGATACGCAGTACAAAATGGGAAAAACAGAATGGATGATGCTGCTTTCACTGTCAGTTCTCTGGGGATTCTCCTTTATTAACATCAAGCAATCACTGCTTGAGATAACCCCGTTTAATTTAGTATTACTACGTTTAACACTGGCTTTTCTAACGCTGTTATTCTGGTGTTTAATCACCCGTAAGCAAATGAAAATATCAGTGGGGAATCACTTGCGATTGATTGTGGGTGGGTTAATATCTTGCGCTATCCCCTTCTCCTTTTTTACTTGGGGCCAACAATACGTCTCCACCAGCATTGGCTCGGTTTTTAGCGGCTGCGTGCCCTTTTTCACCGCTTTTTTTGCCCATTTTATTTTAGGCGGCAGCGAGCGCATTAATACTCGTAAAATGATAGGCCTTACTTTAGGCTTTGCCGGCATTATCACTATCATGGGTATCGACAAACTCGGCAGTTTTGATCTCACCAATTTAGGCCAGCTGGCGATGATTTGCGCCTGTTTCTTTTACGCGATTAGCGGCATCTATTATCAAAAGGTAGTCCCTAGTCATTTAGATAAAACGGTGATCACCACTTACACGCTCTTTTGGGCAGCTTTGGCGATGTCGATGGTCAGCATCCCCCTTGAGGGACTACCCAGCTTAGATTACACCGCCAAGACTTGGCTATCACTTTCTATTTTATCAGTTATGTCGACAGCCCTCGCCTATATCATTGTCTTTAGACTGCTAAAGCGCGCTGGCCCAAGCAATACTTCGATCAATACTTTTTTAATTCCCGTGGTGGGAATCTTAGTAGGTATCAGTTTACTGGACGAAACTCTCAGCAGTAATGACTTACTGGGAGTCGGCCTAATATTTAGCGGCGTGGCTATCATTCAAAATGTTACTGGCCTTTTACGAAAACTTCGAAAAAAACCGAAAATCATTTAATTCTCATGCTAATAGCATAATGTCTGAGGGTGTTTATTAACACTTTAAACACCCCCAGGCATTGATTTAGCTGGCCCTGTTATCCTTGTCGAAGCAACCATTAAACGTTAACATGCCGGCTATTTAATCAAACATCACTACTGTGAGTTATGAGGTTGTTATGGACATCGCCCAACTGTCCCGAGTTAATATCAGTTTACTGGTAACGCTGAAAGTACTACTCAAAGAACGCAGCGCCTCGACAGCCGCTACCAGACTCAATCTCAGCCAATCGTCAATTAGTAAAAACCTGTCTCAGCTGCGCCATTTATTTAACGACCCGCTATTTCACCGCACTTCTCAAGGCTTAATGCCCACGCCACTAGCACTTGAGCTCGAACCTAAACTTAGCGTCGCCCTGTCAACCATGCAGGCGTTGTTTGCCCCCAGTGAATTCAATTTGGCTGAATATAAAGGTCGCTTTAGGATATCGATGCAAGAGAGCGCTTTTGAATTTATTATCGGCCCTATTATGAATCAGCTATTGTGTGACTCACCGGGCATGCAGTTAGATACTTGGTTTAAAGACACCGTGAGTTTACAGCAACTTAGCCTTGGGCAGCTTGATTTTGTGATACTTCCCCAAGATCTTGGCCAGAGTGTTAATTTTGGCAAGCACCTTCAAGCGATAGAACTCTATAGAGACGACCTGGTATGCTTGGTCAGGCAAGGCCATCCGGCACTAGCGCAGCGCTGGGACCAACCAGCTTACTTAAATTACCGCCACGTGCAGGTACGTGATAACGAGCTGGGGACGGCCATATTTGATCGCAGCTTATCCCAACAGGGCTTTCAACGTAATATTGCCGTGCAGGTGCCAGATTTTTATGCTGCCACCAGCTTATGCAGCCAATCGGAGCTTATATTTACCACCACCTCATCTTGGGCAAAATTTTCCACCGCTAGACAAGCTCTGGTAGAGCTACCCATGCCCGCAGCTTTCGTGCAAGTAGTGTATTCTCTTATTTGGCACCAACGCAGTGACGCTGACCAGGCACACCGCTGGCTCAAGGATCAAATAATTAGCGCCACTAAACATTTATCTGCCAGCGACGCTCCACGATAAGCCAACAGCCTAAGATCTAATCAATATATTTAAGCCCTGCTATTAGCTCAATTAAAACCACGTAAGGGTAACTCGTTTGCCTGTAGCCAATTTTCACTGGCATATTCAGAGCTGGCCTCAGTCACATGTAAGGTAAATGCCTGTCGCGATTTATCGGAGCGATTCGGCGCACTGTAATGCGGTAACCGCCCTTGAAATATCACAATACTACCGGCTTTAACTTCCACCGGTTGACCACTTTGCTCGGTCGGCCAAGGTGTATCGTCTAAGCTAACCATACTGGTAGTGCGGTCATCAAGATTAAACCTTTCTCTGAGGGGCCCCTTATGACCACCGCGCTCCACCCACAGACAACCGTTTTCTAAGGTAGCATCTTCAATGGCGAACCAAAAAGTCACGACACTTTGCGGACGTGTATAGAAGAAGGTCGCATCCTGATGCCAATTGACCACTCCACCAATCCTCGGCTGTTTAAAAATATACATCGACTGGCGAATTTGCGGCTGTTTTATACCGATATCAGCGGCTATTTCACCCAACAAAGGAAGGTGACTGAATTCTTCAAAAACCGGGTCCAGCTCGTGCAGGGCATGGCCTATTTTGTTAATGCACAATGCCCGTTCTTGTACTAACTCTCCCTCTTCATTAAAAGCTTCCTCTTCAAAAAAGCATTGAATAGTCTCTGCCGATTGTAGAAAGTGATCATCGCCACTGCGGTTATTGTGCTCAGTGGTAAAAGTATGAGAGCGACTGTCATCACGCCATTGTTGCACGATGTGTGCCGCTTGCGCTTTCAATTGATCGAGTGTTGACTGCTCAATGATCTCGTCTAAAACCACAAAACCTTGATCTTGATACTGGCTAACTTGTTCATTACTTAACATATTATTTGACCCTAGCACTCTAGAAACACAACTAACTATCACCGCACTATACTCGCGGCTATTCTTTTCGTAAATTGAATTAAGGTAATAGTAAAATTTCCAAATAGGAATATGTGTTTGGGCCATTGGAGAGTATCCTAAGCGGCCATTTATGAGTTTACCCTTACTTCCTGAATTAGTGACTTCCCTGCGGCGCTTAGCACCCTCCTTGAAACACCGCTTCAGATATTAGAGAAACCCGCACCAGAGGATAATTGCAGTGAAAATAGCCTTTCATAAATCATTTTGGGAAGCTCAATGTAACAACGAGCGTGAGTTAGACCAACTACTAGACACAATCAAAGCAGAAGGTTATCAGGGCAGCGAGTTATTTTTACCTTTTTATACCATCGACCCCAACAGCACTGTTAAAGCCCACCAACACCAGCAACTGAATATCATCACCGGTATTGCGACACAAGGCGACAATATCACTGACCACCTAAGCAGTTTAGAACAGCAAGTCGCGCGTGCCATGGCCTTTGAACCGCTCTTTATCAATAGTCATACTGGGCGTGATATATTCACCCTCGAAGAAAACCTGAGGTTATTTGAAAAGGCATTGGCCCTAGAAGTAAAATACAATGTTGATATTACTCATGAAACCCATAGATTTAGGCCCACCTTTAGCACTTTTGGCACCGAACAGATCCTCGCGCATTTGCCAGAGCTAAAACTTAACCTTGATGTCAGCCACTGGATGGTGGTGCACGAGTCCGACCTGCGCGACCAATGGCAACGCGTCGAGAAACTGCTGGCTAATGTTCATCACATTCATGCGCGAGTAGGTTTTGAAGAGGGACCACAAATTACAGACCCTCAGTCACAACTTTGGAGAGAACATCTCAATAATCATACGCAATTGTGGCAAAAAGTAGTGGATTTAGCCCAGCAAAATGGCCGCACTGATTTAACCATCACCCCTGAGTTTGGCCCTTTCCCCTACGCCCATGCAGATCCGCAGACGGGTCAAACGACAACTGATATCTGGGCGGCTAATTTATTTATGAAGCGGCATTTGAAGAACAGCTTAGTTGTTAATAAATAATAATTTTTATAGACCTAGATGGCGGCCTGTTTTAACGTCATTGGGTCTAGCTCGAATTCAACATTAAACATCCAGGCACTTAGGTCAAAACAGCTCAACCTAGCTTGTTCGGAAAAACTAGCCGCCCCCCGCTAAACAACCTCACCTTCACACCAGAATGGAACTCAGTGTATCTAAGACAACATATTCCTCTTTGATTAAAAGCTGAAAGCCATCATCTTATTGTTATTACAAATCATTCGCATTACTATGTACGCTAACAATGATCTTTTACTCATTCACTCAACACAATGATTTCAGAGAAGCTGACGATGCAAAGCGCGCATGTACTTATCATTGAGGATGACTCAACCCTCAATTCACAAATGGCCAATTTATTGCAGGCACAAGGTTTCTGCACTGAGCAATGCCACGACGGCCTGCAGGGATTATCGACAGCAATCAACAAGAGCTTTGATCTTATTTTGCTCGATGTACTGCTGCCCGGTATTAATGGTTTTGAGGTGCTCAATCAACTGAGAAAAACCAAGCGAACCCCAGTAGTGATGATGACGGCATGCGGGGCTGAAGCAGAACGCATTGAAGGTTACAGAAAAGGGGCAGATGATTACATCCCAAAACCTTTTAATTTTACCGAAGTGTTGTTGCGTATTAACGCGCTACTGAGACGCACTGGCCTCAGTGAGAAACCTTCACATCTCTCACCTTTTTTAAGCGTTGATGAAATTTCGCTACAACGTGAAAACCTACAAGTTTCATATGCAGAAAACAGTGTTGAATTCACGGCTATTGAATTTCGCTTGCTCTGGACACTGGTAGAAAACAAAAGCCAAGTGCTCAACAAACCGTTCTTATATCAAGCCGTGCTCGAACAAGTATTTAGTCGTTACGACCGCTCTTTAGACATGCACTTAAGTCGTGTCAGACGAAAAATGATGGCACTGGGTATGCCGGCTCAACGGCTGGCAACAGTCTATGGTAAGGGCTACGTTTTCACATGAACAACCCACTAATATTGAAAATGATTGCCTCGCCAACCTCCACCCAACAACTTACCTCTATTAATAGCAAAGGCTACCTTTGTAAATGAAAAATAGCTTACTGTGGAAAATGCTGAGCTTTATCGCCGTCGGCACCGTGATTCTTTTTTGGTCGATTGATATGTTAAATCGCCAAACCGAAAATGAAATGAGTTTTATTGATAAACAATATCAACAGCAAATAATCGATTATGGCCTTGAAGCTGAACGCTTGTACTTGTCTGGCAATCAACAGCAACTCGCTAAGTGGCTGCTGGACTTACAAGCTAAAGAGCAAACTTGGGCAGCGGTAGTGCAAAGCAACTTGATCACCATGGGTGGGAGCATTCTGGAGAAGCAATTTACTGACAGCCATCGACTCGGGCGCAATGTACAGTGGAAGATTCACCTCTATTTCAAAGTAAACCCGGTGATGGACATTACTTTCGCCGACAATAAAACCCGGTTTTTGATACGCCTCCCCCAGAGAATGAGACCCGGCGGTTATTACCCGCTCGCCCAAGTCCTACTGCAGATAGCCTTACCATTTCTATTGTTGAGCTTGCTAACTTGGGTGCTCTATCGGCATGTGATGAAACCATTAAGTGCTCTGCAGGAAGCCACCCACAAGTTTGGTGCAGGCGATTATGGGGTGCAAATAAATGCAAAAGTAGGCACACACAAAGACGAATTCACTACCCTCACCAATTCCTTTGATCTGATGGCCAGCCGTACTGGCAAGCTAATCGTCAATCAGCGCCAGCTACTTGAAGATCTGTCCCATGAATTGCGTACGCCTCTAGCGCGTTTAGACATGGCGGTTGACTGCATAAAACAGGGAATTCATACCACCGATTCAATCGAGAGATTATCCAATGAGTCGGCCATAATGCGCGAACTGGTCGAAGACACGCTCATGCTGGTTTGGCTAAACAATGAAATGCCGACACTGAACAAAGACAGCTTTGATTTGGTGGAATTACTGGAAGTCATTTGCAATGATGCACGCTTTGAATATCCACAGCACTGCATAATATTACAGGGCCCCACACAACTCCCTATTGGAAATAGCAGCCAGCGCGCACTAAACCAAGCTCTGGAAAATATTATCCGTAACGCTCTACAACACACTCCCACAGCACATCAAGTAATCATTGCTGTGGATAGGCAAAACGACAAACTACAAGTAACAGTCTCTGATAATGGCCCGGGAGTACCTGAGCACTTATTAGAAGATATATTTCAGCCCTTCTTCCAAGTTGATAAATCTCGCGCGAAACAGAACCCTATGATCCCACTTGCTGAAGGTACTAGAAGAGGAGGTTTTGGCCTAGGTCTCGCTTTAGCGCAGCGCCAGATTACCGCAGTAGGCGGAAATATCATTGCTAATAATTTGATCAACGAACTGGAAAATTCGGTGAAGGGATTAAGGATTTCGATTCTATTACCTGCCTGATATTATAGCCGTGAGTTGCTGCGAGATTAATAGTTCCATAAAAAAGCCCCTGCCTTTGTAACAATTGTAAAAACACTACAATTCACGCAAAAGATAATGATAATAGGTCGCAATTGAAAACCATTATCACCTGAGAAATCAACAATGAAACTACCTGCAATACCATCGCGCTTCGCTCGCCCATTACTAGTCACCTCTATTGCTGCCACTTTACTTAGCCAGCCGTTACTTGGGGAGACGATGATCTCGAATATAGACCCTAGTGAGGTAAATACTTTAGTGGTGATCGGCCAAGCTACTGGAGGGCTAGATAACCTGATTAGCCAGGCAGAACTAGAGAGAAGTCAAGCCAGCGATTTGAGCGAGATATTCCGCAATGATCCGACTGTCAGTGTCGGAGGCCCAGTATCTATGGGCCAAAAGATCTATGTCAGAGACATAGGCGAGGATATGCTAAACATTTCAGTCGATGGCGCAGAGCAAGCCAGTGGTGTTTTTCACCATGCTGGACGCGTTGCTGTTGAACCTGAATTACTAAAGCAGGTAGAAATAGAAGCTGGCGCCGGTAGTGCCACAGCAGGCCCAGGTGCTTTAGGTGGGTCTATCCGCTTCACCACCAAAGATCCAGATGACCTATTGGCAGAAGATCAACGCATTGGCGCGTTATTAAAAACAACGTATTCAAGTAATGGCGGCTACTTTAAAAAAAGTGCTGCGATATACGCCCGCAGTGAAAACAATATGGTCAGCGGTTTAATTAATTTTGTAGATGCGCAGCAGGGAAATTCTGACGATGGCGAGGGCAATGAGCTTGTCGGTACAGAGTCAGAAAATCAACTGGGTTACGCCAAACTGGTAATCAACTTTAATGAAGAGCAAACACTCTCTTTAAGCCATGAAAATGTTCAGGAAGACGGTGACATTCCCTACAAGCCGGAACAATTTATAAATTTCAGAAACGTTACGGAACCCACCGAAGGCGATAGAAGCACGACTATCGTTAACTACCATTATCAGCCGACAGACAACGAATTAATCGACCTTTCTTTTAACCTCTATCGCACACATAACAAACAAGCCCGTGAATATAGAGGCACTTCCTATGACGGTGGCATACAAACCCAAGGGGGCACCATTGAAAACAAAAGTTTAGTCGGCAATCATAAACTGATCTACGGTATCAACTACAGAAGCGATAAGAGCAGCTTTACGCAGTCTAATGTTTCTGAAACTGGCAAGGTTTGGGGAGCATATATACAAGATGTGATTGAAGTTAACGAGAAGTTGACAGTGACCGCTGGTTTACGCTTCGACCATTACCAGCTCAATGATGTAAATGACCTATCAATCAGCGATAGTGGTTTCTCTCCCAACATCAGCGCCAACTACGATATTTCTGATAGTCTAAGCATTAGCGCAGGCTACGCTCAAGCTTTACGTGGTGCAGAAGTCAACGATGCTTTTATTCTTGACTCCTATAGCAACGACCCCAACCTTATTGCTGAAAAGTCTACCAACACAGAACTAGGGCTGAATTTTGATCAAGACAGCTATAGCATTAGTGCAGGCATGTATCAAACAGTGATCAAGAATCAGATTAGCGGAGAATTCCCCTGGTCTAAATTTAAGATCAATTCTGATCAAGATTTAACCGCCAAAGGTGTTTTTGTACGCGCTCAATACCAGAGTGACAAGCTGCAATTAGGCGCTAGTATTAAAACATCTAGCACTAAAGCCGCAGGCGATATCGTGACACGTTACGCTTACAGCTCAGTGGCGGTATCAACAGGTGATACGCTACAGTTAAATGCCAATTATAAAATCAACAACAAGCTCAACATTGGCTGGAACATGGAACACGTCAATGCAATCAGTGATATTAACTTAGAATATGCGGGCACTAAACTCAATATCGACAAACCTGCATACACTGTTCACGATATCTATGCACAGTGGCAGCCAACCGGCAAAGAGAATCTAAAGGTCAACTTAAGTGTCAATAACTTGTTCAATGAACAGTACATATCTCACTCAAGTGTCGAAGATTTCTCTGTCAACGGTGGTGGCTATGCCACTATCTCAGGCGCTGCTGAAGCTGGCCGTGATGTACGTATCACGCTGGCTTATCAGTTCTAAGAAAGAGTTATAATTCTTAATGGGCTATTTATAAAGGAACAACTTTAGCGACATAAGGTAGGTTGCGGTATTTTTGAGCATAATCTATACCGTAACCTACAACAAATTCATCGGGGATGCTAAAACCAATCCAGTCAACATGCACATCAACCTCCCTGCGACTTGGCTTATCAAGTAATGTGCACAAGGTCAGTGATTTTGGTTCACGCAGCTTTAACATATCGACCACTTTAGACAACGTATTACCGGTATCAATAATGTCTTCGACAATAATCACATCGCGCCCTTCGATACTCTCACTCAAATCTTGAATGATCTTTACATCGCGATTACTTTGCGTGCTATTACCATAGCTAGAAGCAGTCATAAAATCGATAGACATAGGCAAGTCCACCGCACGACATAAATCTGACATAAAAATTGCTGAGCCACGTAACAGAGCGACCATTAATAAGTTTTCTGAATTTTGGTAGTGCGCTTGGATTTTCTGTCCTAGCTCCGCTACTTTTTGCGCAATTTCCTGTTCAGAAATCATTACTTCAATACGGTGCTCAATCATGCTTGCTCGCCTTTATTTAGCCACTTTTATTTAAATGACGTTGGATCTTCTAAAAACGAACATCCTAATCAATTCCATTACTATCGTCCAGAGCGTAAGACTATTAGCCGAACATATTTGGCAACCACATCGCCACTTCTGGATTGAAAAACACGATAGCCAAAGCCACTAACTGCAATAATATAAAGGGAAACATTGCCCTAAATATTTCAGACAAGCTCATATCAGGAGGCGCCACTGATTTCAGATAAAAAGCGGCGGGACCAAAAGGTGGTGTCAAATAGCTTACTTGCATGTTCATCGCAAACAAAATACCAAACCACACCGGATCCATCCCCAGTTTAATGATGATTGGCACAAAAATAGGCATAGTTAATAACGCGATGCCGATCCAGTCCATAAACAGCCCTAACAGCAGTAATATGCCCATCATAATCAGTACAATCACCATCGGGGTAGCGCCACTATCTAAAATAGCGCTTTCGATAAAGCGATTACCGCCCATCAAATTATAAACACCGACTAGCGCTGAAGCGCCTAGACCTATCCAAATGATCATGCCGCAAGTTTCCATGGTTTGCTTTAAGCTCTCATGGACAAGTTTGAAATTGACCTCACCTCGAATCATTGCCGCAAAAAATACGCCGACAACCCCCATTGCCGCCGCTTCAGTGACCGATGCAATACCACCGTAAATAGAGCCCAATACCATAAAGGCCACACCTACGGGTAAAAACACACTGCGTAACTTTAGAATTTTTTCTTTAAGGGGGCGATCTAACTCTTCTTGGGGAATGTCGGGCGCCATAGAGGAATCTAAAGTACAGCGAATTAAGATATAGACGATATAGAGAGTCGCTAACATCACTCCTGGAACTATCGTTGCCAAAAATAAGTCACCGATCGAAACACTCGCGGTTAAGCCGTAAATGATCAATACAATGGAGGGGGGAATCATGGTTCCTAGCGATCCACCCGCGCAAACAGTACCAATGGCAAGGGCGCGGTTGTAACCTAAGCGTAACATCTGCGGCAATGCAATTAATCCAAGCAGTACTATCTCGCCACCGATAATCCCTGATATAGCCGCGAGAAATATCGCGACGATTAAAGTTTGAATAGCCACCCCGCCCTTTAACCGCCCCGAGATTATCCGCATCGCATCGTATAAATCTTTGGCCATTCCTGAGCGGTCTAACAAAGAGGCCATTAATACAAACATCGGCACTGCCACTAAAACAAACTCGTTGATAAAACTATAAATGCGACTGGAAACCAGCGGTACCCCGGGTAACCCAAACCAGGCAATAGTAAACAAAATAGCGATCAGACCCGTGACGAACGCCAGCGGTATACCAGTCAATATCATCACCATTATACTGGCGACGAGCAACATTGATCCGGTTTGAATCCCCATAGACCGGCCGTTACTAAACAGGTATAAACCACCTAACACCAACAGCGCTAAAATAACAAATACCGCGATTATGGTTAGCTTACTGCCCTTTTGCGAGGCTGTTATTTCATAGCCAGCACCTTGATAGGCGCTAATCAATTTACCGACCGACTGTAATAACAAGATACCCGAAGTGATTAGCAATGCCATTTTAATCAGCGCGGGGGTCGCGGGGTTCCATGCAGAACCTGAGGATTCAAGCCTAAAATCTCCTTGAGGTGTAAACCATGACTTTTCGACCATAGTAAAAGCGGCATAAACCATAGCCAGTGCAAAAAAGATGGTCAGGAGTGAATTTACAATATCCAGTAATCGTTTAGTACTTCCCGTTGCACCAAAATAAATAAGGCCTATACGTATATGTTTATCGGCGGCAAAACACTGCATGCCACCGTATAAATAACAAATAGCCACCAGAGCAATAACACTCTCGTGCGCCCAAATTGTAGGAGCATTAAAAAAATGACGAACCACAATTTCGTAAATGGAGATAATCGTCGCTACCGCAAATAAATAGCTAACAACACTGCCAAATTTTATGATATTTCGATCGATGAAGTTAAGCGAAGGCTGTATTTTAACAGGTTGTGTTACCGTCTCGGTTAGCGCTTCTATGTTATTATTTGTAATTGCCAAAGTCAGTCCCTTTGTAAAACAAAAAAAGGGGAGAAGCTCTCCCCAAAATAGAGCTTACTTAACGAGTAATCCTGCTTCGACTAGATAGCTGGTAACACTTATATAAGCTTTACCTGCCATTTCAGAGCGTGTTGCCCACTTAGCCCATTGGTCTTTAGCGATAGCTCTAAACTTGGCACGCTCTTCGTCTGACCAATTGATAATAGTGATACTAGGATCAGCCGCCGCTTCAATAGCTGCCAAGGTGTTTTGTTTGTTTAAACGGTTCACCATATCCTGCGAGAAGTCTCTTACTGAAACCGCGAGTATCTCCTTCAAGTCTGGGGATAAGCCATCGTAAATGGCTTTGTTTAGCGATACATCAACGACAGGCATAGAGTGAAAACCAGGATACAGCGGGTATTTAGCAAACTTATGCATTCCCTGTTTATGGTTGGTCGAAAACACCGTGTAATCGGCAGCGTCAATAACGCCTTTTTCCAGAGAAGTATAAACCTCAGAGCCGGGTAGATTTACCGGAGCCGCTCCTGCTGCTGCAAAAACTTCCTGCACCATTCCCTCAGGCGCACGCATTTTAATACCTTTTAAATCGGCCACGCCGTATATAGGCTTCGTCGATAAAAAGGCCTCTACACCGGTAGAAGAAGCACCCAAGAATTGAACACCATAAGGGTTAACCAGCTCATTAAACAGAGCGTGTCCACCCCCATAGTTAATGTAATTAAACAATTGCTGAGGCGCGGACCATGCACCCACTAAGTTACCCAACATCGCAAAAGCGGGATCTTTGCCTGAAAAGTAAGAGGGATCTGTCATGTGTCCTTGCAAAATACCAGAACCTACCGCATCCAGCGTTTCATTGTGTGCAACCACCGTACCAACAGGTACGATTTGAATATCAATACGTCCATTGGACATCGTTTTAACACGTTCAGCCCATTCTTCCTCTATCGGGAAAAAGTTATCGCCGGCTTGAGCTGATGACTGAAAAGTCCATTCATAATCCGCAGCCATTGCCGAGTGTGAAAAAAAACACAAGGCAGCGACAGCACTGGTTAATATTTTAGATTTAATTTTCATTTGTTTCTCCTGTGGCATCTCATCAAGTGAGACATTTTTTGATTGTTTTAATTTCTCTAACAGGCATCCTTTAATAAAGGTCTTCTCGTCCTCTATCAAAAAATATAAATAAAATTGTTGTTTCTAAATCAAATTAATTCGTGCGAGCTTTTAAGGTAACTGTACAAATTTACATCGTTCTATCACCATTTAAAGTGTATTTTTTAGTGAAGCTATTACGTTTTCAATTATTTTTGGTACTGAAGTATCTATTGAGATGCTGACGACCCTAATCTGCTCTTGTGTCGTAGGCTCCTGCAACGCGCAAAACTGGCTCTCAACCAAGGTTGCAGACATAAAATGATCTTCACGGTTTAATATCCGCTGAGTAATTAACGCCTTAGACCCCTTCAAATAGACAAAAGTTAAAGGTGCAACCTCCTGGGCCAACTGCTTGCGGTAAGCCATCTTTAAGGCAGAGCAAGAGAGAACAAAGCCTTGATTACGATCGCACCTAATCATCATTTGTTTATTTAACGATTGCAGCCAAGGCAGCCGATTTTTATCCGTTAGAGCACGCCCAACACTCATCAGAGCAACATTTTCTTCACTGTGAAAATCATCACCTTCCAAAAACTCCAAACCTAACTGCAAAGCTAGCGCCTTAGCAACGGTACTTTTTCCTGAAGCCGTAACCCCCATTACTATGAAATTCATTGTCCCTCTCTATGTAAGCGCTAACATAAAATTATTGTTAATGACTAAAAATTAGTCACAACAGCCTATCTTTAATAAATAGCATCTGTCAACAAGCACAAAACAAAACATGTTAGCGCTAACAAAATAAAGTTTATTCGACGACCTGCTATATTTTAAAAACTCTTTGAAAAACAAGGTTTAACGATAAACCACAAGCCAAAAAATAACTGCGAAAGAATCCCACTCCCGCCTTCCCTATTATTGAAAATATACTCGGTGTTAATTCAATGACCCTGCTCATACTTATAGCAAACCCAATAAAATTGTCGCTTATTTGTGCCCAAAACACCCAGTACAGTCCCAAGCTAAATTCGAATCAATAGGACTGATAACTCACTAGTGATAAACAAAAAATTCAAATTATCCTTACTAATACTTAATTATTAATTTAAAAAAAGATAAGACAAAGCGTGGAGTAAAAAGCTTTTTATACGCATCTAATATTGCAGACAACACTCTCTTCGCTAGCTCGTTACCCCTTAGCGGATCTCATTCTTGAATAGCTCACACTGTAATATCAGCTCCCACAATTAAACCTTTATTGATTGAGTTCATGCTTCAATAGCGCAGATAGTGGATAAAACAGCTCCGTTAATAAATTTCTAGATACAACAAATACGATAGTGTTAGATTGCTCAACCGAACTAGAACGGGCTCTTTATTTTAGCCCAAATCAGACGGTGCCTCTGCATTAATGAATAGTGTATGAATACTTAAAAAAACTCTTAATAAAATCGAAAAAACAATTAATTGAAGTATTGAATTAAATAAGTGACTGATGCAATATTAATGAAATTTATCAAAAGACAAGTATATAAATCATGGCCGTAGATAACAAAATCATCAATGAGTTTATAAATCAATTAGCGCCGGGAAAGGTAATAGACCTTCAACTTGGCGGCTTAAGTTTCGTTAGAATCAAACCGACCATTATCGGTATCGATGCCGGGCGTTACATACTGGTTAAATTCCCAAGCAACTTAAACCACGCCGATTATAAAGATGTACTACTCTCCGGTGGTGGTGTCATAGTACGCTATATACTTGAAGGGCTGAATGGAGAATGTGTGGCTTTTGCAACGACAATACAACATGTATTATCGACTCCTGAGCGGCTAATTTTTCTAAACTACCCTACCCGTATTGAAAACCGCCAACTGCGCACACAACAACGTGAAAAAACGCATCTACCCGCTCTAATTTCACTATCTAATACTAGTAACACACCCACCGAAAAAGGTATTGGCGGCTATATCGTTGACATTTCAGCCCATGGCTGCCAATTTTCATTTAGACCCAACGCGGGTAAAGGTGGCATCAAAAAATGCCCCGTTTACATTGCAATAACAATAGTCGGCAAAGATGAGCCCTGCATCTTACATGCACATGTTAAAAACAATCGATTAGAGAACGGCCTTATGCTGGTGGGTATTTTATTTGACGAGACATCGCTAGAGAAAGTGTCAACGCTATTAGATGACATGGCCATTGGATCAATGGCTATCAGTAGTCCTATATAGAGGAAACCACATTCCTCGTTCGAGCACTTCCAATAGCCAAAAAATACCCAGCTGGATTACCGACTGGGTATTTTGTAATGATCAAACCAGCCTGTAAGCCGCTTTCCCTTTATAGAGAGCGCCGTAGACAGTCATTCATCTGAATAATTTTTCGCTATATATCTCGCTTGTAACTTTCCTATAGACAAAAAAACACCCGCTAAACAACGGTTAGCAGGTATTTTGTAATAAGTGAGTCCGCCTGTAAGCCGCTTTCCCTTTATAGAGAGGGTCGTAGACATTCATTCATCTGGATAATATGTCGCCATAAACCTCAGCAACATCACTTTCTATAGACAAAAAAATACCCTGCTGGCTTCCCAGCAGGGTATTTTATAATGAGTGAGTCCGCCTGTAAGCCGGGTTCTGTCGTAGACAGTCATTCATCTGGATAATATGTCGCCATATACCTCAAGCGATCTACCCGGTTCCACCGCGGGCCGCGGCACATGGAACCCTATTTGATCTTGCTCCGAGTGGGGTTTACCTTGCCACAACATGTTGCCATGTGTGCGGTGCGCTCTTACCGCACCCTTTCACCCTTACCGGTATCCATTCCCGAAGAAATAGATACTTAGGCGGTCTTCTCTCTGTTGCACTTGCCGTCGGCTCACGCCGCCCAGACGTTATCTGGCACCCTGCCCTTTGGAGCCCGGACTTTCCTCCCTTGTGTAAACACAAGCGCGACTGCCCGGCGAACTCGGCGCGTATATTATCGAATATATATCTGTATAGCTAGAAAAACTTTACTATTTTTTCCCCTTCCTCTCCAATGCTTCCTGGTAGAGAGCATTTTTTTTGTCTCCCGTTATCTTAGCGGTTAAAGCACAAGCTTGCTTAAGGGGTAATTCTGCTATCATTAAATCCAATACTCTTAATGTCTCAACACTAAACCCGGTAGTTTCTACAGGCGTAGCACCAGAGACAAGCACCACAAACTCGCCTTTTTGTTGGTTGTGATCAGCTTTAACCCACTCAATCAAATTACAGAGCGTATCCCCGTGAATGGTTTCAAAGGTTTTGGTGAGCTCGCGAGCGATAACCACGTAGCGATCAGCACCTAATACCTCTTGCATGTCTTCTAATGATTCTATGATGCGATGAGTAGATTCATAAAAGATAACAGTGCGGGTGTCCCCAGCAATTTTCTGTAGCTGCTGTTTTCTGCCGACACGCTTAGCTGGCAGGAACCCTTCAAAAATAAAATTGTTCGAGGGCATCCCCGCTGCACTTAGTGCAGTGATAACCGCGGAACAGCCCGGCACAGGTACCACTTTAAATCCAGCCTCTCTCACGGCTCTAACGAGGATGAACCCAGGATCAGAAATTAGTGGGGTACCCGCATCAGATATTAACGCGACACTTTCACCGGCTGACAATTTGTTAATTATTGTCGCCACTCTTTGCCTTTCATTGTGATCATGTACTGATATCATTGGCGTTTTGATGTTAAAATGCGCCATTAATCGAGCGCTGTGGCGGGTATCTTCTGCAGCGATCAACGCAACGGATTGCAAAACCTCTATTGCTCTATGAGTAATATCCCCAAGGTTACCAATTGGCGTAGCAACCACATATAACGATACATCTGACATTTTCTCAATCCTAATAGGGTTTATATAATATATGACGAATCTAAAACGCCTGGCGATCATAGCTGTATTTGCTATTTTAGCAACAGCTTGTAGTACGCCACAGCCAATTAAGGGAAAAGGAACTCATCCTAGCACCAACAACTCAAGCGCAACTATCAACAACCTCCTTTTACAAGCTAAAAGCGAAACTTTTCTAAAAGCAGCCCAGCTTCAATTGCAAGCAGCTAAGCTGATGCTAGTACAACAAAATTATTCCAGAGCTTCAACATTATTAAATGCAATCGATGTAAAGGCACTTCCCCTAAACTTACAGTTTAAAATTGCACTAGTGAAAGCGGAATCATACGTTGGTTTATCAAATGGCATTAGTGCAATTAATACGCTCTCTGTATTTGATGACAATAGAGATCACAGCAACGCCCAGCAATATCAAAAACATCTTATTCTAGCCAATGCGTACGGTCTCACTAACCAACTTTCAAAAGAGGTCACTGCACTCATTTCTGCCAGCGGCTTTACATTTGCCTCCACTCAATTATTTGCTCTCAACGAAAAAATATGGCAAGTCTTTAAAACATTGGACTTAACAGAGCTGACAGCCTTAAAGTCCCAATCATCAAGCAGCTACAACCTTCGTGGATGGCTAGCATTAATGGTCGAGTTTAAAGAGACACCTAATAGCGAAAAAACTGTCGCTAGCCTGTGGTTTAAAAGATGGGGATCACACTTGGCGGCCAAATATCAACCGCAGGAATTAGCCCAATACCTGCTGCGTGAGCCCCTGCATAATAATAGCTATCAATATACTCACGTCGCTGTTGCTCTTCCTGTCAGCGGTAAATATGCAAAAGGCGCTAATGCTATCTTGACCGGTATTAAATTAGCGGCCAATCAAGGGCACAATAGACAGATACAAATCAGCTATATAGACAGTAGTACGCACAATACTGCACAAGCTATTTTAGACAGAGCGCTACAAATCAATGCCGATGCATTGATCGGCCCATTAGATAGAGCTCTGGTTGCTCAATTTGCGCAAATAGCAGAGCTACCCTTGCCTGTTCTGGCGCTCAACAGCAGCCCTATATCCAATAGCAATCTCTATCAATTTGCGCTATCTGACGATGACGAAGTACGTGATGCAGCTCAAAAAGCATTTAACGATGGCCGCCGCAATGTTTTGATTTTGGTACCCGATAGCGAGAAAGGAATTTTCGCGGCCAATACTTTTAGTAACCAATTTAACTCTTTGGGTGGGCAAATCGCTTCTACCACTTTCTATGATACCAGCAAGGGCAACGTCACTAACGCGGTTGCTAAGATGTTAAAACTTAACCAAGGCCATATCCGAGGGTTACAAAAGAAGCTTAAAACGGCCCATTTGCGTAAAGCTATTCGCAGAATGACACGTAAAGATGCCGATGCAATATTTTTATTCTCCTCAGCATCAGATGCCTACCAAATTGGCCCAAGCATCTTATATTTTTACGCTGACAACCTGCCTTTATACAGCACCTCGAAAATCTACTCAGGCAAGAGCAACCCTGTTAAAAATATCGATCTCAACGGGATGATGTTTGGTGACTTACCTTGGGTACTTTCTCCAAGCAGCAATAAAGGCATCATCGCCAGCCAAACAAGTAAAGCAAACACACGTTTTGGACGTCTTTATGCCTTTGGCATCGATGCACTTAATATCGCACCAAATTTATACACTTTAGCTAACCAACCAAACTCAAGTATCGAAGGCGAAACAGGTAAGCTTTCTGTATCATCTGAGAACATAGTGCAAAAGAGCCTAACTTGGGCTAAATTCATCAACGGCGAAGCGGTACTAGTACCCGCTCAATAATTTAAAAATAACAATAACTTATCGTGGATTTAATCCGATAGATCCACGATAATCACCGACGATAATATGAACAAGGGAAAAGAGGCCGAACTCACAGCCATTAACTGGCTTACAGCGCAAAAATTGACATTACTTGAAAGTAATTATAGCTGCCGCTTTGGTGAAATAGACATCATCATGTTGGATGCTGATACATTAGTTTTCATCGAAGTCAGATTACGTGCTAGCAACCACTTTGGCGGCGCCGCGAGCTCTGTCACTCCCGCTAAACAACGCAAGCTAATCACCACTGCAAATCACTTTTTAATGTGCCACAAACAACATACAAAACGCTTTTGTCGCTTTGATGTCATTGCATTTGAAAGTAGCTCTGTACAGTGCAGCCCAGTGTGGTATAAAGATGCCTTCAGAACTTAGGAAACGATCGATGGAACTTGAAGATCGAATTATTAACCATTTTCATAACTCAATGGATGTCAGCGCCAATACTATTGAGCAGTACACCCCGCTTATTGCCCATGCCAGTGAAATTTTACTGCATAGTTTAGCATCAGAGAAAAAAATTCTTTGTGTTGGCAACGGCGGCTCCGCCGCCCTAGCACAGCACTTTAGCACCTTATTATTAAGTAGATTTCGCACTGAAAGACCTGGGCTTCCCGCCCTGTGCTTGAGCGCCGACGGATGTACTCTTAGTGCAGTTATTGAAGACATTAATTTTAGTGACGTTTACTCAAAACAAATCAGCGCCTTAGGACAACCTGGCGATGTGTTATTAATGACCACGACACATGGAAAATCGAGTAGCTTAGTGCAAGCTATTCAGGCGGCCCACCATCGCGAGATGATAGTTATACTATTAAATGGTGGTGACGGCGGCGATGTAACGGCACTTTTACGCCCTGATGAAGTCGAAATTTGCATACCATCAAATGACAGTATTTTGATTCATAACACGCAGTTATTAGTATTGCACTGCCTTTGCGACTTAATTGATTATCAACTATTTGGAGCCCCATAATGCGCAACCTTAAAATAGTCTTTGCTATTATACTTGCCACCTCTATTTCTGGCTGTGCCAGCCTGATAGGCCAAACAGCAAACCAGCCTATCACTAGCAGCCCAGGCTTAAGAACCGCAGGCACCCTCATTGAAGATGAGCTAATTGAAAACAAAATATTGGTCAACTTCACTCAAGGATCTCTCGAAATCAAAAACTCGCACATCAATGTTGTGAGCTTTAACGAGAATGTATTGCTGATTGGCCAAGTACCCACGCAAGATGTTAAAAACGAAGCGCAGCGCATAGCGGAATCTACCCGTAAAGTAAAAAGCGTACATAATGAACTACAAGTCGCAGGGCCTACTTCACTTTTAATTAGAAGTAATGATACTTACTTAACAAGTCGCGCTAAAGTAAATTTATTAGCGTCACAAAATGCCAATGGCATCAGAGTGAAAGTAATTAGCGAAAATGGCACTGTCTTTTTGATGGGCCTAGTGACGAGAAATGAAGGACAAGCAGCTGTTAACGAAATCGTAAACATCTCAGGCGTTAGGAGAATAGTGAAGGTTTTTGAATATATTGATTAGACACGGATGCTGAAAGTTTAATTTTTGCTCCTAAGCGTAACGAGGAAGGTAATTAGATTTTCGCGGCCAAGTTTGTGTTGATTTCACCTCCAACCTGAACAAAAACAGCAATTAAAAACCCTACGACCTCATAAAGCGAATTTCATTTTAAATTCGCTTTTTTTTGCTTTATTGACTCCTAACTACTGACCCTCACACATACTCTCGCTTGAATAAATTCGGTTATCCTCCTCTGTACAAACCTGACTTGTATGGTAGTTCAGACCCAATCAATGCCAACTTTTAGGAAATTAAATACGACTCTCTCCAACATGATACTTTTCTTCCATCACTGACTGCAACAAAACAGGTAACTCGCCTCCATTATTAATAGCGATGCTAAGTGTTTCAGTTTTTCCACATAGAGTTGCTTAGCGACCGGCTGGTATTATATTTAGGTCATCGCTGCAAGAGCTGCTGAAATGTAGGATTCATATTAAACAAAGCCTGGATCCTTAGGTAACTGGTGCGTATTAACAGCAGTTTTTAAAAGTATCCAGACTGTTTTAAATCCTGCTAAAAATGATGGGATAACAGTGGCTCATAAACGATATTTTATTAATCTAAAATAAAACAGAGCGACTAGAACACGACACTCTGCCATTTTACTTTATCTGAGACAGGACCCATGCTATAACCATCAGGCGCGCCTTTTGGCCCTTCCATAGTGACGACTATCTCACAATTTAACAAACGTTTTGCCCAGGCTTTAGCGAAGGGAATAACGCGTTTGCCACTTGCAGGCAAGAAACCCAGCGACATAGGCTCGTGGCCCTCTTCCATCAACCATATTTCGTAAAAAGTATTATCGGGCATCTGCACTGGGTGTTTAGACTCTATTACTAACTGCTGCTTTCGCATCGAGGTATTCATCACCCAGCCAGGTTGTTGGCTATCGTTGACAATCAGCGGCACCCAGGCGTTTGCCTGTTGATAATCTGGTTGCGGCCACTGTAATAACAGTCCTACGGATAACATTAAGGCCAGCGAAAAACCAGCGAAAGACTGCCAGGACCAAATGCTGCGCGACACTTTAGTGCGAGCATTGATTTGTTTCCACACACTTCTAGGCGGCTTAACGGGTGTCAAACTGGTGTTAAACACGTCTAAGTGTTCACGCCACTGCTGGATTTCATCCTGCAGATCATGGCTCACTGCCATTAGCGCTTCTACCCTGGCCTTTTCAGCAGTGCCTAGGCTTCCAAGTACGTATTCTGCAGCCGCTTGATTGCGCTGTTCTACGTCACTTAAATCGTACTCATGCATGTTCGCAACCTCTCCAACCCACGTCTTATCCACGTTTTAACTGTTCCAAGGGAAGTTCCTGTTCTATCAGATAGCGCCTGATGCGTTAAACCTTCAAAAAAAGCCATTTCCAAATATATTTTTTGCTGCTCTGGTAGCTGCGCTAAACACTTGTGCATTGCCGCACTGTCTTGTGCTAGCGATACTTGTTGCTCATGCGAAGGCGCATCATCTGCGATAAAATCCAACGCGTCATCACTGTCGTGACGGTCGCTGTGTTTGTTTTTTCGCAAGATATCCAAAGCTTGATTACGCGTTATGGTGTTTAACCAAGTCAGCGCTCGCGCCTTAGATGCGTCATAACTAGCTGCGTTATTCCACACTTTATAAAAAACTTGTTGCAGGCAATCTTCAGAGAGTGCCCGGTCTTTTAATATACGTAGCGCAACACTAAATAGATTCGCTGAACACAAATCATATATTTGCTTTAATGCCTGGTGTTTTCCGGCGGCACATTCAAGCAAACATTTTTCCAGCGCCGCTTGTTTGTCCAAGCTATCGCTACTCAAAAATGACATAAAATGTAGTAATCCTATTAACAAAAAGATTAATTTGAAGAGTAACTACAGATTAATATAAATAAAGCAGTGAAGGAAGCTATAGCCTTTGATTTGCCTCTATTAATACTCCAAACAAACACTCGCAGGCTATATCTCTTAACGATTAAACTGAGCGCGAAGGTAATGATCGATCGACAGGCGCCCAGGGCCCCAAATAACGCCCACCAATAACATCGCACCCCACAACTGATGATCATAAAAACCACTTCCCCAAATCACTGGGTAGGAGATCACAGCGATGATATTAAAAGCAAATAGCGACAGTGACGTGAGGCGAGTAAAAATCCCCAATACTAGTAGTGGCGGCAGTATTAACTCTGCGGCCGTGCCCATATAAGCCGCCAATTCAAAAGGGATAAAAGGAACTTGATACTCATCTTCAAAAAGATACAAAGTAGTATCCCAGTTGGCTATTTTGGTCTGCCCAGATTTAAAGAAAGCCGCTGCAGGCACCACCCGCATCAACAGTAATACTAAAGGCGCTACCCATGTCAAAACTAGCCTCACTGCACAATCGTAGCTCGTTAATATTTTTTCTATCATATTTCACCTTCTAATTTAAAATCATTAATAACATTTTCACTAATAAAATGGTTTAACTGTGCTTGAAAATCCGGCTGCGCTGTTAACATCTGCAATTTTTCGCCTGCCGCAACCGCCGCTAGGAACTGATACTGTTTGGCAGTCAAACTGTAGTATTTAGCGCCTTGCTTGTTATCTGGATGCATAATCAAGTAATCAATCTGCGTCATATTTAGATGCTCAAGATCACCATATTTAGCACCTAACCATATCTTTAGTAATGGATAGTTAGCAGAAATCAATATTGTTTCTGGCTGTAGTTTAAATATAATTTGCAGTTGCTGCTCTGCATCAATTTTGGTTAATTGAGCAAAGGGAAAGTCACTAAAAGATTGTACAGAATGAGCACGATCTAAAGCCCAATCCAAAGCCGCCACATCGGCCAGATATTCTAGCGACTGAGTTTGCGGACAAGTACTAACAAACGTAGCAAAACCACTGCCGTAAAATTCGAGACTCGCCTGTGTTAATGGACACTCAACAATATATGCTCTCGCTAGCTGCGCAAAAAATTCTTCACCGACTAACGCGCTTACCGCGGGAAAACACCCAGTTAAATAGTCACTCAAACTGATATTGAAATTGTTTCTATACAAGTTCATCAACTGCTTCGCAGCAAAAGGACCACTAATCTGGAGCTCCGATAAATCAATTGAAGGGTCAAGTAAATGCTGGCTAAATAATGCCTGTAATTGCGCTAACTTCAAGAGAGCACCTGCTGTTTTTGATGAGCTCTAGCTGCCTCGGCTAGCAATACTTCCAATGCAGGTATATCGGTATCCCACTCTATCAGAGCTGGAGCACTGCAAACTTCTCTAAACTGACGAAACAGCTCCCAGACAGGTTCAGAAACAGGACTTCCATGGGTATCAATGAGTATCTCGCCATCTTCTAGCTGCTTGCGGGTAAAACCTGCCAAGTGAATTTCACGCACCGCCCCAACATCAATATTTTGTAAGTACTGCGTTGCATCTACCCCTAAATTGATACTGTTAACGTAGATATTATTCAAATCTAATAATAATCCACACTGACAGCGATGTTGGATTTCATTTAAAAAATCCCACTCATCAATAAAACTATCTTGGAAAGTGAGATAAACAGTAGGGTTTTCTATCGCTAAAGCACGTCCTAAAAAATCTTGTACCACGTTTAATTTATCGCAAAATATATCCAGAGACTCTGTTGTTAAAGGCACTGGTAATAAATCGTTAAAATATCGAGATCCAAACGAACTCCAGCTCAAATGCTCGGAGATCAATGCAGGTTGATAAGTATCAATCAACTCCTTCATTTTTGCTAAATGTTGCATATCTAATGGATCGGTAGAACCCAATGATAGCCCTACTCCATGAAAGCTCAACGGATATGTATCACAGAGTTGGTCAAGTAACAAACGCTGAGAACTAGAGGCATTAAAGAAGTTTTCACTGTGTACTTCTAACCAATCAATAGCAGGCTTCTCGGCTAAAATTTGTTGATGATGGGGAGATCTTAATCCCACACCAATAGCATTATCGGCGATAGGTAAACTGCGTGGCATGCTAAATATCTCAATATAAAATCAGGTATAACCATTGGTCATACCTGAGGAATAATGGCTATAGCGCTGCAAGGTGTAGCGCTAACTTTAGCTTTATGCTGACTCTAAATTACCGCCAGCTAATTTTTCACAAAGCCCTTTAGGTAGCGCAACAAATGCATCTGCTTGATTATCAGTCTTAGACGTTCCCGCACAAGAGCTATTCTTAGTAGCACAGTCATTTTGACCTGCCGCTGCTACGCCATAACACTTTTCTTTACTGCCAGCTAAAGCCGGTGCTGAAGCTAACGTTGCTCCTAATGCAATGATACCGGTAATCGCTGTTGCTGCTACTAAACTTTTATTCGACATAATATAATCCTCTTTAACCCTTAAATTTTTTATCGTTTGGATAACGCATAATGATTGTTACACCCACTTATACGCCAGTTAATTTTAGACGGATTCAATTTATTTGAAATAATATTTTAGCACTATTTAATAGGGCCACATTTAGCAAAACATTCAGACAGTGACTGCGCAATTAAATTAGCCCCCTCCTCCTGCATATGAAGATGGTGATTACCGCAAAAAGTATGCACTTTTAACTGCTCTACATATTTGAAATATTCACGCCACTGATCATCAACCAAACCTTGCTCTGCTATGTATAACACCACAGGGACTTTTATCGCCTGTAAAAAAGCTTCTATTTGTCCAATACCCATTCTGTTTATGGAAGGCAGTAATAAAGCGGGATCACTACTCCAGCGATAACCATTAAGATCCGCTTGTGTCCCCCTCTTTACTAGCATCTCTGCTGCAGTTAGTGACACCGGGAAAAAGCTGTTGGAACGCGCATTGATAAATGTATTTAAATCGATATGAGAGCGTGAGGGGCTACTTTTAGCTGCCACCCTTTTTCTAATCGCTTTAGCCATTAATAGCGGCAACTTATCCGCGGCATAATTAAGCGGCGCCAGTCCTTCAATCAAATATAAGCGACTAACTTTCTCGGGAAAACAAGCGGCGAACAATACAGCGACACTCGCCCCCATTGAATGACCTAGTATGTCAATTTTATCAATTTTCAGCGCCTCTAACGCGCTATACAAATCGGTGACGTTATCCCAAATATAATAAGGGTGATTAAGCGCCCGATGAGAAGACTGGCCGTGACCGATAAAATCCAGGGCTATTAAATGTCGATCCTTAATTTTCGGGGCTATAATTTCAAAACTGGCCGCATTATCCAACCAGCCGTGCAGGCAAAGTATAGGCACTTTTGACTCATCCCCCAGCACCATGCCAGTCATTGTCAGATTATTGAAATTTAAACTAAACTCTCGCTTTATATACAATCTGTTACCCATTTATTCTACAATTGACTTACGCCACTAAGGACACGCTATTTTCATGGATAAATCACTACAACGCCAATCTTTTTTCTTTTGCTGTTTAATTTGTAGCGTCTTCGTGCTCTCCCCTTTTTACTCACAACAGAGTCCAGGAGGCGAGGGACTATCTATTCCTTACAATAACTGGGTATGGATCTGTGCGATTTTTGTCATCTGTAGTGGTGTATTTCAAATACTGCTTAAACGAGTCATTATTCTACCTCAGTATTGGTTGGCACTCGCAGCTTTGCCCATAGGCTTTATTGTCAGCGGTTTTATCAATGAAAGCGAAAAACCGACGCAATGGTTATTCAGAATGAGCTATGTGATCGGTGGTTATTTGTTTATAGTGGCCCTATATCAATTCGAACTAAAACGCCGCGCCCTAGAAAACATCCTTTACGCATTATGCGCCGCCGCGGTGTTACACAGCTTAATTGCACTAAGCCAAGTGCAGGGTTGGTACTTCACTAGCTATATTCCACATACCACCAACAACGCACCTATCAGCATATTTCAACAGATCAATGTGCATGCCAGCTTTTTAACGACTGCTTTTTTTGTGGCCTTGTATCTTGGCACTTGCCCCTCGCTAAAAAAACGGCACTACGCATACAAGCTACTGCTATTAATCACCATAACCTGCACTAGCGCAATGTTATTAGGCATCAGCTCAAGAACAACACTGGTAGCCTTTAGCATCTCATTACCGCTAATTATCATCGCAAGATATACAGCATTTAAACACAATAAGGTCTTTAGCATAATGCTGCTATCTGCATTTATTATAGGGATTAGTGGTGGGGTAGTCCTATCGCAAGGCTTTGCTAAATATGAGACGAAACTGGACACTCAACGAGCGCATGCACGCACATATATATATGATTTATCATGGCAAACATTCAAACAAGCCCCTTATTTTGGGCATGGCTTGGGAAGTTTTGAGCAAGTATTTCAAGAGGCTAAAATAGATTACCCCCACAGCGACAAAATAGGCGGACAACGCTTTTCCCACCCGCACAATGAATTACTATTTTGGATGATTGAAGGGGGCATAAGCTCGCTGACGGGAATATTTATTGCGCTGTTAGGCTCTGCATTAGCCCTACTGAAATTGGGCTGGAGACGGGCACTGAGTTATTGCGCGCTTATATTTCCGATTAGCTTTCACACTCAAGTTGAACTACCCTTTTACCTTTCGTCAGCTCTGTGGTTTTTGTGGTTAACGCTATTGTTTTTAATTCACAACCACCAAGTTAAACGGTATAAAGCAAATCTTTCAGCAGCAACTACTAAGTTAATTTTGTACTGCTCCTTATCTCTGGGCGCTCTATTAGTGGGGTTTTTCTTGCACACCACTATAGCGCTACAGGGGCTCGTGACTTTTATGCGCAACCCACAAGTAGGCTATAGCTACTTACAAAGCGCCAACAGCAATCTCTATTACCAAGACCTTGCCTATAATATTCAGCTAACCACACTGCTCTATAGGGATATTGCCTTAGGTACCAACGAGATGACTACTGTTTATATAGAATGGGCAGAGCAGTACATCATAAAACACCCCGTTACCAGCACTATGAAAAACTTAGCGTTAGCCTATGTATATTTAGGGGAGCGGGAAAAGGCGCTAAAAACCATTCGCAGAGCAGCTAGAATGTATCCTGTGACTACTGAGATCATCGAGAGATTGGCTGATATTGAAGAAAACAAAACAATCGATCAATTTAAACAGAAAATACAGACTCACGTAACCCGCAGCCAGGCCCAGGCCACGCCATAGAATATGAATAAATGGAGCCTGGTGACACAGATTCTGGGTAAGCCTGATCGCCCTGTTCAAAGTAGCTGATAAGATTGCCGATTAACGGCTGATGCGTGACAACCAGCAACTGCTCACACCAGTGCATCTCCAGGGCAGCAATAGCTTCCTGAACGGTATTCGCCGGAGTAAGTTGATTGTCGTATACAATAGGGATATCACCCAGAGAATGAGCAATAATAGCGGCACTTTGACGGGTTCGCACAAAAGGGGAACAAACAATTTTAGTGATCCCTTTAAGCTGCAAATGCTGCCGCATAGCCATTGTAACTAACTGTTCATGCCCCACTTCCGTAAGCACTCGATCAAAATCAGTCGCTGCCTGCCAACTCGCTTCACCATGACGCATTAAAAAAAACATCGACGGATCCTATTTTGTACTTATAAAGGAAGTAAGTTTAGAAAGTAGGCTGACGAGGAAGCACAAACTCTACATCCGATCCCTGTTCCGAGAGCATCATGCTCTTAGCAACAGCTTCAGGAGCTGCCCCTTCGTAAACCACTTGGTACAAGCCATGCAACAGAGGCATATATACACCTAATTCAATACTTTTGTTATGCACCAGTTTAACGGTATTAACGCCCTCAGCCACTTGACAAAGCTCTGCCACCGCCTCTTCTAAAGTTTTACCAAGCCCTAACGCATGGCCTACTCGATAATTTCGACTCAATGGCGACATGCAAGTTGCCACTAGATCTCCAACGCCCGCCAAACCCAAAAAGGTCATAGGGTTAGCGCCCATGCTCACCGCAAAACGACTCATTTCAGCTAGCGCTCGGGTGAGTATCATGCTGCGAGTATTCTCTCCCATACCCATAGCACCACTTAATCCCGAAGCTATTGCGTAAATGTTCTTTAATACGCCCCCAAGCTCAACGCCGAAAATATCATCACTGGCATAAATACGAAAATATACTTGATGCAACAATTTTTGTACTACGCAGCGAAGCTCCTCATCTTTACTAGCCACCACAGTCGCCGTCAATTGACGCTGAGCCAGTTCTTTTGCAAAGTTAGGGCCACTTAATACTCCGACTTTTGCACTGGGCAGCTCTTGTTCGACTATTTGACTCATCATATAAAAAGAGCTTTCTTCAACCCCTTTTGTGGTACTAATAACCTTAATGTTGTCCGGTAAATGAGGCGCTGCTTGTTGCAATACTGCTCGAAAACTAGCGCTGGGAATAGAAACAAATACCAATGACACATCTTTGAGCGCTGCCGCAAGATCCGTGTAAGCGACCAGTGAAGGCGCTAATATATAATCCGGTAAATAGCGACTATTGCAATGAATGTCATTAATTTCTTGGGCAGCATTTTCACTGCGCATCCACTGCCTGACATCACAGCCTTTTTCCGCACAAATGTTGGCAATAACAGTACCGAAACTGCCCCCACCTAAAACGGCTATTTTGAAGCCTTTATGACTCATCTTAAAATAAACTCTAATATTCTGCTTTGACTAACAACCAGAGACATCAACATAACCAATACGCTCGATAGATTATGTTAAGGCCTCAGGTAAGCCACTTTATACCTTAAAGAGACGCTAACAACTCTTCACTAGGATGGATACAATCTAATTTAACGCCAGTTTGCTCTTCAATCTCAGGAATCATAAAAGAGTCATCTTCACAGGCAAAACAAATCGAAACTCCCGTTGTACCAGCGCGACCTGTACGACCTATACGGTGTACATAATCATCAGCATCCTCTGGCAGGTGGTAGTTAACGACAAGACCTACGCCATCAACATGAATACCACGACCAGCAACATCAGTGGCAACCATCACTTGGATTCTGCCTTTCTTGAAGTCATCTAAAGTTTTAACACGCTTGTGCTGCGGAATTTCTCCTGACATCAAAGAAGCTCTTATGCCGTCTCTCTTGAGTTTCTCTGCCAGATCACGAGTCTGATGACGTCTGTTACAAAACACGATTACACGCTCAATATCATTCTGCATAATGTAATTACGCAACAACTTGTATTTATCTTTCTTCTCTACTAAAAATACTTTTTGCTTTACTGTGTCAGTAGTCTTTTGGTTAGACTCAATTTCAACCACGACTGGATTATCAGTCCACTGTCCGGCAAGATTCATCACCTCTTCGGTAAAGGTGGCACTGTATAATAAAGTTTGGCGCTCATCGCCTTTACGCGGAGTACTACGAATAATAGTACGTACATCGGGAATGAAACCCATGCTTAACATACGGTCAGCTTCATCCAGTACCAACATTTCGACATTGCCGAGGTCAACTTCTTTTGAGCGTACATAATCAATCAGACGGCCAGGGGTGGCAACAATGATATCAACCGCTTTTGCAGAGAGCTCTTTGCGTTGCTTGCCGTAGTCAACACCGCCAACCAAAGCGACTACATGTAAGTCGGTATATTTACACAACAGCTCAGCATCAGATGCTATTTGCAACGCTAACTCACGGGTTGGTGCGACGATTAAGGCACGCGGCTCGGATAGCTTGCGTTTGTGGGTATAGGGAAAATCCAGTAAATCAGCAATAATGCCCACTAAGAAAGCGGCTGTTTTACCTGTTCCAGTTTGCGCCTTGCCTATGATATCGCGACCGTGAAGTGCGTGTTCGATAGTAGCCGCCTGGATAGGTGTGCAATATTGAAACCCTAGATCTGCAATGCCATGCATTAATTCATCAGGCAAAGAGAAATCATGGAAACGTTGTTTACCCTCTACTTTTTCTGCATGAAAATCGGCAGGAAGCCATGTCGTGTTGGTATTATTTGTTGTATTCACAGTAACTTACATCTCATTAATAGGAGCTCACTCGCAGTGAGCTCATCGTTCGATTTGACGACGAAATGGTGGAAGTGCGTCTAATAATTGACGCCCATAGCGTCTAGTAACCACTCGTCGATCTAATAGTATAACTTCGCCAGTATCACTTTCTGACCTTAACAGTCGACCCACAGCCTGCGTTAAACGCATTGATGTGGCCGGTACTGTCAACTGCATGAACGCATTACCCCCTGAGTTTTCTATCCACTCAGACATAGTTGCATCAACAGGATCATCTGGCACTCCAAAAGGGAGCTTGGTAATAATAACCTGCTTTAAATAATCTCCTGGCAAATCGACACCTTCAGAGAAGGAAGCGAGACCAAAAATCACACTACTCAAACCATCATCAATTTTTTTGCGATGACGGCGCAGTATTTCATTTTTGCTCAACTCGCCCTGCGCCATTATTTTTTCTTTAAGGGCGCTGGACATAGAGTCAATGACAGTACCCATTTGACGCCATGAGCTAAATAACACCAATGTGGCAGTCGCCTGAGGAAGATTCTCATTGAGAAAGCTAATTACCTCTTGGGTATGCTCCTCTGGTTTGCTTGGATCAACCTTCATAGCCGGCACAATTAAGCTGGCACTATTTTGATAGTCAAATGGGCTTGGCAATTGTGCACACAAAGTATCACTGGGTAAACCTAAATCAGCTACAGTGCGGTCAAAACGGCCCAAAGCAGTCATTGTGGCTGATGTTAACACAGCCCCGAAACAATTATCCCAAAGATGCTCTTTTAAAGTATCAGCAGCTGATACCGGACAGCTACGACATTCAAAGTCAGTTCCATCTACAGTGTCTAACACATTTATCCACCTAGCAGTGGGTGTTGTACCTGGATCATCTAAACTGGCGTAACTTTTTGCCAGCCAATACATGCTTTGCCCGCGCGACCAAATAACACCCAGCACGGGATACCAACGCTCGGCAACAGATTTATCTAATTCAACAACGGAGCCATCTAATGCCTCTTTTAACACATCGACAATTTGCTCAGCTTTCATCGACCATTTTTCTGCAGCCGCAGCCACTGTCGCCGCTTGTACCATGAGACTTTCTGGAACCAAGCCATTGGCAAAACGCATTCTGTCACGATCAGTATTAGCAGTGGTAAACAGATTCCTAGCTTGCTGCAACCATTGCTCTAATGCAGATTCAAGGTCTCTACGCGGCATTTCCATCCGATCAATGTACTGTACGATACTAGGATGTTGATTAGTCTCAGCTATTAACTGATCGAGCTGACGAACCGAAGTTTTAAGCCATTTAATGGTGGATTTTAAACGTAGATTATAGGCAAAGTGTCCAGTGGTTTTTTGCCCTAAGTGATGGGCTTCATCGAATACGTAAATAGTATTAGCAGGTTCTGGTAAAATAGCTCCTCCACCTAAAGACAAATCGGCAAGTACTAAATCATGGTTAGCGACAATAATATCCGCTTTATCTAATGCATCACGAGCTTGGTAAAAGGGGCAGTTATTAAAATAATCACAATGGCGGTTGGTACATCTAGTGTGATCACTGGTAAGTGGGCGCCACACTTCCTCTGCAATTTCATTTTTCATCGAATCGCGATCACCATCCCAAGTCCCCGCATTAAAATCCGCAAGTAACGTACGATAATAAGCAACGGTGTGTTCATCAATTTTAAACGCCTGCTCATCTTCGTAAAGCGCCATCTGCCCCATATCATCTTGAGAATCCAGAAAACGTTTAGCCTGCAACAGACAGAAGTATCTGCCACGGCCCTTAGCCAAAATATAATTACAGGACCAATCGGTAATAGCGTTAAGCTCCGGCAGATCTTTATTAATTAGCTGCTCTTGCAGCGCCACGGTGGCAGTCGATAGCACTAACTTACATTCTTTAGCTCGTGCAATAGGCACGGCACTTAATAAATAAGCCATGGTTTTACCTGTACCAGTCCCGGCTTCAATGACACAGAGATGATTATCGTTCTTGCGCTCATTGTTGTGATCAGACTCAATACCACCAAGGACTCTAGCGACATGAGCAATCATCTGTTTTTGCCCAGAGCGTGGTTTTAAGTTGCGGTGATCAAGGAACTGCCGATAGCTGGATTGTATTGATTTCTTTAAAGTATTAGTTAGCAAAAGATACAGCCCATTATGTATTACGATGACATTAAACTGAAAACATTGATTGTGTAAGCGCCGAATTAAAGCTTTGTTAGCATAGCAAAACACTGGATATATAGACAGAGAAAAAGCTTTACAGAAGACAAATACTGTATATAATCCAAGTACTGTATATAAAAACAGATAAAGGAAATTATTATGCTGAATACACCAAAACTTACCAACCGACAAACCGACGTATTCAACTGTATTAAGGATCATATTGAAGAGACTGGCTACCCGCCAACCAGAGCAGATATTGCCAAAAAACTTGGTTTCAAGTCCACTAATGCAGCAGAAGAGCACCTAAAGGCACTGGCAAAAAAAGGCGCCATCGAAATAATCCCAGGTACTTCTAGAGGCATTCGAATCCCAAATTATGAACAGCACAATTTAGGGCTGCCAATCATTGGTAGAGTAGCCGCTGGATCGCCAATTTTAGCTCAGGAACACATTGAAGAACACTGCACTATCTCCTCAAATTTTTTCAACCCTAGTGCCGATTACCTACTACGCGTACAAGGCACTAGTATGAAAGACATTGGCATTATGGATGGGGACCTACTTGCGGTGCATCAGTGCAAAGAAGCGAGAAATGGTCAAATTGTTGTCGCACGTATCGACGATGAAGTCACCGTAAAGCGCTACCAAAGAGATGGCAACATTGTCCGCTTAATTGCTGAAAATGAAGAATTTGCTCCAATAGTCATTGACCTAACTCATCAGGAAATAGCAATAGAAGGACTGGGAGTGGGAGTTATACGCCAGGGAGGCGAGCCGTGATAATAGATATAAATAGCAGACGCATTGACAGCAAATTAAAACTAAGCGGCCTACCCAGCGGCATAGGTAAACATTTTTGCAGTGCTGCCCCTGCCCAAAAACAGTCTTTATTAACAAGCAGCGGCAAATGTTTACAAAAAAACACCCAGAGATATGGCACTCAAGGCAATAGCTTACTTGGAAAAATTACTGAAATAATTACCAGTGATGAGGAGGCATCAAGCCTGACAATGCTGCTACCCTTACTCGCCACGCTGAGCAAAGATGATCGCTGGTTTGCCTGGGTATCACCACCAAAGCACCTACCAAAATCCCTACTTGAGTCAGCGGGAATTGCACTAGAGAAAGTCATGTTACTTTATCCAGACGAGCACAATTCAGCCCTAATGCTTGCAAAAAAAGCTTTGAGCGCGGGCACATGCCATGCGGTTATTAGCTGGGGCGGTGACTTATCAGAACACGAAATGTCCAATCTAGAACAATCTGCCAGAATTGGCGCGAGTCACGGCATACTTATCCGTAAGAGAATTAAATAGCAACAATAGTGGCTATTTTAATGCAAAGTCTGCGTTTTCGACTCTTTATTTGCCGCTTGGATTTGATTAGATTCAGATAAATATTCGATACCTGCAATCAACATTTTACTTGCCAAGTCTATTTGCAGACCTTCAAGCTTTTCTTTGAACTCTTCGCTGATATTAATCGTCAGCAGAGCAGTATCATCTCCCGCTTTACGCACAACGAACTCATCTGTTGGCAACTGAACTATCTCAAGGGCTGTTACTTTTGAATCTTTCATAAATCTCATCTTCTAATTAACGTGTGCACTCAACCTACCAAGCATTAATAGCTTTAAAGCGACAAGGGAGAGACCAATATACTTGAGGCTAGACATAGACACAATATTGACATGAGAAATCTAGGGTTAAAAATCAAACACCAGACTACCACTCTTGCATTAATAAGCGATATTGCTCAACTATCTCTTGAAAGCACTGATAGGCGTTCTGATATTGATCTTCAATTTCGATAGCCATTAGATCTTTGACGCCAATCAAATTCCCAACTACTTGACCGGCCCGCACTTGAACTTGAGTATTTAATACTAAGCAACTTTGATATTGAGCAAGCACCCAATACAGCCAACTTTCTGGCTCTTGTTCTAAATCTGCCAAAACCACACATTGCTGACAGACAACCCCAGAATTCTTTAGCTTGAGGTCTAAATTAGAAAAACTTTCATCGAAATCAACACTAATTTGGTAGTCAACCGCCACCTCTTGCAAAAAGGCCCGGTAAGCCAAAACAAAATGAAAACACAATGCTTGAGAATATGCCTTTTTCAATGCCACGCCATTACCGGCATCAGCACTCACTTGCAACAATTGCTGCAAGTGGAGCTTTATCGACATCAACTGTCGATTGGTATTACTAATATTTACTAAATTCAACGTTTATACTTCTCTGTTGATTTATTCAGCAGCCTCGGCTTTTTTAGCTTTCGACTTAGTGACTTTTGCCTTTGACGCTGCCTTCTTAACCTTAGGCTTAGGTATTTCTATATCCCACTTGCTGCCAGTATAAAAAGCTTTCCAACCCGTTGCCTTGCCATCTATTTCTGTCATTACATACTGCTCTTTGGTTTTTCTAGAGTACCTAATGACAGCATCGTTACCTAAGTTATCTTCGGTAGGCGCGCTAAACAAGAATTCATATTTTTCATCTATTGCCTGCTGATGTGGCAGAATTTCTTTTACCTTAGGCGCTCTCGTTTCCCGATTGCGAGGAAATTTACTGGCAGCCAAGAACAAACCAGCGGCACCATCACGTAAGATATAGGTATCTTCTACTTTTTCGCAGACCAACTCAGGCATCGGCACAGGATCCATTTTTGGCGGAGCTGCTTCACCGTTTCTCAACAACTTACGAGTATTTTTACACTCATCATTGGTACAACCGAAGAACTTGCCAAACCGGCCTGTTTTAAGCTGCATTTCATTGGCGCATTTATCGCACTCTAGTGAAGGACCTTCGTATCCTTTGATACGATATTCGCCCATCTCGACCTCAAACCCCACACAGTCCGGATTATTACCACACACATGCAGTTTTCTACTGCTGTCGATTAAGTAACTATCCATCGCACTATCACATATTTTACAACGGTGTTTATTAAGTAGGATTCTAGACTCTTCTTCATCATCACCATCAACACTGACAACTTCATCGCCAGAGGTTAGATTTAACGTTTCTTTGCAACGCTCTTTAGGTGGCAAAGCATAACCAGAACAGCCTAAAAACACACCTGTAGTGCCGGTTCTGATGGTCATATGCCTCGCACAAAGCGAGCACTCTATATCCGTAGGAGTCGGCTCGTTAGGGCGCATGCCATTCTCACCGGAGGCAATAGCTAACTTCTCGGTAAACTCTTTATAGAATTCATCTAATAATGCTTTCCACTCTTTACTACCTTGCGCCACATCATCAAGTGCGCTTTCCATTCTGGCAGTAAAACTATAATCCATAAGATCGGCAAAGTTTTCAGTCAATCTTTCGATAACTATATCGCCCATTTTACAGGCATAAAAACGCTTGTTTTGGACTTCAACATAACCACGATCTTGAATAGTAGAGATAATAGAAGCGTATGTTGATGGGCGACCAATACCTTTTTTCTCTAACTCTTTTACTAAACTCGCCTCAGTAAATCTGGCGGTTGGCTTGGTAAAATGCTGCTTAGGCTCTAAGGTGACTAAAGATAGCACTTCACCTGATTTAACATCGGGCAAAATAATATCGTCTTCTTTGCCACTCATCACTCGCGTGTAACCATCAAAACGCAAGATACGGCCTTTCGTATGCAACTCAAACTCATCTGCACTAACAGTGATTCTCGAACTGGTATACAACGCTGGCATCATTTGACACGCAAGGAAACGGCGACGGATCAGCTCATACAAGCGCTCAGCATCACGTTCCATACCCACGAGCTTAGTCGATTCTATATTGACATCTGAAGGTCTGATCGCCTCGTGCGCCTCTTGGGCACCCTCTTTACTTGAATAATTAACCGCCTCTTCTGGTAAATATTTTTTACCAAAACTTTCCGCTATATAATCACGACAAGCTGCGACAGCATCTGCACTCAAATTGGTTGAGTCAGTACGCATATAGGTAATATATCCAGCTTCATACAAACGCTGAGCCATCATCATGGTCTTTTTAACGCCAAAGCCAAGACGCGTGCTTGCAGATTGCTGTAACGTAGAGGTAATAAAAGGAGCACCAGCTTTACTACTGGTATTTCTATCTTCTCTTTTTATTACTTTATACGCAGCAGATTGCAAAATCTTTTGAAAAGCGACTGAATCGGCCTCATTATTAGGCCTATAATTTTCACCGCGATATTTAGAAACCTGAAGATCGAGCTCAACCGCATTGGATGCGGCTGTTTTTGCGATCATTTCCCAAAATTCTTCAGGTATAAATGCGCGTATTTCTTTTTCTCTATCTACCACTAATTTAACCGCGACAGACTGTACACGACCCGCAGATAGACCTCTAGCAACCTTTTCCCACAATAGTGGGGAGAGCATGTAACCCACCACGCGATCTAAAAAGCGTCTCGCCTGCTGTGCGTTAACATGATGCATATCCAATGCAGTCGGCTTTTCGAAAGCCTCTTGGATTGCTTTCTTGGTGATCTCATTAAAGACAACTCTGCGATATCTGTCATCGTCACCCCCTATTATTTCTCTAAGGTGCCACGCTATGGCCTCTCCTTCTCTATCCAAATCGGTTGCGAGATAGATAATATCGGCATCTTTAGCTAGTCTTTTTAACTCATCAACAACCTTCTCTTTTCCGGGAAGGATCTGATATTGCGCTTGCCAGTCGTTTTCAGGGTCAATCCCCATTCTGGCGACAAGTTGTGTCTTAGCTTTCTTGGCTTTATACACAGCTTTAACTTCAGGTGACATTTTGCGTGTTAATGCCGCCTGCTTAGCGCGCGCTTTAGGGTCTGACTTGGAGGCGCTACCACTTGTTGGTAGATCCCTAATGTGACCTACGCTAGATTTTACAATATAACCGCTACCTAAATATTTATTAATAGTTTTGGCTTTGGCCGGGGACTCCACGATGACGAGCGACTTTCCCATTGATTTCATTTTCCCAGATTAGATGAGCTATAAACTTTGGTGCATATATATGTGCTTATAGGCCCCGGGTCAAGCTTGAGCCTATAAATATTGTATTAATATTCAAAATAACTGCTATTTTGCGCAGAAACCGCTCGCTAAAGCGAATTTCCCCCGCACAGTTTGATTTCCGATATGAATTTAATCGCGAACACTTCCCTTATTTAGATAACTTCTATTATAATCAATTTATATCCCCCTCGATTGTATTACGCTTGTAATACAATCAAGCCCTGAGTCTTACACATTGGACAGTATGTTAATTGAAAATATTGCTTACATTATAGCTATCGTCTGCGTTGGCGTTTTAGCCATCTCGCTTAATTATTTCATCACTAATAAAGAGCAAGATACTAGCGACAGACAAGAGCGACTAACTTGGCTTAATGAACAGGCTACCCGTACCTTAGAGGCAATGAAAGCCTTAAAGGAGGCGGGATGCAAACCCGAAATAATTGAAAAGCTAAACCAGCATGTCACTTTGCAGATAGAAGAGATTAGTACCTTAGCACCCGACTCCGACATCATGACGCAAATCAATCAAAAAAAGGAAGTCACTGATAGCACCTTTGCCTCAACCAGCCATTTAAACAATGACCGCGAGCTAAAGCGTATTCAAATATATATATCTTATACAGAACGTTTAGTTAAACAAATGGTAAGAACAAGAAGCGTTAGCACTAAATTAGGAAAAAGCTACATGAGTGAACTGTATTGGCTCAACATTCGAAATGTTGTAGATGCCCATCGCTCTCAAGCAGAACGTGTTTTAGATCACAGCGATAACCTTACCGCCCTGTCCCACTTAAAACACGCTAAAGCAATTTTGTTTCGCGCTCAAGTTGCACATTCTTTAAAACAGGAACGGTTGGATGATATACAGGTAAAGATCAACAAATTAGAGCCGCAGAAAACCTTTACCCATACTACTGACGAAGACGATGAACTGGATAACTTTTACTAGATATCATTCTCCAAAAACCGATGCCTATGGCGAGTACCCTACTAGCTCTATCCATTTACTACTAGATGTAGTTTTTTAAAACAACCAAACGTCTACATCTAGAATCGATCGCAGCCTACAACAAGGCCTTCCAGGCTACAACCTCCATACTGGATGAACACTACCTAGCCGATTAATCATCCCCAAGATACAAAAACCGATCTTGGAAAACGCCAGGATCCAGCTCAACTTGCTCATAAAACATTTCTACAGGGCGAACCCAAAGCAACCCTTCTCCATAACTAGGTCGATATAACACCATCCACTCATTAGTTTCAGAATGCTTGACTAAATCAACCACTTGATACTCATTTCCTTTATAGTGACGGTAACGACCTTTTTTAAAACTATCAATATTTTGCATATTTCTAAAACCTAAAAATTCAACCCACATAAGAGCGAGCATTAATTTCTACAAGACTTCTACATACCTATCAAGCTCAAATAGCTATGTAGAGATCTCTCTATAATTTATTTTCGACCAGAACCCCAAGCTGCTCTTTAATTAGCTGCATATCCGCTTCTTTTTTCTCTGACCAAAAGACCGAGACCTGAATTGGCGTTGACTCTACCCCCAAGACATCTTTAGGAATAGCAGCTAATATCTCGTTTAGCTTTTGCAAGTGTAATTCTGAAAGCGTCCGCTCCCCTACTGCCCAGCCCCATCCCGTAGACAATCCTTCGCAGGCATTAGCTTCGCACCTCGCAACTCGCCAACTTTTCCAGTGATGGTGCTCATCTTGTGAAATCTTACCCCGTAACAGACGATAAGCTACGGTGGACACTTTGCGCGGCTCCACCTCTCCTTTCTCCCTGGGATAAATTAACTTGGTTAACTGCACTTGAAAACCAAGGCGTTTGGCCTCCATCCGCAGCTTAGCTAAAAATTTATCTCTAGGGGTGGGCATAACCCACATCACAGAGCCCAAGAGGGAGAGAACAACAAAAGATATGATTAATATGGTCATACAATAACTCTACAAAAATTGATGATTAGATTATTCTGCCAGCTATGTTAAAATTTAAATACTTTCACAGACAGCAAGGTGATTTTTTATGATCGTTTATCCTAGAATATTATTAGCAGTAGACCTCTCTGACGAATCCGATCAACTCATTGATAAGGCATGTAATATAGCCACCAATAATAATGCTGAGCTCAGCGTTATACATGTAATAGAACCCCTGAGCTTCGCCTATGGAGGCGACGTTCCCATGGACTTATCGACAACCCAAGATCAACTTTCAGAGCATGCAATTAGCAATCTTGCCCAGTTTTGCCAAAAGCTAAATTACCCAGTTTGCGACCAGCTGGTTATAACCGGCCATACTGAATCTGAAATCCACCGCGTCGCACAAGAAAAATCCAGTGATTTAATCATAGTCGGCAGCCATGGCAGACATGGCCTCGCGTTATTATTAGGCTCAACTGCAAACGGCGTACTACATGGTGCACCCTGCGATGTACTGGCTGTTAGAGTGTATTCAGACTAAACCAAGAGCCCCATCGCTTTGCTATGGCGCTTAACGCTTGATGGTTAAACCTCGCCTATTTCATCTAAATAAAGACCACGAAGAAAACGCTAATTCCAAGTGGTCTTATATAAGATTTTTTAGCATTTGGTACCCTTGGGCGATCAGCTTAACTATCTAGCTCAACCCAACGCTCCATTAACAACTCCATCTGCTTTTCAACCTCGGCTAACTGCGCCAATGTATCAGCTACAAATTCGTGATCTTTTTGGTAAAATCCTTTAGCAGCCACCTGCTTTTGCAATCCTTCTAACTTTTTCTCAGCACTTTCCATTAATGCAGGTAGCTTTTCTAATTCAATACGCAGCTTATAACTAAGCTTCTTCTTTACCGGTACTGCTACTTTAGCCTCGACCAAAACTGGCTTACCGCTTTTAGAGCGCGCTGTTTCTTGGACTGCTTTAGGTCTTTGTCTCAGCCATTCTTTATAACCGCCTACGTAAGGAGAAATTTTACCGTCCCCTTCAAACACTAACGAACTAGTCACTACATTATCCAAGAACGCTCTATCGTGGCTCACCAACAATACTGTGCCCTTAAACTCTAACAATATTTCTTCTAACAGCTCGAGAGTTTCTACATCCAAGTCATTGGTGGGCTCATCCATAACCAACACATTCGCTGGCAAGCTAAATAACTTAGCTAACAACACTCTGTTGCACTCTCCACCTGAGAGTGCTTTCACTGGCGTTCTAGCCCGTTCAGGTGCAAACAAAAAATCATTCAAATAGCTGATAACATGTCTGTTTTTACCGTTAATTTCGATCATTTCACGCCCGCCTGCAATATTATCTACCACAGACTTTTCTGGTTCTAACTGACCTCTTAGCTGATCAAAATAAGCGACCTCAATTTTAGTACCAAAGCTTACTTTGCCGCTATCTGGAGTTATCTCACCCAGAATAAGCTTTAATAACGTACTTTTACCCGCTCCATTTGGTCCAATCAGACCAATGCGATCACCACGCTGCACGGCAAGATCAAGATTTTTAATAACATCTTTTCCAGCATAGCTTATGGAAACATTTTCCAGTGAAGCCACTAACTTGCCGGAACGCGCCGCATCTTCAAAATTAAAACTCGCCTTACCCTGACGCTCTAACCGACTAGTGCGCTCAGTACGTAATTTCTCTAGCGCTCTAACACGACCTTCATTACGGGTTCTACGCGCTTTAATGCCCTGTCTAATCCAGACTTCTTCTTCAGCAAGACGTTTATCAAACAATGCATTATTTCGCGCTTCTTGCTCTAACAATATTTCTTTTTGGGTAACATAACTTTCATAGTTACCTTTAAAAGAAGTTAAATTCCCTCTGTCCAACTCAATTATTCTGGTTGATAGAGCATTCACCATTGATCTATCGTGCGAGACAAACAATAACCCGCCCTTAAAATCTAGCAACTGTTTCTCAAGCCACTCAATGGTACTTATATCTAGGTGGTTAGTAGGCTCATCCAACAACAGCAAATCAGGCTCTGTCACTAAGGCAGCTCCCAGTGCAGCCCTGCGACGCCAGCCGCCGGACAAAGAGTTCATAAGCACATCACCATCGAGCTTTAGACGAGTCAATACACGCTCAACCCTTTGCTCAAGCATCCAGCCATCAACGGCTTCTAGCTTATGTTGCAAAATTTCTAATTTACGCATACTTTCATCGTCAGTATTGCAGACCAGCAAATCATATTCTTTTCTTAACGTTACCGCTTCAGACAAGCCTGTTGCCACCACATCCCAAACTTTTCTCTCATCGGCGGCAGGCAACATCTGATCTAACACTGAAATTTTGCAACCTGGGTCTATCCAGGCCTCTCCCGAGTCTAAATGCACTTCACCTGTTATCACTTTCATTAGAGTAGATTTTCCAGCGCCATTGAGGCCCACTAGCCCAACACGTTCAGCAGGGTCTATTATAAAATCAACTTTCTCCAACAAAGGCCTGGAACCAAATGCAACACAGGCTTTTTCTAATCTAATTAAGGGCATGAAATATCTCGGTAATAATTAAGGTATATGCGAATACACCCTCGTTTTAATACAGGATATACTCGCATAGACCTTAAAAGTTTAAGGCTAATTAAGATGCAGCATCCAAAGTTTAGACACGGCAAAAACAGCAGGCATTTTAACCCACAATCTCCACACTTATCAGTGCTAATTCATCAAATTTTCAAATGTTTTACACTCCATCATCCCCAGAGGCTTTATTTCGCTACACCTACAACTGACAGCACCATCAACACAGTATTTTTATCGACCATAAAACTCAGCCTCCTCAACGCACATTCTTGTTAAAGCGACAAAAAAAGCCATTGCGTAGCACTATGCTTTTCGATACTGTCTATACCGAATAAGGATGTATCACCAAAGACAGCTATTTTAAAACCGTAGCTACTAACAACAAGACAGGGTTCGTTATCTTGAAAAGTCACAGATCAGCTATTTCTAAGCTCATTTTCACTCTCTTTATCAGCATCAGCCTAACGGCCACCACAAGCAATGCGGCACCGCTATCACTTGAGCAACAGCGCGCTATTTATTTAAAAGCCAAACAAGCCTATACAGACAAAAAAGTACAGCTAGCAGATCAACTCACTATCCGTATTAAAAATTACCCTCTGCACCCATATCTGGAGCTATTACAGATACAGAGAGATATCAATTCTATTTCGCAAAATAAAATTGATGCTTTTACTCACACCTACAAACAAACCCCCTTGGCTAAAAAAGCACAAGCTAGTTATTTACAAAAATTGGCCAACAAAAAGCAATGGAAACAGTTCCTGATAAATTATAAACGCCTCCCCCTCACCAGCAGCTATTATAAATGTTATCAATTACAAGCTAAAATCAATACTGGTCAAGGAGCAAGCGTACTTACTGAAGCTGAAAAACTATGGAATGTTGGTAAATCTCAACCAGGCAGCTGCGACCGAGTTTTTAGTTATTGGATGAAACATAACAACCCGAGTTCAAATATTGCCTTTGAGCGCAGTTGGAAAGCCATCAATAATAAAAATTATAAAATCGCTAAATTTGCCCAGAAACATGTCACAAAAAAATCTCAGGTCAATTCACTAAACTTGTTTTGGAAGATACAAAAAGACATCAGCTTAATTAGCAAATCAACCACTGTGTCTAAAAACACCCTGCATAATGCAGATATTGCTGCATATGCCATCAGGAAACTGGGCGTAAAACAAACAGATCTCGCTTTAAAAACTTGGTTGCGTGACAGAACAAGATTTAATTTTAGTAAAGATCAACGCACTTATTTAAACACCTACTTTGGCAACAAATACGCAAAGAGTACTTATTACAACCCAGCAGCCCAAGGAATCTTGCAAAAAATCGACCCTCTTTTTAAATATGACGAGGTGAGCGAGTGGAAAACCAGACTAGCTTTGATTTCTCAAAACTGGCCTCTAGCCGTCCAACTCATTGGCAAAATGCCAGAGGGACTGCAACAAAAAAATCGTTGGAGATACTGGTTCGAAACCGCTAAGCAACGAGCTAATCCAAAAAAATATAAGGCTAAATACCACCGTTTATCCCGTGACAGAGATTTTTATAGTTTCATTGCCGCTGAACTCAGTGGCACCCCACTACAGCTCAATGATACGAAAACATCCATTCCCACCAAAGTTACCTCTAAACTATTACAGACACCTAGCGTTAGACGAATGTCTGAGTTGGTAAAAACAGGGGATACCGCTAAAGCATATCGAGAATGGCAAATACTACGTGAACAGTTAAGTGATCAGCAAAAATTAGCCATCGCTTATATAGTGGCTGACTGGGGCTGGTATATACAAGGAATACGCATCGCCGCGAAACTAAAGAGCTGGAACGAACTTGAAATCAGATTTCCACGATCTCAGAATAAGCTCTTTGCCCAACTAGGCACCGCTAAAGGCATAGGCAGTACTTGGCCCGTTGCCATCGCCCGCCAAGAGAGCGCTTACAATCAATACGCGCGCTCACCTGCCGGGGCCAGAGGTTTTATGCAGTTAATGCCCGCTACCGCTAAGATGACCGCTAAAAAATTCAACATTAAATACACTCATAAAGATGATCTCTATGACCCTAAAACCAATATTTCTTTAGGCACTGCCTATTTAGGCGAGATGATGCAGAGGTTCAACAACAAAGCCCATTCCACCGCTGCGTACAATGCGGGACCGCATAGAGTTGACCGCTGGCTTAAATCCAGAGGCACTTTACCTTTAGATATTTGGATAGAGACTATCCCCTTTGATGAAACTCGAAAATACGTACAAAATGTACTGACTTACTCGGCAATCTACGACTTATTGGCAGGGCGCAAAGCGCAAATGCTCAGCCCTAAAGACCGACGCAAGCTTACGGTCAACCAAAGTTAATATGATAGATATCGGAGCTAATCTCACCCACAGTAAGTTCGCACAGAATTTAGACGAAACGATAACCTCTGCTATTGCAGCAGAAGTTGAAAAAATAATCGTCACTGGCACTGATATCAATTCAAGCAAAAGCGCACTAGCGCTGTGCCAAAATTATAGCTGCCTTTATGCCACTGCGGGTACTCACCCTCACGATGCCAGCGAATTTAACCAGCGCAGTATCGAACAACTAAAACTCCTTCTCGCGCACCCAAAGGTGGTAGCCGTAGGAGAAACCGGATTAGACTTTAATCGTAATTTTTCTAGCCCAAGCGCGCAAATCAAAGCTTTTACGCAACAGATTGAACTGGCTATTGACTGTCAAAAGCCGCTATTTCTGCATGAAAGAGACGCTTTTGATACTCAATACCAAATATTAAAGGATGTAAGATCTGAAATAAATGGCGCTGTTGTGCATTGCTTTACTGGCAGCCAATACGAGCTAGAGCAATATTTAGCGCTAGATTTATACATTGGCATTACCGGCTGGATCTGCGATGAGCGTCGGGGCCTAACATTACAGAAAATGGTGCACATCATCCCCGATGATCGACTATTGATAGAAACTGATGCGCCATTTCTAACCCCAAGAACGCTCACAGGCAAGGCTAAAAGGGCCAGTAACACCCCATCAAATTTAGCACATATAGCCCAGGCAATTGGAGGATTTAGACGACAGCCTCTCTCTCATGTAGCGACAGTGAGCCGCCAAAATAGCATTAGACTTTTTTCTCTACCCATTTAAAACACTTTACAGACCGACAAATTTTTTCAACGATAAGGCATCAAAAGGCCACTGCAATTCACCTTTACTTTGAACATCAACTAACACTGGAATTCGTATGCCGTAGCGTGCAAGCAACAAATCATCATCGGCGATATCTTCCACTTCTACTTGGTGAATACTGCCGTCTAATTCATTAACAATGAGCGCCTGTGCGATTTCACACAAATGACAATGCTCAGTACTGTACAAAATATATGCTTTCATTTATAAAATTCTTATGGTTTATTTTTGACTAACATTAGCCGCTGGACATATCATCGTTATTGACTGATAGTTCCTTTACTGAAACTTACTGCATAATGACATTATTTATTTAAATAATAACCTCTAAACTACACTTTTATGAATATTGAGCTAATATAATATTCAAAATCAGAACAAAGTCATCATTACAAGGTCAACCAGATAACTCACCAAATTGACTGATTGCAACAGTACTATATAAAATAAAATATTTACTTGTGCCACTTATAAGACACTAAAAATAATACAATTAAGCAACGAACAACAACAACTTGTCCATTGATTATTATTTAGGTTAATATCAATAGTTATAAGTGCAGCGGTACCGACAAGCTTAAGCAATCTAAAAATTACCTAAGGGGTTTTTGCAGTGTACAAAAGCATACATACACAACAACGAAAAAATCCCTGCCTATATAAGCCCAGTGTCATCATCCCCTCCATCATCATTATTATTTGCATGTTAGCACTACCGCTAATGGTAAAAAGTGAGCCCGGCGTTAATTTAAGTAAGTCGTTTATCAAACAAATGGGTAAGAAGTACGGCAAAAGAGCACAGCTGCGCCTCGACAGATGGCAAAAGCTAATTAAAGATTTACGCAACACAAACGAGCCAACCAAACTTAAAAAAGTGAATGATTTTTTCAATAAAGTAAGGTTTATAGATGACATAAAGCACTGGCGAAAAAAAGACTACTGGGCAACTCCGGTTGAATTTTTAGTAACTAACGGTGGAGATTGCGAAGATTTCACTATTGCCAAATATTACACTTTAAAAGCACTGGGCGTCGATATAGCAAAACTAAGTATCGCCTATGTAAAAGCACTGGATTACAATCAAGCGCATATGGTACTAACTTACTATTCATCCCCTAGAGCAGAACCGGTTATTTTAGACAATTTGATCCCTCAAATTAAAAAGGCATCAAAAAGAAAAGATCTATTGCACGTGTACAGCTTTAACGGCGATAGTTTGTGGATATCAAAGAAGGGACGCCGCGCAAAATTGGTAGGTAGCTCAGATAAATTAGGTCCATGGGTAAAACTACAGCAAAAATTAAAAACTCAATAATATAATTTGTATTAGAATTTCAGGAGATTAGCATGTCTTTGTTAAACCAAATAATAGCCGCGGTATTCGCCGTGCTGATTGGTTTGGTGTCCGGCACAATATATATAATGTCGGACAGCTCAAAATCTATGTTATTAAATCAGTTGGAGTCCCACAGTGAAGATACTGCCACCCATTTGGGGCTATATATGGCGCCATTTATTGCAGAAGAAGACAGTGCTGGTATAGAAACGGTAGTCAATGCTATTTTTGATAGCGGCTACTATGAAAAGATCTCAGTGACAAACTTTGATGAAGAAGACCTTTTCACTGCCCTTCGCTCTCCAGAAATATCAGAGGAGGTCCCTAGATGGTTTGTGAAACTGATAGCCTTTGATACCCCTAATTTTAAAATAGAAGTCACCCATTCATGGGCAAAAGTTGGTTTTATTACTGTTAAAAGCCGTGCAGGCTACGCTTATGAAGAATTATGGAAAGGCACGCAGACCACATTAATTTGGTTTATTTCTCTCTCTTTAATCTGTGTCGTTTTCCTCAGCTCACTTATTCGTCTAATATTGCGACCGTTAAAACTCATAGAAGAGCAAGCCACGGCCCTCTCTAATCGCGAATATATAGAAGTTAAAAAAATACCTAAGACAAAAGAGCTTAGAAGCGTTGTTATGACCATGAACAGCATGATTCAACGTGTGCATACTATGTTCGACGAACAGAGCAAAAACATCGAAGACCTACGCCGCACCGCTTATATTGATGAGTTAACAGAACTCGCCAATTCGCGGGCAACACACGCACAACTTTCAGACAAACTAGACAATAGAGACGACGAGGGCCCCTGCGCTCTATTCTATATACATATTGCAAAACTAAGCTCTTTAAACGAAAGACTAGGTGAGGAAAACGCCAGTAACTTAATCAAGCAAGTCGCTCAAAAACTCAAGCTATTAGGCGACGAGCACACAGGAAGCATCGTTGGGCGCTTATCTGGATCAGATCTAGTACTACTGATTCCGCACCCCGATAATGAAGCCGTAACAAGAGAGACTAAATCATTACTCGATGCCTACAATGAGATATTTAATTTCTATGATGCACTTTCAGAAAATGAAGTACCTATTAATATAGTCACCGTTTCCTCCAATGAAGACATTAGCGCAGCACAAATTCTATCTGTCGCTAGAGTGGGCATTGAAGAGGCTATTAGCAACAACAGCCCGAGCATCCATAAGAGCTTATCAGATACACAATCCGAGTCGGAGGCAGCTGATTGGAAAGCTTACGTCGCAGAATCAATCAATGCTAAAAAGCTCTTCTTACAATACCAAGAAGTGATTGATGCTAGTAATGATACCGTCATTCAAAAAGAGCTATTGGTTAGAATACTTAATCAAGAGGGGGAACCATGCCCAGCCGTCAAATTTATCCGCATAGTCAAGGAACTTGGATTAATCGACGCCCTTGATAGAGCGGTTATCGAATATGCAATAGAACACCTAAATAGCCACTCGACTAGTGAACCACTGACAGTCAACATCTCGCAAAATACCTTGCACTCAGAGAACTTCGATCAATGGCTAATTAAAACCATTGATGCCAATGGCATTAACGGCAAGCTAAACATAGAAATGAATGAATCTTCAGTACTGAATGATGTTACTAGAGTGGTTGAATTCAAACAATTACTTAGCAGTCAAGGCATTGGCTTTGGCGTAGATAATTTTGGTATTCACCCAAGCGGCTTTAGCTATCTTTATAAAGTACATCCAGACTACATTAAGATTGACGGCTCACTATCCCAACAAATCAACTCTAATGCTGAAGATAGATTCTTTATGGGCAGTTTAATCACTGTAGCAAATAGCTTGAGCATACCAAGCTATGCAGAGAGAGTTGAACATAGCGAACAGATTGAGCAGCTGAAAAAACTGGGTATCATTGCCACTCAAGGCTTTATTCACGGCCAGCCTAAGAACTTAAGATAATAGATCACATCAGCCTTACCTTCCATCGAGGGGGTAAAGCTGCTTTGTTTAAGCCAGATCTAGAGTCTTATTTATAAAGAAACCACATACCAAAATTTCTTCTACATAATATTTAAGCAAAAAAAATCGACTCCACATAGAATCGATTTTTTATTATGCAACTTAGTTAGCGAAAGACTAACCTTTCTTAGTCAGCAACATCTCAAGCTTACTGGACATTCTCTGTTGCGATTCCTGATCCTTTTTCTCTTTCTCTTGACGACGCTGATTATCACGACGGCGCTGATGAAACTCTTTTAATTGAGTTTTAGCATATTCAGCTTCACTTTCAGTGACTTTACCGCTAGTTTCACCTGCTAAATTGATACGGTCACTATCTAACTTCATTGCTCTGAAATAGTTAGGTGAACGCACATAAGAGGCAAGCGCACGCTTGATCTTATTCTTTGCCACTTTTTCATCTGCCACTAGATCGTCTTGAATGCCTATTTTCAACGGTCTAATATTAGTACGACTAAAAGCCAATGGATAAATATCAATTAACATCGCTAGAGCTGCTTGATTACCCGCTCTATTTTTAGCTTTGTTTTTACTAGGAACCTTTTTCTCAGATTCAGTATTTTCTGTATTAGTTACTTCTTGGATCACAATATAATTCTCAGGGTTACTTAATCATCACTCAGACAAACCAATTTGGTTGGTCATGCGACTATATTTCATTAATTTGCAGGAAGCGGCTTTATTGCAACCCTATCAATAATTAAGTGTTGCGTCATACTTATTAAAGTAGCGGCTCACTTAATTTTCTGGACCTTTACGAATAAGGTAATTAAAAACATCTTGTACTTGGTTATGATCAATTAACTCATGCCCCAAGAACATACAAAATTTTGGTATATCTCGTACCGTAGATGGATCAGTCGCTTCAACGAGTAACGTTTCCCCAACAGACATGTCACGGATTTTACTATGTAATAACATAACCGGATCTGGACAGTAAAGCCCTTGTGTATCCAATACATTATCTATTTTGCAATCAAACATTTACTCACCAAAAGAAGAATCATCTACCGGATAATTCGCAGCAGCTTAAAGCTGCGGCGCTATTGTCGCAAATTTCTTGATCAAGAGAAAGCATATCTACCCATTAAAATGTAAGCTTGATCAAAACTAAACATAATTACTAGCGTTCTCTCTGAAACGCGGTCGTCATGCAAGAGGTCCACTCGCTCGATATGCACGTTACTATATGCAGCATCTGCTTATTCTAAATAACGACATCTATAGGCGAGCAGATAAGGCAACTGTTTATCTGCAGTAGGCATCTGTTTCTGGTTGGCCAGTCGCTAAATAACAACGGCACTAACTAAGCGAGTTAACGTTGAGAAATGCTGATCCAAGCTATATCCAGATTTTTTACGCGGCCTCAAATCATGATCACCATCTTCGAACCAATAAATACTGACACTTTTGGATAGTGAATAATGAACGACTTCACCTGGCGTACCAAACTTATCTCGCTCACCTTGAAATATATGTAATGGCGTCGCTAGATCTTTTAAATGCTCCACACGCAATGTCTCTGGCTTCTTAATGGGGTGAAATGGATACCCCACTACAAACACAGCCTCAGCAGCAAGCTGATCTGCCACTAAACTTGCCACTCTTCCCCCCAGTGACTTCCCCCCTAGATACACAGGGCCTGAATAAGAACCCAACTGCTGCTTAATTTGAGCAACCACTTCAATGAAATGAGCCTCAAGCACAGGCAGTTTATCTGGAAACTTTTGCTTACCATTTATACGCCGACTATTCATATAGGGAAATTCAAAGCGAAAAACCTTGAGTCCAAGCCCCACAAAACAATTAACCAGTTGTTGCATATACAAATGATCCATTGGCATCCCCGCCCCATGAGCGAAGATCAATACGCCCTTATCGCCACAACCATCTTCTAATAAATTCATCAAAAAACATTACACCTACAAAAAAGGGATTGAAAATGTTATATCTAGTTCAAGATTTAAATTCTCTACTATAATCAATCTTAATCATATGGATAAAAGGAATCCAATGAAATTGTGTACTTGGCATCGGCTACAAAAAAGTAAATCCACTGACATGTGACAACTTTTAGCCGATTAAAGCTAATTTTATCGCTTTGTGACTTAAATCCCATTGAAAAAGAAGGGGTATTCCAAGATAATTAGCTCAATAATAATTTATAAACGCTTATCGACGAGAGCCTTACATGAGCACTGAAACTGTACACCCAACATACGATTATAAAGTGGTGCGCCAGTTCTCAATTATGACAGTAGTTTGGGGAATATTCGGCATGTCCGTCGGAGTCCTAATTGCTGCACAATTGGTCTGGCCACAATTAAATTTTGATACTGCCTGGTTAAGTTTTGGTAGATTGCGCCCCCTACACACCAATGCGGTTATTTTTGCATTTGGCGGTAGCGCGTTGTTTGCCACCTCCTACTATGTTGTACAACGCACTTGTCAAACGACGCTCTGGGGTGGCTGGCTAGTACCTTTCACCTTTTGGGGCTGGCAACTTGTTATTGTGCTCGCCGCGATCACTCTACCAATGGGTATTACCTCATCGAAAGAGTACGCTGAGCTAGAATGGCCAATTGATATATTGCTCGCCTTAGTATGGATAGCCTATTTAGCTGTCTTTATAGGCACCGTCCACCAGCGCAAGACATCACATATCTATGTTGGTAACTGGTTCTATATGGCATTTATCATAGTGGTTGCGATACTGCACATTGTGAACAGCGCCGTCATACCTATTTCTCTTTGGAAATCATACTCCATATATCCAGGCACAATAGATGCCATGGTACAGTGGTGGTATGGTCACAACGCCGTTGGCTTCTTCTTAACGGCAGGCTTCCTAGGGATGATGTACTACTTTGTCCCCAAGCAATCTGGCCGTCCAATTTATTCCTACCGTCTTTCAATTGTTCACTTTTGGGCATTGATAGCCACCTACATTTGGGCTGGCGGACACCATTTACACTACACAGCCCTGCCCGATTGGACGCAATCAGTCGCCATGGTTATGTCGATCATATTATTAGCACCTTCTTGGGGCGGCATGATCAACGGCATGATGACTTTGTCAGGTGCTTGGCACAAATTACGTACCGATCCTATCCTACGCTTTTTAGTGGTTTCATTATCTTTCTATGGTATGTCTACCTTTGAAGGGCCAATGATGGCCATTAAGACAGTCAATGCACTGTCGCACTTTACCGATTGGACTATTGGACACGTACATGCAGGAGCCTTAGGCTGGGTAGCGATGATATCTATCGGCTCTACCTACCATATGATTCCTAAAGTCTTTGGCAAGCCTGCTATGTTCAGCACCAAGCTGATTAATATCCACTTCTGGCTCGCGACTGCAGGTACGGTACTGTACATCTGCGCCATGTGGGTTAACGGTATTCTTCAGGGACTAATGTGGCGCGCAGTTAATGAAGACGGTACTTTGACGTACAGTTTTGTCGAGGCACTAGAGGCGAGTCATCCAGGTTATTTCGTACGATGGATGGGCGGTGTACTTTGGGTGACAGGCATGCTGATTATGGCATTTAACACTTGGCAAACAGTTCGTAGCTCTAAAGAAGCAACTGTTGACGCCAACCCTCAAGCCGTTTAAAGGACCAACACTATGTTAAAGCACGATACGATAGAAAAACATGTTGGCCTAATGGTGCTGCTAATCATCTTAGTGATTAGCGGCGGCGGCCTTGCTGAAATTGTCCCTCTTTTCTTTCAAGCTTCTACCACTAAGCCAATTGAGGGCCTAAAGCCTTATACTCCGCTGGAAATGGAAGGACGTGATATATACATTCGCGAGGGCTGCCACGTATGCCACTCACAAATGATTCGTCCTTTTAGAGCTGAGACAGAACGCTATGGGCACTTCTCTACCGCCAATGAATTTGTCTGGGAACATCCATTTTTGTGGGGATCTAAGCGTACCGGACCTGATCTGGCCCGTGTAGGTGGACGTTATTCTGACGATTGGCACCGCGCTCATTTATACAATCCGCGCGATGTTGTCCCCGAGTCAAAAATGCCTAGCTACCCTTGGCTGTTTAAAAACAAGCTAACCGGCAGCGACACGGCAAAGAAATTAGAAGTTTTTGTCCAATTTGGCGTTCCTTACACTCCTGAGCAGATTGAAACAGCCCAGGATGAAGTAGCTGGCAAATATGAGATTGAAGCGGTAATCGCTTATTTACAATCTCTGGGTAAGAAACATTCAGTTTATAGCAACAAACGGTAAATAACTGTGAGTTACGAAGTTTACGGCCCTTACATTCCTGTAATAATGCTCATCACCTTTTTTGGTTTATTCATCTGGGTATTACTACCTAGCAATAAAAAAGGGTTTGATAATGCAGCAAATTTACCTTTTGAGGAAGACGACGCAGAAGAAGCTGATCGTCTAAGTAAGACCAAAAACGATGACAGGAGAGAGACACCATGAGCCCTTTTTGGAGTGCTTGGATATCCATCATAACCTTAGGCGTTATTTTTGGCTGCACCGCATTATTATTAAAAACGCGTAAAGGCGAAGTTTTTAAAGACGCGACCGAAGAAACAACCGGCCATACATTTGACGGTATTGAAGAACTAGACAACCCACTACCTAGTTGGTGGTTCCAGTTATTTATGGGCACCGTGGTATTTGCATTGGTATATTTAGTCCTCTATCCCGGATTAGGTAACTTTAAAGGCGTACTAAACTGGACTTCTACTAACCAGTGGGAAGAAGAGATCCAGCACGCTAATAACGTTTATGCCCCTGTATTTGCCAAGTATGCTGCACTGCCATCTGAAGAGCTGTTAAAAGAAGAAAACCGTGCCGGCCTGTTAATGGGTCAGCGTATGTTTGCTAACAACTGTTCTGTGTGTCATGGCACTGCTGCAACAGGTGCTTACGGATTTCCGAACTTAGCCGATAAAGACTGGCTCTATGGGGGATCTGCTGACACTATTAAACACACAATCACTAATGGCAGAACTGGCTCAATGCCTGCTTGGGGCTCCGTTTTAGGTGAAGCGGGTGTGCGTGATATGGCCAGCTATGTATTGAGCTTATCTGGCACCGCTGATTTAGATGCGGAGGCCATCGCAAGAGCTAAGCCTCAGTTCCAAGCACTGTGTATTGCCTGTCATGGCAGTGACGGTACAGGCACTCAAGCTTTGGGAGCGCCCAACTTAACCGATAAAATTTGGCTGTACGGTGGCTCTTATGAGAAAATCGCTCATACTATTCGCACTGGTCGTGCAGGCTCTATGCCAGCGCACAAAGATCTGCTGAGCGAGAACAAGATAAACTTGATCGCAGGTTATGTTTACAGCTTATCTAACAAAGATAAGTAATACATGAGAACAGTAAAGGAGCGCTATAACAGTTTGTTATAGCGCTTTTTTTTGGCCTAATAATAACTATAACGACAATAATCTTATAGCTGACAGTAATAAATGATTATTCTAATAATCTGAGACCTTTGCATAACGTAACGCACAAAGACAATACAGGATAAAAACTGACGAAATAGCGGGATTTACTGTTGTAAATTAGCATGTTGAGTCAATTTTTAACGCAGTATTATCGAGTATAGTAGTTATGCTGAGATCTCAATCTACTGATTTTGACAGGCACACAGTGAGCGGCAACATGAATAAAATTCCAGTTAGCGATATCACACCAAAAAATACCAAAGAAGTAGAAACTTACGATTTATACGCCAAGCGCGAACACATTTACGTTAAGTTTTATAAGGGGATTTTTAAAAACTTCCGCATCATCAGCGGTGCAATGATGCTGGTGTTGTTCTATGGCTCACCTTGGCTACAATGGAACGATCATCAAGCAATATTATTTGATCTGCCCAACCGTCAGTTCCATGTATTTAACGCCACATTTTGGCCACAAGACTTCATGCTGCTCTCAGGACTGCTGATTATACTAACCTTTATCTTATTTGTTGTAACAGTCTTCGCCGGACGCTTATGGTGCGGCTACGCCTGCCCTCAGTTTGTATGGACTTGGCTATTCATTTGGGCTGAGCGGGTTACTGAAGGCGATAGAAATCAGCGTATGAAACAAGACAAAAAACCAATGACCAAAGCGCTATTTTTACGAAAAACCGCAAAGCATAGTATCTGGTTTTTACTCGCGCTATCAACAGCGCTGGCGTTTGTTGGCTACTTCACCCCTATAAGGGAACTAACACCGAGTTTTTTAAACTTTGATCTAGGCCCTTGGGAGTTTTGGTGGATAGGTTTCATTGCGGTTGCCACTTACGGCAATGCTGGCTGGTTACGTGAACAAGTATGCATCTATATGTGCCCCTACGCGCGCTTCCAATCCGTGATGTTCGACTCAGACACGCTGATCATCTCCTATGATGAAAAACGTGGCGAAAACAGAGGCAAGCGCAGTCGTAAAACAGATCAAAAAGCGGCGGGATTAGGTGATTGTATTGACTGCTATCACTGTGTTAACGTCTGCCCAACAGGGATAGATATTCGCGACGGCTTACAGATTGAATGTGTCGCCTGCGGCGCCTGCGTGGATGCTTGTGACGATATTATGACCCGAATTGGCTATGACAAAGGATTAATAAAATACACCACTGAAAACCAGTTAAATGGTGGTGAGACAAAAATAATTCGCCCAAAATTAATGGCTTATACTATTATCGTTACCGCTATGATCGGCTATTTTGGCTATATCATTTTTGAGCGTATACCTATTGAAGTAGATGTACACAGAGATAGAAACCAGCTATTTATTGAAGTGAGTGATCAAATTATCGAAAATATATACACACTCAAAGTAGCCAACAAAAGCAATATGGACTTGGTCTACACAATTTCAGTCTCGGGTATTGAGGGGATAAAACTCATCACTCATCCAACCTTAGCCGTGAAAGCCGGTAAACTAATAGACTACCCCATTCAAATACAGGCCAGCACCGATGAAATCAGTAAACGAAATACCAATATTCTAATCAAAGTCATGGCAATTTCAGCACCGCAGATTCAATCGGAAATTGAGAGCCGTTTTATAGCACCGGCTTTTTAGAGTTAAACACTTATTTTGCAACGACTAAGCGCCTATATTTATTAGGCGTTGTCGCTGCTCTATGTATCGCAGATTAGCTTTAGTTTTGCTAAGATAGCCGCCTCCTCAATCATTGAATAAGACACCTATGAAAACTGAACAAGAGTACGCTGCTGACCCCTGGTACAAGCAACCTTGGCTACTGTTAGCAATGATTCCCCTCGTTGCCACAGTGATTGCGGGTACTACGTTTTTAGTGGTTTCAATTGTATCATCTGACGGTATTGTCAAAGACGAATACTACCGCATGGCCAGAGGCTATTACAGCGATCCCAAGAAACAACAACAGGCCTGGGACAAAGCGATCAGCGCAGAACTAAAAATGGACATCATAACCGGTGACTTAACCGTTAAATTGAGCGGCGATTTTACGCTACTACCCAAAAGACTAAACGCCGATTTCGTATCGCCAACCCACCAAAAATACGATTCGCAAATTCTGCTAAAACAAGTCGCGGGCCAACCGTTCTACATAGGCTCTCTCAATGCTCCCATCATTGGAAAACGCTATTTGATGTTATCTCCAGCGGATAACAACTGGCGAATAACGGCCAGTATTACCCCACCCTATGAAAATTTCACTGTCATATTAAAGGCAGAGCAACCTAAGTAATATGAACAGCCTACCAGTAGCCGATAATTTCTGTTTTCACTGCCTGCTCGACATTCCCAAGCAGGCACAGCATATAGTTTTCATTGAGGGTGTCGAGCGCCAGATGTGCTGCCCTGGCTGCGCTGCTGTCGCCCAAACTATTATTGATAGCGGCCTGAATAATTATTACAAACACCGTAATATCAAAAGCGCCACGCAAAATAGTAGTCGCGAAAGGCCCTCTTTAGTGCCCCAAGAGCTCAATCTTTACAACAGCGATAAAGTTCAACTGCAATTTGTCACTGATAATGAAGGCATTAAATCTGCCACTTTAGTGATTGAAGGCATCACTTGTGCCGCTTGTATCTGGCTGTTAGAACACCACCTGCAACAACAAGTAGGCGTGATCAAAGCCACTATTAACATGACTAACCATCGCGCCCAAATCACCTGGCATAGTCAACAGATTGAACTTAGCGCTATATTGGCCTGCATTCATCATATCGGCTACCAAGGTCACCCCTACCGCCCAGATGTTGAAGAACAGCTACTTGCTAAAGAGCAAAAAAGGTCCATGCGTCGCTTAGGTATAGCAGGTGTGGGTATGATGCAAGTGTTAGCCCTAGCCGTATCCCTTTATTTTGGCAACCACAGTGGTATTGAGCCAAAAATAGAAAACTGGTTGCGCTGGGTCAGTTTCATTATTTGCACTCCTATCGTCTTTTATGCTGCCCAGCCATTCTTCCTAGCAGCATTTAGGGATTTAAAAGCCCGGCATTTAAGCATGGATGTTCCGGTTTCTATCGCTATTGGTAGCGCCTACCTTGCCAGCAGCTGGGCGACTGTTTTTTCCAGCGGTGAGATTTACTTTGATTCTGTCGCAATGTTTACCTTCTTTTTACTGTTTGGCCGTTACTTAGAGATGCAGGCACGCCACCGTACAGGACGTGCCGGTAATGCATTACAAAACCTGCTTCCACAAGGCGCCATTAAAATAGTAGATAAAGATGGTGTGCAATTTGAACAACTAATTACTGTCTCAGATATAAGTGTGGGCGACACACTATTGGTAAAACCAGGCCAGAGCATTCCCGCCGACGGGGTTATATGTAGCGGTTTTTCGAGCATTGACGAATCCGCCTTGACCGGAGAATATCTTCCAAAACAGCGTAGCATTGGCCAACAGGTCATCGGAGGCACTTTAAATGTCGAAAACCCGATACAGGTCAAGATCGAAAAAGTCGGCGCTCAAACTCAGTTGTCAGCCATTATTCGCCTGCTTGAAAGAGCGGGGGAAGATAAACCTAAGATCGCTAAAATTGCCGACAAAATTGCCAGCTACTTCGTTGCTAGCGTACTTATTTGCTCGTTAGTAGTAGCGTTAAGTTGGTGGTACATCGATTCATCACAAGCCTTTTGGATCACCCTATCAGTACTCGTTGTTACTTGCCCTTGTGCCCTTTCTCTAGCGACACCTACCGCCCTCACCAGTGCTACCGGTAATCTGCGACAGCGCGGCCTATTATTGACTCGCTCGCATGTTTTAGAGAGCCTGGCTTGTGCCACTGATTTTGTATTTGATAAAACCGGCACTCTAACCCGCGGCAATTTAACCATTGATAATATTCAAGGGAGCTTTGACGAGCAACAGGCATTGCAAATTGCAGCCGCTTTAGAAACTCATTCAGAACACCCTATTGCACGAGCATTCAAGCCCTTTTACCAACACAGCGCCAGTAACATTGAAGTCACTCTTGGACAGGGAATTCAAGGGGTCGTGGCAAATACCACCTATCGTTTGGGCAAGCCAATTTATTCCAGAGAGTTATTAAAAAGCAGCACCGATGCCCAAGCGCCCACCGATCCAGGTCACTGGCTATTACTTTGTGATGACACTAACATCATTGCATGGTTCGCCATTAGCGATACCTTACGAGATGACAGTAAATACTGTATTGAACAACTCAAAAAACAGCATATAAAAGTACATATGCTCACCGGCGACAGCGCTGAAAATGCTAAAAAGATTGCCACTGAACTAGGCATTGACCATGTATCAGCAGATGCCAGCCCATCCGATAAAATTGCCTATATCAATCAACTGCAGAGCACTGGCGCTAACGTGGTAATGATTGGCGACGGCATTAACGATTTGCCGGTACTGGCGGGTACTCAGACATCAATTGCCATGGGCAGCGCCTCCGATCTCGCCAAAACACATGCGGATGCGGTATTAACTAACGCTAAACTTGGCGTTATTATTGATAGTTTAATACTGGCAAAGAAAACACGCCGCGTCATCATGCAAAATATTGGCTGGGCATTTAGCTATAATATGCTGGCCCTGCCGCTCGCTGCCTTTGGTCTAGTCCCCCCTTATGCCGCCGCTATTGGCATGTCACTTAGCTCTCTGTTTGTGGTCACTAATGCACTGCGCCTATCCAGCTCCAAAGCCCTACCCAACCAGACCAATAAGCCTGTTAAATTAAGCAGGAAAAGTGAGTAATCTATGGAAATTTTGCCTTTTCTACTGGGTATTTCGGTCTTTATTTTCTTTGCCGCGATTATCTTTTTTTTCTGGAACGTCAATAGTGGTCAATATGACGATTTAGAATCTCCAGCGCATCATATTCTGTTTGACGACGACGACGACCTCATCCCCGAGGAGTCTAAACAAAACAAGCCAACTCCAATGCCTAACCACAATAGTGATGATGTTAGATAATCTCTCCCTTGGAACTGCATTTTTATTGGGATTACTCGGCAGCGCGCACTGTATTGGTATGTGCGGAGGCATAGCATCTTCAATCGCCTTAGGACAAAAAGTAAACTCCACAGCCTACCTCTGGCTCTATAACTTAGGACGCATCGGCAGTTATAGTGCAGCAGGTGCCGTTTTAGGCTCGCTAGATTTTTTACTTCGCTATGGATCCCTGCAAATTGCGCTGCGAACCTTTGCCGCTTTTATGTTAATTGCCATGGGTTTATACGTCGCTAATTGGTGGCGTGGATTAACAAAAATAGAACGCCTAGGCGCTTCCCTTTGGAGCCTCATTAGACCGCTCGCCAGCAAACTACTACCTGTGACTAGCGCCCCTAAAGCTCTACTGCTGGGCATATGCTGGGGCTGGCTCCCCTGCGGCTTAATCTATAGCACTCTCATATGGAGCAGTGCGGCTAATTCAAGCTCAAGCAGTGCATTATTGATGTTGTTTTTTGGTCTAGGCACCCTGCCCGCAATGATGACCACCAGCTTATTAGCTAAACAATTCCAGTTACTATTAAGCAAGCGTTACTCCCAACAGATTTGCGGCAGTTTCATTATTGGCTTTGGGTTCTACAATATTCCCTGGCACTCACTCTTCGTTTTTTAAAAGGCAACCACATGGCAAGCATTCTATTTATATGCGCTCTTGCAGAGGAAAAGCAGTCCCTGACAGAAATCTTAAGCATCATGATCAAGCGGCACTCAATTAACAGCACACTCAACCTTGAAGTTGAGCAATACCGTGAAGGGAGCTTAGATATTTACGTTAGTCAGTCTGGGATGGGCAATGTTAATGCGGGGGTAAAACTTGCCTTTATTTTAGAGAGAATATCAATAGATCAAATTATTTTGATCGGTGTCGGTGGCGCCTTACAATCGCGTTTAAAAATCGGAGACATGGTCATTTCCGATAGAGTCATTCAGCATGACTACTTCTCCTCTTTAGAGCGTGGTAACTATTTAATGAAGCCGGGAGATTTAATATTAGATCCCGAGCAGGCGAGCAACTACGATCCGGTTATACAATCTAAGATAAGTCCGCTGCAACTCTCCTCATTGCATCATCCATCCATTAATATCATCGAGGGAATATCAGCCTCTGGCAGTGAATTTGTGGGCACAGCCCAGCGCAAACACGCCATTCATAAGCAGTGTCAAGGCGCTTTGATTGTCGACATGGAAGCCTCTGCTATCGCTGTCATCGCCAATCAATACAATATTGCTTTTCTAATCACTAAGACCATCTCTGATGAACTACACTCAGATGACAGTATAAGTCAGGACTTTAGCTCATTTTTAATCAATGCCAGTCGCAACTCGGCAATCATTGCCAGACTCATTATTTCCAAAAATAAATAATAAATAATGCACCGTCCTGCAAATTATCAAATTATTACTCGTTACTGGATTAAAAAATCAATACAATAGTCGACCATTTATTTCAAAAGTAGCCAGGCATCATTTACACCTGACTAACAGTATCGCTTCGGCCAATATATTAAGGATTAATCGCACATGTGGTTTAAAAATATTATTTTTTATCGTTTCACTGAAAAAGTTAACTACAGTGCTAGCCAATTAGAAGAAGCTTTTCAAGAACACCTATTTACCCCCTGTAAATCACAGGAATTATCACGCTACGGTTGGTGTGCACCGCATCCTAACATGCTTGAATCTAATGTCTTTACCAGCACTGGCGCCTTTTTAATTACCGCGCAAAAGGAAGATAAACTCGTCCCAAGCTCCGTTGTTAACCAGCAGCTTAAAGACAAAGTGACCATTATTGAAAAGCAAGAAGGTCGCAAAATGTATCGCAAAGAGAAGCTCTCTCTTAAGGATGAGATAGTGCTGGACTTACTGCCTCGCGCCTTTAGCAAATACAGCCAAACGAGCGCCTTAATCGTGCCTCAGCATGGATTTATCGCCGTTGATAGCTCCAGCTACACGAAAGCGGAAGAGCTGCTTAACCTATTGCGTAACAGCTTAGATACGCTGCCTGTTAAGCTCCCTGATGTAAACCATTCACCCGGTGTGATGATGTCTCAATGGCTAATGCAAGAGAATCTAGTACCCGCCTTTAAATGCCTACAAGAATGTGAGTTAAAAGATCAATCTGGTGAAGGCGCTACCATTAAAGTAAAGGGACAAGAGTTGCAATGTGATGAAATCACCATGCATTTAGATAGTGGTAAACAAGTGAGTAAACTCGCCCTAGAATGGGATGAGACTTTAAGCTTTATACTGCACGAAGATCTTTCGATTAAACGCTTTAAGCCCAGCGAGCAACTCTCCACTGAATTAAACGAAGAAAACTCAGAAGACCCACTGATGAGACTAGATTCAGATACTTCTAGACTAACCCTAGAACTCAATCGTTTATTGCCGCAATTACTTGAAGCATTCGGCGGTGAAGTTAAGCGCTAAATCAATGCACTATAATTGATCAAGCTCTTTAACGAAAGCCAAATTCAACAGCCTAGCTAAAGGCTCTGCTTTTAGCTAAAATATTCTATTTAGACACGATTCTGCTATGTATAAAGTCAAAGAAATTTTCTACTCACTCCAAGGTGAAGGCGCCCACGCGGGACGCCCCGCTATATTTTGCCGTTTCACTGGCTGCAACTTATGGAATGGCCGAGAACAAGATCGCGCTAAATCTGTCTGTGATTTTTGTGATACAGATTTTATAGGTACCGACGGTCAAAACGGTGGGGAATTTCGCACAGCAGCTGAACTTGCCAACAATCTAGCCAGCTTCTGGCCACAACTGATTGTCGGTAATAAAGTCCTCGGCACCCCCTATGTAATTTTTACCGGCGGTGAACCTGCACTACAGTTAGATGAAGCGCTCATTAATGCATTGAAGGAACTCGGTTTTGAAATCGCCATTGAAACTAATGGCACCAAAAAACTACCTCAAGGTATCGACTGGATTTGCGTAAGTCCTAAGGCAGATGCCAAAGTAGTTATTACCAGTGGGCAAGAATTAAAATTAGTCTACCCGCAAGCGCTAGCGCCCCCCGCTTCGTTCACCCATCTAGATTTTGAGAATTTTTATCTACAACCTATGGGTGAGAGCAGTCAAAATTATACGCAGCAGGCCATTAGCTACTGCCTAGCACACCCGCAGTGGAGCTTGAGTTTACAAACTCACAAAATCACGGGTATAGATTAACTTAGATTGGTGATTTAACTGCCGAATTTAGGATTCACCCCCTCCATGCTCGAGGGACACATCCTTACCTAAGTCATATTTAATCTGGGCATATTCAGCGATAGGTTGATGTATCGGATACAGGTCTAACATATCCATTGGTATACCTTGCTCATTAATGATTTGTGTATACTCACGACTAAGCTGACGTGCTTCTGTCACGCCACAAGAGTGAGCAATCATCCCCACTTCATACATCAATTTACTAGCAAATTGGTAAACACGCTCACTTTTATCAGCGACATCTAAACCTTTTTGCAAATCTTCATTGTGTGTCGTAATACCTGTTGGGCAAGTATTTTTATTGCACTGCAACGCTTGAATACAACCTAAGGCAAACATAAAGCCACGTGCCGATGTGACAAAATCAGCCCCCATACACAGCGCCCAGGCGACATCTGAAGGATTGATCAACTTGCCCGAGCAAATAATTTTAATCCTACCACGCAGATTGTAATCCATTAATTTATCGACAACTAAAGGTAGCGAGCGCTTAATAGGCTGCCCCATAAAATCAATCAGCGATTGTGGTGCAGCCCCCGTACCGCCATCGGCACTATCAATGGTAATAAAATCTGGCGCACTTTTGATACCGCGCTGATGTATAGCTTTGCACAGATCATCTAACCAGCCACTAGTCCCTATCACCACTTTAAAACCTACCGGTTTACCGGTCACTTCCCGCACCCGATGAATCATGTCTAACAGGTCTTCGATGCTACTAATTTCTGGATGCCCATTGGGGCTAATAGAAGCCACACCTTCTGGTATATTCCGGGTTTTGGCAATAATAGCGGTCACCTTTTCTCCGGGTAATATGCCGCCCTTTCCAGGTTTCGCTCCCTGGCTCATCTTAATTTCAAACATTTTTACTTGAGGGTGCGCAGCGACTGCAGCAAGTTTAATATCGCACAGCGCGCCTTTATCATCCCTGACGCCATATTTGGCGGTGCCTATTTGAAAAACGATGTCACAACCACCTTCCAGATGAAACTCTGAGAGCGCCCCCTCTCCGGTATTAAGCCAAATTCCTGCTTTTTTAGCACCGATAGAGAGCGCGCGGATAGCGGGGATAGAGAGTGCGCCAAAACTCATTCCAGAGATATTGAACAGCGACGAGGTGGTATAGGGGTCCCTGGCAGCACCTTGACCAATGGTCACATCTTTCGCAGGAATGGCATCCTCAGTTAAAGTGGGAAACAGGCAGTTTAAAAATAAGATATCACCCGGTTGATTGAGAGGTCTGGTAGAACCAAAAGCCACTGTAGCATCTACATTTTTGGCTGCACGGTAAACCCAAGCGCGCTGTGCGCGGTTAAAGGGAAGCTCCTCTCTATCTAAGGCAAAAAAGTACTGACGAAAAAACTCACCTATATGCTCGAAGAAATAGCGGAAGCGCCCAATAACAGGATAATTTCGCCTAATAGCTTGTTTAGTTTGGGTAACATCCGCGATATAGAAATAAATCAGTACAATAATGGCTACAAAAATTAATACCACAAATATAAATGATATCAACTGCATCACAGCCGCGGTAAATTCGCTTAAACTTTGAAGATTAAATCCTGACATGCTCATGTCCTTGTGTAGTGCAAAGTTAAGCGGGGAATCAAGTTGCATATCTAGACAAAAAGACAGACATACAACTTTAGCTATAACCTTACCTTAGAGATTTTACCAATCTCTGTTTAATTATTATTTTTTGTGTAACAGTATTATCAATGAATATAACAGTTTAGGTGACGATCGCAAATAGACATGCGATTATTATCCGTGCTCATCAGCTGTGAGTGCAAGCAAGCTCATGAGCTTTCGCATTACTCATTTGTTACTTACCTCAAACCTCCAAGCTTGCCAGTTGATAAGGTATCCGATAGCTCAAGCGGAGAACTCGAACGAATGACAAAGCCGACTTCTGAAAAGTAACTCAAGCGGTCGCCAGCGCCAACTTAATAGCAAACAGCACAAATGCAGCGCCTATTCCACCACCCGAAAGCGCGGTTATTTTTTGACGTTTACGAAAGGTTTCAGCCAATACTGATCCCGCATAAATTAAAACGGCTAGGTATATCAAACTAAAAGCTTGTAAGGTCACGGCTAAAATAAAGAAAGGCACCACTGGCTGTGGATACAGCGGGTCGACGAACTGTAGAAAGAAGGACAACAGGAACAAAATCGCTTTAGGATTCAAAACGCTCACTAGCAAAGCTTTTCTGAAGGCTTTAGCCGATGATGCTTTGACCTCTTTAACGCTGTTAATACTTTCATCATCAACCTGTCGCCAAGTTTTTATCGCCCCACCGATTAAATTTACCCCTATGTAAATTAAATAGGCTGCACCTGCGTACTTTATCACCATAAAAATAGCAGGATAGGCAGTTAAAAGGGTAATCGCGCCCAGCGCCGTTGCCAATATTAGCAGCGAGTCACCAATAAAAACACCAGCGACGGCAGCCCAGCCACTTCGTTTACCCTGCTTAGCCGCCAGAGATAGCACATACAGAGAATTAGGGCCGGGCAAAAGAATAATAAGTACAGCACCTAATACATAGGTTAAATAATTAATAACACCAAAATTTTCCAAGGTCGAAATCCTATTTTATGTTCCATTTTCAATGATGAGACATTTATATATCAAGAAACAAATAGGAGGAAGGAAAAGCTGACCAGAAAGCGATTAACTGTACAATTTGTGCATCGGTGATTATATTTTTAAAGAGGGCTTAACCACCTTACAGTGAAGAATCTAAAGCCCTATATAAACAATATTATTTACGTACCTTCTTCTTCAGTGAAAGCGTTAAACTAAAAGTCGCTACTGGCTCATCGCCAAATTTATCCGGGCAAGTTGCGATGATATTAAGCGACATATTCTGTCTTTCATCACTGGCCACTACTTTCTCTACAAAAGCTTTAATCTGGGCACCTTGGTCACAACTAAAATACACATCAGCTTCTGGGCGCTTTAAAAACTGCGCATCAAAATCTTTAAACGCTAGCGACACAGACTCGCCACTATCAATGATCATTTTCATAGCGGCCAACCCACCGGCACAGTCAGCACCGCAGGCAAGCACACCAAAATACATCGATCCCAAATGGTTTTTGGAGCGGCGCTTGAAAGGAATTTTAATCACACATTTCTCTGCGGTTAACTCAATCACGCTCGGACGTAGCCAGAATAACAAAGGGACCTTAAAAAACCCAAAGCTGCGCAACAAGATAGTATCTCGATATTTAGCCGGCATCATTTGGTAAATCTTTTTCACTGTACTCATAGATTCCTCTTCATTATTTAACGTTTTATTATTTTTATATCAAACCTCTACTCTAGAGAGACCAGTAAACAGCGCTTCTGTAAGCGTCTATCTGCAAATTTATATATTTATCTGATACGCTTTGAAATATACCGAGATAAAACACAATAAGGTAGCTATTTAAGCAGATAGTTACGTATAGGTAACCTAATTTCGAGTTATTGACTTATATCTAAGTAAACGACATGATGGCCCCGCTCTATTTAACCCTCACAAGCAGAGTATTAGTCAACACATTCACGCTACTGGTAAGGATATAAGATGCAAATTGGATTGCGCTCCGGCACACTTCCGGCTCAGATCAACGTCTATTTAATGTTCTATATTTACGCATTGGCGCTCGGCAGTATTTTTCCAAGGCTCGGGGACCTACAATTAAAAATGCACTTAGGTGAAGCAGCACTGGGCTTGGCTTTACTCGGCTTCGCTCTGGGAACTCAGATATCACTAGCCTTTGCAAATACTGTACTCAAGTACGTCAGCGCGCGAAAAATCATTCTTATTTCGATACCGTTTCTCAGTTTCACCTACATTATTGCCTCCTATGCGCATAATAGCTGGCAGCTATTCCTCTGTCTTATTTTTAGCGGTCTGGCTATTGGATGTTTAGAAGTAGTGATAAATTTAGAAGCTGATCGCACCGAGTTCAAAATAGGCAAGCGTATTATGAACCGCTCCCATGCCTTCTGGAGTCTAGGTTTTTTTAGTGCGGGTATATTAGGTGCTTGGGCGGGATCGATGAATATCGACAGTCACTGGCATTTCACCATCATCACCGTAATGACGAGCATCGGCTGTTGGCTGGTCTTTAATGATTTCCAATGCGCACCACCTAGGCCGAATAACTCGAACGATAAACAAGGCTTTGTACTGCCAAGTAAAGGCATTATATTTATCTGTTTATTTACCCTCTCCGCGATGTTACTGGAGGGTGCAGGAGCTGATTGGTCTATTATTTTTATGCGAGACAATTTTAATCAACCGGTATTTGTTAACGGCTTGGCATTTATTCTCGGAGCGTTGTCCCAGGCTATTTGCCGCTTTTTTGCCGACTCACTCGTAGAGAGACTAGGCGCGGTAAAGGTCAGTAAGATATCTATCGCCACCTTAGGGGCAGGAGCATTGCTAATTACCTTTTCACCGAATGCATTCATGGCATTATTAGGCTTTAGCTTGGCGGGAGCGGGTACCGCCTGCATTTTCCCGCTGGCCATGTCAGCGGCGGCTCAGCGTACAGACCGGCCAGCAACCGTCAATTTAGCATCACTGGCGCAAATATCTTTTGTGGTATTTCTGCTCGCACCGCCCCTCCTTGGATTCATTGCCGAGGCCTACGGTATTCGCTTCTCTTTTGCGCTATCGATACCGTTAATTATCCTCAGTTGGTTCAGCATCTCATCACTCGTTGCATCCAGCAACGATAACAACCTCTCGAAAATTACCGACTCTACTGAGAACTCTGCATAACGTAGCAAACCAAGATAAGGCAAAAAACCGGCAAAATAGCGGAATTTACTAGTGTAAATGAACATATTGAGCAGGTTTTTAACGCCGCATTTCGAGTGCAGTAGTTATGCAGAGGCCTTACACTAAAGGATTGTTAATGGCGCTCGATCGACTGAAATTTACCGGCGCTATCAAAGAAAATGCAAAAGCTACCACTTATACCTGAGTGCAATAAAAATGGCTTGAGTATATTGGCGGGAAATTGAATACTGCGACCATCCCTTGAGACAGTACTCACCATGCAATTAGCTTGCTGGTATTGCTTTAAATACTCATCGTTTGAGATACGGATATCGATGATAATTCTATTCATAATTAATCAGTAATTTAGGTATGTTACACAGCCACCATCGCCGAGTAACTTACCTAACATAGTTACTTTAACGTACCGCCAATTTAGCAATAATGGCCTGCACCATATTGGCTGAATGCGTTGAGGCTGTCTCAATAAAATCAGCAAAGGAGAGATTAGATGACTTGCCAGCGATATCGGAGAGCGCACGCACCACCAAAAACGGAGTTTGGAATAAAAAGCAAGTCTGAGCGATCGCAGCCGCTTCCATTTCTACTGCTTTCACCGTGGGAAATGACGCTTTAATCGCCGCTACTTTAGCAGGCTCACTCACAAAGGTATCACCAGTGGCAATAACACCGCGCACCGCTCTAGCTCCATTGACAGATTCAATACAAGATTTTGCAATGTCCGCCAAATACTCATCGGGAATATAAGTAGCGGGCATTCTCGCCATTTGCCCAAGCTCATAGCCAAAGGCTGTCACATCTACATCGTGGTGTAAAAGGTGTGAAGAAATGACGATATCGCCAACTTCTAAGCTATCATCACAGCCACCTGCAGAACCCGTATTGATCACACAATCAGGTGCAAACTGCTGCAGCATCAAAGCGGTGCTGACAGATGCATTTACTTTACCTATCCCTGATTGGAGTAACACTACGTCTATATCTTGCAGCTTACCCGTATAGATATCAAAACCTGCTAGCTTATGATCGATGCGATCAACTAAACTATCACGCAATATTTCTATTTCTTGCTCCATCGCGCCAATAATGCCCACTTTTATATTCTTTTTCTTATCCAATACTGCTGCCAAAGATCGCATTTCTGCCATGGGTAGTTTCTCTTTTACTCTGCTTATCAAATTTTGCAAATACTGTTGCCAAGCTTACGCAATTTACACCAATATTTAAACCAAATCCCCCTATAAAAGCGTGTTAAATCGCTAGCTAAGAGCCTTAACCGCTCGCTTTTTTGCCTGATCAAATCCACCATCAGAGAAACTGACTAGGGAAGCGATAGGGAATCAATCTTCAATGCCTCGCCTTCACCTGATCAAGCGTATTATAAGGTCAACTTAGAATAATATGTTCATCCCATGAAAACCTATTAAAGAGGATGATTAACTCGGGAGAAAATGGCGCATTGATAGTCATCTTTTGCTTATTATTGGGATGAAAAAATGTAAGCGAGGCGGCCATTAATAGCAGTCGATTAATCGCCAAGTGCTCTCTAAATAATTTATTATGACGCCCCTCTCCATAATTGGTATCACCTACTATCGGACAGAGAATGTGCTTGAAGTGCCTACGTAACTGATGTTTTCTTCCCGTCTGAGGTTTTGCTTGTACCAGCGAATATCTTGCGCAGGGCCACTTGCCGACACTGATGGGCAGCTCTACACAGGCAAGGCGCTTGAAATGAGTGATAGCATCTTGAGCGGGTTTATCAGGGTTTGCAAAAGGTTCAGCCTTTTTATCGTGTTTATATTTAAGTGGGTAATCAATAACCCCTTCTATGGGTGCGAAACCACGCACGACACAAAGATAGGTTTTTTCAATATTATGTTCCGTAAAATCTTGCGTTAATTGTTGAGCTGCCGGCTTATTTTTGGCGACCATTAATACCCCCGATGTAGCACGATCCAAGCGATGCACGGTATAAACTGTACCACCCTTAAGGTGAATTTTTAGCATAGAAGCTAGGTTTTGTGTACCCTTTGGTGTCAACCAACTAGGATGTGTTAACAAACCCGCCGGCTTATTGACCACTACTATGTCATCATCTTCAAAAAGAATGTCTAGCTCAAAATTACTCAATTGACTATAAACCTTGAAATATTTAGAAAAGTCGCCATTATAACGGGTATTAGGAAGTTAATTACATATAGAGGAAATTTATGAACAATGTAAATATGGTTGCAGCTCGCTCTGAGCAGTCGATACTGCAAACCAATAAGGTTATTCGCAATACCTATATGCTGCTATCTATGACACTGTTATTTAGCGCAGTGATGGCAGGCATCTCACTGGCTTTGAACATTCAAAGCATTTGGGCTTACCTAGGCTGCATCTTAGGCGGCATGGCGGTACTATTTGTCATCGGCAAAAAACAAAACAGCGCTGCAGCTCTACCGCTAACATTTTTGTTCACTGGGCTTTGGGGATTTGGTTTAGGACCAATCATCAGCCAATACCTTGCGATGAGCAATGGTGGTGAAATTGTTGTTACTGCGCTTGGTATGACAGCTCTTACTTTTGTCGGCCTTTCAGCCTACGTACTGACTAGCAAAAAAGACTTCAGCTTCATGGGCGGCTTTCTTGCAGCAGGTTCTATGGTGCTTATCATCGCCATGGTAGCGATGTTTATTTTGCCAATGTTTGGTATTGATGTTTCAGCAATGCACTTAGCTTTCTCTGCTGGAGTAGTATTATTGATGTCCGGTTTCATCTTATATGATACTAGCAAAATCGTTAACGGCACTTACCAGAATTACGTAATGGCCACTGTTGGCCTTTACGTCAACATCTTTAACTTATTCATCCACATGTTAGCGCTTGTCGGCTTCTTGAACGATGACTAAAATTTAGCTGTTTTAAGCAACGCCTCGATTTCTTCGAAATCGGGGCGTTATTGTTTGTAGATTACAAGATACGCTAGGCTCTCTATACCATGATCTTTTCACTTTTGATCTATGCATCGCAAAATTCAGGTCAAGCAGAACACAGCGCGCTGCGATTTACCCGCAGCGCTCTACAACAAGGCCACAGTATTCATCGTGTATTTTTTTACGGTGAAGCCGTTAGCGCCTGCTCCGCTTTTAAAGTCACTCCCCGAGATGAAGTAAATATCACCGAGCAGTGGCTCAAGTTGGCACAAGATAATGACTTGGATTTGGTTGTTTGTATTGCCGCGGCGGTACGCAGAGGTGTACTCGATCAAGCCGAGGCCAAAAGGCATCAAAAAGGTGCGGCCAACCTAAGCGATGGCTTTGAGCTATCAGGCTTAGGTCAACTTGCCGATGCAATCATCGTCTCTGACCGAACCATCACTTTTGGCAACTAATATGAAGAAGAACATCCTACTTATTGTTCGCAATCCTCCCTTTGCCAATAGTAGTAACGCAGAGACTCTAGACATAGCCTTTGCCTGTGCTGCTTTTGACCTGCCTGTCAGCCTGCTGTTTCTCAATGATGGCATATTGCAACTGGCGAATAACCAACAGAGCAACCTATTAGAGAAAAAAGACCTAACCAACAATTTCAGAGCATTAGCGATGTACGACATCGAAGATTATTTTGTTATCGCTGAAGATGCACAACGATATCAACTCACGCAGAATGATTTGATTTTAAACTGCAAAATTATCAACAAAGATAAAATGGCCGCCTTGATTCGAACATTCGACACGGTGATAAACTTATAATGAAACACTCTATTTTTGAAACTCTACACATTATTAGTAAAGGCCCGAGTGATCAACAGCTGTACCAAAATGCCTTTGACTCTATGCTCGAAGGAGACGCCATCGTATTCACCCAAGCTGGCGTATACTCATTACTGAGCAAAGATTTCGACTTCCCTGAACAGCTTATTTACGCCCTTTCAATTGATGTTGATGCTCGTGGTCTCTCTCAAAAAGTCGATAAAAGATCGACACTCATTAGCGACGCGCAATTTGTAGCGCTCTGCTGTCAGTATAAAAAAACAATTAGTTGGTTTTAAGCATGAATAAAGAACAGGCATTTTCTCTATTAGACGAAGAGGGCTATTTACTGGACTTAACACTCTGGAGTAAAGAGCTAGCGCTAGCGCTGGCAGCCGCGGACCAATTCGAGCTAAGCGAGAATCACTGGGAAGTCATTGACACAATAAGAGAGTTCTATCAAGAGTACCAACTGTCTCCTGCGATGCGTCCATTAGTGAAGGCAATGTCGATAAAATACGGCCCCGATAAAGGTCGAAGTATTTATTTAATGAAGCTGTTTTCCCAGAGCCCACCGAAACAGGCGGCTCGCTATGCAGGCCTACCGAAACCCCTCAACTGCTTATAGATTTGCTTTAAACTCTCGCTCAACAGCACTCCCACAGTCAGTTAAATACGCAGACTAAGCACAAACTATAGCCATAGAAAAATATCATTATCGCCAATATAAGCTATGCTGCTTTAAACTTTTGTATGATTTTTCGAAAATTTTAAATATATTTTGAATAAACATTAAAGCACAGCACAAAGAAACCGATACATAGAATAGGTAGTTATTAACTTCTCAAATATATTCAACGCATTAACATTATTGAGTTATACTATTTCTACTAGTCTCCAAAGCTTGTTATGGATTAAAACTTGAGTCAATCGCTAGATTACTGAATTAAAAGGTGAACAAACATGAGTATGGATGGTGCCGCTGCACAACTTAAAATGATGGAGAAAGTAGATGCTCCTAAGAAAACGGTCAAATCAAGGGCTGTACAAGAAGAAGCCATCTTTAATCAGTGGGCGACATTCAAAGTAAACAACGAGCTATTCGCTATTGATGTCATGCAAGTAAAGGAAGTACTGAGATACTCAGAGATCACCCCAGTACCTGGATCAAGTTCGTATATAAGAGGCATAATCAATCTAAGAGGTAACGTCGTTACTGTTATAGAAACACGTCTTTTATTCTCTTTACCTAAACGAGAAATTGACGATGATACACGTATCATCGTGGTCGAATATAATGACCAAGAAGTTGTAGGCATGGTGGTCGACAGTGTTGATGAAGTGGTCAATATTCAGCAAAATGATATGGAGCGGGCACCCAGTGTTTCTAGCGATGACTCTGATCGCCGCTTCGTACAAGGCGTGAGCTATTACGAGAACAATCTTATTATATTGCTCGACTTGGCAAAGATGCTGAATAGCATCACTCCTGAAAAGCAAGAAGAATCTAACTAACGTTAGCCTAACTATAAAGATGCACTCAAGTGCATCTTTATAGCAGTTTGCGCAGTACCTAGAAATTTAACTCTCTGTTATTGATCTAAATTTAGAATCAAACGTATTTTCGATTCAAACTCTTTATTCCAAGGATCGGCACTATGTGTTGTCCACAACAGCATCCCATCTCTGCTAATAAAATAACTACTAGGCGTTCCTACAACTCCATACATCTTAGCCACTTTATCGCCGTTGACAGCCGTTTTAAAAGTGATATTTAGCGCTTTTAAAACCTCCTCAGGATTAGCACCCTCACTCTCGCGAATACTCACTGCCAACACTTTTAAGCCTGCATTTTTATACTTGCGAGAAAGCCGCTCTAAGCCAGGTTGCAGTTTTTTACAGTAGGGGCACCAGGTCCCCCAAAAATGCAGTATAAGGCCACTGCCACGATAACTGTCTAAACTTATACTGCTGCCCGCTTGATCAAATAAGATAAAAGCCGGTGCTTTTGCTGCGTGTGCAGATAGCGAAAAAATCCCTATAACCAAGCTCAATAGCAGCGCTCGGCAGCCTGTTTGCAACATCACTTAATCCCAAAATAAATCACCACTGGAAACGCCTGTTCTGTCATCCTTGACTGCACACACTTCTCATAAAAATCGCCATCAAACACTCGTCTAGTTGATGGCGAAACGCTTGGTTTGTTACTTGCTATTTAGCTTTGGATGCTCTTAAAGGCAACGTTTGATTGAAAACTAATTTATCAGCAGTGCTATCCATATCAGCGACAAAATAGCCAGTGCGCTCAAACTGATAACCGTCCTCTACCTGAGCCTCCAACAGCGAAGGCTCAGCCCAAGCTCTACTGATAACCTGCAGAGAATCAGGATTAATTAACTGCGTAAACGACTTTTCTTTATTTTTATCTGGGTTGGCATCAGTAAACAATCTATCGTATATACGCAACTCGCAGGGCACAGCATGCTCAGCACTGACCCAGTGAATCACCCCACGTGGCTTAAACTCAGGATCAGGGTTTGCCCCTACGGTTCCTGGAACTAAGCTGGCAAGCACTTCTACTACATTACCCTGCTCATCTTTAATCACTGCATCTGCCTTAATGACATAGGCACCACGCAACCGCACATAATCCCCAATGACCAGACGTTTAAATTTCTTGCGCCCCAAGCTAGTATCTTCAGAGAAGTCTTGCTGCTCAATGAACAAATGCTTGCTAAAAGGCAACTCTCTAATACCCATATCTAACTTAGGATGTACCGCGAGCGATAACATCTCACAAGCTTGATCAGCAAAGTTACTAATAGTGATTTTAAGCGGATCAACCACACACATAGCGCGTTTAGCATTACTTTCTAGGTCATCACGTACCGCAGATTCCAGCATGCTGACATCGACCACACCATTAGAGCGAGTAACACCTACCATCTCACAGAATTTTCTGATGGCAACGGCACTAAAACCTCTACGTCGCATCCCTGATATCGTCGGCATACGAGGGTCATCCCAGCCATTGACAATGTTCTGATCAACTAACTGTTTAAGCTTGCGTTTACTGGTCACCGTGTAATTGAGCTCTAGACGCGAGAACTCATATTGTCTAGGCACATTTGTTACCGGCAAATTAGCTAAAAACCACTCGTACAAAGGTCGATGCCCTTCAAATTCTAAAGTACATATTGAGTGGGTAACCCCCTCTATCGAATCGGATTGTCCATGGGCAAAATCATAAATAGGATAGATACACCACTTGTCCCCTGTCTGATGGTGAGATACATTTAAAATGCGGTACAACATCGGATCACGAAGATTCATGTTCGATGACTGCATATCAATTTTAGCCAGTAACGAGCAAAATCCCTCTGCAAAATCTGCCGCTATCATTTTGGCAAACAGTGCTATTTTCTCTTCGATGGAGCGATCACGATAGGGACTATTTTTCCCAGGAGTCGTAAAATCACCGCGATAAGCTCGTGCCTGCTCAACATCTAAATCACAAACATAAGCTTTGCCTTGCTCGATAAGGTATACAGCCCAGCTATACAACTGATCAAAATAGCTCGAGGTATATTTGATCTCCTCATGCCATTTAAAGCCCAGCCAACTGATGTCTCTTTTGATAGCATCAATATATTCTTGGCTCTCTTTTTCTGGGTTTGTATCATCAAATCTCAAGTGACAGACGCCGTTGTATTTATCCGCGGCACCAAAGTTCAAACAGATAGATTTTGCATGGCCTATATGCAAGTAACCATTGGGCTCAGGCGGAAACCTTGTCACTATCTGAGTCGGCGCACTAGCACCGTTTAAATCACCTTCAATGATCTGATGAATGAAATTACTGGTTTTAGGGGCGGTATCGAGTGTGGGATTGTCAGTGCTCATGGCTTTTAAAAATAACCTCAAAAAAATAAAAATATTCTCTGAATTCGACGACAGTATTATCGCGGGCTTAAGAACTTACGAAGCTGCTCCCAAGAACTAAACCTAAAGAGAAATTGTATATTTTCTATTATAAACATATCCATCAGACAAGGTTAGTTATTAGCGCATTAAAACTGTCTCTAAAATCAATAAATACAACCTGTCATTCTTGGCTATTTAGATAAACACTAAGCAGACTAATGGCAGATTTATTAGCTTTTTACACTTGAGGTCATAGCTGCTGGTTTTATTGAATAAATTCTACCGGTTTGTCATCACTTTTTACGATTCTGTTTTGCGCATAAGCGCCTAATCTAGGATAATACCTATATTAATTAGCAAACTCTTTAAGGTCATAAAATGATTATATTGCACACAAATTTCGGCGACATCACTCTCGAGCTAAACCACGAAAAAGCGCCAATTACTGCCGCGAACTTCACTCAGCTTGCTGAGGATGGTTTTTACAACAACTTGATTTTCCATCGCGTCATTGAAGGGTTTATGATTCAAACTGGCGGATTCAGCGCGAGCATGAAGCAGAAAGAAGGCATTACCACTATCGAGAACGAAGCTGATAACGGCTTAAAGAACTCTATTGGTAGCATAGCGATGGCCAGAACGATGGATCCAAACTCTGCCTCTTCACAGTTTTTTATTAACTTGTCAGAAAACGCTTTCTTAAACCATACCACCAAAACGATGGAAGGCTGGGGCTACTGTGTCTTCGGCGAAGTTAAAGCTGGGATGAATATTGTTAATCAAATTGGTGCACTGACCACTGCTTCTAAAAGCGGACATCAGGACGTGCCTGTTGAAGATGTATATATTAAATCAGTCACTGTTAGCAAGCCTGAATCCGATGAAACACAAGATAGCGACGACAGCGATGCGTAACTGAGTATTTATTGATGAGCGTATTATTTGTTGCCGATATTCACTTATCTGCTGATCGACCCGATTTAATTAGTGCTTTCACTTCTTTTGTGAATAATCAGGCGGCAGATTGTACTGCTCTGTATCTATTAGGCGATATCTTTGAAGCTTGGATTGGCGATGACTACGTTGAACAGGCTATGGCGCCAGTGGTCAGCGCTCTAAGAGCCTTAAGCCAAAGCGGCTGTGATATTTTCCTGCAACAGGGAAACAGAGATTTTCTACTTGGCGATGATTTTGCCAACTCAATTGGGGCAAGCTTATTATCGGAGTCTGTGGTAGTGGACCTGCCGAGCTCAAAAGCACTCATCATGCACGGTGATCAACTCTGTACCGACGATGTCGATTATCAAGCCTTTAGATCTATGGTCAGATCAACACAGTGGCAGCAACAATTCCTCTCCAAACCTGTGTCAGAGCGATTACAAGTAGCACAGCATCTACGCAACGTTAGTAAAGAACAGAGCAGCCAAAAAGCAGCGGAGATTACCGACGTTAATTCGCAGGCCGTTATCAAGGTAATGGAAGAAGCCAAAATAACACTGTTAATTCACGGCCATACGCACCGCCCCGCCTGCCACAGTATTGCATTAGCGAATGGTGAAGGCACACGAATGGTGTTAGGTGATTGGGGAGAGCAGCTCTGGTATATTCAATGTACAGCATCTGGCTGCGAGCTAATCAGTCAGACAATACACTCATAGAGGATATTTAAATGCGTAAAATTTTGGGAATCGTTTTTGTACTGACGTTGGTTGGCTGCACAGACTCTGGGTTAATAAAGAGCTCTCAGACAGCTGTCGCCGCGAAAGACATCCCCAAAATGTTCGATTTAAGCCTACGCAACTGGACAAAACTTAAACGCAAATACGGCACAAATTACAGCTACCAAAGAAGTACTAAAACAGCTTCAGGGCAGCATAGTAATACGAAGATTTTAGTACTGGATAACCGTGTTGAGTACCGAGATTTCTTTGAATGGCAAGAAGGTAATACCCCTAGCTTAACTTGGAGTGAGAACTTCGCCGATCTCAATCAGCACAACCAAGGTACGCCTGCAAAAACCTTAGACCAGCTCTATGCTCAATGTCAGCAAGAAATACTTAGCAAATCAACTACAGAGTATTCAATTCGTTTTAGCCTAGATCAATATCAAATTTTAAAGCAGTGCAGTTATACTAAACTTTCCTGCTCTAACACATGCAGCACTCAAGGCATCCGTATTAACGGACTCACTATTCCCGCTCAATAAACCAGTAGTATTTGGTTTTTTAAACTTGATCGACAATAAGATAGTTATCGATCAAAAATGACAGTAACTCAGCGCTGTTGTTATAACCTACAGAATTAATGGTAAGCACTTTATCCGCATTTAATTCAACACTAGCCGCATTTGAAAAGCTGCCGTCATTACTAAAATAGATCACTGTATTTGTGGCTAGTTGATCAAAACGCAGGTACTGATCTAGTGAATTATTATTACTCGAGTTTTGTAATATGTCACTGAGGTTCAGTGAAGACTCCACTTCTTGATATTCTGTTAATTTAATACGCTCAATATCATAGACGGGCTCAATATCAGTCAAAATTGACGACACACCCAGGGGATACACAGAAAAAAGCTGCTCTACTAGCCCCACAGGTAAATCAGCATTTAAAACGGCATCCACTTGATCTGACATGTAATCAGCGGAAACATCTGCCGATAACTTTATACTTTGCAGAGATTCTAATCGCAGTGAGTTGCCATCGCCAATTTCTAACTGAATCAAACTATCAGCTCCAGTCTTAACCACTTCATCTAAGCTTAACGAGTCTCCCAGAGACAGACCACGCTTGTGACCTGATGTGCCAATTGCACTCACTGACCCATTTATTTCTATTACTGTTGCAATTGCAGCTTCCATGACTACACCTCAAATTATCTGTCATTCAATATTATTGAATTATTAGATAATGTGAAATTGTACCCTGGTACATGAACTAAAACTTAACAGGTTTTTTTGGCAATATTCAGAGAGGCAATTAATCGATGACAGGTGATAAGTGATAAGACAATTTTTTGATTTAGAGATCAATGGATACCTAAACACTAAGCCTACTACGAGCAGACTACCTATTTAAATATCCACTAACGCTGTAATCAGTCTTAGATAGCCGTTAATCCACCCATATAAGGCTGTAGTGCTACAGGTACATTGATACTGCCATCAGCGTTTTGATGGTTTTCTAATAGCGCCACCAAAGTTCTTCCCACCGCCAAACCAGATCCATTGAGAGTATGCAGTAACTCTGGCTTCCCTGTTTGCGAATTTCTCCAACGCGCTTTCATTCGTCTTGCCTGAAAATCTAAGGTATTTGAGATAGAAGATATCTCGCGATATTTGTCCTGTGCGGGTACCCAGACTTCGATATCATAAGTTTTGGCAGCAGCAAAACCTAGATCGCCGCCACAAAGATTGATCACCCGGTACGGAAGCTCTAATTTTTTAAGAATATTTTCTGCATGGGAGGTCATATCCTCAAGCGCCTGCCAAGAATCTTCAGGCTTTACCATTTGGATCATTTCGACTTTTTCAAATTGATGTTGACGAATCAAACCTCTAGTGTCTCTACCTGAGGCACCAGCTTCAGAGCGAAAACAGGGGGTGTGAGCAGTGAACTTTAATGGCATATCAGCTTCGTCAATTATTTCATCACGTACCATATTGGTCACAGGTACTTCTGCGGTAGGGATCATATAATAATCACGCTCGCCAAAAGGAACCTTGAACAAATCCTCTTCAAATTTTGGTAATTGCGACGTACCCATTAATGATTCTTTATTGACCATGTAAGGCACATATATCTCTTCATAACCATGATCATTAATGTGTGTATCTAACATAAACTGGATGAGCGCACGGTGCATACGGGCTATTTTGCCACGCAATACCACAAAACGAGCACCGGTAATTTTAGCAGCACTTTCGAAATCCATGCCTTTCTCGCGATTACCTAACTCGATATGATCAAGGGGATCAAAATCAAAGCTTGGAATCGTACCCCAGCGACGCACCTCGACGTTATCCTCTTCATCAACGCCCTCAGGTACTTCTGGATCAGGCAAGTTAGGCACACCTAATAAAATATCATCTAACTTCGTGTTAATTTCAACCAGGGAAGCTTTTGCCTCTTCTAACTGCGCGCCCAAATTACTTACTTGTGCCAATAGCGGTGCTATATCATCACCTGCAGCTTTTGCCTTGCCAATTGATTTGGATTGCGTGTTACGCTCACTTTGCAAGTTTTCAGTGTTAACTTGCACTTCACGACGTTGCTCCTCTAGCGCTTTGAACGTTTCAACAGGAAAAACATACTTCTTTTTAAGTAATTGCGCTGCAATATCTTCAGGGTTAGCACGTACAATTTTAGGATCTAACATGAGCTGTCACTACTTCCTTCAAAATGAGAGATATACACAAAGCGATAGACGTAAAAATTAGCGATCAGCCGAGGTTAAAAACAACTCCGGTTTTAAGCTATACAGTCCGGTTTTATCCGCATTTATGTCTTTTTAAAAGCTCTCTAGGTAATAAAAATATAATAGCGGCAGTATAAAGTATCTGCGCTAAATTGGATGCAGTTTAGCGCAGATTTTTTCTTTTAACTGGCTATATTATTAATGCGCGGCCTGGCCAAACACCCTAGCAAAATAAAAGGTAATTAACCCCAAACCAATTTGTAAATTAATACCCAATATCAATTTAAACCAATCCTTGAGCACTAAATGTGAGTGGGCTTCTGCGATGAAGGTGGAAAAGGTGGAGAGCGACCCCAAGAAACCGGTTAAAAAAGCAATGCGTAATGCGGTATTAATAGTAGCTCCTGCCGTTTCATAACCGAGCAAAAAGCCCATCAAGCCACAGGCGATCACATTCGCTAATAAAGTACCTAAAAAAAGCTGATCGCTGACAGCATTGAACTTCACACTTAACCACCAGCGCACCAAAGCCCCAAGGGATGCTCCTAGCATAACGCCTAATACAATATTTAATTTGAACAAAACATTAACCTGCTGCTGAGTGCGTTAAAATATACTTTTAAGTCAATTATTTATAAGGAAAAATGTACGGCCAGTCAAGAGCAGATATCAATATCTGCGCCTGTCACTTTTTGCATCTTGGTCATTTAAGAAGCGCAGTTTTTCAGATATTTTAATTTCCAAGCCTCTATCACTAGGCTGATAATAGCGCCTATGCGCTATTTCTGGGGGGAGATAACTCTCCCCTGCCGCGTAGGCATTTGGCTCATCGTGTGCATAACGATACTCGTCGCCATAACCCAAATCTTTCATCAATTGCGTCGGTGCATTGCGCAAATGATGAGGCACCTCTAACTCAGCATCTTCTCTTATATCTGCTCTGCACTGCTTATAAGCCATATATAATTTATTACTTTTAGGCGCACAGGCACAATAAACGGCTGCTTGCGCAATTGCTCGCTCCCCTTCAGCAGGCCCTACCCGCTCAAAAGCATCCCATGCAGCCAATACCACCTGCATCGCTCTAGGATCTGCGTTGCCTATATCTTCTGAGGCTATCGCCACTAGTCTGCGGGCTATGTATAGAGGGTCAGCGCCCCCCTCCAAGATACGACAACACCAATACAATGCGCCATCGGGTGATGAGCCACGAACCGACTTATGAAAAGCCGAGATCATATCGTAAAAAATATCACCTTGTTTATCAAAGCGTTTGACACTGTGCTGTAATACTTCTTGTAGCTGTTGTTCACCAATTTCTTGCACACCTTGGTTATCGACTGACAAATCCGCGGCTATTTCTAGCAGATTTAGCGCGCGCCTTGCATCTCCGTTGCTCGCAGCACATAAATTATCAAAGGCATTGCCCTGAAAAGATAATTTCAAAGCAGCTAAGCCATTAACACTATCGGACAGCGCCTGCTGCAAGACTAAAGCGATTTCAGCTTGCTCCAAGTTTTTCAACAAATAAACACGCGCTCGGGACAACAACGCATTATTTAATTCAAAAGAGGGATTTTCGGTAGTGGCGCCGACAAAAATAAAAGTGCCGTCTTCGATATGAGGCAGGAAAGCATCTTGTTGGGACTTATTAAAACGATGTACTTCATCGACAAATAGAATGACTTTTCGAGCACTTGTCACTGCTACTTGTTTAGCTTCATCAATAGCTGCGCGTATTTCCTTAACGCCCGAGAGCACCGCAGAAATACTCATAAAATGCGCGTCACTGGTTTTCGCCAATAGCCTAGCCAACGTCGTTTTACCAACACCTGGCGGCCCCCAAAGAATCATCGAGTGCAAAGCGCCTTGTTCAATAGCTTGCCTAAGCGGCTTTCCCTGTGCCAGCAGATGTGCCTGCCCAATATAAGCGGCTAGTGATGCAGGCCTCATCTTGGCAGCAAGAGGCTGGTAGTTGGGCTTTAGCGGTGCAAATAGATCAGCCACGCTCAGTTATTTACTTCATTATTAGGCATTAATTAATTTCCGTTATCATCAAGCATGACATCGGTACCTTCAGGGGGAGTAAAAGAGAACAAGTTGGCGGAGAATTTTTGATTTAACTTTGCCTCAGACAAAATAATACTGGTTTGTTTTCCTAAAATATCGACTAACATTAACTCTCGCAATGTTTTCCCGACAAAAAACAGCTGTATCTTTTCGAAATTCCCCTCTGTTTTAGGCAACAGTTCAAATAATTTTTCACCATTGCTATCAAGTAACTGGCTAATGGTGAATTTTTTGTTCAGGGCTGCCACATTACCATTGAGAATTAAAGCGGCACCGTTTGTCTCATTTTCTTTAACTTGCTTGCGGGTGGCCTGCTCCAGGTCTTCGTCGTATATCCAAATATACTGGCCATCACTAACAATTAACTGCGGAAATGGCGTGAGCGTTTCCCAATAAAATTTATTGGGCCTTAAAACACTCATGGTACCTTTTGATACTTCGCCTACACGA
>JABSRB010000022.1 GCA_013215375.1 Oceanospirillaceae bacterium | reverse complement strand
ATTTATATAGCGCTCAAAAGGCGCGGGGAACTATTTAAATTTAGTGATAGGCACAAAAAAGCCGAATCATTTGATTCGGCTTCTATGCGACTGATCTTGTATAAAGAAGATTAATCTAAATGTGGTAGGACTAGGCGAATTCGAATCGCCGACCTCTACCATGTCAAGGTAGCGCTCTAACCAACTGAGCTATAGTCCTAAAGAGTGCGCGTAGTATACTGCGCATAATGTACAGTTCAAGCCCTTTGTGTTCTTTTTATGGTTTTTCTCGAAAAGCGTTTAATAATCAGTCAAGGCAGCTTGTTTTTGCACCAAGTATTCTAAACATACTGGCAATTTCAGGCTTCGCCCTAGCAATACGTTATTTAATAACCTCGTTTGTCGCTTTTACATTGAATTAGCGCGTTTTTAGGATAAAGAACCGCCATCAATAGGTATATTCTCTGTTTATTCAGCGCTGAAAGTATTAAAGTTCCTCCCATAAACAAATATCATATTCAACCTCTTATAGGTAGCAAGATGCGTAGCAATTCTAACTCTGACAATCAATTTATTTTAACCGCTAGTTGTAAGGCCAAAAGTGGCATTATTTCTGGGGTGACCAGCTTTTTAGCGGATCGAGGTTGTTATATTAGCGAGCTTGCTCAGTACGATGATCCTGATAGCCACCAATTTTCTATGCGCGCCGTAGGATTTATCGAATCAGGCGATTGCAGCCTAGCCGATATCCAAGAGCAGTTTAGTGAAGTCGCTGAAAAGCTTGAGCTGAATTGGCAGTTATTTAATGCCAATAGCCCCTGCAAAGTACTGCTAATGGTTAGTAAGTTTGATCACTGCTTGGATGATTTACTGTACCGTTTGCGCAAGGGCGAACTCAATATGGAGGTGACTGCAATTGTCTCTAACCATCTAGACTTACGGCCGATGGCTGAACGTGAAGGTATACGATTTATTTACCTACCAGTGACGAAAGACAACAAACGCGAGCAAGAGTTAGCGCTGATGGATATTGTCGAGGAAACGGGTACTGAGTTGATTGTTTTGGCCAGATACATGCAAATATTAAGCGATAATTTGTGTACGCAGCTCAAAGGGCGTGCGATTAATATCCACCACTCTTTTTTGCCAGGCTTTAAAGGCGCTAAACCTTATCATCAGGCACATGTACGTGGTGTTAAACTCATTGGTGCCACTGCACACTATGTCACCTCTGATTTAGATGAGGGGCCTATCATTGAGCAATCGGTACAAGTTGTAGATCACACTTACAGTGCTGACTCCCTGGTCGCTGTTGGTCGCGACACTGAGACTTTTGCATTGGCAAAAGCGGTTAAGTTGCACATCGAACACCGCGTCTTTTTAGACGGTAATAAGACCGTCATCTTTAAATAAATCATAGCTGTTGTTGCGCTATTAACCCAGTAGCGCAATAGCATGTTTCCACTGTTTTATCCCCTGCTCGCTCCTACTCTTTTGACGCGCCCAAACAGTTCAGTGTCGCTCACAGATCAGTTATTAACCGTTTGCACCACCATACTCTAGTGATCAATGAATAGTCGGCCGCCTGTGCTGATATTCTTCTTCTCAGCTATGGAGTGTGCATGATGAGTGATTCTACTACCCCAAAAAGAGCCCGTCGTGGCAGAGGTGGCCGCGCTGGTCGCCAAGCTAAAGAAGCGGCGAATGTCGACCCCATTATTCCCTATCTCACCCGTAACATTCCCTACTACGAAGTGCTAGATGAAGACGGTCTAGTGCTGATTGAAAAAAATGCCGATACTATATTGGCCGAAGTGGGCATTGAATTTAGAGACGATGAAGAGGCGCTGCAGCTATGGCGCGATGCCGGTGCGGATGTGCAGGGCCAGCTGGTTAAGTTTCCACGCGGTTTATGTCGAAAACTGATTATGGATTCAGCCCCGGCACAATTTACTCAGCACGCACGCAACCCCGAGCGCAATATTGAAATCGGTGGCAAACACACCGTGTTTGCCCCCGCATACGGCAGCCCTTTTGTCTATGATATGGATAAAGGACGCCGCTACGCTACCATTGAAGATTTTCAAAACTTCGTCAAGCTCGCCTATATGTCTCCAAGCTTGCATCACTCTGGCGGTACCATTTGCGAGCCTGTTGATCTACCGGTCAACAAACGCCACTTCGACATGCTCTACACGCATATCAAGTATTCAGACAAGCCTTTTATGGGTTCAGTCACTGCCCCTGAACGCGCTCAAGATTCGGTAGATATGTGCAAAATATTGTTCGCCGATAATTACCTCAACGCCGAGACTGGCAAACCTAACACCTTCTTGATCAGTTTGATTAACGCCAACTCGCCCATGACCTTTGACGATACGATGCTCGGTGCCGCTAAGGTTTATGCACGTAATAACCAAGCCTGCATCATTACCCCCTTTATTTTAGCCGGCGCTATGTCACCGGTAACAGTCGCCGGTACTGCCGCGCAATCTCTAGCGGAAGCCTTAGCAGGTCTGGCGTTTGTGCAACTAGTCAATCCCGGCGCTCCTGTGGTGATGGGCAGCTTTGCCAGCTCTATTTCGATGCAATCAGGTGCACCGACCTTTGGCACGCCAGAGCCAGCACTGGTACTGTATATTATGGCGGCATTAGCACGGCGTTTAAAAGTGCCGTTTAGATCCGGCGGCGGCTTCTGTGGCGCAAAACTTCCCGATGCGCAAGCGGCCAGTGAAGCGGCCAATACTTTATTGCCCACTGCATTGGCGGGGGTTAATTTCGCCTTGCACACTGCGGGCTGGCAGGAGGGAGGACTCGTGATGGGCTATGAAAAATTTGTCATGGATACAGATTTAGCCGGCATGATGGCCACTTTGTTAAAAGGTGTCGATCTGTCTGAAAACGGTCAGGCGATGGATGCTATTGCAGAAGTAGGCCCGGGTAATCATTTCTTAGGCTGCGCCCACACCAAGGCAAATTTCAAATCGGCGTTTTATCGCTCCCCATTAGCTGACAATAACAGTTTTGAGCAATGGGAGGCCGATGGCAGTTTAACCCATGAGCAGCGCGCCAATGCACTGTGGAAAAAAATGCTGCAAAACTATCAAGCACCTCCGCTGGACCCCGTCATTGATAATGCGCTAATCGAATACATGAATGAGCGCAAAGGGTCTTTCCCTGACTCAAATATCTCTTAAGCAAACACCGCTATTTATCATTTTTAGCGACCTCCAATGCAGCCTCTAAACTCTTAGGGGCTGCCTACTTTTAGCGCACTTAAAAGCGGCTTAAAATACCTCACAAAAAGATCGATTTTTTATACAACTGTGGTACTTTGTCTAAGAGACTTTCAGACTAAACACTGATCTACTGCGAAAACCAACATTTGGCCATTTTTCCTGTGCTCTGTGTATGAAATGCATCCTGTATTTCACTCTACGAGCAGCTAAAGCCGCGCAAATATGATCCTGTCAGATTTGTATAAAATAGCCCGCTATTCGCCGCAAAAGAACAGAAAATCGGTCTCGAATTTACTAACTCTCGCAACGATCGGTCAAGCCCGACAGGCTCCATAAGAATTATAAAAATATAAAACCTCTGACAAGGTAGTTTTGAGTAAAATATGACAATAGATGCCCCCATCAGAATCGGCTTCTTGCTGGTCGATAAATATTCCATGATCGCAATGAGCTCTGCGATTGAACCTTTGAGAATGGCTAATCGCCTCTCGCAACAAACCCTTTATGAATGGCCGGTGCTCACCTTAGATGGGCAAAGTGTCTGTGCCAGTAATGGGCTGATGATGGCCCCCGGTGACAGTGTCGATAGCGTAAAAAATTTAGACATCCTCTTTATCTGTGCCGGCATGGATGTCGACCAGGTTTACAATAAAAAATTGCAGTCGGCGTTGCATGCTTTTGATCGCAGAAAAATCAAACTCGGTGGGCTTTGTACCGGAGCTTATTTATTAGCTCGCGCAGGTCTACTCGATGGCTATCACTGCACCATCCACTGGGAAAATTTAACCAGTATGCGCGAGGAGTTCCCAAAACTTAATGTCAGCGATGAGCTGTATGAAATTGATCGCGACCGCTATACCTGTGCCGGTGGTAATGCCCCTTTAGATATGATGCTGAAAATCATCACCGACACTAACGGCGGCATGTTATCGGCTAATATCTCTGAGCAATTTATATGCGATAGAATCCGCGGTAGGCACGATCGTCAGCGCACCCCATTGCAACAGCATCTAGGGGCTAGCCAGCCCAAGCTGATTGAAGCGATTACTTTAATGGAAGCGAATATTGAAGAGCCGATGAGTATTGATGAACTCGCCGCTTTTGTCGGGGTATCTAGACGCCAATTAGAGCGTTTGTTCCAAAAGTATTTGAGTTCAGTACCGACACGCTACTATATGGATTTACGTCTGCACTGCGCCAGACGTCTATTATTGCAAACCAGCAAGTCAGTGATTGATGTATCACTAGCTTGCGGCTTTGTTTCTGCCCCACACTTTAGTAAATGTTATCGCGACTTTTTTGGTATTCCACCGCGTCAAGAGCGCCAACATAAAGCACCTAACTAGGAGCTTTATTATTGCGTGCCCGCCTTCTACTTGCTCCCCTTGCACCGCGGGAGCTGGTCGTTACAGGTGCACGTACAGGCAGCTGCATCACTTTACCCAGCTCTGCAAACTCATCGGTTAAATGTGGTAGCGCCATAGCCGCCACAAAATGATCTTGAAACTTAGCTTGAGTGGCCGTTTCTATTTTTTCAACTTGTCGCAGCAAGGTGCTTATTTTCGCTCTTTTATGGCGATTTAATAGCGCAATGCGCGCTCCCGTTCCCGCGGCATTACCAACGGGCGCAACTAAGTCTAAATCGCAGTCGGGGATCAAGCCCAGTAACATCGCATATTTCACATCGATATGACTGCCAAAGCCCCCCGCTAAGGAGATGCGCCCCAGCTTAGTCACTTGCATATGATCCATTAATAATCGAATGCCCGCATACAGCGCCGCTTTTGCCAGCTGTATAGCGCGCACATCATTTTGCGTAATCATCAATGGCTTAGGGCCATCGAGTAACAAATAGCTAAAAGTGCGCCCCTGCGCAACTACCCTTGGGCTAATCTGCGCTTTTTGTGCCTCGATCACACCATCGGCATTAATTACTCCGGCTAAAAATAACTCACCAATTATTTCAATAATCCCCGAACCACAGATTCCGCTGATATTAATGCGTTTACTGGCCTTGGCAAACTCGGCATCATCAGACCAAAACTCGCAACCTATCACTTTAAATCTAGGCTCTAAAGTATTTACATCGATGCGTACCCGCTCTATCGCACCAACACCAGCGCGCTGTCCTCCACTGATTTGCGCCCCTTCAAAGGCGGGGCCAGTTGGGCTGGATGCCGCGAGCAAGCGCTGTTTATTGCCTAGTACTATCTCTGCGTTGGTGCCTATATCCACCAGCAAGGTTACTTCTTCGTTTTGATCAGGGCGCTGGGCCAAAATCATCCCGGCAGTATCTGCCCCTATGTGACCTGCCAGGCAAGGCAAGATAAACACTCTAGCGTTAGGGTGCAGCGTAATATCTAACTCGGCGCTCTTTAAGTTCAAAGCTAAATCGGTGGCTAAGGCAAAGGGTGCTGTACCTAAGGGCGTAGGATCTATCCCCAGTAATAGATGGTGCATGATGGGGTTGCAAACCAAGGTCATATCGATGATATCAGCGCGGTCAATTTTGGCTTTTTTCGCCGCCTCTGTGGCCAGCGTCGCGATAGCTTCGCGTACCACTTGGCACATTTGGCTATCGCCACCGGGGTTCATCATCACGTAGGATACCCGACTCATTAGATCTTCGCCAAAACGTATTTGCGGGTTCATCTTCGCGCAACTTGCCACCACCTTACCGCTACTTAACTCACAGAGATGTGCCGCAATAGTGGTAGAGCCCAAATCTATTGCCAAGCCGTACAAACCCATTTTAACCCCGGGCCAAATACCAATAATTTGCGCGCTCTGAGGCTGATTGGCGAGTACTTGGTCTAAGTACAGCGCCACTGTTATTTGCCGTTTGCCTTTAATTAACGCCGGTTGTAGTTGCTGTATCACCGATAGCTCGCAATAACTAACAGTGACAGCATGTTCAGCGCTTAATTGATCTTGTATTTTGCGTAGATCCGAACTGGGATCTTCTATATCAGGTTCTGCCAAACACAATGTAGTCAACTTTACATTGGGATCAATCACCATCTCAAGAGGGGTGGCCTCCTTGGCGATGTGTTGTTTATGCAATTGCGAGCTCACTGGCACATCAATGACTAAATCACCCTGGATTAGGCTAGAGCAACTCAAGCGCTGCCCTAGGCTTAAATCCAGTTTTTTATTGGCTTGCTCGATGCTAGAGGGGGGCGATAAATTTTCGCTACGCGAATGAATATGATGCTTGGGGAATTCACCCATGCTGGGCGTCACTATACAGCGACTGCAAATACCACGTCCGCCGCAGCTGGATTCTAAATCAACTCCTAAAAGCTGCGCCGCTTGTAATACTGGGGTGCCCAAGGCAAACTCACCGCGCAGACCGCTGGGGGTAAAAACCACAGCAGCGGTGTTTTTTGACACTAAACTTTGGGGATTAAGCACGGCGTCTACGACTCCCGCGGCGTGCCCCTTCTCCCACGGCAAGCGGGTCTCTAAAACGTTTGATCCAAGCGGCGCAATCAGGATCGCGACCCATCATCACATCCGCGCCTAAAGTGGCGGCAATCACTTCTTGATGCAGTGGATTGGTAATTGCCGAGGTCATGCCCGATGCAATCGCCATGCTCAAAAAGGCCGCATTAAAGCCATCGCGATTGGGGATACCAAAGCTTATGTTGGATGCGCCACAAGTGGTATTTACTTTTAGCTCAGTGCGTAAGCGGTGCACTAGTTTCATCACTTGGATGCCAGAGTTATTAATCGCCCCTATCGGCATGACCAGCGGATCAACCACTACATCACAGGCAGGTATGCCGTAATCTGAAGCGCGCTCAACGATTTTTTTAGCCACCTCAAATCGCACATCAGGGTCTTGTGAAATACCCGTTTCATCATTGGAAATGGCCACCACTGCCGCGCCGTATTTTTTAACTAATGGCAGTACCCGCTCCATTTGCTCGTCTTCACCGGTTACCGAGTTAACCAGCGCTTTGCCTTTGTACACCGATAAACCCGCCTCTAGCGCTTCGACGATAGATGAGTCGATACACAGTGGAATATCGGTGATCGACTGTATCAGCTGGATCACCTCTGCCAATATTCTCGGCTCATCTGCCAGTGGAATACCGGCGTTAACATCTAAAATGTGCGCACCTGCCGCTATTTGTGCCAGTGCATCTGCTTTTACTCGGGAGTAGTCACCCACTTTCATCTCTGCAGCTAACAACTTGCGCCCGGTAGGGTTGATGCGCTCGCCTATGATGACAAAGGGGCGATCAAAACCAATAACGGTCTCTCTAGTAGCTGAGCTAAGTACTGTATCTGTCATTTCGCTTTACTCTCCTGCAAGCTTAAGATCGCGTCCGGGGTACCAAGGGGTGCGCCCTTGTAATACCCCTGAGCGTTTGATGATGTCGGCCACCGCCTCTTCTTGGCGATAGGCCATCACATGAATTCCGCTAACCCCCTCTATCTCACTGAGCTCTTGAATAAGCTCCACACAAAGGTTCTGCCCCTCGCGCTTTTGGTCTTTAGCGCCCCCTATACGGCTAATAACCGAATCGGGAATATGAATACCCGGCACATTGTTACGAATCCAATTAGCGGTTTTAGCCGAGGCCATTGGGCCTACTCCCGGTAATATAAAGACTTTTTCCAGCAGCCCTAAATCCCTAGAGCGCGCCATAAATTCTTTAAACCGCGGCACATCAAAACAATAATTACTCTGGATAAACTGCGCCCCTGCGGCTATTTTTTTAGCCAGACGATGCGGCCTAAAATCATAAGGTGGCGCAAAGGGATTAGAGGCGGCACCAAGAAACACCTTAGGGGGAGAGCTAATACTACGCCCGGATAAAAATTCGCCTTTATCACGCATGTTTCTAATCGTTTCCAGCAGCGACATACAATCGAGGTCAAACACCGGCTTTGCCTCCGGATGATCGCCCGCCTGCACACCGTCTCCAGTGAGGCACAGCATGTTGCTGACACCCATTGCCGCACCCCCTAATACATCGCCTTGGATGGCGATACGATTTTTATCGCGACAGGAAATCTGCATAATAGGAGCATAACCAATACGTGTTAACAGTGCGCACATGCCAACACTGGACATATGGCAGTTAGCACCAGAGCCATCGGTGGCGTTCATGCCATCGACAAAACCGTCGAATACTCGCGCTCGCACATACACTTCTTGTGGATCGGCAGAATCCGGTGGCGACAGCTCAGAGGTCACTGCAAAATGCCCGGCCCGTAATACCCGCTCTAATCGCCCTGCAGAAGAGTGACCCGCTAATACAGGTAACATTTCGCCGGGAATGGGCTCATCATGAAAGATCATTTAGGGGTAGGCTCATGCTGCTGCTGCACCACATCGCGTACTTTTCTAAGCCATGCAGAACTGCCCTGTAGCGCATGATTAACCGGCAATTGCACCGCAAAAATTCTATCACTGGCTGCCATTGTCTGGCTCCCCTGCCAAGCATCCATCCACACACAGCGCATTAATGGCTTCACTTCACAATTACCATTTTGACGCACACCACCACAGGGGCCATTACGTAAATTTTTAGGACAATTCATCGAACAGGACATGCCCGTATCACTGAGCGCACACTGCCCGCACATTTTGCAATCAAACAACAAGCCCTTACAGAGCTGCTCCAGCTTTGCCACCGGTTTATCCAAACGTGCATAGCCAATTTTTAGCAGCAGCGGGTGTAGCTTGACTAAAGCCTTCTCAAAGACGTTATAAAATGTTTCAAAAAAATGAGAATGGCGCACTGCCCAGCGTCGCACTTTGTACATAGTCAACTCTCCTTGAACCTAAATATTCTGCACGGCTATTTTATGGTTGAATGCGCGCAGTGAGGTGCCTAATTCTCCGTTACCGCCATAGTGATATTGATAATCTAACTTTAAGCGCTGCGCAGCTTGTTTAGCTTGTTGTTGTAGCTGCGTATTTTGCGTTTGTGCGATATATAATAATTTTTTGTAGTTGCCAAAATAGAGCGGTTCCAGTTCAGGCTTTTTATCTAACCCCAGCCCTCTAATCACTAAGCGGTCAAAATGTCGCACCAAAAAATCAGTGAGGTAGAAAGTACCGAGCTCCGCCTCTGTAAATGCGTTAAAACGCTGCGATCCCGCATAAAACTCGTAGCAGTGCGCTCCGGGAATTCGCTCTACTTGCTCGCGCTCTAACATTGCATCTAATAAACCGCCAGTACCACAATCGGCATAGGCGACAAATACTTGCTGATGCTTGGCTTTTGCAACATCGATCAATGTTTTGACAGCTTGGGTGATCTGGTCTGGGTAGTTATGCAACTGGGCACTAATGCACTGCACATCTAAATGGCTCCAGCCATTGGCTTTACTCAACTGCACAATTTCACGTAGCAGCGCAGAGCAGCAGATGATCACCGCCTGCGCCTGGCTGTTTTTTATAACTGCGCGACTATTCATTAGCAATAAACTAAAGTTTAAGCCGCGCGTTTTTGCGCGATCATCTCTTTGGCCATATCCACCGTAATCGCCGCATCGCGACAATAGCCATCGGCACCCACCGCATCGCCAAACTCTTGATTGAGGGGCGCACCGCCGACTAGCACTATGTAATCATCGCGAATACCTTGCTCTTTCATAGTATCGATGACCACTTTCATATAAGGCATAGTGGTGGTAAGCAGTGCTGACATACCGAGAATATCTGGCTGATGCTCTTCAAGGGCTTCTAAGTATTTTTCAACGGGGATATTGATACCCAAATCAATGACTTCAAAGCCTGCGCCTTCCATCATCATCGCCACTAAATTTTTACCAATATCGTGGATATCGCCTTTTACTGTACCAATCACCATTTTACCGACCGATTCAGCACCGGTTTCAGCCAACAAAGGACGTAAAATAGCCATCCCGGCTTTCATCGATCCCGCCGCGCTTAAAACTTCTGGTACAAACAAGATACCGTCACGAAAATCAACACCGACAATTGCCATGCCACCGACGAGGGCATCATTAAGTACTTTATCTGGCGTCCAGCCGCGGGCAAGCAATAATTGCGTGCCCTCCACTACTTCTTCAGCCATGCCGTCATAGAGATCATCGTGCATCTGCTCTACAAGCTCATCGTCATCTAAACTGGAGAGGTCTAATTCTTCTTCATCATAATTATCATCAGACATGGCTATATCCTAATCGTCTATTTTTAAGGCTTACTAGTTAGTTCCCATCCAGAAACAGATGTCTACTGCGAAAGCCCCACTAGCTCGATCTGCTCACTACTAGATGTAGTTATTTGGAATGACCAAACGCCCACATCTAGTATCGTGCATCTCAAGCAATTGTGTCTCCCTCGCTACGCCCCCGTTTCTGGATGAGAACTAGTTAAGTGAACTGCTTTGCTTAGATTATGATCACACGCCTTTGGATGCTGACATTGTAGCGACGAAAAAATGCGCGAAAGCGACACTTGTTTTAAACAGCCAAATGCAATGCGTTTAATAGGGGAAATATTGCAGTTTTACGCTAAAGATATGCCTGATTTACTGAAACTGCTACTGAGTTAAGAATTTTCGGCACTTTTATGCTTTACAATAAATTAATATACGCCACATACATGCCGCTATGTTTTTAAATTAAATCAGTAAATTTACTATATTTACCATCTGTTAAGCTTTTGTTTTTATTCACTCCCGTATAATTGCCAGGTGAAGTTATTTTTTATGAATACCTTTCGAAACTAGTTAAAACAGGTCTTTGTACTATATTTAACTTGGAATACTCACTGTAGGGACACAGATCAGAGGAATTATGTCTAAATTACTGATTATTGAAGATAGTGTGATGATGCAAAAAGTCATCAAGCACGTGGCCGAAGCAGAGCTCGATTGCATGTTCGATATAGCGGCGACCAAGCAGGAAGCCGAAAGACTAATCTCTTGCAATGAGTATTTTTTAGCTCTGGCAGATTTGCATCTACCCGACGCGCCCAATGGCGAAATTGTCGATTCTCTATTAGATGAGGGGATAGCGACTATTGTGCTGACCGCATCAATGGACGATGCAAAGAAACAGCAAATGCTTGATAAAGGCGTGCTCGATTATATTTTAAAAGAGAATCGAGATTCATACTTTCACGCTATTAAACTCGCCAACCAAATTCATTATAATAAAAATGTCACGGTATTATTAGCGGATGATTCGGCCTTGTTACGCCGTCATATTCGCAGGCATTTAGAGCAAATGCTGTTTAACGTACAAGAGGCGGTCAACGGTATTGAAGCACTAAATGCCATTAAGGAAAATCCAGAGATTGGGTTATTAATTACCGATTTTAATATGCCAGAAATGGATGGCATAGAGCTCATCCGCAATATCCGCAAAACCCGCACCCGAGACATCTTCCCGATCATCGGATTGTCTTCCTCAAATGACCCTACACTATCGGCTCAATTTATCAAAAATGGCGCCAATGATTTCCTAATCACCCCTTTTATCCATGAAGAGTTCCAGTGGCGAATATTGAAGACCATGGAGGAAATCAAGCTTATTCAGAAAATCACCGACTCTGCCAACCGCGATTATTTAACGATGCTGCACAATCGCCGTTATTTTTTCACCCAGGCAAAAAAATTACATGAGCAGGCCAAGAGTGCCCATTCTTCGTTAAATATTGCTCTTTTAGACATTGATCACTTCAAGAAAATAAATGATGAATATGGCCATGACGCTGGCGATGCTATCTTAATCCAACTGTCGAAACAGCTTAAACATGCCTTTTCTGAATACACCGTTGCTCGTTATGGCGGGGAAGAGTTTATTGTTATTTTCGACGCTATAAATTTAGATAAAACCATGCAAATACTTGAGTCATTTCGCCAAAAGATAGCCAGCACTAAATACCGCACCACTAATAAAACTTTATCGTTCACTTTAAGCATAGGAGTAGCAACACTGACCGACGATTCCCTAGAGGGGCTGATAAAAAAAGCGGATTTGGCGCTTTATGAAGCTAAAGAGCAAGGCAGAAATCAGGTAGTAAGTACTTGTATCCATTTTTCTACGCCAAAAAAGCTAAGCAATGAAGTTTTACTACCGGCCTAACCTGAGATAGGCATTTATGCAATAAATTGTGCCCAAAGCTTATGAGCTTCCTCTGTTACCAGCGCATGACGTTTGGCTAAGGCGAACTCATCCTTATCGTAGCCACCACCAATCACTGTGGCTACGGGAATATTAAGAGCGAGGCAACGCTTGAGCACATAGTGATCGCGCTGTCTAATACCTTCATGACTGACATTAATCAACCCTAGTGGATCATCTGTATAAATATCAACGCCCGCATCATAGATCACCAAATCAGGCTGACTCAGGGCTATTGCCCGCTCAAACCCCTCACTCATAATTTGCAAATATTGCTCAGTGCTACTGCCCACCGGCACATTAATATCTAAATCACTTTGGGCTTTTCTAGCGGGGAAATTTTTCTCGCAGTGCACCGAACAGGTAAAGGCGTTGGGATCATTGGCTAAAATACGTGCGGTACCGTCTCCTTGATGTACATCGGTATCAAAGATCAGGATTTTTTTAACTAGCCCCTGCGCTAACAGCACTTTAGCGGCAATCGCTAAATCGTTGAGTATGCAGTAGCCCGAGGCAAAGTCGTAGTGAGCGTGATGGGTACCACCGGCTAAATGACAGGCCATTGAGTGCTTTAGCGCTAGCTGGCAGGTTAATAAAGTGCCGACCGGTGATATCAAAGTCCGCTTCACCAATGCATCAGACCAGGGCAAACCCATACGCCTTAGCTCTTGTTTATCTTGTTTATTCTCGACAAAACGTGCCAAATATTTGGGACAGTGGGCATGTTCTAACAACGCCATTTTAGCCCTGGCCGGACGAAAGGTATTATCGGCGTGCGCAATGCCCTGCTCTGTTAAATACTGATGTAGCAGGCGGAATTTTTGCATCGGAAAGCGATGTTTATCACTGAATTCATAACTGTAATGGGGGTGAGTAACTAAGGGTAACTGCATGCGGTGCTATATCTCAGGGTTTACAATGAAAACGTAAAAATCTAATCGCTCATTTGTGACGTATACTGACATAATATGTTTCACAAAACAGCTAATTCACTTAGATAAAAGGGACTTACTATGAATGAAATACTTGAGTTACAAAGCGGTCAAGTCGCCTTTATCAGTAGCTTAATGGCCGGATTCTCTTTCTCGATTGCGATACAAATTATCAAAGCGCGCTTAGAGAGCCACTTAGCCTCCGTGTGTTTTATCTCCTTTATTTTAAGCGGCTTCGCATTTTTAATTGCCCTCTATATTGATGTGGCCTTAAGTTTGCAGGTAGTGGCAGTCAAGGAGTTCTCGGATGTTTTACTCAACGATATTAGTCATATTAGGAACATCGGCACCTCGGCGGCAACCAGCGCATTTTTCCTGTTTACCCTCTCGATAGGTATCGTCGGCTGGCTGCTCTCCAAAATTGCCGGCATTGCCTCATCTCTATTAGCGTTACTAACTTTCATTCTGCTCGCCTATGCTAGATACTCCATCACCCAGCTGCCTTTGTAATTTATTAGAGCCTTTTATGTCAGCCACATTTAGCACCCAGAGATTAGTGATCCATGAGCTGAGTTCACCCATCGCTGGCAAAGATAGACAGCCGCTATTGAAGGCGGCTTTGAACATACTCACGCCCAATGTGGTACAGCAACTCCCCAATTATTTTCATAACATTGTCAGCGAGCAAGATGCCGATCTCTGGTATCAAAAGATGCTTTGTGAGAGCCGTATGCTGGTGATTAAAACCCATGATACCCAGCAACTGATAGGTTTTATTTTTGCCTATACTGATGGACGACACGCCCATATTGGCTATTTACTCGCAGAGAATTATTGGCGACAGGGCTTAGCTAAAGAGGCTTTAAGCGGTTTTATTAACTGGGCGAAAACGCATAGGCAATGGGACACACTGATCGCCGGTGTCGGGGCTGATAATATAGGCTCTTGTAAACTTTTATTGAAGTTGGGTTTTGTACGAACCAGCAGTGCGGATGATGAATCTTTATTTTATCAATTAGCGTTAAATCCTGAACATAAAAGCCGGTGAATCACCGGCTTTTGTTTAGCTCCTTAATTAAACCTCACTCAGGTTTTTTTAAGATCTGGGCTTGCCATTCTCAGGATCATAAAGTGCTTCATAACCTACGCCTTGCACTGTGACGGTGTAAGTATCTCCGAAGTATTCCATCGCTAGCTCACGGCCCTTCTGGCAGTATTCGTAAGGTAAATAGGCCAAGGCTATATTCTTACCAATAGTGGGCCCAAAAACGATACTGGTGGTGTAGGAGCGACGCCCTTGCGAGTCGATCAAGGTCTCACCCGTTTCAGGATCTAGGATCGGGCAGTTACCTACCGGATAGCGTGCCACGCCGTTAGCATCGATGTTATCGTTCATGGTTAAAGTACACAGATAAGCGGGTTGATGTTCGCGAGCGCGATGCGCAACGTAAGCTTCCTTTCCGTAGAAATCGGCCTTCTTCACTATTTTACGGGCCAGATCTACTTCCAATAAATTGTACTCGGTTAAGATATCGGCGTTTTGTAAACGCAGACTCTTTTCTAAACGACGACTATTGGCATAGGTTTCGATACCTACTGGGGTAACGCCCAGTTCAAAAAGAGCATCCCACAGTGCCAAGCCATCTTTCATCTCGAAGTGAATTTCCCAACCTTGCTCACCCACGTATGAAATCCTAAAGCCCATGTAGGTAATGCCATTGATAACAATGTCTTTAACTGCGGCAAAGGGGTAGTTTTCCAAGCTGATGGATGCTGGATCATCAACGATTTTCTCTAAAGTAGCACGGGCATTAGGTCCCCACACACCCAGGCAACCATAATCGGTAGTGCGATTAGTCACTTGTGCATCGTAGCCAAAATCCTGCGCCATACGCTTGATCCACACCAAATCACGATGCCCAGCATCGGCACCATCGATAAAGCGGTAGTGATTTTCGCCTAAACGCAATACCGTTAAATCAGCACGTACCCCACCAACATCATTGAGGAAGTGCGTATAAACACCTTTACCAACGGGAGTATCACCGCCCACTTTAGCGACACAAGCGAACTCCATCAGCGCCGCGGCATCGGGGCCTGTGACATCGACAATGGCGAAGTGAGAGAGGTTGATCATGCCGACATCTTCCGTCATTTTTAGATGTTCAGCGTTACTTACCCTGTAGAAGTGGCGGCTATCCCACTCCGCTTCTCGCACGGGTACCTTGTCGCCGTATTCTTCTAGTAGATGCTCGTTACTGGCATAGCCATGCGCACGCTCCCAACCACAAAGCTCCATGAAGTAGCCACCTAACGCCTTCTCGCGCTCCCAAAACGGGCTGCGAAATTTGCCGCGTGCTGCGGTGTAGGGCTCACGATTGTGTACCGGTGGATTGTAAATTTTAAAGGCCGACTCATAGCAGCGATCGTGAATGTACTGTTCTTCACATTGAAACGGATAAGCACGCGCCACATCGATGCTGGAGTGATCAAATTCGGTGCGCCCATCAGTCATCCAATCGGCAATTACCTTGCCGGTGCCAGGGCCGTCTTTCACCCACACCGATACCCCGTACCAAAGCCCACGTACATTGGCAGATTCGCCAATTGAGGGGCCGCCATCAGCTGTCACTTGCAGTAGACCATTGAACGAATATTTGTCATCGTAACCTAACTCTCCTAGTACTGGGGTAAGCTCTATAGCCCGCTCTAATGGATCTATCACCTCTTCAAGGTCTAAGTCGCGCTGGGAGGGCGAAAGACGTGCAAATTCTTTCTCTAAAATATCGCGCGGGTGGCACATCCGCGGTTCTTTCTCCTCGTAGTAACCCCACTCCAACTGCCCGCCCTCGGCAGTCTTTGGATCGCCGGTATCGCGTAAATAGGCGGAGTTCCCCTGATCTCGTAGTAATGGGTAGCCTATTTCTTTACCCGTATTAGCAAAAGTATCAAAGCCTTTGAAAAAGGTTAACGGGTGATCTACCGGCATCACCGGTAAATCTTCCCCGGCCATCTCGGCGATTAAACGCCCCCAAAGACCCGCACAAACCACCACATAATCCGCCTCGATATAGCCGCGTTCGGTCTCTACCCCTTTAATACGCCCGTTCTCTATTTTTAAACCGGTACAGGAGGTATTGGCAAAGACTTGCAACTTGCCAGAGGCTACCGCTTCATCCACTAAGTCGCCCGCCACCGTTTGTGACCTGGGAATCACTAGGCCAGCATCTGGATCCCAGAGCGCCCCTTGAATAATATCTTCCTCTAGTAACGGGAATTTTTCTTTAGCTTCGGCGGTACTCATCATCCGCACATTATTGCCAAACGCTTTACCGGATGTTACCCGACGCTTTAACTCATCCATGCGCTCAGAATCACCTTTACGCGCCACTTCAATACCGCCGATGCGCTGATAATTACCACGTTTATCAAAAAAATCGATACTGTATTTAGTGGTAAATATAGTCATCTGATCGTGGGCGGTATTAAAGCAAAAATCCGAGGCATGCGCGGTAGAGCCAATATCAGTTGGCACAGCAGACTTATCGATGCCAACAATATTATCCCAACCTCGCTCAATAAGATGATGCACCACTGAGGCACCCACGATACCGCCCTGACCAATAATAACGACCTTTGCACTACTCGGAAATTTTGCCATCTAACACTCCATACTGCCTGTAACAGAACAGCATTACTGATATTGTTTTTTGAGGAATAAGGCGCAGCCCGCCTATAAGTTATAGATCGATACTAGATCAATAAAATCGGCAATACTTATCTATTAACGTCATCATTCGACTTGTTTTAGATAAGCCTCTGGTGCTGTCAAAAAAATGTAGGGGATTTTCTTAAATTGATCGATAAATTTTGTTTAGGCACTTAACTGATCTCATCATAAAAAATTTGAGTTAGTGTATGGCTTCCTCTAACATTAACTGATAACTTAATTCTGAATCTAACACAGGAAGTAATAGTCATGGTTTCAACGATAGTACTGATGAATGTCGAACGTGGTAAAGCAAGCGAAGTAGGCGAAAAACTAGCGGCAATGCAAGGCGTTACTGAAGTTTTTTCGGTGGCAGGTAACTATGATTTAGTGGCGCTTATTCGCTCTAAAAATAATGAGGAACTAGCAGATTTAGTATCTGGCGAGATGGGTAAGATAGAAGAAATCACTTATACCCAAACCATGATCGCCTTTAAAAGCTTTTCTAAATATGATTTAGATACCATGTTTTCGATTGGTATGGATTAGCTTTTTCATATTAGAAAAACCCTATTTGGCAAAGGTTGTGCCTTTGTCATATTTAAGGAATATCCAGCACTGATCAACCGCTAAGTTCTAGCTATTGAATTCATCCTATGCCTAAATACATCGCAAATTTAGCACTTCACCAACCGAGTAGTGTATTGTTCAATAACACATTGTTTCAAGGCCACTTAGTAAAATGAGTCCTATCGATTTCAGCAGTAAAATCAGTGCCCAACGCCCTTTTGGTAATGCTCCCCTTGGGCTCAATAGTGCGCAGTTACAGCGCGCCTTTGAGAGTGATCGCGGCCGGATTATTAACAGTGCAGCGATTCGCAGGTTGCAGCAAAAGACTCAAGTATTTCCCCTTGAAAAGAATGCAGCGGTGCGCTCTAGACTCACCCATTCCATGGAAGTGCAACAGGTCGGCCGCTTTATCGTACAGAGCATTTTTGCCAAGCTTACGGTATCAGAGCAGCAGCAATATGGTCTAACGGGGCTGGAGCGCTGTATTGAATCGCTAGTGGAGATGTCTTGTTTAATGCACGACATTGGCAACCCAGCTTTTGGGCATTTTGGCGAGCATGCCATCAATCAGTGGTTTGAAACTCATCTTTTGCCGCTAGCTAGCACCGCTAATCGCGACACTGAAACAGAGCACTTGTTTGCTAAAAGGCCGGAATTAGCACTGGATTTACAACAGTTTGAGGGCAACGCGCAAGCAATCAGGCTGATTCACTCGCTGTTAAATCTCAATTTGACCTTTTCCCAAGCGGCGGGCATTTTAAAATACACCCGCCCAGGTACTTTAAACAAACAGGCTGTGACCGCGGATAAAAATTATCTGATGAAAAAAGTGGGTTATTACTTCTCTGAAACTGCCTATATAGAGAAACTTAGCGCACATCTCAACATAGCCCCGGGCTGTCGATATCCGCTGTCTTATATTATGGAAGCCGCCGATGATATCTCTTACTGCCTCGCCGATATTGAAGATGCGGTCGAAAAAGGCATTCTCAGTACCGCGCAATTAAGTGAGCTGTTAACAACCACCTATAAAGAGGTGCTGTTTAATAAATTTAACGTTCAAGATCAAAATGCCTTAGATACTATGAAAGGTTACATAGATCGCGCCAAGTCTAGCCAAAGCTATTTCATTAGCTTGCGGGTATCTCTATCTCACCCGATGGTGCAACATGCCACTGAACAGTTTATCGAGAATATTGAAGCGATATTTCAGGGCAGTTACAACAATGCACTTCTTGAAGACAAGAGTCGTTATCACGCCATTACCGAAACACTGAAACAAATTGCTATCAAATATGTGTTTAGCCACCGCGAGGTCGAAAAGCTAGAATTACAGGGCTACCGCATTATCAGTGGTTTGCTGGATTTTTATAAACCGCTATTAGCTTTAGATAGCCAAACCTTTAGCAAAGTATTGGCCAATAAAAAAGACGCACCTTTAATCGCCAAACACTTAGCCAAGAAATTACCAGAAAAGCACATTACTACCTATCAGCGAGCGCTAGCATTGCTCAATACTGCACAAGCGGATTACAGTACTTTGGAGTACTACCACCGCTGTCGTTTAATTCAAGATTACATCTCGGGCATGACCGATCACTTTGCCTATGACGAGTACCGCTCTTTAATGGTTATCGATTAGTAGTTAGTGCCCATCCAGAAACGTTGAGCTACTGCGGCTGTCCCACTCACTCAATCTGAGCACCACTAGATATAGTTATGTTCAGGACGAACGGTATTAGCGATGACATGGAAGTCAAAGAGCGTATTTGGAATGACCAAACGCCCATATCTAGTGCCGTTCATTTTAAACGATTGGATCAGCCTCGATACGTTCCCGTTTCTGGACGAACACTAATTACATCAGCTTTGAGTAACACCTTAGAGTTGTAACACCCACCCTTCCAATATTTTGTTAGCCGCTTTTGATTATCTTGTTTTTATCTTTTCCTCCGTGCTCTTCGTGACTTCTGTGGTGATAAATCTTTTAAAGACTATTTACCACAGAGGGCACAGAGGCGCTTCGCTACACAGAGAAGATCAAAAGATATTTTCTCAGAGTTGATGTTTTTTAGCTCGCTACTCGTAGCTTTTAGCTCATTGCTTGTAATCCGTAACTAAATACCCGCAGCCTATCTCCTCCCTGAGAGATTCCCTCCCAACTAAGCACCTATATCCTATACCTTTATTTTGGAGTGACTCATGCCATTGGATAAAAAACCGCATTTTGTGGTGGTACACGGTGTGCAAGCGGGCACCGATGCTGATATCGAAAGTGACAAGCAAATTAATAAACTGCTGAAAGCGCAACTGAGCAATATAGAGCGCAGTGAAGACTACGAAGTGATAGGGATAAAATATGAAGACATTAACGACAGCGCACAAAAACCTTATCAACTACTCTTAAGTGCTCTCACTGCGGGCAACCCTCTTAACTCCCTCACACTGAGTCGTATTTTTGATGTGGTTGGCGATGTATTTATCGCTAGCAAAGGCGGCAAAACGGCCAATAAAATCCGCGCTAAGATTAAGGCGAAGATACTCGCCTCACACCATGGCGGACACCCGGTGTATTTGATTGCGCATAGTTTGGGCACGGTCTACTGCCTTGATGTATTGTGTGAATTAATGAGTGAAGGTGAGTTTTATACTGGCACTACCCAAGATAACTGGCCGGTACACTGCTTTATCAGCATGGGCAGTCCTTTAGGTTTGCCTAAAATCTTTGCGACACGTGACATTCCCGCACTTAGATCACAGAGCAGCTACAAATTTTGCTGGCACAATTTTCATCACCCGCTAGACCCGGTAGTGTCGGGAAATGTATTTGGCGCGCCAGAGAAATATAGCGGCGCCATTGGTCCGGTAGAGACTTTATATAAAGGCATCACTAAAGAGGCTAAATGGAGAATTGAAGGCCACCGCACGGTGCAGAGTTCACAGTGGCTGTTCGCGCATATTAGTTATTGGGGTGAGCCTATTATTGGCGACACTCTCATCGATATTGTCTGGGGATGATCATGAAAATACTGTTAATTTTTAGCCTCATTTTACTTTATGGCTGTAGCTCAAACCAGCGCTACCAAGCAAGTGGTGCAGTGACGATGAGCGATGATCGATGATCAGCAATACCCTGTCATATTATTTTGGGATGAACTCAAAGGCCAGACTTGGTACGGAAAAAAATTAGCTATCCCGCAAAGCGATGTACGTTTACACATTTGCAAAGCCGGTGTAACTAGGAAACTATTCAAGCCCAATGATGAGGACCAAACCCTACAAATACAGGCAAGATCCGGGGATACTGAATTATTAAATGTAGATGCCTCAGGACAACTTACAGCCTTTGACCCGGCGAAATTCAAACATAAGGAATCGAGCTGTGAGCAAATATTACTGGCCAATAAACCCACCACTTTGGAAGGTTTACAAAGCGGTGGCAAACCCAGTATTGCAGTATTATGTGAAAGTACTCGACAAGACCGTCACCCTAAAACCGGTATTTATCAGTTAAGTGTGATCACTCAGCGTAAAATAGCCTCAACTAAAGATCCCATTAACTGCCCACCATAGCCACAGTGAATAATTCACTATGGCTAACTGTTATTTGAGCAAGTTACATGCGGGTTCGTACTGTCCACAGCTCGGGGAAGAGCACGGTGTCTAACATTTTGCGTAAGTAAGAGACACCACCGCTACCACCGGTACCTGACTTTAAGCCGATAATGCGCTCCACTGTAGTCACATGATTAAAACGCCAGCGTCTAAAATAGTCTTCAAAATCCACCAGCTTTTCCGCCAGCTCATACAACCCCCAATACTGCTGTGGGTTTTCATAGACTATTAACCAGGCACTTTCCACCGCCTCGCTCGGCTGATGTTTCTCACGCCAATTACGCCCCTCTAATACATTCCCTATATCCAGGCCCTGGCGCTGCATTAATAATAATGCTTCATCGTAGAGGCTTGGGACACTTAAAATATCTTCCAAATGCTGATGCACAACAGTTTCGTGTTCATGGGGCTTGAGCATAGCGGGATTGCGATTGCCCACTAGAAATTCGATGGCGCGGTACTGATAAGATTGGAAACCCGAAGATTGGCCCAGAGATTCTCTAAAAGTAGTATATTCGCTCGGGGTCATAGTGCGCAGCACATCCCAAGCACTGTTTAATTGCTCAAAAATCCGCGAGACACGGGTGAGGTGTTTGGAGACTTGCGCGAGCTTATCCTGTTTAATCTCTTGTAATATCGCCTGCATTTCATGAATGGCTAATTTTAACCACAACTCTGAAGTCTGATGCTGCACGATGAACAACATTTCATCGTGGGCGGTTGAAAGTGGCTTCTGACTATTAAGTAGTGAATCGAGCTGCAAGTAATCGCCGTAGGACATGCGATCCTTAAAATCCATCTGCACCCCATCGGTGTCCGAATCATTGTTTGAATTATTTTTTTGACTGTTATCTGGATTATTTCCTGACATATAAGGACAGCTCATTACATCTTTTCTCCCTGTAGCCCAAAGCTACTATTATTATTTTAACCTTTTATTCTGTACCAGTAGTGATAAGACTCTGCATAGCCCAGTTTTTCATACAGGGCAATAGCGGGGTCGTTATTGGCTACCACTTGTAAGTAACTATTGTTAGCCCCTGCACTGACACCCCACTGATGAAGACTATCTAACAACTGTTTTGCATAACCTTTACGGCGGTGGTGCGCACTAGTGACGAGATCAAAGATGCCCAAACTATGGTTGTGCACTACTGCGATTCCACAGGCTACTTCTTCGCCTTCTTCTATTAACACCGCATAGTTTATTTTATCTTTTACTCGCTCTAAGATAGCTAAATGCGCTTGCTGGCGACCTAACTCGGCGTTGCTCAAAGCGACGAAACTTGCCAACCATTCGCTAGCTGTTTTTTGTACGATGGCTTTAAGCTCAATATCTTGCCTTTGCAATTGTCGCTGCATCACCAGCGATTTATCTAAATATTGATAACCACGCTCCGCTAGATATTGATCAAATTCTTGTGCTGCTACAAAAGAGGGTATGCGAAAAATACTCGGCTGCTGTCGCTCTTTAAAAAAATCTTCTGTCTGCGCAGCTAGCTCTGGATACTGCCAATTATTGAGATCTAATACATTGGCTGAATTAGCACGTTTGGTGTAACCCTCTGAAAAACGTAACACCACACCATTGAGCTCTTGCTGCTCATAGGCCGGCCATGCACTAAAGGCGGCCCGCTCTAAAGACTCTAGTTGCATCGCTATTCCTCTTCTATCAGTATTTTGATTCTTCTTCTAAATAACGCTGTTCAATTTTTGCTAACACTGCTTTTTTTTCACTGCTGTCATACATCCCCCACTCAGCAATTTCTATCCCTGAACGCTTGCAGGCAATACATAGATCGCTCTCATCTAAACAACAGATGCCAACACAGGGATTTCTTACTAAAGTATTTGTATCAAAGCTTTGCACATTAATTTCCAAAAGATGATTTGTTAGTCATTTGCTTACAGACTTACAATTTAGTGACTATCTATGTCGAAGTCTAGATAAGCTTACTGTAAAATCATTGGATAACACCACTTTCAATTTTTAAGGATAAACCATGCCCTGGCTTCAAGCTAAAATAGAGATCAAACCCGACTTAGCCGAACAATTTGAAGATTTGTTACTCGAAGCGGGTGCGTTATCGGTAACTTATCAAGATAGCCAAGACCAACCTATTTATGAGCCCGAGTTAGGTACCACACCTTTGTGGAGCAACACTTCTATCACTGGCCTGTTTGATGCAGAGACTGACATGCAGTCTATGCAGGATTTTTTACTGTTATCCTTCACTCAATTAAATAGCCAAGAGCGCTTCCCGACACTTTCAATAGAAATATTAGAAGATAAAGATTGGGAGCGTGAGTGGATGAAGTCTTACAAGCCAATGCAATTCGGTAAAAGACTGTGGGTTTGTCCGAGCTGGTGCGATACACCGGACCCTAGCGCTGTTAATTTAATGTTAGATCCAGGTCTCGCCTTTGGTACTGGTACTCACCCAACCACTGAGCTGTGCTTGCGCTGGTTAGACAGTATCGATTGCGCACAAAAAAGCGTCACCGATTACGGCTGTGGATCGGGCATTCTCGGTGTTGCCTCTTTATTGCTCGGCGCTAAAACAGTACTGGCGGTAGATATCGATCAGCAGGCATTAACCGCCACTATGACTAATCTAGAGCGCAATAAGCTACACACTGACCGGTTACAGGTATATCTCCCTGAAGATGCACCCGCCTTAAAAACCGAAATTTTAGTGGCCAATATATTATCGGGTCCATTAGTTGAATTAGCACCTACCTTAAGTGCGCGCGTAGTCAAAGGTGGCAAGCTTGCGCTGTCTGGTTTATTGGCCTCTCAAGAGGCTGAAATAATTGCCGCTTATGCCAATGAATTTGAGCTGGAACCCGCTGTTGAATTAGATGGCTGGATTCGAGTAACAGGCATTAAAAAGTAACAGTATTTCAAGCCTATTTACCCTATACAGACTACTGATAACTCTCAAATCATGAACCTTGTATTAATCTTTGATTAATCTAGGTTTATGATGCATTCCTGACCTTTTTTAATATTGAGCCCAGATTAATAGTCAAGATAATTAGATCAAAATTCAATCAAAAAAATCTGTTATTTTTCGATAAAGCGTGTAAAATTCGCCCCCTTCTTAGTCCAAGTAATTAACGCTTCAGCAATTAAGCATGCTGGGTAATAATATTTTATAGGCATTACATGTTTCAAATTGGCCCTTACAACATAGACAGCAAGGTTATTCTTGCGCCTATGGCAGGCGTCACAGACCAACCTTTTAGGACTCTGTGCAACCAATTTGGAGCGGGACTTGTCACTTCGGAAATGGTCACTAGCGATACCAAGCTATGGAGCTCACGCAAGTCAAGTTTCCGATTGGCAGCTGATACTAATATCGAACCTAGATCGGTGCAAATTGCCGGCGGCGACGCACAAATGATGGCACATGCGGCTATCATGAATGTACAGCGCGGCGCGCAGATCATCGATATTAATATGGGTTGCCCGGCAAAAAAAGTCTGCAGAAAAGCGGCGGGATCCGCTCTTTTAAAAGACGAACCTTTAGTAAGATCTATACTTGAAGCTGTGGTTAACGCTGTGGATGTACCAGTTACGCTCAAAATAAGAACGGGCTGGGACAAACAAAATATCAATGCAATTACCATCGCAAAAATGGCCGAAGACATTGGTATTAAAGCGTTAGCGGTACATGGCCGCACTAGAGCTTGCGCCTTTAAAGGGGAAGTTGAATATCAAACCATTGCGGATATCGCCAAGGTCATTGATATTCCACTATTTGCTAACGGCGATATTACCTCGCCGGAAAAAGCCCGTGAAGTATTAGAGTTTACCCAAGCAGATGCCGTTATGCTGGGAAGAGCAGCACAGGGACGACCTTGGATTTTTAGGGAAGTAGATCACTATCTAACTTATGGCGAGCATTTAGCCGCTGTAGAACTGAGCGAGATCAAGCAGACTATGACGGAACACTTACATGCACTTCACCTGTTTTACGGTGATTATTTGGGCGTGCGAATTGCCCGAAAACATGTAGGATGGTACCTGCAGTCTGTAGAGGAAGGGAAAAAATTTCGCTCCGGCTTTAACAAGCTTGAGACACAAGATCAGCAACTGGCAGCCATAGAGCATTTTTTTGCAAATGCTCAACTAATTACCACTGCCGCTTAACATTACAATTCGGATATTTGTCACGTGAACACAATAGAAACTCAGCAAACCAATTTCGCCCCTGCATCAAACCCTGGTGCTACTCAAGGTCAGACATTAAGAGACAGCGTTGAAACATCTATGAACAATTACTTTAGACAACTAGATGGCCAGCCGGTCACTGATGTCTATAAAATGGTTCTTGCTGAAATTGAAGCTCCACTATTAGAAACTGTCATGACTTACACCAAAGATAACCAGACTAAAGCTTCTGAGTTACTCGGTTTAAATCGCGGCACATTGCGTAAGAAACTGAAAGAGTACGGATTACTTTAAAGAAACACCCAAAAAGCAGCTGTGAGGATTCCCCCAGCTGCTTTTTTTTGAGAGAACCCCTATGAGAACGGACTATGGATAAGCGCGTTTCATCTTGTGACAGCTTTCTTCACTGTGATAGCTTTTCGACCTATCCCCTGCACAGCCTCCTCCAAACATTCTCTCAAGCACTTTTATCCAAACACTCCCCGAACAACACCCGCACTAGACACCATCCACAGCACCGCAAAACCTCATTTAAATTTCCACTGATGACTCACTCCCCTATTGATTCATCGAGAACAAAACTATCCTCCTTTTCCCTTACTAAGAGATTATGGCAATAAAATGGCAGAGCAAACTTACACACCTATTCGCAGAGCACTGATTAGTGTTTCCGACAAAACCGGCATCGTTGAATTTGCCAGCGCATTGCGCAGCGCAGGCGTTGAAATTTTATCCACCGGTGGCACTTTCAAATTATTGACCGACAATAACATCCAGGCTACGGAAGTCTCTGACTACACCGGTTTTCCTGAGATGATGGATGGGCGTGTTAAAACGTTACATCCTAAGATCCACGGCGGCATTTTGGCGCGCAGAGGGATCGACGATCAGGTAATGGCCGAGCACGGCATTAAACCTATTGATATGGTGGTAGTTAACTTATATCCGTTTAAAGCAACCATTGAACGTGATGACTGCAACTTGCCAATGGCGATTGAAAACATCGATATCGGCGGACCCACCATGGTGCGTTCTGCAGCTAAAAACCACAAAGACGTCGCTATTGTCGTTAACGCCAGCAGCTACCCACATATTTTAGCGCAGCTATCGAAACACAACGGCCTGACTATCAGCGATAGATTTGATCTTGCGGTACAAGCGTTTGAGCACACCGCTGCCTATGATGGCATGATTGCCAATTATTTAGGCGCTGTGGTTGAGGGGCCTACCGCTGCTGATGATACCCATGCACCAGTAGATACCACTGCGTTCCCACGCACTTTCAACAGCCAGTTTATCAAGAGCCAAGATATGCGTTACGGGGAAAACTCTCATCAACGCTCTGCTTTCTACGTTGAAAGCAATCCTGCTGAAACGTCTATTAGCACCGCTAAGCAGTTACAAGGCAAGGCACTTTCTTACAACAATGTTGCCGACACAGATGCAGCGCTGGAATGTGTTAAATCTTTTGCAGAACCTGCCTGCGTTATCGTCAAACACGCAAATCCTTGTGGCGTTGCCATCGCCAGCGATTTGTTGGGTGCCTACAACTTAGCTTACGCAACCGATTCAACCTCAGCATTTGGCGGTATTATCGCCTTTAACCGCTCTTTAGATGCCGCGACTGCCAGCGCTATTATTGAGCGTCAATTTGTCGAAGTCATCATCGCGCCAAGCGTCGACGCTGCGGCTATTGAATTATTAAAAAGCAAACCTAACGTCAGAGTTTTAGTTTGTGGCGAATTTGCCAAGACGCGTATCGGTGGCCTCGACTACAAGCGTGTTAACGGCGGTTTATTAATACAAGAGCGAGACATGGGCGTGATCACTGAAGGCGATCTTAAAATCGTCACTAAAGTAGCCCCGACTGCCGCGCAAATAAAAGACTTACTGTTTTGCTGGAAAATAGCCAAATACGTTAAATCTAATGCGATTGTCTACGCCAAAGATGGCCAGAGCATCGGCATCGGCGCCGGCCAAATGAGCCGCGTATACAGCGCTAAAGTTGCCAACATTAAGGCGGCTGATGAAGGCTTGCAAGTAGCGGGCTCAGTAATGGCCTCTGATGCTTTCTTCCCATTCAGCGACGGTATTGAAGCCGCTGCAGATGCGGGTATTAGCGCTGTGATCCAACCGGGCGGTTCGATGCGTGACAATGAAGTGATCGCCGCTGCTGACAAAGCTGGCATGGCGATGGTATTCACTGGCATGCGTCACTTCAGACATTAATTTAAAGGCGATAAAATGAACATATTAATTATAGGAGCAGGCGGTCGTGAACACGCACTCGCCTGGTCTGCTGCAAAAGATCCCAAGGTGAGCCAAGTGTTTGTAGCGCCTGGTAATGGCGGCACTGCACACGAGCCTAAAATGCAAAATGTCGCCATTGATAACGCCGACTCAGCAGCGCTCATTAGCTTCGCGAAAGACAATGACGTTGCACTGACCATTGTCGGTCCTGAAGCACCATTAGTCGCGGGTATTGTCGATGATTTTAGAGCGGCGGGACTGGCCATTTTCGGCCCTAACGCAAAAGCTGCTCAACTAGAAGGCTCTAAAGCTTTTAGCAAAGACTTTTTACAGCGTCAGAATATCCCAACGGCTGCTTACGCTAACTTCACCGAGATTGAACCGGCACTTGCTTACCTGCAAGAAGTCGGGGCGCCGATTGTTGTTAAAGCAGATGGCCTAGCTGCAGGCAAAGGCGTTATCGTTGCGATGACTCTTGAAGAGGCACAAGATGCAGTACGCGATATGCTTGCAGGCAATAAATTTGGCGATGCCGGCTCTCGTGTTGTTATTGAAGAATTTTTAGAGGGCGAGGAGGCATCCTTTATTGTGATGGTTGATGGCGACAACGTATTACCGATGGCCACCAGCCAAGATCACAAACGTGTTGGCAATGGCGATACTGGCCCGAACACTGGCGGCATGGGTGCATACTCTCCGGCACCTGTGGTCACACCTGAAATCTACCAGCGCATTATGGATGAAGTCATCATGCCCACAGTGCGTGGCATGAAAGCTGAAGGCAATGAGTACACTGGTTTTCTCTACGCTGGTTTAATGATTGATGAGCAGGGGCAACCTAAGGTCATTGAATACAACTGTCGTTTTGGCGACCCAGAAACTCAACCTATTATGCTGCGCTTACAAACCAGTATCGTTGATATGTGCAACGCAGCGCTGAACAAGTCTTTTGACACACTAGAAGTTAAATGGGACTCACGTCCTGCCGTTGGTGTGGTCATGGCATCGGGCGGATACCCTGAGGCTTATGCTAAAGGCGATGAAATCAGTATAGCAACGCAACAGAGCGATACTTGCAAAGTATTCCATGCAGGTACTGCTATTGTCGATGACAAGCTAGTGAGTGCTGGTGGTCGTGTACTGTGCATTGCAGCGCTTGGCGATACTGTCACTGACGCGAAACGCAACGCCTACCTAGGTGTTGAACAGATTAAATGGAGCAAAGCTTTCTATCGTACCGATATCGCCTATCGCGCTATCGCCAGAGAAAACCAAGCTTAATTCGCTCGCGCCACTAATAAATTTATTAGTGGCGTCGCTATCGCTTTTGGTTAATAAATAGCAAGTACTTTACTCTTAGTTTTTACACAGATACTATGAGCCTACTACAGGAACTGGTACAAATTAACTTGTTGGGGAATACGCGGTAGACAAGTCAATTTTTAGTTCTAAATACTTTCCCTCTTTACGGATATAATGTGCTTTTCATGGATTTTAAACGAAGAAATTTAACGGTATTAATCACAGCGATCATCGCCACCGGCTGCAGCGCCAACAAACTAGAGTCAAACACTGACAATCAGGGATACTGTCGTAATGGCGGTGAATCCAGCGATTACAGCTGTAACAAAAACTCGCAGGGCAACAATAGCACTACAGTGGCAACCGTCAGCAACCCCAATACAGAAGCTTGGATGAACTCCAAACTGTCTGATATTAAAACCTGGTTGAAGACGATTAAAGAAAACCCCAATGCTGCAGCCCCTACAGCAAAAGCATCTAATACCGCTTTGTTAGTCAGAAACCCTGCTGCCAGTGACCCCGAATTAATACGCATAGAAGCGCTCACGCAACGAGGCGATCACCGCACCGCCATGGCTTCTATTAATAACTTCCTCGCCCAGCACCCACAAAATTTAGAAGCCGAGCTGACCAAAGGCTTAGTGCTCAATAATATGGGCGAGTCGAAAGAGGCCGAAGCATTGCTTAAAAATGCAATTTCGCGCCACCCGACTTCCCCTGAGCTATATAACAATTTGGCGGTTATCTATTCCGACCAAGGCGATTACGGAAAGGCGATTGAGACATTACTACTGGCTTTCTCAACACATCCTAGCTACGCCCAAGTCAATGAGAACTTAAGAGAAGTGTACGCATCGGTAGCATCCCTTGCCTACAACAGAGCATTAGATTTAGATTCGGATAAAAAACTCACACCTAAATTGGTGGTACTAAGAAGAATTTCAACACCGAGCCTACCTGCTATAGCCACAGCTAGCTTAAGCACCAGCATAGCGGACAATTCTATTAACACTAGCCTTGCACCTTCTGCCCTTTCAGCCAGAAAAGCGGTCACCACAAAGCCTGCGCCGACAGTCAAAGTAGTCAAGCCTGTTATTGTTGCCTCGGTAAAGAAAAAAGTAGAACTGCCACTACCTGCGATCAACGATCCTGATCCCGTTAATGAGATCGCTAAGCTAAAAATCAAGCCAAGCAAGCCGGTGGTGAAGCCAAGTGCTAGAAAGAGCGTTGTTATAGCGGATAACAAAACGCCCTCTAAAACAGGAAAAGCACCTGGGAGCTCAACACTTGCCGCTATTAAAGCAGTCAATCGCTGGAGCTGGACTTGGACATCGCAGAACGTTAGCGCGTATCTTGGCTCGTATGTAGAGAACTACACACCTAAATCAAGCATGAGACATGCGCAGTGGAGAGCACAGCGTACAGACCGTCTCACCAAACCTGCTTTTATAAAAATTAGGCTTTCAAATATTAAAAGCACTAGAATTGCCCAGAACCTAATTGAAGTGACCTTCCTGCAAAAGTATCAAGCCAACACTTATAAAGATCAAACCAACAAGCGTTTAACTCTGAAGAAAGTGGGCAGCAGATGGTTGATCAGCAAAGAGCAGAACATTTAAATAAGGTATAAGAATACGCGAAAAACCACCGCGCTATACCGCACATCCTGTGCATAAAAAAGGAGAGCAATTGCTCTCCTTTTTTGTGCCGATAAATCCCTAGATTTTAGTCACTTGTAAATTCTCTTCGCTAATAATTTTAAATGCGTTATTCACTTGCTTAAAACTCAATCTTTTAAAGGTCTTGTCTTTATAATTAGGCGATGAGTAAATCAAAGTAAAAGTGATACTGTGCACATCAGGCTCAGTATTTTCCAAATGTTTGATATTAGAAAAAGATAATTTAATCCAGCTAGGTTTTTCAATGCGCTTGCGACGCCAATCTAACCACTGGGCATGGGTTAAGCTCTTTTTTGCACTGAAAGTATCAATATAATGGCGACTATAATCATCAAACTTTTGCTGCTGCCATGCATCCACCCAAGCGGCGACCACTAAATCTACCTGTCGATTCTGACTCAAAGGTTTATTAGCCTCATCTGCTAGATCACTAGCCGATGCCTGCTGATGTGTTTTGATGCTAGAGCCTACATTGATAACAGGCACTGTACTGGCTGCTACAATTTTTACTTTTTCACCACTGACACGCGAAATAGCCTTGTCAGCTATAACTGTACCGCTTTCATTAGCAGCATTACTCTGAGCAGGCTTTTCATCTGTACCGCTAGCAACATCCGTTAATTGGCTACTATTCTCACTTTCCAGATCTGTGCCAGCTATAGCAGGTTTAAGCATGACATTGGGAGGTGTAGATAGTTGCGAATCTTGCTCAGTATGAGTATTTTCATCCATACTTAGTGTCTCTGACTTAATCTCCTCACTTTCAACTTCACTCTCGCCATCATCTGCAATCGAATCTTTGGTCGCCTGTTCAATAACAGGCACAGCCACTGCTTGATTCTCTATGGATACAGACTCTGGAGTTGAAACAACGTTTTCCTGGATCTCAGCATCTTGATTATAGTGCCAATAAAAACCGACTAACCCGATCGTCAATACCACTGCTATCCCGATAGGCAACTTTCTACTAGCAGCAGCAGTGACAACAGGGGCTTTCACACCACCGACATCGAGTGTCGCGCTAAAAACAGCCAATATAGAATCATAGCTTGTTAGCGCATGCTCACCTTGTGGTGACCAAATAACAATATTAGCGAGTTTTTCATTGGCACAGCTGACATCAGCACTTTCTTCTAGTAGTGGTACCTGCTGTAAATCTTTAGGAGTGATTGCATCTAGCAACAAAGAGATCTGAGCTGCTGCTACCGCATTGATATTGATAGTAATGATGACTTTTTCAGGTTTTTTTCGGCTATTAAGACAAGCAGTCAAAGCCTTTGAATCTTCTACTGACTGTTTAAATACGTGACTAAACATTTTTAAGAAAGCTTTAAAGTCACCCGCTAGCCAGGGAATAATAGTATCGCCACGCACTAGAGAGAAATCAAACCAACTACGCATAAACTCCTGACTTTGGGCGCCATTAATTTTCAATTTCTGATGTGCTTTTAACAGTTCATCGACTTGGTAGTATTTTAAGGTAAAATCCGTTCTTACAATGCTTTGCTGATTTGATAAATTTTGCAATGCCACTTTCCAATCCATTAAGTTTAAAGAACTAAGCCAAGCCCTAAGTGCAAGCTGCGGGCAATTAACTATTGATGAATTAATATCCGCCTAATTCATCGCTACGCTATGTAGACTAAGGAATACCCATGGAAGGCGCGCCTTCATAGGCAATTTTCCAGCTATCCGCTTCCTTTTGCCAATATTGTCGCTTTAGGCCTGAACCTTTATAGTTACTTGATTTGTATTGTTGATTAAATGAAACGACCATTAAATCCGTGTCAGGATAAGTAAATATATTCAAATCTTTGAGTCCAATTTCTATAAAGGACTTGGAACTATTGACACGTTTTTTATGCGCGGCAAATGCTTGATAGCTTTTTTTACCGTCACTGAACTTCTTTGAATAGTGCTGTATATAACGAGTATAGTCTAAACTCTCCCAATCCCCCTCCCAGCTTTTAATCACCGCAACCATTTCCTGCTGCTGCTGCTTCCAAGCCGTACGCGAGATCCATTGTAAATTTTCACCTAAGATCATTGGCGTGCCGTTTTTAATCATTTCGTCGACTTCTTGAAAATCCGGATTGGTCAAAGACAAACAACCCAAACTAGCCATCGGTGGGCGACTGTAAGTGTCTATCGGCGAGCCATGTAACCAAATACCATTACCAGTTCGTTTATTGCGGTAATCCCAAGCATTGGGGTAGTTTAATGGTAACGCTCCTGCACCATATCTCTCAGGCAGGTTTTCATCTAATAAACGCCCTGTTGTGAAATACACGCCCACGGGTGATTTTTTGTCCCCCTGTCGGCGTTTATCGACACCACCTTGACCATGAGAGGCATAATAATCTTTGATTAAATAAGGTACCCCATCTCTATTTTCAAACACAAATAGCCGCGAGAGACTCATGTCCTGTACTATCACATATTTTTGTTTATCACTTAGCAGTACGATATCTTTGGGAATCAAATCTGCAGCGGGCATCGTTTTTCGTAACCTAATGCGTGCTTTCGCCTCGTCAATCAGACCTTGTAATTTCTTCTGCTCAATCCCCGTAAAATTATTGCCTACTTGTGACAGAGGCGTAACTTGTGCAATTAATAAATCGGCATAAACAAGTTGGGCAAGACGAAAGTCCGGTCTTATATCGACCAACTGCTTCATCTGCTCTAAAGCGACATCAAAATTTTGCTCCGCGATTGACTCAAAACCCTTTAAAAGCAACTCTTCATTACCTTTGGACACACCGTAATCTTGAGCGGCGTGAGAGAGAGACGCACAACTAAGCAACAAAAAAGAAACCGTTAAAGATAGAACTCGCATAAGACCCTGACACTCTATTAGATATAAATTTAGTGGAATTATACTGCTTAATGACCCAAAGCAGTATCTCTATTTACACTAAAGCTTTCGCTTTTATAAAACACTTATTGCTATATTTAAACCACCAAAATATTAATAAGTTCATCTTTATTTTTAAATACTTAGCACAGAAAAGCTGGTTGGAATTCATCAATATATAGCGGTATTTTCACTCTAGGATTTTGACCTAGAATACCAACAGCGACGAGTTCAAGATCCATTAGATATTAATTAGCGTTCTTATTAAGGTCAACGAAAGCACTTTAGCAATTTATCGCAACTACCATTTAGAGAAAACATGAGGACAAAACCTCACTATAATATGCCAGTTGACACTTATAGGATTGGACGGGCCCAACTGTAAAGCTCGCTCAACAGACCAAGATACAGCTAACAGCAGCTAGCTTTGCCGGAACTATTATCATGCTTAGATGTCAATAACTTATAGTCAATTTACTCACTTCTTAACCTTAAATTTAGTTGTATAGTATTAAAAAAGTTAACGATTTTTTCACTCAGTGTACTTTTTCAAATATGATTTTTTACCCTAAGAATGCCAACATTCATATTGTAAATATTAAATTTTACTGTTGGTTTATTCATACCGAATAACATTTTTTAGACTATAGTGAGAATAGTAATTTCGACACAGGAATATTTAAAACGGGTATAGATAGTCATATAAAACTGATTATTTACCTCACTCACATCACTGTAAGGCTCACTACAGGTGAGCACATAATACTCCACTCAATAGAATAGCAGGTGATCATGATGAGTATCTTCGAGCGCTACCAGAACCGTTTTCAATCTACTACTCAGGAAGAAATGACCCTGCAGCAATATTTGCAACTTTGCAGAGACAAGCCTGAAACATACGCCAGTGCGGCTGAACGTTTACTCAAAGCCATTGGCGAACCCACTTTAGTAGATACCGCTAAAGACCCTACACTAAGCCGCATATTTTCCAATAAAGTTATTAAACGCTACGCCAGTTTTGATCAATTTTACGGCGCTGAGGAGGCGATTGAAAACATCGTTGCATACTTTCGACACGCCGCCCAAGGACTGGAAGAGCGCAAGCAAATTCTCTATTTACTGGGCCCGGTAGGTGGAGGAAAATCTTCTATCGCTGAAAAAATTAAAGAGCTAATGGAAAACATTCCCTTTTACGCCATTAAAGGCTCCCCTGTATTTGAATCCCCTCTAGGCTTATTCAACCCCACTGAAGATGCACAGATACTGGAAGAGGAATACGGTATTCCCAGCAGATATTTAAAAGGTGTTATATCGCCCTGGGCCGTTAAGCGTTTAAATGAATACGATGGCGATATTGAAAATTTCACAGTGATCAAGCTCTACCCTTCTATACTCAATCAAATTGGTATCGCCAAGACAGAACCTGGCGATGATAATAACCAAGACATCTCCAGCCTGGTCGGGAAAATCGATATCCGTAAACTGGAAGAATACCCACAACAAGATCCAGATGCCTACAGTTTCTCCGGTGCGTTGTGTCGAGCAAACCAGGGCATCATGGAGTTTGTAGAGATGTTTAAAGCTCCGATTAAAGTTTTGCACCCACTGCTAACCGCAACCCAAGAGGGAAATTACAACGGTACTGAAGGCATGGGTTCCATTCCTTTTACCGGTATTATTTTAGCGCACTCAAACGAGTCAGAATGGCAAACTTTTAAAAACAACAAGACTAACGAAGCATTTATTGACCGGGTTAACATCGTTAAAATCCCTTACTGCTTACGGGTGTCTGAAGAAGTTAAAATCTACCAAAAGCTTTTGGCAGATAGCTCTCTGTCTAAATCCCCCTGTGCACCAGACACACTGAATATGCTGGCTCAGTTCTCCGTGTTATCTCGCTTAAAAGTACCGGAAAATTCCAATGTATATTCTAAAATGCGCGTCTATAATGGCGAAAATTTAAAAGACACCGATCCCAAGGCCAAACCCATCCAAGAATATAAGGACTATGCGGGAGTAGATGAGGGGATGACCGGCTTATCTACCCGTTTTGCTTTTAAAATACTGTCCAAAGTATTCAATTTTGACTCCTCTGAAATAGCCGCTAACCCGGTACACTTAATGTATGTGTTAGAGAAAGAAATTGAGCAACAACAGTATCCAAAAGAGCTCCAAGAGACCTATATCGGTTTTATAAAAGAATACATTTCTCCAAAATACATTGAGCTTCTCGGTAAAGAGATCCAAACCGCTTATTTAGAATCATATTCGGAATACGGGCAAAATGTTTTTGATCGGTATGTGACCTATGCCGATTTTTGGATCCAAGATCAAGAGTACCGCGACCCTGAGACGGGCGACATGCTCAACCGAGCGCTCATCAATGACGAACTTGAAAAAATAGAGAAACCAGCCGGTATTAGTAACCCCAAAGATTTTCGTCATGAAATTGTTAATTTTGTACTGCGTTCAAGAGCGAATAGAGAAGGTCAAAACCCCTCTTGGATGAGCTTTGAAAAAATGCGCTCCGTGATTGAAAAGAAAATGTTTTCCAACACTGAAGACTTACTCCCGGTCATTTCATTTAATACCAAAGCATCTAGTGACGAAAATGACAAACATGCTGATTTCGTAAAACGCATGGTCAATCGCGGCTACACTGAAAAACAAGTCAGATTGCTTTCGGAGTGGTATATCAGAGTTAGAAAATCTCAATAATTAAAAGGCAGTCCGAGAATAGCGATGATAGCGGGCTAGACTGTTTCTGAAAAAGTTAGCGATGATTGTCGGCGAATAGCATGCTATTTATCGCGAATCAGCGTTGAATTTAACCAAACAAGCTAGTGTGCAGTAGATCAGTCTATTCTGGGACAGACGTCAGACCCATACATCAGCAGCGAAATGCGAGGCATACCAGCATTATTGCAACGACACTTATATGCTAGCTGCCCAATATAGGAATACGGAATATGAGCTTTATCATCGACCGTCGCCTAAACAGCAAGAAAAAAAGCGCGGTTAACAGACAACGTTTCTTAAAGCGCTATCGTCGGCAAATTAAAAAAGCCGTTGAAGAGTCTTTAAAGAAACGCTCCATTCAAGATCTTCAGCAAGGCGAAGATATTACCATTGCCCGCGACTGTACCGCTGAGCCTATTTTCCAACACGGTAAAGGCGGCACTCAAACGAGAGTCTATCCCGGCAATAAAGAGTTTATTACTGGGGACGAATTTCCTCGCCCACCTGGCGGTGCCGGATCCGGTGGTTCGGGGTCGGGAGATGCGAGTAATGAGGGCATTGGCGAGGACGAATTTACTTTCCATATCAATCAAGAGGAATTTTTAGATTTTATGTTCGAGGGGCTAGAACTCCCCAATCTGGTCAAAAAACAATTAAAAAGTACCGCTAGTTTTGAGGTACATCAAGCCGGTTTTACCAGTAATAGCTCTCCCGAAAAACTGCATTTAACCCGCTCCCTACGCGTCGCTTACGCGAGAAGAATTGCACTATCAGGCGCATCCAACAACGAACTGAGCGCTCTAAGAAAAGAGCTCTGGCAGCTTGAGAGCGAACCTGTGGATGAGATTAGCAGCGCAAAACGCAAAGCGCTAAAGGCGCAAATAACACTGTTACAAGCAAATAAAAAAAGAGTCCCCTTTTTAGATACTTACGATTTACGTTATCGCAATTATGTGCGCACTCCCATACCTTCAACTAAAGCCGTTATTATTTGCATAATGGACGTCTCTGGGTCGATGACACAGAACGTAAAAGAACTCGCCAAGCGATTTTTCATTTTACTTTATTTATTTATCCAACGAAACTATCAACACACGGAAGTACTTTTCATTCGCCATCACACTCGTGCTACTGAAGTCGATGAACAAGAGTTTTTTTATTCAAGGGAGACCGGAGGAACCATCGTCTCCAGCGCGCTAGAATTAGCAGCGGATATTATCGAACAGCGCTTCCCCCAAGATCAATACAATGTTTATGTCGCCCAGGCATCTGATGGCGATAACTGGGACAATGATTCGGAAACTTGTCACACCCTTTTAAAAGATAAAATACTACCGATGATTCAATATTTTGCCTATGTCGAAATAACCTCAGGCGCCCATCAAAATTTATGGTATGAATACGAAAAATTACAGCGCAGCTTTAAGACGGAATTTTGCATGCAACAAGTTCGCACTAGTGCTGATATATATCCAGTATTCAGAGAATTGTTCTCCTCAAATATTGATTAAAGTTGAGATAACTATGAAAAAAACACCTATATCTACGGATGCGGAATGGACTTTTGAGTTAATTGAGCAATACGATCGGGAGATTTCTAGAATTGCCGCACAGTTTAATCTAGACACTTATCCCAATCAGATAGAAGTCATCAACGCAGAACAAATGATGGATGCCTACGCCAGCGTTGGCATGCCGTTGCATTACAACCACTGGTCATTTGGCAAACGATTTCTAGATACCAGTCAAAATTACCAGCGCGGTCGCATGGGACTCGCCTACGAAATCGTGATCAATTCAGATCCTTGCATCGGCTATTTGATGGAAGAAAACACCATGATGATGCAAGCACTGGTCATTGCTCACGCCTGCTATGGTCACAATTCTTTTTTTAAAGGTAACTACCTATTTCGCACTTGGACTGATGCCTCAGCCATTGTAGATTATTTAGTATTTGCAAAACATTATATTAACAAATGCGAAGAGCGCTACGGGGTAGACGCGGTTGAAAGCATTCTCGATTCTTGTCATGCATTAATGAATTTTGGGGTAAACCGCTATATTCGCCCCCCTGCACTCACCCCAGAACAGGAAAGCAAAAATATTGAAGAGCGCGAAGAATACCTACAACGCCATATCAACACGCTTTGGAGTAGCATAGAAAAAAAACAAAGCAATACTGCTGAAGATGCAACGCAAAATTTCCCTTTAGAGCCAGAGGAAAACCTACTGTATTTTATTGAGAAAAATGCGCCGCTACTAGAGCCTTGGCAGCGAGAAGTAATCCGTATTGTGCGTAAAATGGCACAGTATTTCTACCCACAGAAGCAAACTCAGGTAATGAACGAAGGGTGGGCCTGTTTTTGGCACTATACCTTGATAGATCAGATGTATAAAGAGGGATTGGTCAATGATGGTTTTATGATGGAGTTTCTACAAACTCATACTAGTGTCATCTACCAACCACCCTTTGACAGCCCTTACTATTCAGGGATTAACCCTTATACGCTTGGCTTTAATATGATGATGGATATTAAGCGCATTTGCGAGCACCCCACAGAGGAAGACAAAATTTGGTTCCCAGAGATTGCTGGCAGCCCCTGGCAGAGCACTTTAGATTATGCAATGCGCAACTATAAAGACGAAAGTTTTATCCAACAGTATTTATCTCCACATTTGATGCGCGAGCTGAAATTATTCTCGATATTGGATCAATCCAGTAAACCTAACTTTAAAGTTTCTGCCATTCACAACGAGTCAGGCTATCGAGAAATACGCAGTGATTTAGCCAATCAATATGACTTAGGCTACCTTGAACCCAATATACAAATATACAATGTTGATATTAAAGGGGACCGTTCCCTCACTCTTAGGCATTACATTCATCAGGAGCGACCTCTAGCAGACTCCGCTGATCACGTACTCAAACATTTGCGCACACTGTGGGGCTTCACCATTCACCTTGAATCGGTGACTAGCCGCGGGGAAGTAATAAAAAGTTACCACTCTTCAACTCCATAGTACTTTTAGAGCCAACTAGCGGTAGTGAATTATATTATGAAAAACAGCATTTTCAGCCGTGCTGTTGCGATAGGCATGTTCTTGGTCGGCATCAAAGCGCAAAACCTCCCCCGCCTTTAAACTCTGCCACTGGCCCTCAATAAAAATATCAAGCATGCCACTGATCACCACAATATCCTCAACAACTCCCTTTGCATGGGCATTCGAATAGCTTTCTTTGCCAGCAGGTAACACCAGTAAGAACATTTCACTGCCAAGTTTTGGATCAAAGGGAAAAAGTATTTTATACTGAAAAATATCATCAAGCTTATCAGGTGTTGGCCCTGCTTTTTTTGAGTGCAACAGGCCAGGCTCTATTAACGCTGATAGTGGCAAATCAAAACCTTTGGCAATTTTCCACATCGTCGCCATTGTTGGGCTTGATTCTTGACGTTCTAATTGACCTAACATCGCTTTACTCACCGTCGTTTCCTGAGCAGTCCTACTCAAACTCCAGCCTTTTTCACTGCGATACGCTTTTAAATTATCTGCTATAACTTTCTTCAAACTTTCACCCACTGTTGTGCGTTATAACGCACAGTGTTAGTCTTGCATTGTGCGCTATAACGCACGACGCTAATTATAGCGCCTCTTTTAGCGAACAACAAATACGAGAGCTTTGATGAAGATGATTAAATTGAGCCATATCAGTAGCGGATTTATTGCGGTACTTGTTGGTTACACCAGCAGTGTAGCTATCATTTTTCAGGCCGCGCAGTCTCTGGGTGCTAGTCAAGCTCAACTCAATAGCTGGATGCTGGCACTGGGTGTCGGTTTAGGCTTCTCTTCAATTTTGTTATCTTTTCGCTTCAAAATGCCCATCATTACCGCTTGGTCTACTCCCGGCGCAGCACTATTAGTTACCTCCTTAGAGGGAGTTAGTATGGAGCAGGCAATTGGCAGTTTTATACTCTGTGGCTTGCTTATTTTAATCTGCGGAGTGACTGGCTGGTTCGAAAAGCTGCAACATTTAATTCCCAACTCAATTGCCAACGCCATGTTAGCGGGCATATTGTTCCAATTTGGGCTTAATATATTTTCCTCTATGCAGGATTCACTGTTATTAGTCTGTGTTATGGGAGTCGGTTATCTTCTTGCTAAACCACTGCTCAAGAACTTTACTATCCCCTTTATCTTAAGCATCGGACTGCTATTTAGCTATTGGCAAGGTCTAATAGATGCTCAAGGCTTTACCCTTAAGTTTGCCAGTCCAATATGGGTATCCCCAAGCTTTTCTCTGGCGAGTTTTATCAGCATTTCTATCCCCCTTTTTATTGTTACCATGAGCTCTCAAAACGTACCTGGGGCCGCCACCTTAAAAGCTGCTGGATACAATCCCCCCATGTCTGCAGCACTGGGAATCACTGGCGCAATAACCATGATCATGGCACCCCTTGGTGGATTCTCTTACAATTTAGCAGCGATTACGGCGGCGATTTGCTGCTCAGAAGAAGCTGACGCGGATAAAAACACACGTTATAAAGCAGGCATTTGCACAGGACTATTTTATATTTTGATCGGCATCTTTGGTGCGAGTGTGGTCAGCTTGTTTATAATGCTGCCCAAAGCACTGATCATGGTTATTGCAGGTTTAGCATTGCTTGGCACCTTGGGAAAAAGCCTCAACAACGCGTTAGCGGAGTCTTATGAGCGTGAAGCGGCACTGATTACGCTACTGGTTACTATTTCGGGTATTGAGTTTTTCTCAATCGGCTCCGCTTTTTGGGGGCTCATCATTGGCATGTGCTGTATAGGCCTTAATAAATTGCACAAACCTTTACTCACTGACTAACAGCAGTAAACTTTTTTGTTATAAATCACGTTATACTAAGGTACATCTACACACAATTACCCATAACTTAAAGATAGAGATGAAAATATGGATTGCCTTTTTTGTAAAATAATTAAGCGTGAAATACCCGCGACCATACAATACGAAGACGATCATATGATCGCGTTTAACGATATCAATCCGAAAGCCCCTATCCATTTATTAATCGTCCCTAAAAAACACATTTGCACTTTAAACGATGTGACAGAACAAGACATTGAGCTAGTGGGAAGGTTAGTTAAAACCGCCAGTACGCTAGCGGAGCAATTCAACATCGCGCAAAGCGGTTACCGCACTGTATTTAATTGTAATGATGACGGTGGCCAAGAAGTCTATCATATACATTTACATTTGCTCGGCGGTAAAAAACTCTAGTCATTCACTCTCTCGTTTTAACCCTCTCTATGAATACAAAATAAAGCCAGTAGCAAACCAACGGAACTCTGCTGGCTTTTTCCGGTCTTTTATAAATATCCTTTTTTTAACGAATATGTACGACAAATTAATTAATATAGTCTTAATTTTTGTTATCATATTGGCGGTTAGAATTTTTTGCTCTAATAAATACTGCATAAACTATTAAAAACAAGGAATATATATGAAATTGAAATCAACTGGTTTTGCTATAGCAGCATTGAGTGTCTCCATACTCAGTGGTTGCGCCAACTTAAATCTAGGCAATGGAAACACCACTAACGCACTAGATGACGACCTAGACAGAATTGCACAACTAGAGGCGGAACTAGATCGCTTAAGGTCATCTGGAAGCTCGCAAGGACTTACTCCACCCAACCCGAAAGCGGGCGAGTGTTATGCAAGAGTTCTAACCCCTGCTAGATACGAGACAAGATCTCAAACCATTGAGACAATGGCGCCATCACAGCGCATTGAAACGACAAAAGCTGAATATGTTCATGCTAATCAGCGCATTGCCATTCAAGCCGCCAGCACTAAATTAGTGGTCATCCCCGCCACTTTTAAAACAGTGACTGAAACTATTGTCGTACATGAAGCATCACAGCGCTTAATCAAAACGGCAGCGACTTTTAGAACAGTCACGGAAAAGGTTATGGTTAAACCTGCCCGTACTGAGTGGAAAAAAGGCAAAGGCCCTATCCAAAAGATTGATTCAATCACTGGCGAGATTATGTGTCTTGTTGAAGTGCCTGCAGAATACAAAACCATCACCAAACGCATTATCGACCAACCCGCTAGCGTTAGAAGTGTTGAAGTACCTGCTAAGACTAAAACCATCACGCGTCGTGTCGTAGATCAAGCAGCTACTACCCGTGAAGTCGCAGTACCTGCTATTTACAAAGAAATCCACATCCACAAAATTTCGCAACCTGCTGTACAGCGCACCATAGATATCCCAGGAAAAACTCAGACCATCTCACAGCGTGTCATGGTGCAGAGTTCGCAGTTAGAGTGGCGCTCAATTTTGTGTGAAACAAACACCAATGGTGATGTTGTCAGACGCTTACAGCGCGCGCTTAAGGCTGAGAACTATAATCCAGGTCCAATCGATGGCATTTTGGGAAGAGAAACATTAGCGGCTGTTAATGGCTATCAGAAAGCCAATGGCTTAGCTTCTGGTCAGCTGACGATTGCTACTTTAAGAAAGCTAGGTGTCTCTCAGTAAAAACTGAGTCACCAAAATTTGATAAGAAGTTATAATTCAGCCCTACCTAGCCAAGCTAGATGGGGCTGTTCTTTTTATTTTGTATGGCTGCGCTGTCTAACCGCCTCAAACAAACAGACACCTGCCGCGACCGAGACATTCAAACTACTCACTTCTCCCGCCATCGGAATTTTCAGTAAAAAGTCACAGTTCTCTTGAGTGAGTCTGCGCATCCCCTTTCCTTCAGCTCCCATGACAATAGCCAACGGGCCCACCAAGTTTGCCTGGTAGACGTCTTGCTCCGCATCTCCAGATGTACCCGCAAGCCATATTCCGCGTTGCTGCAACTGCTGTAATGTCCTTGCAAGATTAGTGACTTGAACATAGGGAACAACATTAACCGCGCCGCAAGCCACTTTCGCAACAGTGGCATTTAATGGTGCCGAATTGTTTTTTGGTGCTATTACAGCGTGAATACCCGCGGCATCTGCACTGCGAATACAGGCTCCTAGATTGTGTGTATCAGTCACCCCATCGAGCACTAACAAAAAAGCGGGCTCCGATAAATTATCTAATAATTTATCTAAATAAGCCTCATTTTTAGCTTGGATTGGCTCACACTCTAGTGCCACGCCCTGATGAGTTCCTCTACCAGTGCATTCATCTAATAGCTTACGATTACAGCGCTCAATAGGAATATTAAGCGCTTTAGCGCTCTCGATAACCTCACCAATACGCTCATCTTTACGCTCTGCAATAACTAGCAGCTTTTTTATACGCGTAGCGTCATGTTTCAAGGTTGTTTTCACTGCGTGAAAACCAAAAATAACATCAGGATTCAATTTTATCTCCCAGCCAATCACCGGCTTGTTGTTGCACAATCTTAAACAGGCATTCAATAAACAACGGATTATCATTCAATGCTTCTATATAGCGGTATTGTTGACCACCGCTTTCAATAAATAGCGCTTTATTCGTTTGCGCTATCTCCTCTAAAGTCTCTAGGCAATCTGCGGAGAAAGCCGGGCAAATAACATCAACAGCCGTTACTTTTTCATTCCCTAACTGTAATAAATATTTATCGGTATAAGGTTTTATCCATTGAGTCACCCCAAAACGAGATTGGAATGTACTAGTGATATTTTCCGCTTGAGCTGCAAACTCACCTTTGCGAATTTCAGTTTTTACTAATTCTGTTGTCTGCAGACAGTGTTGCTGGTACGGATCACCCGCATCCGCGTACTGCTGAGGAATGCCATGGTAGGAAAAAATGGTCTTGTCTGCCGCAGGTTGTCTGTGCCAATGGCTCTCTAATGACTGCGTTAATGCTTTAATGAAATTTACATCATTATAATATGACTTTAAAATCCGTACATCTAAAACTTCGCGCGCCCGCTTTTGAAAACAGGCCACTTTATCATACACAGCACCTGTTGATGTCGCCGAATACTGTGGGAACATGGGTATGACAAATACCTGTTGGTATCCCTCCCCCTGTAGCTGATCGAGTAAATACGTTAAATTTTTCGCGCCGTATGTCATGCTCCCATACACTTTTGCAGGTACTTTATATTGATCGTCCAAGTTTTTTTGCAGCGCTGCTACCTGTTTATTTAAAATATTGCGCATAGGGGAATCTTGCTGCCATATCTGCTTATACAGTTTGGCTACTTTTTTAGGCCTAGTTTGCAACACGATAAACTTGAGAATAAAAAGCCACAACCAGCGCCTAAGTCCTGTTCCCTCAATAACGCGAGTATCAGCGAGGAACTCCCCCAAAAACGCTGCAACTGACTTAGTATCAGGCTTATCGGGCGTGCCTATATTAACTAATATTATCGCTGTTTTCTCTATTTTAGACATTACTACTGCTCGTCTTGCCTAGCTAATTTTTATAAACTAGAGTTATTATTAGTACGTAAATGTAGCAGGTTTCAAGTTTTTCAGAAATTAATAAAGATCCCCGGGGCAAGCCCTCTCACGTCGCGAGTCTTCACTTACGGATGCGGGGTATTGCTAGGAGGCTGTCCGAGAACAGACTAATCTACTGCGACCAAGTCTATTTGGTTAAAATTAACGTTAAATTTCGTTAAATAGCACGCTATTCGCCTCAAATTACCGCTAATTTTGCCTCAAATAGTCTTGCTCTCGCTACGATCGCAGCTCTCGGACAGCCTCCTAGTTTCTTTTGGTTCTTACAAGCTCACGCCCCGAGGGCCAGGGAATTAAACCCTTGATGATTTAGGCTCCGCCTAATTCATCTCTATTAAAACCCATAAAAAAAGCCGCTCTAGGCGGCTTTTTCATGCATTATAGTGCCTATTTAACAGCGAGGCCATTAAATACTTTTTCCTTGATGTCATTAACAGACCCAACACCTGGAACATAGACATATTGCGGCGCTTTATTAGCATCAGCAATCTTCCAATCTTTGTAATAACCGATCAGAGGAGCCGTTTGATCATGATATACACTTAAACGTTTAGCCACGGTTTCTGGTTTATCATCATCACGTTGAATGAGTGCTTCGCCAGTCTCATCATCAATTCCTTCAACCTTTGGCGGGTTAAAGATAACATGATAAGTACGCCCAGTTGCCGGGTGCATTCTACGTCCACTCATGCGCTTAATAATTTCTTCATCAGCTACATCTATCTCAACCACAGCATCAATAGGGACCCCTGCATCTTTCAATGCATCGGCCTGTGGAATGGTGCGTGGGAAGCCATCTAGCAAAAAGCCATTGACACAGTCAGCCTGAGAAATACGCTCTTGCACAAGGCCAATAATAATATCATCAGAGATTAACTGTCCGGCATCCATTACTTTTTTAGCTTCAATTCCCAGAGGAGTCTTAGCTTTAACGGCTGCACGTAACATATCGCCCGTGGAGATTTGAGGAATGGTAAACTTCTCTGTAATAAACTGAGCTTGTGTCCCTTTTCCTGCACCCGGGGCACCTAGAAGGATAATACGCATTGAGGATTGACTCCTATAATTAACTAAAAAATTGTTTTTATTGCCACCTTGTCACGGACAAGATAAATAGCTGCTGATGGTTATAGGATAAGCCATTTCAGACTATCCACCATAGGACTATAGTAGCAATTTGAATAATCATTATAAGTGGCTTTTACATGACAACTGCGCTGAGCTGTATATTATGCAAGGCCTCTAGTACTTAATAAAAATGTATCAAAGAGCCTGACCAAGAACAGACTAATCTGCTGCGACCAAGTCTATCCGGTTTAAATTAACGCTCATTTTCGTTAAATAGCACGCTATTCTCCTTAAACGAGCACTAATTTATCCTCAAATAGTCTCGCTCTCGCTACGATCGCTATTCTCGGTCAAGCTCCTAACCGTTAAAGCATAGATAAGTGACAGTTTTATTAAATACAATGTGGCAGCCGAGATTAATCTAAAGCGCTATCGGACTCAACCTTTTTTAGTATTTAATCCCTATATTGTCTACAATCCACGCTTTTTTGCTTCATCCCAATAACAATCAAGCTCAGGAAGCTGGTATTCATGCCATTTTTTATCACTGTTAATGACTTGTTCTTCAACATAACTAAAACGTCGATAAAATTTTTCATTAGTACCACGCAATGCCTCTTCGGGATTGACCTTCAAGTGGCGCGCTAAATTGACTTGGGCAAATAAAACATCGCCCATCTCATCTTTAATATGGGCTCTATCGCCACTGGCAACCGCCTCTTTCAGTTCGGCCAGCTCCTCTTCTATTTTTTCTATTACCGGAATTAAATCGTCCCAATCAAAACCTACAGATGATGCTCTTTTCTGTAATTTTTCAGCCCTTAATAAAGCAGGAAGCGCTTTTGGGATATCATCAAGTAATTTATCAGCACACCTTTTTGTCGTACTTTTTTCAGCTCTCTCGCGCTTTTTGATAGCATCCCAGCTTTCAGCAATTTGCGCGTCACTCAGCTGGCTTTGAATTCTAGCGGTCAACTCTTGATTGGGAAATACATGGGGGTGTCGGCGAATCAGCTTAGTCACTAAAATATCTACGACATCTGAAAAATCGAACAACTGCTCTTCAGCCGCTAACTGCGAATAAAAAATAATTTGAAACAATAGATCGCCCAGTTCCTCACTCAAGTGTGGCCAATCTTTGTGCTCAATGGTGTCTATTACCTCGTAACACTCTTCTAAAGTGAAAGGGATAATACTGGAAAAGTCTTGCTTAATATCCCAAGGACAACCAAATTCAGGCTCTCTCAAGCGCTGCATCAGATAAATCAAATCATCAGTGTTGTATTTTACTGTGCTCAACGACTCACCCTAACTTTTTATATTACGATTACGATTACGTTTAATATTAATCACATTTGGCACTTGGTTAATCTTATCCATAATGCGTCCTAAACTCTCAAGACGTGATACTTCAATGGTAAAAAAGAACTCAGCCGTACTATTTTGTCGATCAGTTAAGGTATTAGCAGATATCACATTGCACTGTTCATTGGCAAAGACGTTCATCAAGTCTCTCAGTAAGCCGGATCTATCGTAAGCTATAATTGCCACATCTACAGGGAAGGTTCGCTCATCTTTCTCGCCCCACTCAACCGGTACTACTCTGACAGGATCATTTGCACGTAACGTCAATAAATTTGAGCAATCATCACGGTGCACCGACACCCCTCTTCCTTGAGTGATATAACCATTGATTAAATCACCAGGAACTGGCTGACAACAAGAGGCGATATTCGTCAGCAAGTTACCGACGCCAAGAATACTGATACCAGAATTTTGCGCAGACTTATCTTGATGTTTGACACCACTAGTTAAGGCTAATGGCAGCTGATCTTCAGTGCCTTTCTCACCCAGCTGGGATTGAGCGGCATTCAGTATCTGCGATAACCGAACGTCTCCAGCTCCCAACGCGGCATACATATCATTAACTTGCTGATAGTTGACAGTGCGCGCGACTTGTTTGAGATCGACATCATTAGAATTAATTGCCAGACGAGTAAATTCTCGCTCGATAATATTTCTACCAGCTTGAGTGTTTTTATCTTTATCTTGCAGCTTAAACCAATGGGCCACTTTAGCGCGCGCTTTGGATGTTGTGACGAACCCTAAATTACTGTTTAGCCAATCTCTACGGGGACGCTGTTCGGAACCTGTTAAAATTTCAACTTGGTCGCCTGTTTTCAAAGGCGTATTTAACGGAATAATTCGACCATTGACCTTGGCACCACAACAGCGATGACCAATTTCTGTATGTACTCGATAGGCAAAATCTACCGCAGTAGAACCGCTTTGCATATCAATAACATGTCCATCTGGAGTAAATAAATACAGCCTGTCTTGGACAACATCCGATCTTAAAATATCAGCAAGCCCTTCAGCTTCCCCTAAATCTTCATGCCACTCAAGCACTTGTCTTAACCAAGTGATTTTATCTTCGTAAGAGTCGTTATCAGCGCCGGTATCTGTGCCTTTATAGACGTGGTGCGCACACACTCCCAACTCCGCCTCTTCGTGCATTTCTGGGGTGCGAATCTGAATTTCTAATATTTTTCCTTCAGGACCAAACACAGCAGTGTGCAATGAGCGATAACCATTGGGTTTGGGTGAGGCAATATAATCATCAAATTCATGAGGAATATTTCGCCAGATACCATGCACCACACCTAGGGCGGCATAACAATCTCGGACGTTGGGCACTAATACCCTAACTGCACGCATGTCATATACTTGAGAAAATTCGATATTTTTGCGCTGCATTTTACGCCAGATGCTGTAAATATGCTTGGCCCGTCCCTGCACATCGGGCTCAATATTTTGCTCTCTTAATTTCTCACTGACAGTATCAACCGCTGTGTCGATAAACTCTTGGCGCTCGATACGTTTACCATCCAACATTTTGGCGATGGTTTTGTAGTCATTGGGCTTTAAATAGCGAAACGAAAGATCTTCTAACTCCCATTTAATATGTCCTATGCCAAGCCTATGAGCGAGAGGCGCATAGATGTCAAACACTTCTCTGGCGACCAAATAACGTTTCATTCTATCGGCATTTTTAACATTACGGATAGCACAAGTACGCTCAGCGATCTTAATCAAAGCGACACTAACATCATCAATCATCGCCACTAACATCTTGCGCACAGTATCTACTTGGGGAGCTTCAGAGCCCAATACTGTATTAGCGGTACGTGGATTCACTCGACTTCCGAGCGCAGCCATCTGCAACACACCCTCGATACAAGTACTAATTTTTTTGCCAAAGGCTTTTCTGACTTCGTGAATACTAAGCTTCTTTTCCCTGACCGAGCGATATAACACCGCTGCAATGATGGAATTTTCTCCCTGTTTTAACTCAGAGAGAATTTGCGCCATTTCTAAACCAATCAGGAAGCTGCCATTACCGTACTCGCTCCAGTCATCGGCGACGGCTTTATGCTCTTCATAAATATCTCTGGCCAATACACACGCCCGATACAAAATATCGGGATTCTGTAAGGTGATTTGGTCCTCAATCATTGAGATCCACAACGTTATATCGACTGAGCCATCATCGTGCACTGGATGATCGTCTCTTACCTTTACCATAACTAGCTACCGCTCCTTGCTAAAACGCAAATAAGCAAAATTTGAATGTCTGAGATATTCACCCAGCACTTATTTATTATTGTAATCGTATTTTTTAAATTTTTTGTTTGCTGCTCTAAACGCTTAACAGCCTATCAATTTATCTTTAATGACCAAAAACGCCGGTCGACAGATAACGATCCCCTCTGTCACAAATAATGCAGACAATCACAGCATCGTTTACCTGTTGCGCTAATTTAAGCGCGCCTGCAACAGCTCCGCCCGAAGAGACACCACAGAAAATCCCCTCTTGAATGGCCAGCGCTCTCATCGTTTCTTCTGCTTCTAGCTGGTTTACATCCAAAATTTTATCGACTTTGGTCTCGTCAAATATTTTTGGTAAATAAGCTTTCGGCCAACGTCTAATACCTGGAATGGAAGCACCGTCTGCAGGCTGCAATCCTATAATTTGCACAGCGCTGTTTTGCTCTTTTAAATAAGTTGATGTACCCATTATGGTACCAGTGGTGCCCATTGAGCTAACAAAGTGAGTAATTAACCCCCTACTTTGCTGCCATATTTCTGGCCCAGTACTTTCGTAATGGGCCCTAGGATTATCGCCATTAGCGAACTGATCCAATACTACGGCTTCATTATTGTCATGCATTTCTTGCGCCAGATCTCGAGCATATTCCATACCCTGTTCAGCGCTTACCTCGATCAGAGTTGCCCCATAGGCACTCATGGAAGTCTTGCGCTCACTACTCATATTGTTGGGCATGATCAAAATCATTTTGTAGCCTTTGATCGCCGCTGCCATAGCTAACGCTATGCCCGTATTACCGGAAGTGGCCTCAACCAAAGTATCTCCAGGGCTGATATCGCCACGTTGTTCAGCACGCTCAATCATTGACATGGCGGGTCTATCTTTGACGGACCCCGCTGGATTATTTCCCTCTAACTTGCACAAGATCACATTATTGTTAGCCACAACCATCCGCTGTAGACGCACTAGTGGTGTGTTGCCAATATAATCTGCAATGGTGGGGAACTGCTCAGTCATAATTCAACCTTTGTTAACGTTTTTCTAGTAAAAGAGCTGTGCACTGTGAATAATCACTTAATGCAATACCAAGCCCTAGTTTAATCACAATCGAAACTTACTTAGCGGCTATTTTTCACCTTCTAAGACAACCATTGCTACGACATATTCGCGCTCATCACTGTAGGAAATAAAATAATTATCTACCCCCATCTGCTCAGCTCGCTCAAGCGCACCACCCGTTAAAATAAGCATGGGTTTGCCTAATGGATCTTTAATAACTTCGACATGCTGCCAGCCAACACCATTGCCGATGCCTGTACCTAACGCTTTCACCAACGCTTCTTTAGCCGCAAATCGCTTCGCCAAAAATCTTGCGGGCTGGGTGCTTTTGGAGAATTCGTCCAGCTCAGTCGGCGTCAATATACGGTTAGCGAGTTTTGGCGTGCGCACTAAGCTCTTTTCAATCCGGTCGATTTTTAACAGATCTGTCCCTATGCCTTTTATCATTAGGTCTCTTTATTGCTATTCTGCTTAGGCACTGTTTTTACCTTTAATAAATCACGACAGTGTAAAGTTTTACCATTAAGTAACACTTCTATTTGTAAGCGCATAAAACGCTTCGCTGCTCTGCGGGTTTGCAACTGACTATAATCACCCTGGTGAATAGCGCTCAGATCATCAGCGTAGAAGAAATACTCAGTCAATCTCTCATCTATTGAGGCTCTTTGCTCAAATACAAGCTCACTTGGATTGTAATAATAGAGGGCATTCACCTGCAAATCTCCCAGATCAACTAGCACGCCCATTTCTTTAAGCAATTGCTGCTCAAAAATACGTAGCGGCACTTCAATGTCATTCTCGGCTAGGGCTGTCAGTAAATACTGGTAATAGACAAACAATTTTGGGTGAGGATCAAAAACAGCTAACAACTTCTGCAACAGCTCATTAGCGTAAAGCCCGCAGATAAGCGCTTTACCGCTTAATAAACCATTAAAACCGGCACTTTCAACCAAGCTCAAGGTTTTAAGATCATTGCGTCCTTGCCAGCTAACCTGTAGCGGCGTAAAGGGCTGCAATATCGCTCTGATCTTTGAGTTGGGGCGGCGCACGCCACGACAAACCACGCTTACCTTGCCATATTCTAAACTAAACAAGTCTACCAGTGCACTGGTGTCCCGGTAGGGTCTAGAATGCAAGACATAAGCTGCTTGTCGTTCGATGCGATAATTCAAATATGCCCCAGTTGTATCTGTATGCTACAAATTTAAATCGTAGCCCAAGCTGCGCAATGCGCGCTCATCATCCGCCCAACCTCGGCGCACTTTTATCCAGAGCTTAAGCATCACTTTTGTATCGTATAACGCTTCGATATCAAGGCGTGCATCACGGCCAATGGTTTTCATTCGATCGCCTTTATCGCCAATCAAAATTCGCTTTTGCCCCTCACGCTCCACCAAAATAAGTGCACTAATAGTCAGCAATTGATCATCGCGATAAAACTCTTCAATTTCAACGGTCGCACCGTAAGGCACTTCATCACCAACATTGCGCATGACTTTTTCACGAACAATTTCAGCGACCATAAAACGGCCGCTTTTATCAGTTATTTGATCTGCAGGAAAGTGATGGTCACCATCCGGCATATAACTATTAATCAGTGTTTCCAGTTTGTCGACATTGGTGCCTGTCTTAGCGGATACTGGCATTATTTCAGCAAAATCCATCATTGCCGATACTTTTTCGATTTGCGCTAACAAATCGCTTTTATCTGGTAATTGGTCAACTTTATTAATCACTAAAATGACCGGAGCATCACTGTACCTTACTTTTTCTAGTACGATTTGATCTTCTTCCGTCCACGCTGTTCTGTCGATCATAAATACCACAAGATCAACACCACGCAGCGCTTCAGTTGCCGCTCTATTCATATAGCGATTGAGGGCGATATCTTTTTCTTTGTGTAGACCCGGGGTATCAACATAGACTACCTGCCTTTCCTGCTCGGTCTTAATACCAAATATTTGATGGCGGGTGGTTTGTGGCTTTTTTGAGGTGATACTTAATTTTTGCCCCAAAATATTATTCATCAAGGTAGATTTGCCCATATTAGGCCTACCTACAATGGCGACAAAACCACATTTTTGATCGAGCTTCCCCTCGGCTGAAAAAAAGTCGTCCAGTAGATTATCACTCATAACTTTGCACCTAATTCTTTTAACCGATCAAGGGCTGCACTGGCAGATTCTTGCTCAGCCTGGCGTCTACTGCTTGCCACACCACTAGTAGGCTCAGATAGCTCACTAATAGTACATTTAATATAAAACGTTTGATCGTGAGCTTCACCTTCTACGTTTTCCAAGTTGTAATCCGGTAATGCTAAACGACGCGACTGCAAATATTCTTGTAACCTGGTCTTGGCATCTTTGAGTGTCTGTGTCAGGCTTAAAGCCGCTAGACGAGTTTTGAACCAACTCAAAATATGCACACGGACCGTATCCATGTCAGAGTCTAGATAAATAGCACCTATTAAAGACTCAACGGAATCAGCCAGAATTGAATCGCGTCTAAATCCACCGCTTTTAAGCTCACCAGACCCTAGGCGTAAGTAGTCGCCCATATTCATGTCACGTGCTATTTCAGCTAAAGTTTTACCTTTTACCATCTGCGCTCTCAAGCGAGACAACTGGCCTTCTTTAGCTTCGGGAAAGCGTTTAAACAAATCCTCTGCTATGACAAAATTCACAATAGAGTCCCCTAGAAATTCTAGGCGCTCATTATTGTTCTTACCACAGCTTCTGTGAGTTAAGGCCAATTCACAAAGACTCACATCTTGGAATTGATAATTGATGCGACGCATCAACACTTCTGGAGATTTAATAATCAATGTAATAGCTTCGTCTTTCTCTTACCTGAATGAGTGATTTTATTGTAGCACTTAGCATAAATTGTTGCTTCACACACAGTGACTGCTTTAAAACCACTTATTCAGATGTTATTTAAATAAAGTTCCCCGGGGCAAACCCTCTCGCTAGGCGAGCCTTCACTTAGTGAAGCGGGGTATTTCTAGTTGCTTATAGTACTAGGAGCCTGCCCGAGAACAGACTGATCGTCGCGATTCTCGGACAAGCTCCAAGCAGGCTCTCAATCTAAGGAACAAAATATACCCTTAATAATTTAGAACCCGCCTAATTCTTCTTTATCAAATGCCCCTCGCACTAGCGAGGTACATTTGTTACTTAATCAGTCTAGCAGCTGTAACATCTGGAATACTGAAAAAATCAGTCCAGTACATCCACACAGCAAAAGCTTTACCAACCATCAATGAGTCAGGTACAAAACCCCAATAACGACTATCGTTACTGTTATCGCGATTATCCCCCATCACAAAATATTTACCAGCGGGAACAGTCCATTCACCCTGCACACCCACTCTGGCGGGTGTTATATGTATCTGATGCTCGACACCACTTAGATTCTCTCCAATAAGCTTATCAGGAGGCAAGTTGGCTACAAACTCTTGAGCTTGAGCGACACCATTAACGTATACCGTTTTATTGCGATAGGCAATGACATCTCCTGGGAGACCGATTAAACGTTTGATGTAGTTTATCGATGGATCATTGGGAAATTTAAACACTACTACATCACCGCGCTGAGGATCTCCAATAGAAACTATTTTAGTATTGAGCACTGGCAAACGCAGACCATAGCTAAATTTATTGACCAGGATGAAATCACCTATTTTCAAGGTTGGAATCATCGAGCCTGATGGTATTTGAAAAGGCTCTACAATAAAAGATCGCAACACCAACACAAAAGCTAACACCGGAAACATAGAGCGGGATAAATCCGCCCACATCGGCAAGTTTTCAATCGCCGTTATTTGGTTTTCATCCAGAGGTTCAGGGGCTGCATTAACAGCCTTTGCCACTCTATCTTGCCTATCTTGCGCAAACCAAACTTTATCAATAAACCAGCCTATGCCGGCGACAAAAGTAAGTACAACTAACACTAGGGCAAAATCAAAATTCATTTAATTTCCTACTCTATAATTTTAATGTTCTAGCTATCTATTTTCAGCACAGCGAGGAAAGCTTCCTGAGGAATTTCCACGTTACCGACTTGCTTCATGCGTTTTTTACCGGCTTTTTGTTTTTGTAACAGCTTTTTCTTACGCGATACATCACCACCATAACATTTGGCGATTACGTTCTTGCGCAGTGCTTTGACAGTGGTTCTAGCAATGATTTTACCGCCAAGAGCCGCCTGAATTGCCACATCAAACATCTGTCTGGGAATTAATTCTTTCATTTTGTCACACAGCAGACGCCCGCGGTACTGAGAGTTGTCTTTGTGTAAAATCAGTGACAAAGCGTCTACTTTTTCACTGTTAATCAAGATATCCATACGCACTAATTGTGCAGGCTCAAACCGAGTGAAGTTATATTCTAGCGAGGCATAACCACGACTCACTGATTTCAAGCGATCAAAGAAATCCAACACCACTTCTGCCATGGGTAACTCATAGCTAACTTGCACTTGAGTACCCACGTACAACATGTGAATCTGCACGCCTCTTTTCTCAACGCACAAACCAATCACAGAGCCTAAATACTCTTGGGGTACTAAAATATTCGCTTTAACAATGGGCTCCCTCATCTCTTTTACGCGCGCAGGATCTGGCAGTTTAGAGGGGCTGTCAATTTGCTTCACATCACCATTATGCAGCTCTATCTCATAAATAACGGTAGGTGCTGTCGTGATTAAATCTAAATCATACTCACGTTCTAAGCGCTCTTGAATGATTTCCATGTGCAGCATGCCTAAGAAACCACAGCGAAAACCAAAGCCTAATGCATCAGAGCTTTCAGGCTCAAAAAATAACGAAGCATCGTTCAGGCGTAATTTATCCAGAGCTTCGCGGAAATCTTCGTAATCATCTGAACTGGTTGGAAAAAGACCGGCGTATACTTGAGGCTGAGACTTTTTAAAGCCTTCAAGCGCATCCACCTCTTTCGTTTTTAAATGCGTAACGGTGTCCCCTACAGGTGCGCCGTGAATATCTTTAATGCCGGCTACTATGTAACCCACCTCACCTGCTTTCAAACAATCAGTAGGCGTTCTTTTAGGGGTAAATACACCAACAGAGTCAACCTGATAACTCTGCCCGGTGGTCTTCATATAAATTTTGTCTTTTTTGCGAATAGAACCGTTCTTAACGCGCACTAACGAGACAACACCTAAATATGGGTCAAACCAAGAATCGATGATTAACGCTTGCAGGTCACCGTCAATATCACCTTCTGGTGGAGGGATAGTGGTAACTAATGCTTCGAGTACATCTTCTATGCCCATGCCGCTTTTTGCGGAACACAAGGTAATATCAGAGGCATCAATGCCGATTACTTCTTCAATTTCTTCTTTTACTTTCTCAGGGTCTGCCTGTGGCAAATCCATTTTATTAAGAATAGGCAAAACTTCTAAGCCCTGCTCTATAGCCGTATAACAGTTAGCCACAGATTGCGCCTCTACGCCCTGCGCTGCATCTACCACTAGCAATGCACCTTCACAAGCGGCAAGGGAACGAGATACTTCATAGGAGAAGTCGACATGCCCTGGTGTATCGATAAAATTCAACTGATAAGTTTTACCGTCTCTGGCCTCATAACTAAGCGTAACGCTTTGCGATTTTATAGTAATGCCACGCTCGCGTTCGATGTCCATTGAATCGAGAACTTGGGCTTCCATTTCGCGATTAGACAAACCACCACAATGTTGAATAAAACGATCTGACAAAGTAGATTTGCCGTGATCTATATGGGCGATAATGGAAAAATTTCGGATATGATCTAGGTTGCTCACAAATAGGATCTCAAACTAAACAATGGTTAATAATAAAAGCGCGCTATTTTATCCTATTACCCTGCAGCACGATAGCGCTTTAGCGCATTTAAGTGTCGCCACTTATCTATAGCAAACTTACGCAAGTAAAAACTCCAGCAAAAGCTGGAGTTAATATGGGCGGATACTCGCTATTGCTCAGCCAATTTTATCGGTATAAATAAGGGAGAACCTCTTCGCACTATGCGCATTGGCACTACTTTATTTTTGGGTGATAGCTTTATAAGCTCGAGTAAATGCGAGACAGACTGCACACTAGTACCATTTAACATAGTAATAATATCTCCAGGCAAAAGACCAGCTCTGGCCCCCACTCCCTCCAAAATCCTTTTTACAAGCACTCCATTATCTAATGAAAACTGTTGTTTTTGCGCAGATGACAAATCTGACAACACTGCATTCAAGGGATTATTGGTAAGCGCTCCCTGCCTTTGACTGCGTGAGCTAGAGGCCAACTTCTTGTCGCTCGGCAAAGTACCAATAACGAGAGATAGATTCATCTGCTCACCGGATCTTACAATCTCTAGCTGCGCAGTATTACCAGGAGGCACCACTCCCACTTTGTGCGGCAAATCGGCAGAAAGATTGATAGCACTGCCCTCAAACTTCAAAATAATATCTCCGACTTTAATCCCACCCTTAGCAGCTGGGCTATTAGGTAGTACTTTAGCCACCAGTGCACCTTCAGCTTTTTCTAAACCAAAGGATTCAGCCAAATCTTTACTAACCTCTTGTATGATCACACCTAACCAACCACGACTAACGAAGCCATTTTCTCTTAACTGTGATACTACATTCATAGCAATATCGATTGGAATTGCAAAAGACAACCCCATAAAACCACCATTGCGCGTGTAAATTTGCGAGTTAATACCCACCACTTCCCCCGCCAAATTAAAAAGGGGCCCACCTGAGTTACCAGGATTTATGGCTACATCTGTCTGGATAAAAGGCACATATGTCTCACTCCTTAAAGCGCGACCTGTTGCGCTGACGATCCCTGCCGTCACTGAGTGATCAAAGCCAAATGGCGATCCTATGGCCAACACCCACTCTCCAGCCTCTAATTTTTCTGAATCACCAATTTTAACTGTCGGCAAATCGGTTGCTTCTATTTTCAGTAAAGCAATGTCCGAGCGTTTGTCGCTACCAATAACCTTAGCTTCCATTTCACGACGATCATTTAATCTGACGATAATTTTATCGGCGCCTTTAACCACATGGTAGTTCGTCAATATATAACCATCTTCACTAATGATAAAGCCAGAACCTAATGACTCTGGTCTGGTTATTTCATCCGGGGATTTTGACTCATCAGGAGAAGGCAAGAAAGGCTTGAGTATCTCAGGTATATCTTGCCCATCAGGCCCTTTAAAACCAAAAGCACTCAGACCCCTTTTCTTCTTTTTTAGTGTCGCTATATTCACTACAGCAGGAGAAGACTCTTTAACCAACTCCTTAAAATCAGGCAGAGAGGCGAAAACAGATGTAGATACCACCCACACCAACAATATAGCCAATAACATACAACTGCGCTGCCTACTAAAAGATGATATGTTAAAACTAGCTATTCCATTTACTCGAAAAATCATTCAACACCTTCCAAACTTACCACTTAAAATTTACTAGCTCTGCATCACTTACCACCTAATGCAGAGACCTCTATTTATCATTCAATCACTTTAAGCACAACCAGCTGATAAGCTGAGTTACCCACCATTTTCTTACTATAAAATTTTATCGCGTAAAAGCTGCAAAAAAGTGCGGCAAAAGAAACAGCGATTACTACCAGCTCAGCCATCCCTATTTTTGTCGTTATAGCACCTGCTGTAAACATAACTAAAAGGGGCATAAAATACAGCAGCAATGAAGCTTTTATAAAACTCTTCTCATTAATGCCGACCAGTACCACATCGCCCACCATTAAAGGAAAATTCATGGGATTATTCACTGCAACATCAACCATTTTTGAGGCTGCCCACTGCGCAATAGCACTTTGCCCACAATCATCTTTTGCCGCGCACTGCCCACAGGCAGAGCTGCGACTTGCTGCCACTAACACTTCATTTTTATTGACACTGACAACAGTTGCTTGCTCTTCTATCATTTCTTTTCAGTTTTTAATTTATTGAGAGTAGTGATTCTTTGCCACTAAGACCGGCAACCTTACAAAAAACACGACAGAATTGAAAGGCGAAGTTCACGTCAAATCAAAGAGGATGAATTTTTTTGCCCTAAAACAAAAAAGGCCGAGGAAAACCTCGACCCATTATACGATTCAGCAAAAGACACTTCACATTTTGACTATTTGCCCACGGGGCCAATAGATGCAGCTATTTTAGAAGCTTCTTGTAGAGATACAGCACCAATTACGGTGATAAAACTCTCTTTAGCGCGAACCCCTAATGCTATCAATTCATTACTAGAGACAACACCTTGAGAAACCATTTGCGTCCCCAGCTTCTCTATATTAATAGAGAGCGTCGCTGTGCCGTTAGTAAACAACAATACTTCAGCTGCGGAGCTAACATTATGTTTTACTTGATCGTAACCCGCTGGTAGCCAATTAGCCTGCCAACTCGCCGCTTTAGGATAAGACAAATCAATATGCTGTTGAATATATTGTTTCATACCAAAAGCAGTTTCAGCGCTTGGTGTTTTTACAGCAGCTGCTGATACCGTCGACAACTCATTACCAAATCTACTTTGAGGGAATCCAGCATTCGCTTTGGGCACACTCGCCAAATCAACTATTGGTCCCGTCACAGACGGCGTAGAAAATTGTCCAGACCCCATTAACACCACCGCTGTTACAGAGGCCGCAACCGCCATACTAGCAGCGGGTTTCCACCACTGAGAATTCGCTTTCAGCGGCTGTACATTGCTAACTTGTTGCTCGCTGGTCTTTATTGGGGAAGCGCTATAATTTGGTTCAGACTCTAAGGCGGCACTCACTCTGCCGACTAAATCAATACCGGATGCGACATGAACACTTTGTCCTTTCATCACATCTTGCGCCAAATGGTAGCGTAACCATTTATCTTTAAGCTCTTGATCTTCTGTTGTAAGCTCCACAACCCTGCGCAACTCAAACTCTTGGACCTCACTATCCATCATGGCTGATAGAGATTCTAGTGATTTTTCTTGCATTATTCAGACACTCCCAACGGAAATTCTTTAAATAATTGAACTATCATTATTAAAAACACTGCTATTACTCTTTTATGATAAAAGTGGCGATATCTCTTTATCTATCGCCTCTCTCGCTCTAAAAATCCTCGATCTCACTGTCCCCACAGGACAATCCATGATCACCGAAATTTCTTCATAACTCATATCTTCAAATTCACGCAAGGTCAAAGCCACCCGTAAATCGACTGGCAGTTGATCGAGCACTGTTTTTATAGCGCTATCGATTTCCTGCCGTGCTAAATGATTTTCGGGATTCCCTAAATCATGTAGCTTATTTTCTCCTTCGAAATATTGCGCATCTGCCACATCTACATCTACATCAGGGGGCCTACGACCTCTGGATACGATGTGATTTTTGGCGGTATTGATCGCGATACGATACAACCAAGTATAAAACGCACTATCTCCTCTAAACCTTGGCAGCGCCTTGTACGCTTTTATGAATGCTTCCTGAGAGATATCTAGCGCTTCATCTTTATCGTAAACATAGCGACTAACCAGCGCAATTATCTTGTGTTGATATTTAATTACCAACAAATCAAATGCGCGCTTATCTCCCTCTTGTACCCTCTTGACTAACTGTTTATCAATCTCAGCATTATTTTCGCCAGACACATCAAACCCTTACTGTAAAAAAACGACTATGTTTCTCAAACGTGGACCGACAAAACTTGTACGCCGACCTCAACAGAAATGACAGTAGTAAAGTATAAACCTTGGCACTTACTTAAACGCTACCGTCAATTCAAGAATACTGTTGTATGAGTTACCCCCTTACAAAAAGTTCCAACAATACTGCTAAATGTTCTTTTTAATTCAACATATTTAAAATATATACCAAATTTCACCAACAATTCTAATCGACAGCCTAAATTAAAAATCAAACAAACCCATTAACAACGAGGGTAAAAATGTAGATACAAGATTGCGCCTGAGAATTTTTTGCGTAATGGCAGCGAATAAGTCGTTCTTTTCATTTAACACTAGCTTTTCATTATAGATAATCGGTATATTCTTGCCTGTTATAAAACAGGGCACCTCAACTTTTCCCCTACGCCCTTTTTAGCCTGCTTTTGGCAACAAGGCTCACCCATTCAGCTAAGTAGTGACGGTAATATGCAAACTGAACATGAATTTGACGTACTGATAATTGGTAGCGGTGCTGCAGGCCTCACCCTTGCCTTAAAACTTGCTGATAAAGCCAAAATTGCCGTATTAAGTAAAGGCAAACTCACCAGCGGCTCCACTTGGCTTGCCCAAGGCGGTGTTGCCGCCGTTATTGACGCTCTGGATGTAGAAAAAAACCACGCCAAAGACACGCTCACAGCTGGTAGTCATTTATCGCACAATGATGCCGTAAATTACACCGTTGAACACGGGCGCGAATCTATCGACTGGTTAATCGATCAAGGTGTGCCTTTTAGCCACGAAAATGGACAGTTACACTTAACCCAAGAAGGGGGCCACAGCCACAGGCGTATCATCCATGCAGCTGATGCCACTGGCAAAGCTATATTACAAACACTGATTGACCGCGCCAGCGCCTGTGAGTCTATTCACTTATTTGAACAGAGCATGGCCATTGACTTAATTACCAGCGAAAAACTTGGAGTGCCTGGAGATTACTGTCTCGGTGCTTACGTGTTAGACAGTGGCACTGGCGAAATTCACGTATTCAAAGCAAAACAAACTATTTTAGCCACAGGCGGTGCCTCCAAAACCTATTTGTATACGAGCAATTCAGACGGCGCTAGTGGTGACGGTATCGCCATGGCTTGGCGCGCAGGCTGCAGAGTCGCCAATTTGGAGTTTAATCAATTTCACCCTACCTGCCTCTATCATCCACAGGCAAAATCATTTTTAGTCAGCGAGGCAGTTCGCGGCGAAGGCGGAAGACTGCTACTACCCGATGGCACCCCATTTATGCATAAATTTGATGACAGAGGGGAGCTTGCCCCCAGGGACATTGTCGCTCGTGCCATTGATCATGAAATGAAAAGGCTCGGTGCAGACTGCCTCTATTTAGACATTTCACACCGAGACGATGATTTTATTAAAAGCCATTTCCCTACTATCTACCAACGCTGTAAAGAGCTTGGAATAGATATGTGCAATCAGCCAATACCCGTGGTACCCGCAGCACATTACACTTGCGGCGGGGTAATGAGCGACATTCATGGTAACACCGATATTGAAGGCCTCTACGCTATCGGCGAAACAGCCTTTACCGGCCTGCACGGCGCTAATCGATTGGCCTCAAACTCACTACTTGAGTGCATCGTCTTTGCCTCAGCTTGCGCGACTCAAATAGCCACGAAACTTGCAAATACCTTTGTATACCCAGATATACCTTGCTGGGATGAATCGCAAGTAACCGACTCGGATGAAGATGTCATCATCGCCCACAACTGGGACGAATTACGACGCTTCATGTGGGATTATGTCGGCATAGTACGCACCGACAAAAGACTGCAACGCGCCAAACACCGCTCTGACCTTTTACAAGGTGAAATCGCCGAGTATTATAGCAATTACAAAATCAGCAAGGACTTGTTAGAGCTGCGTAATCTAGCGCTAGTTTCGCAATTGATTATACAATCCGCTATGTTACGCAAAGAGAGTCGCGGCTTACACTTCACCCTTGACTACCCACAACTTAGCGCTCAGGCCAGAGATACTATTCTCACTCCCATCAATTATATGTGGCCACAAAAGCAATAAAGATCCCCCGGGGCAAGCCCTCTCGCGTCGCGAGCCTTCACTTACGGATGCGGGGTATTACTAGTTACTTTTGGTTCTTACAAGCTCACGCCCCAAGGGGCGGGGAATCAAACCCTTAATAATTTAGGCTCCGCCTAACTCATCTCTATTAAACATAGCCAAACTAGATAGCTCTCATCCAGAAACGGGGTCGTAGCAAGGGAGACCCAATTGCTTGGGGTGCACGATACTAGATGCAGGCGTTTGGTCATTCCAAATAACTACATCTAGTAGTGAGCAGATCGAGCTAGTGGGGCTTTCGCAGTAGACATCTGTTTCTGGATACTAACTAGATAGTTCTATATTTCAAGACCACTGCAGCAGATCGCACTCACTCTCTCATATATTTCTCATTCTGATTTAATGACGATGCTCGCCCAGCGCGCGGCCACTCGAAGCCTTCGGTAGCTCTCTGCATTTACGCTATCGGGGAAGATCAACAAATGAACACTCACCTTATCCACCCGTTTAAGCTGTATATACAAGACCCCGAACACTAAATACAACTGTTCAATAGCAATACACTCTTCTAGGGGTTCCGAATTTTTGGCAACGCTAATCAGTCCTGCATTTAGATCCCAATGTAACACCCAACTGGGCTCCATTGAACGCCAATAAACAACAGCACTAGCAAGCACCAGAACAACTAAAGGGTATTTTAACGCAGCAGGCGCAAGGGAGAGAGACAAACTAAGGAGAGCGAGGGCATGAATAGATAAAAACAACCCTCGCTTGATGCGCGAGGGCTTGATAATAACGTTAAGCGGGCTGAACACGCTTTAATATTAGCTCAACCATGGATTGCAGCTCAGGATCCTCTGACTTAGATCGGCGCATTAGCCAAACAAATAAATCTTGGTCCTCACAAGCTAACAACCGGACAAATATATCTTTCTGAGCATCTGATAAATCCTGAAAAGCCTGCTCCATAAAAGGAACAAACAACACATCCAATTCCAGCATGCCTCTACGACTTTGCCAGGTTAAACGACGTACATCTTCATCTGTATACATTCTAACTATCCAGCTATTTTTGATAACTGTATTAGAGCAAAGCCTTGCTAAAATGCCAAGAGTAAAGCGCTCTACAGCATCATTAACTGCAATATCTATCACTTCTTGTTCAACTTAACACTATCACTATTGCTCGGCATCTAGATGAGGTAGAGTATCAGCCATTTGGGCTCAATCGAACCTAAACCTAACGTTCAGCGACTGGATTTAGGCTTATGCATCGCTATCCCATGTAACAACTCTTCTCTCAAACATATTCAAGGCCAAACAATGAACACTAGCGCTGACTACCTGTCTATTATTTTAAATGATACCCCGCTATTTGATGTACGCGCACCCATTGAGCACAGTAAAGGCTGCATTAACCATGCGACAAACCTTCCTTTAATGACAGATAATGAGCGCGAACAAGTAGGTACTTGTTACAAAACTTCAGGACAGGAAGCGGCGATAGCGCTGGGCCGCGAGCTAGTTACCGAGCAGTTACAGCAACAGCGCACTGAGCAGTGGCTAAATTTCTCTAAAGCTAACCCCAATGGACTCCTGTACTGTTTTCGCGGTGGCCTTCGCTCCCAAATAAGCCAGCAGTGGATGAGCGAGTCTGGGACTGAATTCCCCTTTGTTGAGGGCGGCTACAAAGCGCTACGCCGCTTTTTAATCGACGCGCTTGAAAGCAATGTCGACACTGTTCCTTTGATGTTAATTAGTGGCAGAACGGGGTCGGGAAAAACCCGTCTATTACAACAACTGGATAACTTTATTGATTTAGAGGGACTTGCCAATCACCGCGGTTCCAGCTTTGGCGCAGCAGCTTCCCCTCAACCGACCCCGATTGATTTCGAGAACGCCATCTCTAGCAAATTACTTAAACATCGACACAGCCATAACCACACCGTTTTTCTAGAGGACGAAGGCCGACTTATTGGCTCGCTGACACTGCCTTTAGCATTAAAAGAAAAAATGGAAACTCTTTCTCATATAGAGCTTGAAACCCCGTTAGAACAACGTATCGATTACGCTATAGAAGATTACATATTAATCTTACTTGAAAGCTACCAGCAAGATTTTGGCAAAGAAAAAGCCTTTGAACTATTGGCTCAACGACATACCGATAGCTTGGGCAGAATTCGCAAACGTCTCGGCGCCGAGCGTTATACCCTCGCCTGCCAACTACTAGAACAAGGCATAGCTATTCATCGAGATCAAAACGATACTCATGGCTACCGAGATTTCATCGAGCTTATTCTCACCAAATACTATGACCCTATGTATGATTACCAGCTAACCCAAAAACCGCGCCAAAGTATTTTTCGCGGAGATGCCCAACAAATTCAGCACTATATACAACAAATGCCCGCTAAAGTGGCTGGATAGACAATGCAAGCAACGGACACAAAGTACCGAGACATAGTACTCATAGGTGGCGGGCATGCTCACGCACTTGTGGTAAAAATGTGGGGCATGAAACCACTCGCCGGAGTGCGCTTAACGCTTATTTCAGAGTCAGTAGATACCCCCTACTCCGGAATGTTACCTGGCCTAGTCAGCGGTCAATACTGTGTTGAGCAAACCCATATTGATCTATTCAAGTTATGTAGCTGGGCCAATGTTCGTTTTATTTGCGCCAGAGTCACTGGCCTTCAATTAGTCAATAAACACATTTTACTGGAGCAACGCCCAGTCATTGAATACGATTTAGTGTCTATTGATACGGGCTCAACCCCTAACATACAACGAACGCCGGGAGCTGCAGAACATGCGACTGCGGTCAAACCCATTAGCCAGTTCTATAAAAAATGGCAGCAATTACAATACGCGATGCGCGATGCTAATCATCCGTTAAATATCGCGTTAGTGGGCGCTGGCGCTGGCGGCTTTGAATTAATTTGTGCCATGCATGCCTGGCAACAAAAACAGCATGACAGTAAAACACTACAACCCCATAAATTTCACTGGATCATTTCAGGGGACAAGCCCTTAAGTGGCCATAACAGCAAGGTACAAGAGCTAGCCCTTGCACACTGCCAGGATATGGGCATTGAAGTACACCTCAATTTTAAAGTAGCCCAAGTGAGCGCGCAGCAGATCATCAGCCAGAGCGCGACCAGCAATAAAGCCAGTATAAAACTCAATGTCGATGCAGTAATTTGGTGTACCGCCGCCAACCCTGCCCAGTGGCCCGCTACTGCGGGTCTCGCCCTTGATGATCAAGGCTTTATCGCTATTGATGATTATTTGCGCTCACATTCACACCCAGATGTTTTTGCAGCGGGAGATGTCGCGACACAAACCCGCTCTCCGAGACCCAAAGCTGGCGTTTTTGCAGTGCGCCAAGCGCCTATTCTATTTGAAAATTTACGTCGCGCTATTTTACAACAACCCTTAAAAGAGCATCGCCCGCAACGACAGTTTCTCAGTTTATTAGCCACTGGGAACCAGCGCGCCATTGCCAGTAAAGGGCGCATGTACTTTTCTGGCGCTTGGGTATGGAAACTCAAAGACTATATTGACCAGAGTTTCATGCAAAAGCTTAATGACCTGCCAGAAAAACCTAGTATGTCAGCCCAACAATGCGATCACATTTTGCTAGACGATCAAGACAGTATCGATAAAATGCGCTGTGGCGGCTGTGGCGCCAAGGTCGCCAGCAGTATCTTGAGCAAAACATTAAAACAAGTCACTGCCGACATCCCACCTCATTCCAGAGACGACATTATCATTGGTTTAGAGTCTCCTGATGATGCCGCTGTGGTGAGTACATCCGGTAAGGCATTAGTACAAAGTGTCGATCAATTTCGTAGCATCATTGACGACCCATACATTTTTGCAAAAATCGCCACCAACCACGCGCTCAGTGATTTACACGCCATGGCCTGTGATCCACAGTCTGCGCTATCGATTGTCGCAATGCCTTTCGCCGGTAGCAAAATTCAACAGCGCGAGCTCTATCAATTAAGTTATGGAGTAATAGAAGAGCTAAATGCAGCGGGTTGTACTTTAACCGGAGGTCATACCAGTGAAGCTAGCGAGCTAAGCTTAGGCTTAGCAGTGAACGGCTTAATTGACGTGCAAGATATTAAAACCAAAACCGGCGTTAGCGCCAATCAGCAATTAATACTGACCAAGCCACTCGGCACCGGCGTTATTATGGCGGCCCACATGCAAGCAATTGCCAAAGGCGCTGAAGTTCAAGCCTGTTTACAAAGCATGCTGCACAGCAACCAACAGGCAGCCAGCATTTTAAAAGAGCACCAAAGCACTGCAATGACAGATTTAACCGGTTTTGGGCTCATCGGACACTTGCTGGAAATGTTACGCCACAGCGACCTTGTCTGCCATCTTAAACTCAGCGCAATCCCATTAATAGAGGGAGCGGCAAGACTGTCCGCGCAGGGAATTAGCAGCAGCTTGTACGAAAAGAACCACGAAGCTAGCCTGTCAATTATTGACCGTGAAAAATGGCAGCAACACAGCCAATACCCGCTATTGTTTGACCCCCAAACTAGTGGTGGTCTACTAGCTTGGGTAGATGCAGACAAAACAGCGCAATGTTTAACAGCGCTGAAACAAGCGGGTTTTAGCAGTGCCACTATCATTGCCTATGCCGGTGATAAATCACCGCCAGAGAGCAGCAAAAACATTTATTTAGAAGAATAAAAAAAGAGCTTTGGCCGTCCTTTTACCAACACGACCAAAGCTTCGGTGAAACTTTTACGCGGAACGATCTTTTAACCTAGAACCGGCAGTTAAACACCGTTTTAGACGCCGAGAATTCCCGTTGTAGTAAGGCATGAATTGAAGTAAATGGTTATTCCCTTTACGAAATTCATAACGCAGCTACAACGTGAATTATCAAGTATAAAATGGTGTAGCGCCCCACCTAGTGGGCCTAAACTTAATGTGTAATATATTTAATTTATTCATGTGGTTAAGACTCACCTTAGCGGTTAACCGATGTTTCTAGGTTTAACGAACTTTCATCAGCAGTGGTTGTTTTTAACTGTATATACTCATCCAACACCTGCTGTTGATCGCTAGATAAATACAGCCCCATTTTAGTACGTCGCCACAATACATCTTCTAGCGTCACTGCCCATTCGTCTGCAATCAGGTAATCCACTTCCACGCCATACAAGCCGAAACCAAAATCTTGTCCTAAATCGGCAAGTTGTGAGCAATTACTCAGTATATAACGACTCAAAGTGCCATAGCTGCGCACAAAACGCTTAATAACTGCCTGTGGCATCCAAGGGAATTGCGCCTCAAGCTTTGTCTGTAACACTTCCCTACTTGAGAAATCGCCACCAGGTAAGGGTGCATCTTTGGTCCAAGGCGCACCCGCACTGGGGAAATACTCACAAAGCTTATCCACCGCAACTTGCGAGAGCTTACGGTAAGTGGTTATTTTACCACCAAAAACCGATAACAAAGGAAGCTTACCTGCCACTGCGCTCACCTCAAAAGTGTAATCACGAGTCACCGCTTGTGCGGAATCAGATTCATCGTTGAGCAACGGTCTGACACCTGAATAAGTTGATACTATATCCTGAGCACTAATTTGTGCCTTAAAGTGCGCATTGCTGACACTGATCAAATACTCAATTTCTTCCTGATCAATGGCAACTTTACTCGGATCCCCTAGATACTCTACATCGGTGGTACCTATCAGTGAAAAGTCATCTTGATAGGGAATCACAAACACGATGCGCCCATCTTCATTTTGTAAAATAAACGCCTGGGACTGAGTATGTATTTTAGGCACAATAATATGACTGCCCTTTATCAGGCGAATACTTTTAGGCGAGGTTTCATCCAAAGTATCATCAAATAATGAGGCCACCCAAGGTCCAGCAGCATTGGCAATAGCCTTAGCGTATATTTCTGTCACTTTACCGTTTGATTCTTGCAAAGCAACACACCACCCCTGCTCAGTACGTTTAGCGCTAATGCATTTAGTTTGTACTAAAATGTCAGCGCCATGCTGCTTAGCTGCAAGCGCATTAAAAATCACTAACCTCGCATCATCCACCGATGCATCCGAGTATTCAAAGCCTTTGCGCATGTTTTCTTGCAAGGGACTGTCTTTAGTAAAAGTTAAACTGACTGATTTTTTAAGCGTAGAGCGTTTAGCTAAATTGTCGTATAAAAAGAGCCCAGCCCTAATCATCCATGCGTGGCGCAAGTGCGGTCTATGGGGTAATTGAAAACGCAGCGGCGCAATAATGTGTGGCGCGTTACCCAGCAGTACTTCGCGCTCAGCAAGCGCCTCTCTCACCAAGCGAAATTCGTAGTATTCTAAATAACGTAACCCACCGTGAATTAACTTGCTGCTATTTGAGGAGGTGGCACTGCCCAGATCATTCATCTCACAAAGCGCTACGCTTAAACCACGTCCAGCTGCATCTGCTGCAATACCGGTGCCATTCACACCGCCGCCGATGACTAATAAATCGTAACTCTGCTTGGTAATCAAAGATGCCTGCACTTTAAACCCCCTCTTAATGCCACTACTAATAATGGCCTAGTACTAAAGATGAAAGTATAACGACAAATAACGAAAACAAAAAGAAATAAAACGAACATTTACGAATATATAATTGCAATGCACACAAAAGTAATAACTTTAGAAAGTTATTTTTCGGCAAGAAACAAAGAAATCAAAAGACGCTTGTAAATTAGCGGGGAATTTCACAAGAAAACAACAAACAGCCGAGCGAGCGCTCGACTGCTGGAGAGATATGCTTAAAGCTTAGCTTCCAACTCGGGAACTGCTTCAAACAAATCGGCAACCAAACCATAATCAGCAATAGAGAAGATAGGCGCTTCTTCGTCTTTATTGATAGCGACAATCACCTTGGAATCTTTCATACCGGCTAAATGCTGGATAGCACCAGAAATACCCACGGCAATATACAAATCAGGGGCAACTATTTTACCCGTCTGACCCACTTGCATATCATTGGAAACAAAGCCTGCATCGACAGCGGCACGAGATGCACCAACAGCAGCGCCAAGCTTATCGGCAACCGCTTCTAACAGTGCAAAATTCTCACCATTACCCATACCGCGACCACCAGAGATAATCACTTTCGCTGAAGTCAGCTCAGGGCGCTCAGATACCGCGACTTCTTCACCAACAAAGCGTGAGTTACCCGCATCACAAACACTTGCAACCACTTCAATGCTGGCAGCACCTGTTAGCTCTGCCTCATCAAAAGCCGTTGTTCTTACCGTTAATACTTTCACTGCATCCAGTGATTGAACTTTGGCAATCGCATTACCGGCATAGATAGGGCGCTCAAATACATCGGCACTTTCTACACTGATGATTTCAGAAATCTGTGCCACATCCAACAGAGCAGCAACACCCGGCATGATATTTTTTCCAGAAGTTGTCGCCGGCGCTAACAAATGTGTTTTACCTGCCGCTAGCTCTACAATCAATGGCAACATGTTTTCTGCCAGTTGACGCTCGTATACGGCATTGTCTGCCACTAGTACTTTACTAACACCTGAAATTTTAGCAGCGGCTTCTGCCACGCTTTGACACTGGCTTCCCGCGACTAATACACTGACGTCACCACCGATCGCCAGCGCTGCTGTTACCGTGTTTAAAGTAGCACTTTTCAAGCTTTCGTTATCATGCTCTGCAATAACTAAAATAGACATAATATAATTCTCTACTGTGAATATGTTTTAGAGACCCTGTATAACTACCGAGCTTGATAATACGGCGTCAAAAAACGACTCTAGATGCTCATTTACCTTAGTAAACTCCGCTATTTCGTCGGTTTTTTCCTTGTCTTATCTTCGCTCACTACGTTATTCAGCCGTCTCTTTTAAGCAAAATTATCAAACAATCAACCTTCTAAAAAAGGTAACTAATAGGTCAAATAACTTTTGCTTCATTTTTTAGTTTGTCGACCAACTCGGCAACATCGGCCACTTTAATACCACCTTGACGTTCAGGAGGTGGCGTAACGCTAAGTAACTTAGTGTGATCTTTAATGCTAACACCCAACTCTTCGATGGTTTTAACCACGAGAGGCTTGCGCTTAGCTTTCATAATATTGGGTAGCGATGCATAACGCGGCTCATTCAGACGCAAATCTGTCGTGGCGATAATCGGCATATTTAGCTCAACCGTCTGTAAACCACCATCAACTTCACGAGTCACTAATGCCTTGTCGCCATCTACGACGATTTTAGAGGCAAACGTCCCCTGAGGCATGCCCGTTAAAGCCGCTAGCATTTGACCGGTCTGATTGTTATCAGTATCAATTGCCTGCTTGCCTAGAATAACCATTCCTGGCTGCTCTTCTTCAATCACTTTTGCCAGTAATTTGGCAACGTTTAAAGACTCCAATTCTTGATCTGTCTCAACATGAATGGCGCGATCAGCGCCTAGCGCCAACGCAGTACGTAATTGCTCTTGGCACGCTTTAACACCTAAAGAGACAACCACTACTTCAGTAGCAATACCTGCTTCTTTTAAACGAATAGCCTCTTCAACAGCTATCTCGCAGAACGGGTTCATTGCCATTTTAACGTTGCTTAAATCTACACCGCTATTATCCGACTTAACTCTCACTTTAACGTTGTAGTCGATAACACGCTTGACTGTTACTAATACTTTCATAAAAACACCTAGTTTACATGAGAAAAAAATTGTTCTTCAGAGAGCGACATAATCGCCTCGCTACCTGCCTTAATACTGGCTATAGAAGCCTTAGTTCTAACTAACAAATGTTCAGTATAAAACTGACAAGTGACCAACTTCGCTTTTAAATACTCACTGTCGCCCTCACCTTTGTCTAACTGCTGCTGCGCGGCGATGCTAGATTTAGCCATCAACCAACCACCGAGTAAATAACCCCACAACTGTAAATTATGTGCGGCAACACTGTCTGCCTGCTTTGGATTTTCAGCCAGCCATGCAAGTGCTGCTCGGCCATCATCTAACGCACTAGACAATGCAGATTGCAAATCACCAGCACCCTCTAGCATATTCAAATCATCTACGCATTGCTGTATTTGTTCAATAAATAATGTCGCTTGAGCACCATTATCTAACAACGTTTTACGGATAGTTAAATCCAGCGCCTGAATACCCGTGGTCCCCTCGTAGATTGGCAAAATACGCGCATCACGTACATGCTGCGCCACTCCAGCTTCCTCAATGTAACCTGCACCACCATAAACCTGCATAGCCAAAGAGACCAACTCTTGTGCTAGCTCCGTACACCAACCTTTAACGATCGGGGTCAAAAAGGCTATTGTTGCATCTACAGCCGCCTTATCTTCATCAGCCGCTACTGACTTTTTATCATATTCAAACCCAGCCACATAACAGAGCGCTCGCATCGCCTCGGCACCAGATTTCATCATTAACAACATACGACGCACATCACCAAACGCAATGATGCGGATGTCATTCCCCGCCTTGTCGCTGCCTTGCACTCGCTGTGATGCATATTCAAGGGCGCCTTGAAAAGCCCGCTCCGTAATACCCAACCCCTGCACACCAACACCTTGGCGGGCATGGTTCATCATACTAAACATGTAGCGCAAACCACAGTGCTCCTCACCAACAAGGTAGCCAATAGCGCCTTCATTATCACCGTAACTCATCACACAAGTCGGGCTGCCGTGAATACCTAATTTATGCTCTAAAGAGATGCAGCGTAAATCATTTTCAGCTGCGGGGTTACCCGCTTCATCAAGTAAGAATTTTGGCACTATAAATAGCGATATGCCTTTCACACCCGCGGGAGCATCCGGTAATCTTGCCAACACTAAGTGGATAATATTATCAGCCATTTGATGATCACCCCAAGTGATGAATATCTTTTGGCCAAATATTTTATATTGTCCATCTTTTTGTACGGCACGGGTTTTAATCGCGGCTAAATCGGTGCCGGCAGCCGCTTCAGTGAGGTTCATAGTACCGGTCCACTGACCGCTGATCATTTTTTCTAAATACTGTGCTTTTAGCGTTTCACTGCCGTGTTTTTCCAGCGCGGAGATAGCCCCTTGCCCCAATAGCGGACAAAGCGCAAAAGCTAAGTTAGCACTCTGCCAAATTTCATTGGCTGCCACTGAAAAAAGATTGGGCAACCCTTGACCACCAAAACTCTCACTGGCTGATAACGAGGGCCAGCCCTGTTCTACAAACGCATTATAGGAATCACCAAAACCTGGAGTTTCAACTACTTTTCCATCAACTAATTTAGCTGGATGCAAATCGCCTTGCTGGTTTTGTTCGACGAGATATTTAGCGGCAAATTTATCAGCTTCAGACAAAATCACATTGGCAAAGTCGGTATCAACGTCTGCTAAGTTATTTTCTTTACAAAACGCATCAAATTCGAGTAAGTGACGGATGACAAAATCTACATCTTTATAGGGGTGCTGGTATACGCTCATTTGTTTTTATCCTTTTTACCGCTCGACGCTAAATGACTTATCACTTGCGCACACTCTTAAATCACCACCTGCCACTTCCCTCTTTATCACCAGAGAATATAGCAGATAAACTACAACACTTGCCTATGAGCACCTAAAAGAATGCCCTTGCGCGCAAGCATTGCTACAGCGTTAAACTATAAAGGCATTGCACGTGATATAAAATGACATTAGCTTACTATTTAGCTCACATTTTATTACAATATTAACTACTTCGCTTTTTTCGAGACCTATCTGTTATGGCAACCGTCAGCGTTCATTACCTTCGCGCCATCATTAACTGTAATTTACGCAAGGGTTTCACTCTGGAGCAGGTTTTACAAGGCTCCAACATTTTAGAGAAAACATTAGACAGCGACGAAGCTCGTGTTCCGGGAGAAGTGATTACCTATATAGTCAAACACTCGTGGATGCGACTCAATGACGAGTTTATGGGCTGTACTCAAACTCCCTGTAAACACGGTGTATTCGAGCTAATGACCAAATACGCACTCAATCACGACAGCTTACAAAACGTCCTAGAACAGGGCATTCATTTTTATCAGTTGTTTAGCGACGATATAAAAATGCAATTGAGTGTCAAAGCAAATATAGCGGAGTTCAGTATCGACTTCTTAAAGCCTGAGCTTGATATTGGCAATTTCTTCCAAGAGTTTTGGCTAATGATCTGGCACCGCTTTGCCAGCTGGGTGATCGGCCGTAAAATAACCTTAAACCAAGTGTATTTCCCCTACCCAAAGCCCGCGCATCACCAAGAGCTAAAAAACGCCTTTCCCTGTCGGCAAAACTTTAATCAAAGCGTGATGAAAATTAGTTTTAATGCTGACTACTTAAATCTTCCCCCGGTGAGAACCCAGCGCGACCTGTTGATATTTCTGAAGGACTCTCCGGCTGATCTCATTACTATTCCTGGCGAGGAAATCAGCTACCAAGCCAAGATTCGCACTTTAATACTGACCCAACAGCAAAACATTTTATCTTGCCCAGATTTTGAATTATTAGCGAAGAATTTTAATATTAGCTCGCAAACGTTAAGACGCAAGCTAAAGACTGAAGGCACCTCTTACGGAAAAATAAAAGATGATATACGCCGCGACATCGCCATCGAAAAACTCAGTGCTAACACCTTATCTATTGCCACTATCGCACGCTCTTTAGGCTTTAGTGAATCAAGGTCTTTTACCAGAGCCTTCTATAAATGGACCGGGCACACACCCAGCGACTACAAAGATATCTACAACCATTAACGTCTGAAACTTTACCTCCTATTCACCAGACAAAAAAAAGCGGGGCTCTAAATAGAGCCCCGCTGTTATAATTCTTACTCTTAATTGAACTGGTGCATAACTATATTTAAGCTAAGCTATCGTCCGCAACCCTATATTTAGGGTCTTCATCTTCATTCGCTTCAACCAGTGATCCCGACTTCTCAAGTAACGCAGTACACTCAGCGCTTAAGTGACGCAAATGCAACACTGTACCTGCTGCCACGTATTTATCGGCAATCGCATCTATCGCCTCAATGCCTGAATGGTCAACCACACGTGCATCTTTAAAATCAATAATCACATCAGAGGGATCTTCTTTTGGCTTGAAATTGTCTTTAAAACTTTGCGCGGATGCAAAAAATAGCGGCCCATGAGGCAAGTATACTTTTGTCTCGCCTTCAAAACGCGTTTCCATTTCGACATGTTTGGCGTGTCTCCAGGCAAAAATCAGCGCAGACATTATCACCCCAACTACTACAGCGATGGCTAAATCAGTGAATACCGTCACTACAGCAACAGTAATACCAACTAAAGTATCACCTAGTGGAATACGGCCCAACAATCGAAAGCTCGCCCATTCAAAGGTGCCTAATACCACCATAAACATCACGCCAACTAGAGCGGCTAGCGGGATCATTTCAATGTAACTTGAACCAAATAGAATGAATGCCAATAAAAACAGTGCCGCTGAAATACCCGATACACGGGTACGTCCACCAGAGTTAATATTGATCATGCTCTGACCAATCATGGCACAACCACCCATACCACCAAAAAATCCAGTAGCAACGTTGGCAACACCTTGACCAACACATTCTTTGTTACCGCGACCACGAGTATCCGTTATCTCATCAATCAGGGTTAATGTCAGTAGTGATTCAATCAAACCAATGGCCGCTAAAATAATCGCGTATGGCAAGATAATGAGCAGCGTTTCTAAAGTAAAAGGTACAACAGGTATGTGAAATTCAGGTAATCCACCCGCAATAGTGGCATTGATATCGCCCGTTTTCTCCTGCAGGAAATCAACCACAGTCAAAGTATCTAAATCAAGACCAATCACCAGCAAACTCACCGCTAAAATAGCCACCAGCGCAGAAGGTACAGCCGTGGTAATTGACGGTAAAAAGCGAATAATCGCCATGGTCATGCCGATGAGACCTAACATAATCCAAAGCGATGAACCGGTAAGCCAAGTGCCAGACATCCAGCCCCACTTTCCATCCGGTGTGTCTGATTGCAGCATCGGAACTTGCGATAGGAAAATCACAATAGCCAAGCCGTTAACAAAACCTAACATAACGGGATGTGGCACTAAACGGATGAACTTACCTAACTTAAAGACACCGGCTAGTACTTGTATAATACCCATCAACACGACAGTGGCAAAGAGGTACTCAACCCCATGGTCGGCAACTAACGCCACCATCACCACAGCTAAGGCACCTGTAGCACCAGAGATCATACCTGGACGACCACCGATGATTGCAGTAATAAGCCCCACCATAAATGCAGCATAGAGACCTACTAGAGGTGCAACACCTGCCACAAAAGCAAAGGCAACCGCTTCGGGAACAAGGGCTAGCGCAACGGTTAAACCAGAGAGCAAATCGTTTTTCATACTCTGCGATTTAGAAACAAGCATTTGGAACATGTAGTTTAAAATCCTTAAACATCATCGCTGGAGTAGCCCAGCGAAAAAAAATGAGCTAGATTCTATCAAATTGCACCGACAGATTGAAGTCATGTTAAATAATAGCTTAAATAAACAACAACTTTCGGCTAATCTAACGCAAATAAATAGCGGCGACAGGAAGCATTGCTTAAATTGGCAAGATTAACTGTTGATAGTTACGCTCAGGCACTTTCATTAACCGGTAACCTAAACCAATCAACCGCACTGGCTTCGCCCCTCTCTCATAAGCTTGCACCAACATATCTTTAAACAGTGATTGCTGAGAAATACTGGCCTGCTGTTCTACCGTCGTCTGAGTAAAATCACAAAATTTTAATTTAACAAACAGCCCACTGACTTTACGTGGCTGCTTAAGATTTTGATAACGCTTTTGCAGCTCTTGCTGCAATGCAGAAATTTGCTCAATACAGGAGAGGCAACTGTCAATATCAGCGGCAAAGGTATGCTCTACACTGACTGATTTAGTATCGCGCTGATTAGAGACCACTCGGTTATCAATGCCGTGACTCAGTTCAAAAATTCTTGCACCAAAGGTGCCAAAATATTGCTGTAAAAATTCAGGGGACTTTTCACGAATGTGCTCACAAGTTTCAATGCCAATCGAGCGCATTTTCTCCGCAGTCTTTTTACCGACACCCGGGATCTTTTTTACCGATAAATGCTGCACAAAGCTTTCAACATCATTTGGCGTGACTACTTTTAAACCATTGGGTTTATTCCAATCGCTGGCTATTTTTGCTAAAAACTTATTGGGGGCAACCCCCGCTGATATAGTGATACCGACTTCTTTCTCAACCCGGTAGCGTAAGTACTGCGCAATTCGGGTGGCACTGCCGCTGAATTTATCAATATCACTCACATCTAAAAAGGCCTCATCCAATGACAGCGGCTCTATTTGATCAGTAATTTCACGATAGATAGCAAAGATTTGTTTGGAGGCATCACGGTATTTTTGCATATTGCCAGAGATAAGATGCAATTGCGGGCAACGTTTCAACGCTTGGGCCGTAGCCATAGCAGAGTGAATACCAAATTTTCGGGCGGGATAATTACAGGTGGAGATAACACCACGACGATCAGAGCGACCGCCTATAGCGATGGGGATATTAATCAGCGACGGATCATCGCGCATTTCAACAGCGGCATAGAAACAGTCGCAGTCACAATGAATTATCTTACGCATTTTGCCGCCTTTACTGGTTTTTTATACAGTATAGCAGCACTATGCTTTAAGGCAACAGAACACAGCGGGCTTGTTATCTAAAAAATAGCCTGATGCCCAAGAGAATTACTCTTGAAAATCACCTTGAGCACCAGACGGGGTAAAACAGGAATTAGCGGGCCAATTTCTCAACCGTGAACATATTCGCAGCTGTTTCAGTTACTTCTTTTTGTGTGACAAAAAGTCCTTTAATAGAGCTAACAGCGCTTCTATAAAGAGCCAGTAAATATTCACTGCGTATACGACTAGCTTCCTGCTTATAATATTCTATATCTACGACGCCACTTGCTGTGGTCACTATTTCTTCTTGGTATTGGTTTGACATAATATAACTCCTGGGTTGATCAGGAGCCTCATTACCCAAAATGAAATAGGTAGTGTTTAGAGCTTCCTGAATTAATATGAGGCTATTGTATTCTGATAAAAGCAGTTGCACAAAATATCAATTTTCAGCACAATGATGAATATTATTCAGCAATGGAAGAAATTGATGTTACGCCTCCCTCCCCTCAATACTTTGCGCAGTTTTGAAGCCGCCGCCCGCACTGGAAGCTTCGCACAAGCCGCGCAAGAGCTAGCCGTAACGGCTTCTGCGGTTAGTCATCAAATCAAAGGCTTAGAGAATTATTTAGCCGTCGAACTGTTTAAAAGAGTTAAAAGACACGCAGAACTCACCGAAAATGGTGAGAAATATTTGGCATCAATACAGCCGGCACTTAAGGAAATAGCCGAGGCCACAGAGCAACTTAAGACCGCCTCAGAGTTACACACCATCACTATTAGCATGACACCACACTTTTTAACCCGCTGGATGATGCCAAGATTAGGCAAATTTCAAGCGTTATATCCAGACATAGAGTTACAGATAAATGCTTCTATGGGCTTGATAGATTTCGAGAGAAGCAGCACCGATATGGCGATCTATTTTGGCAATGGCGACTGGCCCGAAGTGCAAGTGCACTTTCTCAAAGACATTCACTTAGTGCCCATTTGCAGCCCCGACATCATCACCAAAAACAAACCGCTTTCAGGACCTGAGCACATCCGCTTTCACCCTTTGATACACGTCAGTAAACGCCTCCCTGAATGGAGCCAATGGCTAGCATTAGCAGGGGTTAAGTTTCGTGAACGCAGACAGGGATTGCAACTATCAAACAGCATGCTGACTAATGCAGCGGCGGCAGAACGTCTGGGAATTGCATTGGGTGATCCCACTTTACTGGGGCCCGAACTTGAATCTGGCAAGCTAATTATTCCCTTTGATTTACCTTTGAATATTCACCGCTCATTTTATTTGGTATATCAAAAGGACCGCTCATTGAGTTATGGCATGGAGGTTTTTAAACAGTGGGTGATGAAGGAAATGGAGACAGTACAAAATGGCTAGAAATGGCTGCACACTGTTATTTAGTCAATAACCTAGACCCAATATCTATTCACCAATCAAGTTGTCATTATATTGACATTACTAGCATATATTTTCATTAGTGACCGGTATACAATTCCCTATTTCAGTGCACGCAAGGATAGTTATGAAAATTAGTCACAACTTTGATGGTGGTAATATCCACTGCTTAGACATCAGTGATACTGGTACTATTAATTTAGAAATCAAAAAAGACAATAATTCCGACTTTAGTCAGTGGTTTTATTTCCGTCTGACCGGCGCTAAAGATCAGCCTTGCCAGCTTAACTTAGTCAATGCCAGTGAGTCCTCCTACGTTGAAGGATGGCAAGATTATCGTGCTGTTGCCTCCTATGACCGTGAGACCTGGTTTCGGGTTGATACAGCCTTTGACGGCAAAGTACTGACCATTAACCATACCCCTGATTGTGACTCTATTTATTATGCGTACTTTGCCCCCTACTCAATGGAGCGCCATCACGACCTGATCGGCAATGCGCAATTGTGTGAAAGGGTTGAATATATTCACTTAGGCCACACTCTTGATGGCCAAGACATGGATTTATTAAAAATTGGCGAAGACGGAGCAGGTAAAAAGGTTTGCTGGATAATCGCCCGTCAGCATCCTGGTGAAACAATGGCACAATGGTGCATTGAAGGGATGCTTAATTCGTTGCTAGACCCTGAAGATCCTATTTCACGAGAGCTTTTAAGCCAAGCGGTGTTTTATGTCGTGCCTAACATGAATCCTGATGGTAGTCGTCGCGGTAATTTACGGACCAATGCAGCAGGCGCCAATTTAAACCGGCAATGGCAAAGTGCCACTATGGAACATAGCCCAGAGGTACTGTTAGTACGTACTAAAATGGAGCAAACCGGCATGCATTTCTGCCTCGACGTGCATGGTGACGAGGCCCTAGCTTATAACTTTATTGCAGGCTCTGAAGGCATTGCCAGCTGGAATGAGCAACGCCAGTCGCTGTTAGATTTTTATCAGCAAGCACTGATCAACGCTAGCCCAGATTTTCAAACTGAAATTGGTTATGAAAAAGACAAACACGGCGCGGCGTTAATGAGTATAGGGACTAATTATATTGCTGAGACATTCAACTGCCTGGCGATGACCTTAGAAATGCCCTTTAAAGATACCGAGAAAACACCCGATCACTATGTTGGTTGGTCACCACAGCGCTCACGCCAGTTGGGAACCGCTTGTTTAAATGCGCTTTACCAAACACTAAACAAACTTTAACTAAAAACATCAGCCTAGCCTTTTAATATAAAAAGGCTAGGCTTTAATCTGTGTCTCTTCATTTTAGCCAACCACCTATTTACACGTAGTTCTTAGCTCATATTTTTATAGGCAAGAAGCGCTGTCCTAAAGCACCTGGCTATTTCATTGTGCTATTTTTCCAATCTAATCCTGCCCTAGCTCTGTAAACCAGATATTCCCATCACTTCCCAGTTTTATTCGATGAAAGATGGCTCGTTCAGTAGGTACTGGATAAAAAGAAACAACGACATTGGTAATATTATTTGCTGGCGCAGTTAAAATATCTCTGCTTAATTTTATAATGTAGTCACTACCCGATGAGTAATCTTTAAACGAATCACTTTGAGCGGTGTAACTTTGAGTCCAAAGGTTACCATTACCATCAAATGCCAACCCCGCTAGTAGCATATTACTATTTACTTGGGGGACAGGATATTCAGTGATATTTCCCTGCAGGTCTATTTTTCCAACTTTATGGCTAGCTTCTTGGCTGAACCAAAAAGATTTTTTGTCAGGAGCTTGAATGATAGCGATTGGGCGACTACTGGAAGACGGAATATTATATTCGGATACGACACCTTCATTAGTCACTTTTAAAATTTTACTGGTTGCCAGTTCAGTCCCCCACATACTCCCATCCGCACCAGCTACCAAGTAAATAGGTACGGCACCAAGTGAGGGCAATTGATAATGTGATACCTTACCATTTTCACTAATTTTACCGACCGTACTAGTTCTTTTCCCTGTAAACCAAATTGTTTTTCCATTTGCTGCAAACTCAATGGCATGTGGTGCAGGGTTAATATGATTTTTAGAATCTTCAATCTTTATGCTAACATCAATTTTCTCCAAAATTTTACCGTTAGCCGGATCAATTTTAACCACCAAACCGGCGAACTCTAGGGATACCCAAAAGTCACCGTTGTCATTAAATGCAACGCCATGAGGGCCACTGCCTGTTGGCATTTTATAAGTTTCAACACTACCAGTTTCAATGTTTATTTTAGCTAACATGTCATAGTCTTGCCCTGTAACCCATGCGTATTTACCCCCTTGTGGGTTAAATATTAGCTCATGAGTTGAGGCTGTATTAGGATTAGCCCAAGGCAATCTATATTCAGTTACTTGTCCTTGCACCTTAGTTGGCATTGTATTGGAGTTATTTTTTGCAGATGCAATATTGGTTATCACAAGGAACAACAACAATGACCAGAGACTTGATTTTTTTCTCCATATATTCATAGTTTTAACCCGATTGATTAATTCCACACAAAAGTTGCTGCTGTTCGCAACTTTGCATAAGCATTATTGGTGTTTTTACTGAGTGATGATTACAATTTATATCGATCTTAACCCCAGCATTAATCTGCTTATTCGTTAATCTCTCTAAGTAAAATATATGAAATTTCTGAGATTCAATAATAACCCCATGATTATCAATATTGCATAAGCAATCGCATTAAGCTATAAACGCCTAAAATCTATTCATTCTAACAACAAAAACATCGGGATTTTACATGCAAAAACATGATTCAGTACCCCTCCCAGATTATCAAGAATACCCGCTGGCAGAGATGCACGAGCGCTCAACAGCTTTTCTCGAAAACGTTAGTAGACGCCATAGTGTCAGAAGCTTTTCTTCTCGCACTGTGCCGCAAGAGATCATTGAACAATGTATTAAAGCAGCGAGCACTGCCCCTAGCGGCGCTAATCATCAACCTTGGCACTTCGCGCTCATTGGTAGCGATTCAGTGAAAGCTGAAATAAGACTACAAGCTGAACAGGAAGAGCAACGTTTTTACGGTGAAAAACGCGGCGGTGAAGCATGGTTAAATGCACTCGCGCCACTTGGCACTGATGCCTCTAAACCTTACTTAGAAAAAGCACCTTGGTTAATTGCTATTTTCGCAGAGAGACGCGGCGGTGTAGAAAAAGGTATGGAGCATAAGAATTATTATGTGGCTGAATCTGTTGGAATAGCGACAGGTATTTTAATTACCGCATTACATAATGCAGGTTTAGTGGCTTTAACCCACACCCCAAAACCTATGGGATTTTTAAATAAAATTTGTAACCGCCCAGACTCAAACAAAGCCTATATTTTAATGGTCGTAGGCTATCCAGAGATAGATGCTACTGTGCCACAACACGCGCTGATTAAAAAATCTCTGGATGACATTACTACTTATTTATAGCAGCTTATCGACAACCACTTTGCTATAAATATTTAATCAACAGCGCGACTAAGCGCTATTGATTAAACATATGCTATCGCTAATGCGTTAGCAGTAAGTCGCTATTATTCTGCGTAACTATCACTCCTGCCAATTTGAAAAATAATCCAACAAATAATCTATCGCCACACGTGCGCGCGTGGGTAAAAATTGACGATTTTGATAGACGATCCAAGTACTGATATTTGAATCCCAATACGGCTCTAAGATAGGTACCAACACGCCTTCTTCAATCAAATTCTGCGTACTACTTTTAGGAAGATACAAAATCCCAAGACCTTTTCGACATGCGTAGAGCGCAGCAGCAGCATTATTAGAATTAAAATTACCTGATACTTTTACCCTTGAGCTAACGCCGCCATGCTCAAAGCTCCAATGGTCATTATTGGTAATAATACAGCGATGTTGTTTTAACTGATCTGGCGTTTCAGGTATGCCAAATTTCGCCAGATATTCAGGGCTTGCCATCGCCACCATAGAGCGATTAACCAACTTTCTAGCGATTAAATCGGAATCCGATAATTTTCCATAACGCAGCACAAAATCATAACCCTCATCAACAAAGTTAGTTAATCGGCTATTAAAATTGATGTCGATGGTTAAATCAGGATGCTCTTTGGCAAAATCAACCAGTGCAGGCACGACATAAACTTCGGCAAACGTGCCCGCGGCACTCACTCTCAATGTGCCTTTTAGTTGATATTGATGAGAGTTAACTTGCTCATTTGCTTGCTGTAATCCTGCAACCAACTCTTTACATTGCTGATAATAAAGTGCTCCTGCATCGGTTAAACTGACCAAACGGGTGGTTCTTGCCACCAATGCACATCCTAACCTCTTTTCAAGGCGGGCGACTTGACGACTCACATGAGACGTACTGCAACCAAGCTGCTTGCCCGCTGCGGTAAAACTTTGCATCTCTGCTAATACAACAAACTCGGTAATACCTTCAAAGCTATCCATTATTTCTACCAACACGTCTATCATTGCTATATAGCAATAGTGAATTCTAAAACAAGCATATTATCACTGTCTCAAGAAAGATATACACTCCCCTTATCAAAATACACACGCTCAACTAGTGAGTGAAACCCTCAGAATTAGGCGATGCCTACTTCGTTTCAAATACATAAAGAGACTCCTATGACAAAAGTACTTATACCTGTTACTAACCACGCGACTTTGGGCGACACAGACCAAGCAAATGGCACATATTCACCGGAGCTGACTCATGTATTACATTTATTAGATGCAGCTAATATAGCTTATGACATTGCCTCTATTAAAGGTGGTCAAGCTCCTTTTTACGGCACTGATATTGAAGGCGATGCTGTAAACGATAAAGTAGTCAGCAACCTAAGCTTTCAGCAAAGCATAAACAACACACTTCAGGTAACAACATTAAAAGCCGATGATTATGCCGCTGTTTTTTACCCTGGTGGTTTTGGTTTACTCTCTGATTTAGCCACTAACAAAGACTTTGCTCAAATCGCTGCAAATATTTATCAATCAGGCGGAATTCTTGCAGCGGTTTGCCACGGCCCTGCCGCGTTATTGCCTATCACTTTAGACTCAGGCGAAAAGCTATTAGCTTCTAAATCAGTAACAGGTTTCACTCGTGAAGAGGAAATAGACTACAACACTATTAACGATATTCCGTTCCTACTTGAAGAGTCTCTAGCGCGAACTGCAGCACTTTACAGCAAGGTACAGCCTTGGGGTGAGTTTGTCATTGAAGACAACCGAGTGATCACCGGACAAAATCCTACCAGCGCTCACGCTGTTGGCGAAGCTCTGATTAAATCATTACAAGGCTAATCACAGCCGCGTATACTGCCGGGCGATACTTTCCCAGCTTTTAGCTTTTAGCTCATAGCTCAGCACTTCCTCCCAGACATCGAGTAGGGTGAGGCGTTACCGCCTCATCCCTCTCACAGAACCGTACGTACGGACCTCGTATACGGCTCATGCAATCTTCTATTCTTCAACTGTGAAGAGCAAGCTCGCCCGTTCTCACATTGCTTAAATTATATAAACCTATCTCTTCAAACCAAAGGTTTGGCATCGAATAATTGGCCAATGGACTCGCTGAATTGCGCCACGAACTCATTTGTATCGCCTTGAACGGCGGACTATAACCCCGTAGTTTTAGAATACGGTGAAGCTTCTTCACTTTCTTCCATAAACGCAGCTGGATTGCCCGCAGTCTTCTTCTTATCCAACCCGATAATTTGTTCAATATCCCGCTTATATTGGCGATCTTAAAATAATTTGCAAAACCTCGCACTACTGGGTTTAAGAAGCTTAGCACTGTCGCTAAGTTCTTTCCTCCATTACGCTTGGTGAGTTGCTTCACTTTGGCTTTAAAATTCTTGAGCTTCTTTTCTTGAATGATCGTATATTGAGTACCAATAACAACACCCAAAAACTTCACCCCATCATCACTATGCGCTATATGGGTTTTCTGCTCATTTATCTTTAGCTTCAGTGCTACTTCTAAGACCTCTCTCGCTACGTCCAATGCCTTCCGCGCTGCTGTTTCAGAGCAACACAATATCAAAATGTCATCGGCATACCTCACTATTCGGTGATTTCGCTTCTTCATCTCTTGATCGAATACATCTAAATAGATGTTGGCCAGTAAGGGGCTTATTACTCCGCCTTGCGGACTGCCAAGCTCACTCTCTTGCCAACTTGAGCCAACCATTACACCACTCTTAAGGAACATTTCTATCAACTTCAGGATACTGCTATCTGTGATTCGCTTTCTCACTGACTGTAAAATCAATGAATGATCAAGCAAATCAAAGCACTTCGACAGATCCATATCTACTACGTGTTGACGCTTATACTTGCGTATAAATAATGTCGCCTTACTAATAGCGTGATGCGCACTCCTACCCGGTCTATATCCATAACTCGATGGATGAAATTCAGGGTCGAATATAGGCGTCATGATGTTGGTTAAGCATTGTTGTACTATGCGATCTCGAACCGTTGGAATTCCCAGTAATCGCTTGCCCCCGTCATCTTTGTCAATTTCGACACGCTTGACAGGCTCCGCCTGATACCGTTTTTCTTGAAGCTCAAGCAATAACTGCTGCAAATTACTTTCCAAATTCTCTGCAAAATCACTCACGCTCTGCCCATCTACACCAGCAGCACCTTTGTTCTTTTT
>JABSRB010000021.1:44354-93541 GCA_013215375.1 Oceanospirillaceae bacterium | reverse complement strand
GGAGCGGGAAACCGGGTTCGAACCGGCGACCTCGACCTTGGCAAGGTCGCGCTCTACCAACTGAGCTATTCCCGCTTGCTGCGTTCTCTGTAACAAGAGGGGCGTATTATAGAGATCTCTACCGGCTTGTCAACAACTTATAAAAAATACTTTATGCTTAATTATTAATCACTTATAGTCGTTTTCCAGTCAAAGAAACTTTACAAAAAACTATCAACGCGCTCTTTCATAATAATTTCAAAGACTTAAATATAAACACAGCGCACTCACCACAAGATCAACTGTGTTTCTTCAAATCACTCCAGGCCGCATTTAAATAAATAAACATCGACCAGATGGTTAATATAGCGGCTATATACAAGGCGGTAATGCCCGCAGCGCTGTAAACGGTGTCTGGCTCAACCGAGAGCAAGACCAAAATAGACAACATCTGCATGGCTGTTTTTATTTTCCCCACTGACGATACTTTCACGTTTGAGCGCTTACCAAGTTCCGCCATCCACTCTCGCAGTGCCGAAATAACAATCTCACGGCTAATGATCACTATCGCAGGGATAGTCACCCAGGGCGTCGCGTAACTAACGCAGAGCAACACTAATGCGACAGCCACTATTAACTTGTCTGCCACGGGATCGAGAAATGCCCCTAAAGTGGTACTTTGATCAAACTTTCTGGCGATATAGCCATCCAGCCAATCAGTAAAACAAGCAATTGCGAATACTGATCCGCAGGCTATATTCACCCAGCTATAAGGCAAATAGTAGATAGAAACTAATATAGGAATTAATGCAATACGCAGTAAAGTTAACAGATTTGGTATATTCATAAAGGGACAGTTAACTCAAATATGCCAAAACAGATTTAAGCGCTAAACTGGTCTACTCCTAGTTAATAACTATTGATCGGGGTGCAGCGCTGCATAAATATCTTCTGCCAACGCCGTGCTTATAGTAGAGACTTTTTTAATTTCTTCAATGCCTGCGCTCTCAATTGAGGGAATAGAGCCAAAATGTTTCAATAATTCACGTCTGCGCTTAGGCCCCACACCGGCAATATCTTCCAATTTTGAGCGCTGTCTTGCCTTGCCACGCCTCGCCCTGTGCCCTGTAATCGCAAACCGATGCGACTCATCCCTAATATGTTGCACTAAATGCAAACCTGGAGAATCCACTGGCAATTCTATCTCCTGGTTTGTGTCAGGGTTTATCAGTGTTTCTAAGCCGGGCTTTCTCGTCACGCCTTTGGCGATGCCTATGACTTGTATATCAAAGATCTCTAGTGTTTTTAATACATCCAACGCTTGTGTTACTTGCCCTTTACCGCCATCGATAAACAATATATCAGGCTTTTTACCCTCGCCTTTTTTCAAGCGAGAGAAACGCCTCATCAAAGCTTGATGCATCGCCGCATAATCATCGCCCGCGGTTACGCCTTCAATATTGAAGCGTCGATAATCCGTTTTTAATGGGCCGTTATGATCAAACACCACACAGGAGGCAACAGTTGCCTCCCCTGAACTGTGTGAGATATCAAAACATTCCAAACGCTTGGGCATGACTTCTAAATTTAAACACTTTTGCAAGGAGACGAAGCGGCGGTAAACATTTTGTTTACTGGCTAGTTGGTTGGCTAACTGCTGCTCGGCATTGGTCTGAGTCAATCGCTGCCAACCTGCCCTATTACCGCGCACATTAGCACTAATTTCTAGTTTGGCACCGCGCTTGGAAGACAGTGCCTCCTGCAGCACTTGAGCATCCTCTATCTCATGGCTGATGATAATACTCTCAGGTATTTCGCGGTTAGCACTTAGATACCACTGAGCCAAAAACGCAGAAATAACATCCGCTTCGCTCTCTTCAACAGAGACCTTAGGAAAGAGCGCTTTGGTGCCGATGACTCGCCCGCCACGAACAAACATCTGATAAATACACACCGCTCCCGCCTGCATCGCACAACCAACAATATCTGCATTGCCGCTGCCGCCTATCACTGACTGCTGCTCTTGGGTGTGTTGTAAAGATTGTATTTGGTCTCTGAGCATTGCCGCCCGTTCAAAATCTAAAGTAGCCGCTGCACTTTCCATCTCTGTCGCCAAATCAGACATGATTTTAGTACTCTTACCCTCTAAAAACATAATCGCATGATTGATATCAATGTTGTATTGCACCGGATCAATCAATTCTACACAAGGCGCACTGCAACGTTTGATTTGGTGCTGCAAACAGGGCCTAGAGCGATTTTTAAAAAAACTTTCATCACACTGCCTGATCTGGAATATTTTTTGTAATAGATTGAGTGTTTCTCGCACTGCTGTGCCACTGGGAAAAGGGCCAAAGTATTTACCTTTGCGTCTTTTTGCCCCGCGATGAAAGGTCACAGAAGGGTATTTCTCAGTATCATTGATAAAGATGTAGGGATAGCTTTTGTCATCGCGCAGCAAAATATTATAGGGCGGACGATATTGCTTAATCAGATTCTGCTCTAGCAGCAGAGCCTCTGTCTCACCGTGAGTAACAGTGATGTTGATGTCGGCAATTTTTGCGACAAGTGCCTGGGTTTTAATCGTCAGCCCAGAACTTCGAAAATAACTAGCGACTCGATTTTTAAGATTTTTGGCCTTGCCTATGTACAGCAACTCACCTTCTGCATCCAACATTTGATACACACCGGGGCGTGTCGTCAAACGGGCCAAAAATTCTTTAGCATTAAAAATCGTCAATATTAAACCTTATTAAATAGAGATTACGAAGACGGTATAAACAGCAAACACTACGCTTTTTTACGTTCTGCTCGGTTCGCATCCATCAAAGTATTCAACGCTTTTTGATGGATTTTTGCCAGCCGTCTGCGCGAGTCATCGGTGATGCCTGAACCCGATGATAGCGACACTTCTAAATACACACCTATTTCTGCAAAATAGAAAATACGCGCATCATGAGAACCTGCGCGACGTAGCTTACTAAAAGATATTTGAGCACCGTGGACGAGTATATGATTGATATCATTAGTGATCATTATGGCGTTGCGTTCGATGCTCTGCTGTTCTTGGGCATTTTGTTCGGATCTGGTTTTATTATGCATAGCACACTCTTTCGTGTATTTATGTGAATATCAGGCTTTTGCTTATTAAGGGTAGGTTCTCTGCTGGTATTAGCAATTATCACGGAAAAGCAAAGCAGGCTGCTAGTATAGAAAAAAGTTGTTCTTTATTGAATAGTTATTACCACCGAACAATCTAAATAACGATTAGCTTAACCGTTATTGATCTTCGACAGATAGACATCAAGCTGTTTACAGCTCGTAATATTACTAATCTGCCCTATTTTTTGTTCAACAGCACTTGGGAATGACTCTATGATTGACGCAGACTGCGTCTCAAATGCGCCTTTTATCAAATAAGTCTGGCTTTGGATAACTTCGATATAAGTATCGTTAGACTGTTTTATCGCTAGGTAAAGTGCATTGTGAAATTCGTCAGTACTATTATCCCGTGCTATTTTTCCTGCAAAGCAAGGAGTATTTACCGCTTTAGCTGTTACACCAGCAGCCGTAGGCGCTGCATTTTCGGTAGGATCAAGACCAGCCAACAATTGCGCTTGTAAATCAGCGACATCACTATGGGGGTCTGAATCAAAGGTCATAAAAGGCATTTCCCAATGACGATCATCCACAGACAAGCTAACAATGCTTGCAAGAACGGCCAAAAATAATAATATGACGCCTTTATGGATATCTCTCATAGGTACCTTAAATTTCCTTAATTTAAACCTGACGTAAGAAGAGTTAATTTTGATTCTAGCATTTTTTGTATGAAAATTTCATGAATAGCCTAAACATTCGTTTAAAAACCTATATTTAACCCTCATTTTTCAGATTAATCTACATGACCAGAATTCATATACATAATGTACCATTTAAGAGACTATAATTTAAAAAACTCGTTAATTTACCTACTTTAGGCCAAATAATCAGCCAGCTACTTGAAAACGCTTAATACAGGCACTTTTTTATTCAATAATTTCAACAAAAGGCCGATACACTATTATCGGATTAAATCTAGAACCTCACCGCAAGCTTCTCGTTACATAGATTGAGGGCATGCCGATTAGCTATATAAAGGTCAATAGCCTTTACACTAAGCTACGGGGAATTAACCCTTGATGATTTAGGCACAGCCTAATTCACCTTTATTAAAGAGGCCCAAGTCATGATTAATGCATTTTATTCAAATACATCTTATACCTATAACCACTCTGAAATAAGAACGATGGAAGCCGATGCTCAACGCAGCCCCGGCACCACCGCTAACGATGCCATGTTGGCAAGGTTAGCTAAAAATGTACCAGGTTTGCAAAAAGAAGATGTGACTGACTTGGCCAATAATGATTTTAGCCCCGCTAAAATTGCCGAGAGGATTTCAAAATTTGTAGCCCAGGGGCTGCAAAATGCTCGTAATGAAGGGCGCAGCGAAGCAGAGATACAAGCCAAGTACGATGCCGCGATCAAAGGCGTAGAAAAAGGCTTTAATGAGGCGCGAGAAATTTTAGGGAATTTAAATTTTCTCTCCGATGATATCGCCGCCGGTATAGATGAAACCGAAGCGCTAACCTTTGAAGCGCTCGAGGCGATCAATCCCACTCAGATCACAACTCCCTCGCTACCTAATTACCATACACAAGTTGCCAGTGTCGAAAGATTTAGCCATGCGGAGTCATTTTCACTGGATCTGACTACCCAAGATGGTGATACCGTTAAGATATTATTTGCCAATCAGAGCGACCAGCAATCCGCTTTCGCCTATTCTGGTGACGGCAATGGTAACTACAGCGCCGTGTATGAACTCAGCCAATCCCACAGCAGCGCCTTCCAATTTCAAGTCCAAGGCGACCTGGATGAGGGTGAATTAGAGGCCATTGCCAACCTTATTAGTGAAATCACTGAAATATCTAATGAATTTTTCAATGGCGACGTACAAAAAGCCTTTGAGATAGCCTCTGAATTCACCTTGGATAAAACAGAATTATCCTCAATGAATTTACAACTAACCAAGTCTCAGACCTACAGTGCAGCCAGCAGCTACCGCCAAGTTCAAAACAACGAGACTCCCAATATCGGTAAGCTATCAGGCCACTTAGTAAACAATTTCGCTCAGGCTATTGAGCAACCTGAATTAGATTTCTTAGAAAACGTGCAAAGTGTCAGCCAGCGATTATTAGACAGTTTAGTACAGCAAGATAATCGTTTTCTGGAAGCTGGGGATGAGCAAAAATCAGTATTTGCCGCGAGCTTGGAAAAAATTCGCGATATTATTGATGCCATGCTGGAAGCACAGAGCAGTGATGTAAGCACTGTTGATGATATTGCTCCCGCTGCCGAAATTGAATCCTCCGAGACTTAAAAAATTTTTATGCTCAGCGCACTATTCTAATACACTCACAAGGCGACTTTATCAGTCGCCTTTTTATGATCTTCTTGAAGTTATAAGGTTAACCACCATATACTGCTTTAGTGGAATCATATTTGTGGGAGAACATACGTGAGCGATAACGTCATTGATTTTAAAAAACGCCAGCATTTAGCCAATCATGAGAAAAAAGAAGCCGGCTTTAAAAACATGCAACAACGCTTTGAAAGCGCTGTGCCCAGCGAAAAAACCAGTAAAGAGAAACTCTTAGGTTTGTTCAAAAAAAAGAAAAACACTCGCACCCCTAAAAAGTAACAATTACGCACTAAACACTTCACTATAAGCAAACAACCCTTGCGCGCCGCCTGTATGTAAAAACAACTGCTTAGACCCTGCCGCTATCTCCTTTTTAGACACTAAGTCCATAAAACCAGCCATTGCCTTGCCCGTATAAACCGGGTCAAGTAACACTCCCTCTAGAGCCGCGCAGCGTTTAACAGCACTAATCATTTGCTCGGTAGGCACCCCATAACCGCTGCCAAAATAATCACCATTGGTATGAACAACACCTTGCGCCAACGATTTATCTATCTCCAAGTACTCTAGCACTTGCTCTAACAAATCGCAGACCAATGCACTTTGCTGCTCGGCTGTTCGACTAACATTAATCCCCAGCACTTTTATGCTGGAGCCGCTGGCGATTAGCCCCGCCAATAGTCCCGCCTGAGTACCGGCACTGCCAGAGGCTAATATGATTTGATCAATCTCAAGCTGCTGTTGCTCCAACTGTTTAACAATTTCAAAGGCACAGCGCACATAACCTAAAGCGCCAATCACGTTAGAGCCGCCGATCGGAATTAGATAGGGTTTAGCGCCTTGCTCTACCAGTTTAGACATTAAAGCCTCACTGTATAACTGCGCATCCTCACCCTCACCTAAGCGATGAATATTAGCACCAAGTAACTGATCTAACAGCAGATTACCATTTTTATAATAATCTGCTTTAGGCGTATTAGGCACATCCTCAAGCACTAGTTCACATCTTAAGCCAAGCTTTGCCGCTATCGCTGCACTTTGCCTGGCATGATTTGATTGCAAACCACCGATAGTCACCAAAGTGTCAGCACCTTTTTCTTGCGCATCAGCCACTAAATACTCAAGCTTTCTGGTTTTATTACCGCCACCTGCCAACCCCGTACAGTCATCTCTCTTAAAATAGACCTTACAATCCAATGCATTAGATAATCTAGGCGCAGCCTCCAATGGTGTAGGCCCATGACTAAAACTTAAACGATTAATGGCTGAAAAATCACGCATACTTAAATACCTTGTTGTTCTTGGAATATTGGTTAAATTAATGAATCCATAAAAGCGCTAAAACTTCCGAAAATCACCCTTAAAAATAACATTAAAAATAGCTAAACAACTACCTATTAATGTCTTAATCAAGCTACCATTAGCTTTTTAAATTCTCGGTAAAAAAAATGATTGCTCTGGCTCGATTTGTTTTAATTTTTCCTCTTTACGTCGGTATTTGTGTCTTTGGTTGTCTGTTTTGCTTGATTCGCCCCTTTCATCGCAATAACACCCGTGTCGTTGCTAACATGTTAAGTGCTTTGGCGCCCTTGTTTGGTATTAAATTAATCTCTAGGGTCGACGCAGATCAGCCCTATGCACCTAAGGTCATTATTGGCAATCATCAAAGCAGCTTCGATTTAGTCACTATCACTGTTGCAGTGACAGACGGAACAGTGAGCATGGGAAAAAAGAGCATTCGCTGGATACCCTTTTTTGGCCAGCTCTACTGGCTCTCTGGCAATATATTAATTGACCGAAACAATAAACACCGCGCCAGAAGTACTATTGATCAAGTGGTTGAGCGCATTACCAATGATCAACTGTCCCTTTGGATGTTCCCAGAGGGCACCAGAAGCCGCGGCAAAGGCTTGCTGCCATTTAAGATGGGTGCTTTTCACACAGCGATTAAAGCTCAAGTACCTATTGTGCCGGTAGTGCTTAGCTCTACCAGCCATTTTTCTATCAACAAATGGAGTAATGGCCACGCCATTGCCGTGCAACTTGATCCTATTGCCACGGACAATTACCACTCTGGCAACGCCAAAGAACTCGCAGAATTATGTCACCGCTTAATGGTGGAAAAAATAGCCGAGCTAGATGCTGAAGTGGCCGAACTAAATAAGCAGTAAACCGAAGTCAACAAACACTAATTACAAATTTATAACCACTAACTTCTTGCCTGTTAATTAGCTAACCACTAAACTGGCCACAAATTCTTGTCGGGGTGCTCTATACAGAGCTGAGATTGGCTTAGCCATATCCCGTTGCACCTGATCAGGTTAATACCTGCGTAGGGAACAAGTTTGGTTAGCGCTTAACGCCAATTAAATGCACTTCACCGCGTCATTTAATGCCTCTCTTGTCCCGTTATCTTCATGGGATCAATCAATGTCTAACACTGTCGATATTGCCATCATTGGCGCAGGCCTAGCTGGTAGACTGCTCGCTTACCGACTTAGTCAACTTAACTACGACATCGATTTATACGAAGCGAATCAGTTAGATATAAAGACTAGCGCACAACAATTATCAGCCGCGGCATTTACTGCAGCTGGCATGATAGCCCCTATTTCTGAAGCGATTGATGCTGACTTAGACACCTATTTTCTCGGTAAATCCTCACTTAAACTCTGGCCACAGATTATCCGCGAACTTAACCTCAGTGGTGACAAAAAAATTGCCTACCAACAAAACGGCAGCTTGATCATTTGTCACCACCAAGATCAAGCTGAACTCACTCATTTCACCCGTAAAGTCCATAGACTTTCTCAAACTTGTGACGCCAAATTCAAAACGTTAGACGCCACTGACATCAAAGCATTAGAGCCCGACCTAGAGGGTAATTTTAGTACTGGACTACTGCTTGAAGAAGAAGCCAACATCGATAATCGACACCTAATGCACGCACTATTACAGCAGTGCTTGGCCAATCAGGTGCATTTAATTGATCAAGCGACGGTCAGCGTCACGAACAACTGCGTCACCCACCAACACAAGTCGCAAACTTACCAATGGGTCTTTGATTGCAGAGGTGTTGGCGCTAAAGCGCAGCTGCCTAATTTGCGGGGAGTACGCGGTGAAGTACTTAGAGTTGAAAGCACAGAAATTAGCCTTTCCCGCCCGGTTAGATTGATGCATCCTCGCTATCAACTTTATCTAGTCCCCAAACCCAATCGACAATTTGTGATTGGCGCGACGCAAATTGAAAGTGAAGATACCTCTCCCATGTCGGTACAGTCGATGCTTGAGTTGTGTAGCGCTTTGTACAGCATCAACCCCGCTTTTTCTCAAGCGCGTATTTTGGAGCAGAACACCAACCTTCGCCCAGCGTTCATTGATAACAAACCCCAGGTCATAGTGCGTGATCAATTAGTATCAATCAACGGGTTATTCCGCCACGGTTTTCTGGTCGCCCCCGCTATCATCGACAGCGTCGTCAATTGGCTGCAGGGTAAAAACTGTCCTAATCAAGCGCGTCTTTTTTCATTCTTGGAGCACTAAATGCATAATATAATGGTTAACAATCAAACCATGGCTGTTGCTGACAACAGCACCATCAGCCAGTTAATTACCCTCGCGGGATTCGCCGATCAAGCCATCGCCGTCGCGGTAAATGGTGAATTTGTCCCAAAAGCGCAATACGGCCAAACCACGCTTAGTCACAACGATGCTGTAGATATTGTTAAACCCATAGGAGGTGGTTAGTGAACACTAGTACTGATCTGCTCAAGTTATATGACGAGACCTTCAACAGTCGTTTTTTATTGGGTACCGCTCTGTATCGTAATCCCGAGGAGATGAGCGCAGCGATTAAAGCTTCAGGGTCGCAATTTATTACCTTAAGCTTACGCCAACAAAATCCAGCGAAAAACGATGGCGATGCTTTCTGGCAAATGATTAAAAACACCGGCTGCAAACTACTTCCCAACACTGCAGGCTGTAAATCAGCGAAAGAGGCCATTAACCTAGCAGAGATGTCTAGAGAGTTATTTGAAACTTCTTGGATCAAGTTGGAAGTGATAGGCGATGATTACAATTTACAACCAGACCCCTTTGAACTGGTGATTGCTGCTACGCAATTGATTAAACGAGGCTTTAAAGTACTGCCTTATTGTACCGATGATTTAGTATTGTGCTTACGCTTAATTGATGCTGGTTGTGAGGTACTGATGCCTTGGGGCGCCCCGATTGGTACTGGACGGGGGTTAATGAACAAATATCACTTGAAGAGCTTACGCGAGAGACTGCCCACTACCCCTCTAATTATAGATGCAGGCCTTGGCTCGCCCTCTCAAGCTGCAGAGGCACTGGAATTAGGGTTTGATGCGGTATTGCTAAATACGGCGGTGGCCAAAGCCGATGACCCGGTGCTGATGGCACATGCCTTTTCACTGGCGATCCAAGCAGGTCGCAGTGCCTATTTAGCAGGTTTAATGCAGCGCAGGCAAACAGCCTCCCCTAGCACTCCCATTTTAGGTCAGCCCTTTTGGCATCAACAATCGTCTTGAGCCTGTTGATTTAATTACTATAAATAGAGTTGAGCATATGCCCGTTGATAGCAATCACCACAAACAAGTAGATAATAATTTCACAGACCACCTAAGTGACAGCGCGATAGCAGCAAATGATCTTTACACAGCGCTACTGTGTCACAGTGACCAAGCAGTATTAAACAACTTACAAAAATCCAACACTAAGGTAGTACGATGGATAATTGGCGAGCAGGATTTGCAGCAATCTGCGCGCATAGTAGAACAGCTAACGGAGCTAAACAGCGCCGACACTTTCATTATTGTCGAGTGTATTGCTGCCACTGCCGTACTAACGCGCCATGATCAAATGCGCCAAGATTTGCTACAGGTTATTCGCTTGAGTGATCTTTTCATCTGCACCCAACCAAGCTTGCAGCTAATCACTCAAACGCCTGAACAATCGCCAGCAACACACAAATCACTATCAGCAAGCTTAGTAACACACAGTGACTTGTTGGTTATTGATGATGCTCAAAACACTTGGAGATATCATACATCCTCGCCGTCTACCGTATCCCAAGGTGAACTTTCTTTTGCAGCGTCAAGCTCAATAAAAGCGCGCTGCACGGGTGAGATGTCTGCAGCTATTGCCAGCTTTATGCGTTGTGGTAAGCGCTGCTGTGATGCGATAGTGCTTGGACTGAGTTATTTAGAGCAAATCTCGCAGCACTATTTACAAGCTCACCCTTTACAACCTGCTAACTTTTCGCCGCTGTATTACAGTGAGTCTTGGCAGAAAGAAGCCCCTAATGCCTTTAGCTGGCCGGTGACTTTAGCCTATTTTCCCAATCTGAAAACCGCATTAAACACCCAAGCTCTAGCAAGTTTTAATAAAACGGATACGTTAGCGCTTGGCTTATACCCCGTCATTGATAGCTTAGCTTGGTTAGAGAAACTGTTAGTACTGGGCATTAAAACCATTCAACTGCGTATTAAAGAGGTACCAGCACCCGAGCTGGACAGCATTGTCGCTAAAGCCGCGGCACTAGGGAAACATTATAATGCGCGGTTATTCATTAATGATCACTGGCAACTAGCGATCAAACATCAATGTTACGGGGTGCATTTAGGTCAGGAAGACATCACTGAAAGTAATCTGGAGGCCATACAACAAGCGGGCCTAAGGTTAGGCGTGAGCACTCATAGTGAATACGAATGGCTGCGGGCTATATCGATTCAACCTAGTTACATCGCCATGGGGACGGTTTATCCCACCAACACGAAACCCGCTATATTAATTGGATTGAGTAATTTAAAAAACTGGTGCCAAACCCTTGCAGAGCACTATCCAGTAGTGGCTATTGGTGGCATTAAGCTTGAAAACATCGATATTGTCCTCAATACCGGGGTCCGCTCTATTGCGTTAGTTACCGCTATTACTGAGGCCGCTGAGTATAAAACAGCCACGCGGCTATTAGTTGCAAAGTTAGAATCCGATCCTGCATAGGATCGCTAGAAACTAATCAAACTAACTTTTTCGCTGGTAAATCAAAACTTTAATGCTCTTCTCCAGATCTGCCTCAGCAAAGTCCTCAGGTACCGCTAGCAGCTCTTGAAATTCAAACTCTGGGCACTCCTGCGCCATCAAGGCACGCACATAGTCACTACTTTGCGTAGGATCATTGTGACATACCATCACCTTGGCAGTGGGTGTAGTTAGCTGCACTAAGCGGCGCAGTACTTTGGCATAATCTTTTTCAACAATAAAAGAGCCAGGCTGAAAACTCGGCGGGTCAATAACGACCACATCGTAGGGACCTGGTTTTTTTATGCGCGACCAAGATTTGAGCATATCGTATGGCATAAATTGACTGGCTGTTTTATCTTGCAGATTAAGTTGGTGATTCTTGCGGCCAATGGTGAGCGCTCTCTTACTTAAATCGACATTGACCACTAATTTGGCACCACCTGCCACCGCAGCGACTGAAAAAGCACAAGTATAGGAAAACAAATTAAGCACATTGGCGCCCGCTGCATGTGCTTTTAACCAGTTGCGGCCATTGCGCATATCTAAAAACAGTCCGAAATTTTGAAACTGTAATGGCTCTATTTGAAAGTTTAATCCAGACTCTCGCACGACTAGTACTGGTGGCACCTCACCATAGGCAATCTCAAAAGTAGTTTCACGCGATCGACCCCGCTCTTGAATTAACACGCCTTGTACCACCTCTTTGGCGGCTAAAAAATCTACTATCTCCCTTAGCTGCGCTGTATTTATATCTGCATATAATCTAATCACTGCCACATTGGGTAACCAGTCGATAACCATCGGTGTAAAGTCAGCTAAAACACCACTGCGCCCATGAAATAATCTGCGCACTTCCAATGGATCAATCTGTAAGGCGAGTTGTAATTGGCTGTCGATCCAGTTTTTCAAGGCGCTCGGTAATAACTCAAACTGCGGGGCTTGCTCGCTCATTTTAATCTCTATCTCTGGTATAAGTATGTATTAGCCAATTATAACGCAGTGCATTGCTTCTATTTGAACAATATCCATAAAATCAGAAATTTAATGTTATTTTTGACTAATTATTTCACACACCTACTGCTACAATGCTGTGATATTTTCAACTTTTAAGGCACTTAACTTTTACTATGACACTTAAATATCTACGCCAGAGCTGGTTCTTTTTTAGCGCAAATTTTAGTACTTTAGCCAAAATAAATTTACCCTTTATCTTTGCCTTCAATTTACTTATCTCCCAAGTCGATCTAACACCTTCCGAGGACAATCCAGGTGATTTTGCAAATACCTTACTGCTACTTTCTGGATTAAATCTACTGTTAATGCCCATCTATTGGGGAGCGACCATATCCTTTATGCAATCGACGATTACGGGCCCCACTTATACGGTTTCACAATCCCTTGCTGCGAGCTTAAAGCTCTGGCCTAAACTGTTCTCTGTCTTCCTATTAACCAGTTGCTGTATCTTCTTTGGCTTTATGGCATTTATTATCCCGGGGATTTATGTGGCTATTCGACTGTCAATTTCGGATTACCTATGTGTGGTTGAACAAAAGTCACCTGTACAGAGCTTGAAATCTAGCTGGCAACTAACCGCGCAATACAGCTGGCCTATTTTTCAGGGTATAGCACTGATACTTGCCGTTATCTTCCTGTTAAAAACATTACTACTTTCAGTGTTTGAATCGGTCTTAAGCGAATTGAGTTTCCTCAACCCTGTGATCAATAGTTTGTTTGATCTGCTGAATGTACTTGTGATGATTTATGGCTTTAGAATTTACTGTTTAATAAAAGAAGAGTTATAAATTATCTGTACTATGATTAAATAGTGCTAATATTATCTGTACTAATAACAAGTTATGATCTAATAATCTTAACTAGCAATTTATTCACCGACGAAAATAACTGGTAAAAATACTGACTACAGGGATGGCTAATGGCAACGTTTGAATTATCAGAACCCATTGATCAAGAGTTTTTTTTAGAAGCTTATGATGAATTTCTTGAACAGTACAGTATCTGTGAATCCAGCATCGTTGCTTTAGAGCACAACCCTAATGATACGGTGTTACTCAACGACCTCTTTAGAACCATTCACACCGTAAAAGCAAACTCCAGCATGCTCAGTTTTGAGCCCATGGTGGTGATATTGCAAGAATTAGAAACCATCTTAGATCTAGTGCGTTCCGGTGAAGTTCCCTTCTCAGACCTTACCGGAGACCTTACTTTACTGCTCATGGACAAATCACGGGTCTTTATGGAGCAGTTTAAAAAGTACCAACAGGTAGAATACAACGCAGAGCTTTATGATTCTGTCGAGCAGGGCCTACAGGAATTATCCAGCTGTAAAGCTAAAGATATCACCAATATTCTAGTGAAGATCATTGCTATTCTCGATCCCAACACTTCCATCTCACTCAATCCCGAACGCAATTGGCTAGAGGATTTATCTCAAGACAATAAAGATTTACGCTTCCTCTATCAACTGGCAAAGACTTGTGAGGAAAGAGTCGGTTACTGGAAAGGAAGAACCGATCGTATCGGTCAACTAGCCCTTTCGATGAACGTCGAGGCTGGTAGCCCAGTGGATGTGGTCAATTTAGCCGCATCACTTTTCACCCATGATATTGCCATGGCATTTCTGCCTGAAAACTTATTAAACCAACAGCACAAATTAAATGAAAAGCAACAAACTATAGTGCGCCAACATGTACAGACATCTTCACAGCTGATGCGTTCAATATTCAGTTCCCACATGGCCGGCCACAGTTTAATGCAGCATCAAGAAAAAGTTAATGGTCAGGGATATCCCAATGGTCTGCAGGGTAATGACATTGGCCCTGGCGCTAAAATAATCGCTATCGTGCATACCTTTGAAGCCATCACCCATGGCCACACTAGTGTCACATTACATAAGCGCCCACTGATGCGTGCCCTCTTGGAAATCAATAAAAAAGCCGGTGTTGAGTTTAGCGAGCGCTGGGTTGATATTTTCATGCGTGTTGTACCCAATTTATATTGATTGGCACAAACAACTACACAATTCACTCTCTGCGCCTATAATGGCGCACCTTCCCTGCAAAATCTAACCCTAGAGTGCTACCTCTAACAAACTAAACTTGTTATTATCTAGCGCGAATATTACATACAGCAGCTCGTGACATCATCCCGACACTGCATGAAATATTCCAGCTGGGCTTTATAGCCTGTTGCTAAATTCTTCGTTATTTTTAAGACAAAAGGAAAACCCGTGAAGCGTAAATTTTGGAGTAAACAGATACTTGATCTCGTCCCTTATACACCTGGAGAGCAGCCAAAGATTAACGACCTTATCAAGCTGAACACCAACGAGAACCCTTATCCCCCCTCACCAAAAGTCGTTCAAGTTCTCCAAAACTTTAACACTGATCATTTAAGCCGCTATCCAGATCCAAGTAGCAGCGCGTTAAATAAAGTACTGGCTGATTATCATCAGGTAAGTAACAATAATGTCTTTATTGGCAATGGCTCAGACGAAGTACTAGCGCACGCGTTTATGGCTTTTTTCCGTCAGCAAGAACCTATATTGATGCCGGACATTAGCTACAGTTTTTATACTGTCTACTGTGATCTCTATGACATTAAAGCCACACCTATCGCTATCAATAACGACTTTGAAATCCAGCTAACGGATTACAACATCGCCAACGGCGGCATCATTTTTGCCAACCCCAACGCCCCCACTGGCAGCGCTCTTTCATTAAGTGATATAGAAAAGCTGCTACAAGTGAATACTGAGTCACTGGTAATTGTCGATGAGGCTTATGTGGATTTTGGCGCACAGTCGGCGATAGAATTAACTAAAAAGTATGACAATTGTCTAGTCATTCAAACGTTCTCTAAGTCGCGAGCACTCGCGGGGCTGCGTATCGGTTATGCCATAGGCCACCACGAGCTGATTGAAGCACTGGAACGTGTTAAAAATAGCTTTAACTCATACCCTCTGGATATGCTAGCCCAAGCTTGTGCCGTCGCCTCTGTGGAAGATGATGAGTACTTCCAAAAAAATCTTAAAACAGTGTGTGATACTAGAGATTGGACAGAACAACAGTTAACAGCACTAGGTTTTACGGTTATCTCCTCTAAAACTAATTTTTTGTTTGCAACCCATAGCGCTGTTTCTGCCGTTGATATTATGACGGCATTACGGGAAAAGAAAATTATCGTCAGGCATTTCACCAAAGACAAAATAAGTAATTATTTGAGAATAAGCATTGGTACTGATCAACAAATGCAGCAATTGATTGCAGAGTTACAGCAGATAATAAAGTAATGGATATTAAACCTAGATTCGGCGATTGAGCGCGAAAAAGAAGAGCAAGATATTGGTGTACATATGAAATTAGAAAATTTTGTGGTCACCTTATTGGTGATGAAAATATTTTCTGGTTTTCTAGGTGCATAAAGAGTTTGTGCTTACTTTCGTGATTCAACTGCCGAATTTAGGTTAAAGCGTGCTTGTATCACACAAGCGCGCTTACATTACTTAGATAATACCCGCGTCGACCACAAACTCCTGAGCGGTACAAGCAGCCGAACTTTCAGAGGCTAGAAACAATGCCATGTTGGCAATATCATCCCCAATAATTCTGCGCTTTAGACACTGCTGTTCTTGTATCAGCGCCTCATCTCCCGCTGAAATCCACATATCCAGCTGCTTTTGCGTCATCACACAACCAGGCACTAAGGTATTAACCCTAATATTATCCCCACCCCAATCACGGGCTAACGAGCGGGTCAAACCCACGATAGCGGCCTTACTGGTCGCATAAGCGGTTAGATTTGGTATCCTCATGTGATAACACACTGAACCCAAATTAATGATAGATCCGTGGCCTTGCCCCTTCATAAATTTATACACGGCTTGGGCACAAAAAAACTGTTGACCTAAATTGATGTCTAAACGATTTCTCCAATATTGCGGGGTAAGTTCCGCAGGCGTATGACGGTTGTCACTGGCGGCATTATTCACCAATATAGTAAACGGCCCACAACGTTCATTCAGTGAATTTATCACCGCTTCGATCTGCTCTAGATTAGCCAAATCACAGTAACTAAATATTGGAGCGGTTAAGCCCTGCTCACTAATCTCAGCGATTAACTGCTCAGCGGCTGTAGAGTCAATATCGAGAAATGCCACTTTAGCACCTTGCTTGGCAAACGCACGCACCATATCAGCACCAATACCTGATGCCCCACCTGTAATTAAAACACTACTATTGTTTAGATCTGCGTACTGCGCCGACATGGCTATCTCCGAATAAAATATTTCAAACATATATATTTTTTGACTAAATAAAACACAGTTTTCAAGCGTAATTTAAATGGCTAACAGCACCTGCTGAATAAACTATATTTACTAAATTGGTTAACGAAAAACATTATTGTATGCAAGGCCAACAATCGTCAATAATCATATTTACTTAGCTGCTTATAAAATTAATCGAAAGTTACATTTTTTATCTATTTTATCCTCAACCAAGTAAAAACTTAGCCCGTAAATGTTTGTAAATTATTGATTAATAGGAGTTATAAATGCACTCACCAGAAACTCTCGATAACATAAGCCAGAGAGTCACAACACAGATAGTCGATTTACAAGCAGAAGGAGCGCTATTAATTGGCCGAGTTTGGCTGCCATCTGTCAACGGCCCCTCGCCCGTTATCATCAAAAACAATAACGTTTACGATTTAAGTCACATAGCACCGACCACCAGCAGTTTATTAGAGCTAGATGATTTGGCGAGTATTTTAAAAAACACCCTGGAGCTCCCGGTTATCGCCAGCCTGCAGGCAATCATCAGCAACAGTTTGCATCGACATCAAGATGGTAATGCGCCGTACTTATTAGCACCATGCGACCTACAAGCAGTCAAAGCCAGTGGCGTTACTTTTGTCGCCAGCATGTTGGAGCGAGTGATTGAAGAGCGCTCTGCGGGTGATTTAAATCAGGCAGAATTTTTTCGTAATGAATTAAACGCCATTATCGGTGACGACTTATCTAAAATTCACCCTGGATCTGAAGAATCCCAGCAAATAAAGCGTGTTTTACAGGAAAAAGGGGTGTGGTCTCAATACCTTGAAGTAGGTATTGGCCCAGATGCAGAAATTTTCTCTAAAGCACAGCCTATGTCTTCAGTGGGCTTTGGTGCTCAAGTGGGTATCCATCCTATTTCTAATTGGAACAACCCCGAGCCTGAAATTGTGCTGGCGGTGAACTCAGCGGGTAAAATTGTAGGAGCATCCCTAGGCAATGATGTCAATCTAAGAGACGTTGAAGGGCGCTCAGCACTGCTACTCGGTAAAGCTAAAGATAACAATGGCTCCTGCTCTATAGGACCATTCATTAGAATATTTGATGGCGAATTCAGTTTAGAAGACATTAAACAAACGGACATTCACCTCAATATTCAAGGCGAAGATGGCTTTGAATTAGACGGTTTGAGTTCTATGTCAAAAATCAGCCGCTCACCTGAGAGTTTAGTGGCTCAAACCATTGGGCCGAACCATCAGTACCCGGATGGATTGATGTTATTTTTAGGCACTATGTTCGCCCCGGCAAAGGACCGAGGAGAGTCTGGAAAAGGCTTTACCCATCACCTTGGTGACCAAGTTAGCGTATCGTCAAAATGCCTACCTAGTTTAATTAATTGGGTAAATCACAGCGATAAAATTCCCCGCTGGGAATTTGGTACTTGGCAATTAATGAAAAACCTCGCGCACCGTAAACTACTATAGACTCGCTATTCTAGGCAAGTCCTTAAATGCGGTATATGATACCTGCCGCATCGTTTTTAAAACCATGCTAAACCTCTAATAAAAAAGGATATATCATGTCTCAAGCACCACAATCTAGCATTTGGGATGACAGTAAATTTCGTCTATATGAACTATCAAACGTTCAAAATACCCGAGTAATCATCAGTGATTTTGGTGCCACGATTGTGGAAATTAATACGGTAGATCAGCACGACGATTTAGGTAATATAGTACTTGGCTATCAACATTTAGCACAGTATCAGCAAGGCACCAGTTCGCTCGGAGCAACCGTGGGCCCTTGGGCAAATCGTATCGCTCAAGGTCAATTTTTACTTGATGGTAAAAAAGTACAACTTGAGCTGAATGAAACGAATAATCATTTGCACGGTGCCAGCGCTGGCTTTCATAAAAAACACTGGCAAATGATTGAGCACACAGAGCAAAAATTACTGCTCGCTTACACCAGCACTCCAGGTGAAGCAGGCTACGATGCAGAGCTCACCGTGCAAGTGTGTTTTAGCTTGGATGATGAAGACTGCCTGAGCATTGATTACAAAGTAAACAGTGATCGTCCCTGCCCGGTTAACATGACCAATCACAGTTATTTTAATCTCAATCCAGCCGCAGAGAACATTTGGCAACACCAATTACAAATATCAGCCACGCATTATCTAGCAACAGATAAAAATAATATCCCGGTGGCAAAGACTTCAGTAAAAGACAGTCATTTTGATTTCACCTCGTTACGGGCGCTAATCGCCAATGCGGGCAAACAAAATATAGATCACTGCTATTGTATTTCTCAGACCACATCCAGTGATGAACATGGCTGCCATTTTGCTGCGCATTTGCAAGATATTGTCACCGGTCGCTCTCTTTTAATTGAGACGACTGAGCCCGGCATTCAGCTCTATACTAGTGAGCATTTAGGGGAGTTCATCAACCGTGATGGTAGAACTTGTGGCACCAATTCAGCGTTGTGTTTAGAGACTCAACAATATCCAGATGCTGTCAACAGTAGTGATGCTGAGGCGGTTATTCTCAGACCCGGAAAACAATACCGACAAGTGACAAAGTATCGTTTCAATTGTCATATGCGTGATAAATAACGCACGGTTAATCGAGATAAACAACTGCAATAGACATAGCTGATACCAATATCCCCCAACGACTATGACTAATAACAGTCTAATTTTGGTGGGTTTATAGGTCGTTATTTTATTACCCATTCGTTACTTGGGCTATCTATTATTATCGGTTTTTTCCTACTGAAACATGCCAATTGTTGATCAAATTAAAAACCACATTTCACAACCCTAAAAGTCAAAAACAGCATATTTAATAGACAAAAATTTCGTTTCAATAAGGGTCTGACGAATACAATAAACAAACGTCGTTGGAGCTAATTTGAAATTTTCTGTCAAAGCATATTAATTACAGGGGTTTAAAATGAAATTTAATAAAAATAAAATACTCAGTGCCGCATTGGGTACTGTCTTTTCGATGGGTATAGCCAGCACCACTTTTGCCGCTGATTACATCGTCGGTGTCAGTTGGTCAAACTTTCAGGAAGAGCGTTGGAAGAAAGATGAAGCAGGTATCATCAAAGGCTTAGGAGATAACGCAAAATATATCAGTTCTGATGCCGGCGGTTCCGCTGAAAAGCAATTGTCTGATATCGAGAGTTTAATCACCCGTGGCGCGAACGCCATTATCATTCTCGCTTGGGATGCTGAAGCTATCCTACCAGCAGTTGCTAAAGCACAAGCTGAAGGCATTGCTGTATTAGGCTATGACCGTCTAATTGAAGCAAAAGACGTTTTTTATCTAACATTTGATAACAAAGAAGTCGGCAGAATGCAGGCGCGTGCTGTGTTAAAAGCACAACCTACAGGCAACTACGTATTCATTAAAGGCGCCCCTACTGATCCCAATGCTGACTTTTTGCACAGCGGCCAGTTAGAAGTCTTAAAAGAGGCTATTGATAGCGGTAAAATCAAAATCGTTGGAGAGCAATACACTGATGGTTGGAAGCCGGAGAACGCGCAAAACAATATGGAGCAAATCCTAACAGCGACGGCTAACAAAGTAGATGCTGTAGTTGCATCCAACGATGGCACCGCCGGTGGTGTTGTAGCCGCGCTTACTGCACAAGGCCTTGAAGGAATGCCTGTGTCTGGTCAAGATGGCGATCACGCTGCACTTAATCGTGTTGCACGTGGTTTGCAAACAGTCTCCGTCTGGAAAGATGCTCGTGCACTCGGTAAAGCTGCCGGTGAAATAGCCGTGCAATTAGCCAAGGGACAGCCCGCTGCCAATGCTATAAAATGGTCTGGTGGTACTAAAGGTGTTGAAATGGACACTATCTTACTGGCACCCGTGCCGATCACTCAAGCTAACTTAAATGTCGTTATTGATGCAGGATGGATTAGCAAAGACAAAGTTTGTCAAGGTGCTCAAGCTTCCGTTGCTGCTTGTAAGTAATCGCTAAACTCTAAAAGCAGGGGCAAAAAGCCCCCGCTTATCTTTAATTATTTACTCCTTTTTTGGCTATCATTTATATCAATAACCTTATAGCCACTCGTTGATCTTTACTTTGTATAGACTTTAGAGATTCGCTCACCGAAACGAACGTCAATGTTCTGCTAATAAAAGAAAAAACTTATGACAAACAAAAACACAGCAGTGACTAAGCCGATAAACAAGCTATCACAATTGCTTAAAGCGTCTGAATTAGACACACGTATGCTGGCAATGGTCGGTATTTTAATCACTGTTTGGCTGGGGCTTAATCTCGCCACAGATGGGATTTTCCTCACCGCCAGAAACTTATATAACTTAAGTGTGCAGAGCTCAGTGGTCGGCATTATGGCAACCGGCATGGTACTGGTCATAGTCGCTAGGCATATCGATTTATCAGTAGGCTCCATCGTCGGTTTCACCGGGATGATGATTGCCTGGATGCAAGTAGAGCTTTTCCCCGTAACTGCTGCCTGGAACTGGCCCTTTACTATCGTCATTGGATTATTATTAGGCGTGGTCATTGGCGCACTACAGGGTTATTGGATTGCCTATAAAGCGATTCCGGCGTTTGTTGTGACCCTCGGCGGATTACTCATTTATCGTGGTGCGGCCTTTATGGTCACCGATGGACGCACCGTCGCCCCGATGAATACCGATTATCAACTACTCGGCGGCGGCATCAATGGCTCGATTGGTGCTACTTGGAGTTTGATATTAGGCATTATTGCCATCTGCTGTGTGGCACTATTGATGTATCGCAGCCATAAAAATCGTATTAACCACGGTTTCCCCGCCAAACCAATGGCTATCCAGATCGCTCTATTCATCATAAGTGCCACACTCATTCTAGGTTTTGTCTGGGTGATGAATTCTTATAACAAGCCGCGCAGCGATATTGCCCGAGGCATTCCGATTCCCGTTTTAATCCTCATTGTCACGGTAATTGCCATGACTATGCTCACTAAACTGACCCGTTTTGGCCGCTATGTATTTGCCATCGGTGGTAACCCAGAGGCGGCAGAGCTATCGGGAATCGATGTGAAAAAAGTGACTATGCTCATTTTTGCACTGATGGGTCTACTCTGTGGCATCGCCGCGGTGATTACCACGGCTCGCCTCAACGCTGGGGTCAACTCGATGGGATTAATGATCGAGCTCTCGGTGATAGCCGCTGCCGTTATTGGTGGCACTTCACTCAATGGAGGCTCAGGCTCAATTACCGGCGCTATTTTAGGTGCAGTGATCATGCAGAGTTTAGAAAATGGCATGGTGCTATTGGGCGCCGGTAGTGCCGAGCGACAGATTATTATCGGTTTAGTGTTAATTGCCGCCGTCTGGTTCGATACTCTATACAAAGCTAAGCAGAGATAAAATTATGTCAGTTACCCCTCTTATTGAGATGAAAAACATTCACAAACGCTTTGGCGGTGTGCACGCAGTTGAAGATGTATCCATTAGTTTATACCCAGGTGAAGTGGTCGGTATTTTAGGCCACAACGGCGCGGGTAAATCTTGCCTGATGAAAATGCTCGCCGGTGCTATGGAGCTGGACTCTGGGGAGATATTAGTCAACGGGGAAAATGTTACCATTAAAAACCCTAGAGATTCCCGCGATTTGGGGATAGAGACTATCTATCAAAGTTTAGCCTTGGCCGATAATCTAAATGCCCCGGCAAATTTATTCTTAGGGCGAGAGCTGATGACCTCGATGGGCACTTTAGATGACTCACGCATGGAAGTTGCCACGCGCAAAGTGATGCATCGATTAAACCCAAACTTCAGCAACATTACCGATCCGGTAAGATCCATGTCAGGTGGACAGCGCCAAGTGGTCGCCATTGGCAGAGCTATATATTTTGATGCCAAGATATTAGTCATGGATGAACCCACTGCCGCTCTGGGCCCCTCAGAAACGGCAATGGTTACCGATCTAACTAAACAACTCAAATCTGAAGGGATCGGTATTTTCCTGATCAGTCACGATATGCACGATGTGTTTGAGCTCTGTGATCGGGTGATGGTGATGAAAAATGGCCGCAACGTCGGTGCTTTTAAAATTGATGAAGTCACCCCCGATGATATTCTGAGCTTAATTATCATCGGAAAACTACCTGAAGATTGGCAGCCCAGAAATCAGGTATAAGCTTTTACCCTAGGCACCACCACTAAAATCATTAGCTGCTGGTGCTTTTTAAGGACCAACCCAGAACCATTATGTAATAATATCTACAGTATTATTAATGGTTTCTGTGTAAAACATCTGCAACAATTGAATTCCCCAGATATTTTTACTAATATTCATAAGCCTATAAATAGAATTCATAACGGCTTTGTCCCAATAATTATGACATCTTCCCTAACATGAATTTTATAAGCATTAATCTGCTTATAGCGTTGTTTTTAGGCAACTTTGTAATAAATATTTACTTTTTTCGAGGTACAACATGTTCAACAAGCGTTACAGTATTCGGCTTTTATTTAACGCTAATAAGGTTTATGACCGTCAAGTGACGGCGGGAATTGGGGAGTTTTTGCAAGGTGCTCAATGTGATTGGGACATCTTTCTCGAGGAAGACTTCCACAGTGCAAAACATAATCTAGGCGAGATTCGATGTGATGGCATCATCGCTGACTTTGATGACCCGGTGATTGAACAGGCACTGAGTAATTGCGACATACCTGTGGTCGCTGTCGGTAGCTCTTATCGCGATGCCAGCAAATACCCTGCACTACCCTATGTGGCCACCGATAATCATGCCCTGGTTAAATGCGCTTACGAACATTTGAAAAAAACCGGATTGCGACAGTTCGCATTTTACGGCCTTCCAGAGGATGAAACTTGTCGCTATTCCCGTGAGCGCGAACAGAGCTTCTATGAATTAGTACAAGGCGATGGCTTTCACCCCTTTGTCTATCGTGGTCAAAATACCAGCCAAGGCACTTGGACTCAGGCGATGCACCAACTCAAATATTGGATACAGTCGCTCCCACAGCCCATCGGCATTATTGCAGTCACCGACTCTCGTGCCCGCCATGTTTTGCAATGCTGTGATCATCTGGGGATTTTTGTACCGGACCAAAGCGCGGTGATCGGCATAGATAATGAAAAAATGGCACGTAATTTAAACAGAGTATCACTGAGTTCTGTCGGCCAAGGTACCCACCAAATGGGCTACCAAGCAGCAAAATTTTTACATCAAATGCTGCAGGGACAAGACAGTATCACGAAACAAGTACTAGTAGGACCTACCGGTGTTTTCGCCAGACAATCCAGTGATTTTAAAGCGCTACAAGATCCCAATGTTATTCAGGCGATGCACTATATAAGACAAAATGCCTGTCGGGGGATCAAAGTGGAGCAAGTGGTCGATTACGTCGGTATCTCACGCTCTAACCTAGAGAAACGTTTTTTAGAAGAACACGGCCATTCCATTCATCACGAATTGCACCAAACTAAGTTCAATAGAGCGAAAGACCTATTGCGTACCACCGTGTTGCCCACCAGTGAAATCGCTAAAATATGCGGCTACCCTTCGCTGCAATATCTCTATACTGTCTTTAATAAAAACTTACAGCAAACTCCCAAAGACTACCGCATAGAGCAAAACCAGTCCCTTGCCCAAGAGCAGCAACCTGCGGTAAGCGATTCTTAGACAACAGCATTAACTCTCGAATATCGATAATAAATGTAAAATGTTTTTTCATTTAGGTTTACCTTGTGAAAATAATAGGTAAGCTAATCATTTATGTGAATATTCGAGACTAAAGATTTGAAATTATCTGCATTTGGTGAAAAATTTTCCGCCCGCTCTGGGGCTGTTGAATTGATGGAAGATTTAGGTAACGCCATTATAGAAAACCCGGATGCCATCCTCATGGGTGGCGGTAATCCCGGGAAAATTCCCGCCATGGAAAAACTCTTCCAACAGCGCCTGCAAGAACTTTTAGATAACCCAGAGCAGCGCCATCAGTTATTGGGAAAGTACCAGTCTCCTCAAGGAAATAAAGATTTTCGCATCCAGTTGGCAAGATTTTTAAAACTGAAATTTGGCTGGAAGTTGACTGAGCACAATATTGGTATCTCCAACGGTAGCCAAAGCGCCTTCTTTATCCTCTACAACATGTTTGCCGGAAAAATGCCCGATGGCTCTCATCGCTCCATCCACTTACCGCTATCTCCCGAGTATTTAGGTTATGCGGATATCGGTTTAAGCGACAACTTTTTTAGTGCAACTAAACCCAACATTGAACTACTTGATGATTCATTATTTAAATACCGAGTTAATTTTTCAGACATCAGTTTGGATGAAAACATTGCCGCCTACTGTGTTTCAAGGCCGACTAACCCAACCGGTAATGTACTGACAGATAACGAAATGGCGCACTTGGATGAAATAGCGCAAAAACAACAAGTACCCCTGATTGTTGATGGTGCCTACGGCCTGCCTTTCCCCAATATTATCTTCAACGATGCAAAGCCAAATTGGAATGAAAATACTATTTTAGTATTGAGCTTATCCAAGCTAGGCCTTCCCGGTATCAGAACAGGTATTATTATTGCCAGCGAAGAAATTATCCAAGCTTACAACAACAGCAATACCGTGATTAGCTTAGCTTGTGGCACACTGGGCCCTGCCATCACCGCGCCGCTGTTCGAAAACCAGCAAATATCAAGCATGAGTAGCCAGCATATTACCCCGTTTTATAAGAGCCGCGCTGCACAAACAGTGGCTTGGTTAAACACCGCCCTCGCAGGTGTTCCCTATCGCATTCACAAGCCAGAGGGCGCTATCTTCTTGTGGCTGTGGCTTGAGGGCCTACCGATCAGCAGTAATACTTTGTATCAGCGCTTAAAAGAGTGCGGAGTGATTGTCGTGCCTGGTCACAACTTTTTTGTTGGTATCGAAGAGCAGTGGCAGCATAAACACGAGTGCATTAGACTGTCGTATGCGGGAGATGAAGCGCAAGTAAAAGTCGGCGTTGAAATCATCGCTCGTGAAGTGCGTTTAGCCTACTCTCAATAAACATAACGAACGCTGAGGTCTTGGATGAAAAAGTGTTGTACGGTATTAGATGATTATCAAGATGTTAGTCGCGATTATGCAGATTGGTCGACGTTATCTGAGCATCTCTCATTGCAGGTCATCACCCAACACATCGACTCTCAGTCCCGTTTAGTTGAGCGACTTAAAGACAGCGAAATCATTGTCATCATGCGCGAGCGAACCCCCTTTGATGCTACGTTATTAGCCAAGTTACCTAAATTAAAATTACTGATTACCTCAGGTCCGCGCAATGGCGCTATTGATGTTGCTGCGGCCAGTACACAAGGTGTATTAGTCTGCGGCACTCAAGCATTCAAACAGCCACCCACTGAGCTAACTTGGGCTTTAATTTTGGGCCTTTCCAGACATATTGTGATTGAAAACAATCACTTTAGACAAGGCGGCCCCTGGCAGAGCAATGTTGGTTTATGTCTGTCTGGCAAAACCATCGGCTTGATCGGCTTAGGTGCCATCGGTGAGCGTGTCGCCCTAATCGCCAAGGCCTTTGGCATGCATGTGCTAGCTTGGAGTGAGAACTTAACCCAGCAGCGCGCCACACAGTTAGGTGTTGAATATGCCTCTAGCAAGAAAGCACTGTTACAACAAAGTGACATTGTTAGTTTGCATCTTATTCCAGGGACGAGAAACAAAGGCATTATGGGTACTTTAGAATTTAACCAAATGAAGCCTAGTGCACTTTTTATTAATACTGCTAGGGCAGCATTGGTCGATCAAGACGCTATGTATGATGCGTTAACTTCAGGAAAAATAGCCGCAGCAGGTATTGATGTATTTGATATTGAGCCCCTACCCTCAACACATCGCCTGCGCTCACTAGATAATTTACTGGCGACACCTCATTTAGGTTATGTCGCTGACCTAAATTATCAGGTCTATTTTAAGGGTGCTGTCGATAATATTCACGCTTACATAGCAGGGAAAGAACTAGCCTATCCGTTAAACCTAAATTAATAACGAGCTTGGGTTTATATATCGATTTTCAAACGCTGCTCTATGGGCGGCGGCATTGTAGTACCCCTAAAGATCAGCTGTGCTGGTAAAGTTATTTCTGGGTTAGGTTTTTTACCCGATAAAATACTGAGTAATAGTTTCATCGCGCTCTCGCCAATTAACTGTCGAGGCTGATGTACAGTGGTCAGTTGAGGTGTGCAATATTCACTAAAGGGTATATTGTCAAAACCAACGATGGAAAGCTGCTCGGGAATTTTAATACCCATTTCAGTGGCGCGCCTAATCACCCCTATAGCCATTTCATCATTAAAACAAAAAATAGCGGTAGGCCTATCCTCTAAATTCAGTAGCTGCTCTGCCACTTCATAGCCTGATAATAAAGTGTAGTCCCCGACGCCAATGTATTCATCAGGCATGCGCAATTGCCATTTCGCCATACACGTCTGCACGCCTTTAAGGCGCGATTCACTGATAGGGTTTCTATCTGCACCTCGAATACAAGCTATTTTGTAATGACCCATTTGTATTAGCGACTCAATCACCGAGCTGGCACTAAACTCCTGATCAATGTGCACGCTGGGGATATTACTGCCTGGGTAGTTCTCACAAGCGACCACCAAGGGAAACTTTGTCTGTCCCTGCTCATCGATGATTTGTTCAATAGGAATTTCAGAGGTGAGGGACAACACACCATCTGCCTGCTTAGAGTAAACCAAATCAATATATTTACGAGCGCGTACAATATCGCGATCCGCATCGCCCACTAATACTTGGTAGCCCTTTTTATGGGCGATTAATTCTATGCCTTTAATGATATCGCTGAAAAAGTGATTGCCAATATCAGGGATGATGACCACAATCGTTTTAGATTCTTGGGTGCGCAAACTACGGGCAATGGCATTAGGGGCGTAGCCCAATTGCGCAGCTGCCTGTTCAACTTTCTTCTTCGTGGAATCTGTCACTTTTTCTGGATTAGCGAGCGCTCTAGAAACCGTTGCAGTAGAAACTCCCGCTAATTTAGCAATATCTTTAACAGTAGCCATTAATCAGGGTAGCCTAGATTGTCTATCGAAGTATTTACGGTGCTGTCATCACTGAGTCTAACTATCACTTTTGCCTCGTTCCCTGTAAAAAAGTCCAACATAATAACCTAAATTTGCAAAATAAAAAGACTGATTTAAAAAGTATGCTTTTAGAACAAACCTTTTATCCTGGATAAAAGGTTTGCTTTAGGTTCTCAATAAAATCAACAACCCTGGGACAAGCCCTCTAGATTTGTGCAGAGGGCTATTGGAGTTTAACGAGTTCGCCCCCTAGAGAGGGTCATTAACCCTTGATGAATTAGGCTCCGCCTAATTCATCTCGATTAAAAAGCAGCTTCTGGGAAATAGAATTCTTTAGCGTTGCTTTTAACCACTAACTCAGCACCCAAGATGACACGTGTAGGCTTGTGATACATATTGCCTAAGGTTTGATCTTTAACGCCGGCAACGGCAAGGGCAATTGCCGATGCGACCATTGAAGGACTGTAAGTCACTGTGGAGCGTACTACTGGGTTCCCATCAATAATCATCTTAATGATATCCTTAGAGCCTGCACCGCCTAACACTGTTTTAATTTCAGTGCGTCCTGACTCTTTTATCGCCTGCATCACGCCTTTAAGCATGTCATCATCCTGACACCAAACCGCATCGATGTGCTTGTGCTTTTGCAAAAAGTTTTCCATTACTGCCAGCGCCTTTTGCGTGGACCAATCGGCGGGCTGAGAATCCAATATAGTGATTCCCTCATGCTTTGCCATCACTTCATTAAAGGCATCTACACGCTGTTTATTGATGGGAATTTGCATACCTTCAATCACAACCACATTACCTTTCCCCTGCATCTCTTTTGCCAGCCATTGACCACCGACACGCCCTAAACCTGCGTTGTCACCGGCAATAAAGACGTCTTGTGCAGGTGTCGCCAACTCGCGGTCGACGACTACGGTATAAATACCTTCGCTATAGGCCTCTTCGATAACCTTTTGCAGTGTCGCTGGATTATGCGGCAAGATAACTAAAGCATTGATGCCTTTAATCATTAAATCTTCCACATCGCCCACTTGTTTAGTGCCAGAACTTGCGGCAACCACAAAAAACTCTACATCACTTTCTTTTTTTCCAATATCGGCCACGGCCTTTTTAGCCCACCACAACAGACCCGCAGTCCAACCGTGATCTGCAGATGGCACACTGACGCCAACTTTATATTTTTCAGCTTGGGCAACACCTGCAAAGCTAAACAGCAACGCTAAAGTTGCTAGAACGCCTATGGTTTTATTTTTATACGACATGCTACTACTCCTTGAATTTAAAAAGCTAAGCCGCTATTTCTGCACCGACTAAGCTTCTATTTAAACAGGCAGTGCCATCACCACCTATTGTGCTAATAAACTGATTTTGATCAGTCAATTTTCCAAACTGTTTTAACGATCGCCTTTAAACTGCGCCAATACAGCAATCAGTATCACTAATCCTTTTACTGTCCCCTGGAGGTAGGCCGATACCCCCAAAAGATTCAACATGTTATTGATAATTCCTAAGATAATGACGCCTATCACTGTTCCCCAAATAGTGCCCTTACCCCCGGATAGCGCAGTACCGCCTATCACCACGGCTGCGATGGCATCCAACTCGTAAAATAAGCCGGCATCCCCTGGGCTAACCGAGTTTAATCTGGAAGAGAGTAAAACGGCTGAAATACCCACCATCGCACCAGCAATTACAAAAGTAGTAAAGTACACCCAGCGCACTTTAATCGCTGAATAGGAGGCCACAGTAGCATTAGAGCCCACCGCACAGACATGCCTGCCATAAGCGGTATGCTTGAGTAACACATGACAAATAAGTGCCAATATGGCAAATACCCATACCGGAATAGGAATTCCCAACCAATACCCACCGCCTATTTCAGGGAAAAAGGAATTTTCAGAAACCACCTCCCCCGCATCGGAGATATACAAGGTTAACGAGCGAAGAATGGACATAGTGGCAAGTGTGGCGATAAACGACGCCACTTTACCTCTGGTGATGATGAGCCCGTTGAGAGCACCTAACGCTGCACCCATAAGCACAGCGGCTCCAATAGCAAAAATGACTGCGTACCATCCATCCCCAAACCAATTGAGTAACATCACGCAGATGACCCCCACCAGCGCCACCATTGATCCCACCGATAGATCTATGCCACCAGCAATGATGACAAAAGTCATACCTAGGGCAATAATCCCCGTGTAAGATACTTGTCTTAAAACATTGGTAAGGTTTCTTGGAATCAAAAAATGTTCACTGGCAATGGCCGAAAACGCCAGTAACACCAGTAGCGCTATTAAAGGTGCATAACTGGCCCAAGGGAGTCTTGATAATCTGCTTAAAGGGCTCTGCGGTGCTGTCATAATTATTTTTGTATTTTCTGACATGGTGATACCTGTGTTGTTGCATGCGCTGAGCTTATGAGCAGCTCAATCGCTAAAGAATTTAACGGGCAATATTGATCCTAGAATCAGTAGTTAAACACCCCCTTTGATACCGGCTGCGTAGTACATAATCTCCTGATCATTAATGTCATCCCCACAGAGTTCGCCAACGATGGCGCCCTCGCGCATCACTATTACACGTGAGGTGAGGCCGATTAACTCTTCGAGTTCGGAGGAGATCACGATTACCGACATCCCCTGCTGCGTCATTTCATGAATGAAATGATAAATTTCCTTTTTGGTATTAACATCAATTCCGCGGGTAGGCTCGTCCAAAATCAATATCTGCGGCTCTGTATCCATCCATTTTGCCAGATACACTTTTTGCTGATTACCGCCACTGAGGTTGATCAACTCCGATGCTATCGAAGCGGCTTTAATATCAAAGCGCTCTACATATTGTTGTGCCTGCTGTTTTTCCAGCTTGGTGCTAATCAACCCCCGTACATATTTAGCCAGTGATATCAGCGAGATATTTTTGACAATGTCAAAATTCATCACTAGCCCTTTGCCTTGTCGGTCCTCAGACAAATACGCCATTTTACAAGCCACCGCATCACCCACATTATCAATGGATACCGGTTCACCATTGATTTCAATATTGGCACTATCACAAGTTCTCAAGCCCATAATGGCCTCAGCGGTCTCAGTGCGACCTGCACCGATAAGGCCTGCAAAGCCTAATATTTCACCCTTTTTAAGCTCAAAATTAATGTCGTGCAATAATCCTTTAATAGATAAATTAGCTACTTTCAAAACGGTTTCGCTCTGACCCAATACCTTCTCTGGATATATTTGATTGAGCTCGCGCCCGACCATTTTGCGCGCCATATCCGCCTCTTCGATGTCATCAACATCATCGATACTGACTAAGTAGCCATCGCGCAAAATAATCAGACGGTCACACAATTTCTTGACCTCTTTTAACTTGTGCGAGATAAAGACAAGGGTGACGCCGCGCTTCTTCAAGCGCGCCACTAACGCAAATAATATTTTCACTTCGTGATCAGTCAGCACTGTGGTCGGCTCATCCATAATCAGTACTTTAACTTCACTGACCAGTGCCTTGGCTATTTCGACCATTTGCTTTTGCGCAACCGATAACGTGGAAATTAGCGCATCGGGATCTAGCTCTGTTTGCAACTCATCGAGTAACGCTTTGGTACGGATGCGCATGCTCTTTTTATCCAGCAAACCGCCCTTGGAATATTCATTGCCTAAAAATATATTTTCAAATACATTCAGTGTATTTATCAGATTAAACTCTTGTGGAATCATCGAAATCCCCAAGCTCTTGGCGCTCGCTGGCCCATCAATCTGCACTTCTTCCCCAGCAAAATAAATACTGCCGCTGGTTTTCTGATAAATACCACAGAGGATTTTAAGCAAGGTTGATTTACCCGCACCATTTTCGCCGAGCACCCCCAATACCTCCCCTGGGAATATATCGATGGTTACTTTATGCAACACCCTCACGCCAGAAAATTCCTTGACGATATTATCGATTTGCATAATAGGCTGCACTGCCAATGAAGCCTGCGCTGTGCTAGGCATTTAAGCTAACCCATTGACTGTTATTCTTGGATGACTCAACCACTGACTCGACAAACTGCAATCCTGCCACGCCCTCTTTTATGCCGGGAATAAGTTGCAACTCTGCGGGTATCGGCTCGCCTTTATTATGCAAAATTAACGCATCGGCAATGTCCGAATATAGATTGGCAAAACCTTCTAAGTAGCCCTCAGGGTGACCCGCTGGCGTACGACTGACACGATTGGCCACATCACTAATACCATGCCCGGCGCGAATCATTTTTTGAGTGGGCTCACCAAGCGGAGAAAACAGCAGCTCATTGGGGTCCTCTTGCGACCACTCTAAGCCGCCTTTGGCACCATAAATGCGTATTTTTAAGGCATTAGCGTTGCCTGGTGCCACTTGAGAACACCAAAGTATGCCCTTTACCTCTTTATTAAATCTTAGTAAAACATGAGCGTTATCATCTAACACTCGTCCCTCAACAAAGGCATCAATATCCGCACAAACTTCAGACACCGTTAAATCAGACATAAATTGCGCCAAGTTAAAAGCGTGAGTGCCTATATCTCCCAAGCTTCCCCCCGCCCCTGACTTACTAGGGTCAGTGCGCCATTTTGCCTGTTTGTTATCAGTATCTTCCTCTTTGCTCGACAGCCAATCTTGGGCGTATTCAACTTGCACTAAGCGCAGCTCACCTAACTTACCCTCTTGCACCAGCTCGCGCGCATAACGCACTAGCGGATAGCCGGTATAATTATGTGTTAGCCGGAAGAACCCACCGGTGCGGGTTATTATTGCAGCGAGCTCATGTGCCTGAGCTAAATTCAAGGTGGCAGGCTTGTCACAAATAACGGCGATCCCCTGCTCTAAAAAAGCTTTAGCAACCGGAAAATGCATATGGTTTGGAGTAACAATAACCACCACATCAATGCCATCGTCCCGCTCTTTTTCCACCGCTGCCATCTCTACAAAACTGGCATAGCTACGCTGTGCATCTATACCAATAGCTTGGGCTGAGCGCGCCGCTTTATCTGCATCCGCTGACAAAGCACCCGCCACTAGTTCATAGCGATTATCAATACGGGCGGCAATTCGGTGAATATCGCCAATGAAGGCACCTTCACCACCACCGACCATGCCATATTTAATTTTGCTATACATCGCAAGCTCCCTATTTATCTAGACCCAAAGTTTTTCGATTGGCTTCATTATCAACACCAGAGTCGGCAAAATCATCGAAGGCCCTATCTGTCACTTTTATAATATGCGCATTAACAAAATCGACACCTTGTTCAGCACCTTGCTGCGGATGTTTGAGGCAACACTCCCATTCGATCACTGCCCAGCCATCAAAATCATATTGGCTCAATTTAGAGAAGATACCTTTGAAATTGACTTGGCCATCGCCGAGAGAGCGAAAACGTGCCGCTCGTTCAGTCCAACCACTGTAACCGCCATACACACCTTGGCGCCCAGTGGGGTTAAACTCTGCATCTTTAACGTGAAACATTTTGATGCGCTCGTGATATATATCGATAAACGCTAGATAATCCAATTGTTGCAATAAAAAGTGCGAGGGGTCATACAAGATGTTAACTCTTGGATGATGTCCAGTTGCCTCTAAAAACTTATCAAAAGTAACCCCATCGTGAAGGTCTTCCCCTGGATGTATCTCATAACAAACATCGACATCACAGCGATCAAATTCATCTAATATCGGCAGCCAGCGCGCTGCTAACTCTTCAAAGCCCATTTCCACTAAACCCGCTGGGCGCTGTGGCCATGGGTACATGAAAGGCCAAAGTAGTGCACCGGAGAAGCTAGCGTGCTGCTTAAGGCCTAAATTTTTTGATGCCTGTGCTGCCCACATCATTTGCTCGACCGCCCAAGCTTGTCTAGCTTTAGGATTATTGCGCACCTCTTCTGGCGCAAAACCATCAAACATTTGATCGTAAGCTGGATGTACAGCCACTAACTGGCCCTGCAAATGGGTGGAGAGCTCTGTAATTACTAAACCGTGCTGTGCAAGTGTCGCTGTTATTTGAGCACAATAGTCTAAGTCGTGCGCCGCTTGCTTTAAATCAAATAAACGCGCATCCCAACTGGGAATTTGCACCCCTTTAAAACCGATGGAAGCTGCCCAACGAGCAATGTTTTCTAATGAGTTAAATGGCGCTTCATCACTGACAAATTGAGCAAGAAATAACGCGGGACCTTTTATTGTTTTCATACACCCTCACATCTGTTTAATATATAAATATCACATACTTAGACAAAAACAAAAAACTATGGAAAAGACATAAATATAATGTAATCGATTACATTTTATTGTCAAAAAAAAGATCGAAAACACAGTGGTTTCAAATCTTATTATCAAACATTAAATGACATTGAAAATTATAAGTCAACCCAATATTTATTATCTAATATTGTTTATTCGTAATCTTTTTTATTAAACAATGCTAAATAAAAGAGTCCAAAACAAGGCGCGTAGCCGCCTCGAGCCTTTATATTCTCAATAAAAAGTAATCAAATTACCATTTGATGCTCTCGATAAAAAATACGCGACACTTATCCGGAGAATTACTCATTTTACCCACAGACCAACATTCAAGCTAAGTCTATAATATATTCATTTTAAGTAACTTTTAGTTTAAGTCTACTCTGCTGCCTTTCGGGCTTAACGATAGGAGTGATGATGTATTTAGCACATGGGTTATTCCAAATAACCATTAAAAATAATTTATTGATTCTAGATGCCGAAGGTCCATTTAATCTAGAATATGTCAATAAACTAATAGACTCAATTGCGCAGCTAGCCCCTCACATGCAGCAAAACTGGGGACAATTGACAATATTTCACAATGACAGCATTTTTGTTCCCGAAGCGTTCAATGCAGTAAAAGAATCCATGAAAACACGAAAAAGCGATGGCTTAAAATGTATGGCTATCGTTTTGGTAGAGGCGCAATGTAGCTTTATTATCAAAAATCAAATAACAGAAATTTACCAAAGTACATCTCTGCCTTTTGAATTTTTTGAGAGCAATGAACAAGCCGAACAATGGCTAAGAGATATGTTGCAAAGTAACCATTAAAATCGACACATTCTTTAATGGTTACTTTAGCGTATTTATACTAAATTATGGGAACATCGGCTGTTGATTTAAACCAAGCGTCTCTTCAAAGCCAAACATCAGGTTCATGTTTTGAATGGCCTGCCCGCTAGAACCTTTCACTAAATTATCTAAGGTAGAGAAGAGCAATACTCTGCCGGGAACACGATCCGCATGCGCCGATAACAGGCACTGGTTAGAACCTCTAACATACTGAGTGCCTATGCCTGCACCCTCTTCCAATAACCGCACAAAAGGCTCATCCCGATAGGTATCATTCAGCACTTGGCGAATGTCAGTAATACTCGCTCCCGCTGCCAAGTTTGCATAGGTTGAGACAAATTCACCCCGGTTCATCGGGATCAAGTGCGGTGTAAAACTCACCATCACATCATCCCCTTGGGCAACACTTAACTCTTGTTCTATCTCTGGTGCATGTCTGTGACCTGCGACTCCATAGACACTAAACCCCTCACCGGCCTCTGCAAACAAAGTATTTTGCTTTAAACCACGCCCAGCACCGGTCAATCCAGATTTTGCATCGATAATAATAGAGTTTATATCCAGCAACTTAGCTTTTAATAACGGAATTAACATCAATAGCGCTGCGGTGGGATAACACCCTGGACAAGCGACTAAATCTGCCTTTTTAATTTGCTCTCTGTAATGCTCAGGCAAGCCATATACAGCCTTTGTCTGTAATTGCGGTGCAAAGTGATCGTGGCCGTACCACTCTTTGTAAGTATCGGTATTACGCAATCTAAAATCAGCAGAGAGGTCTATCACTTTGACGTGTTTAGGCAAGGAAGCGACTATTTTCTGAGTAGTGCCGTGGGGCAAACCGCAAAAAATCACATCTAATTGAGACCAGTCTGCCTGATCAATAGTAATCAAGTCGGGTAGATTCATCGCCCCTAGGTGCGGATAAACTTCTGCATATTTCTTACCTGCATGGCTGTTCGCCGTTAATACCGATAATTCCATGTGCGGATGCGCCGCCGCTAAACGCACTAAATCGGCACCGGTATAACCTGAAGCCCCCAGAATACCTACTTTAATTTTATTATCTATCGACATATGATTTCTCGCCAGCTGCTACTTTATGACTATTTTAAGGTGCTTATAATAATTGCCTTTGTCACAATTTACTATGCAAAGGCTTTAAGCAATTGAATTTTTTACAAACTCGCGGTTAATTTTCCTGCCTTTAGTAACAGCGAGCGGTCAGTTAATTGTGCTAAAAAATCTTTATCGTGGGAGATCACTATCATCCCCTGCTCTAACGAGCGCAATACGCTCAACAATCTCTGCTGCGCTTTGTCATCAAGGGCATTGGTAGGCTCATCTAACAACAATAGTTTAGGCTCCATCACCAATACTGTCGCCAAGGTCACCAAGCGTTTTTCACCCCCTGATAAATCAGAGGCCATGCGCTGGGACAAATGCGTCAATTGAAGCTGTTCTAATATGGCTAAGGATTTTTGCTCGGCATCTTGCAAGCTATAGCCTTGATTGAGCGGGCCAAACATCACATCTTCTATAACACTGGGACAAAACAATTGATCATCAGGGTCCTGAAAAACCAAACCTATCATTGTCCGTACTTTGATAAAGTCTCGCTCATGGGTAGCCTTTAGCGATTGCACCATTATTTCGCCACTTTGGATCGGGATAAGCCCTACTATCAATTGCAATAAGGTACTTTTACCCGCGCCGTTATCCCCGACCAATGCCACTCTATCGCCACTTTCAATCGAAAAAGAGACTTCATCGAGGATTTTTTTTTGGCCAATGTATTGATGACAAAGTTGCTTTACCTCTAACAGTGGAGCTTTGCTAGCTGACGTCACAGTTTATAATCCCCCTACAAAATTTAAAGTTATAATAGCGCTACAGACCAATGACATCAGCACACAATACCAAAAATCCATTACTTGCCATGACAGTGGATGATAGCTAACAAACTGCCCCTGGTAGCCGCGACATTTCATCGCCGCTACCACCCGTTCTGAGCGATGCATAGAGCGCACAATCATCATACCGATTAAATAGCCGATACTTTTCCAGCTATGCCAATTGAACCTCAACACAAAAGCACGTGCACGCATGGCGCGGCGTAATCTTTGAAACTCATCACCTATCACCTTTAGATAACGCATCGTAAACAGTAATAATTGAATCAATTTATGGGACACTTTCAATGAAGTTAAAGCACTGCCCAGCACATTCGCCGGTAAAATAGATACACCGGCAAATATCATCAACACCACAGCATTGGCTTTTAAAGTAATGATTAATCCCTTAAACAACCCCTGCCAGCTACCCTCAAAACCAAACAAGGTAATAAAACTATCTCCTGGCACACTAAAGGGCAGGATTAATATCAAATACAACATGAAGGCATCCATTGCCGCCATTTTCTTTAATGTGCCCACTAACTTAAGCTTGGCACAGCAAGCCATCGTAAAAGAGCATAACAATGCTAAGCACAATGCTAACAAACCATCACTGAGCACCACTGAAAACGCAAATATTACAGTGCCGACAATACGCGCCCTAGGATCAATCTTTGACACTAGAGAATCATTGTCTTTGAACAAGGCATTAACATTGCCGTTGTATGGCTGGGGATTTGGCGAGGACTTTTGTAGAAACAAGCGAATCACTTCGTAGAAAAATAAAAAAAGCATTATCTGCTAGATAGATTGCATTAGCCAGCGTCAACAATAATAGTTTTTGTCATAACATGAAAATAGCTTGCCCTTCATAAGCTTTCACCTAAAATAACCCGATAACCTAAAAGAGAATTGAGACGTGGAATTAAAAAATTTAGTTATTCGCGAGTTACAAGTAAACGATGGACAACAGCCCTTCATTAGCGATACTGGCGGTTCTTGTAATATTGACAATCCCTTTGCACAAGAGACCGTCGCTTCATTGAACAACGCATTAGCACGTCGCGCAACTCTGACCCACGGCGCCTTCAATCCAGAAGACACCGATGGCCAAGTTTTTATTAAAGCTTTTGAAGAGTATATAGAGACACCACAGAGCGCTGAAGACTTTTTAAGTTTGGCAGATGTCGGTATAGATCAATTGGCACAGGCGATGAGCAAAGTGTCGATGGAATCAGCCGGTGGTGGTTATGTCATTTTCTCGCAATTTAAAGATGAAAAATTCGAATACTTGTTAGTAGGTCTGGTGCGTAATCGCACTGGTATTTCTTTCAACGAAGATTTGAACCCTACTGAAGTGCGTGAAGTTGACCTGGGAAAGTTACATCAAGCCGCTAAGATCAATATCAGTTCTTATTCGCTTAAAAAAGACAGCTATTTAAGTTTTATGGGCGGTAAAGATAAAGCGGACGCCGCCTTTTTTGCCAATGCCTTTGGTTGTACCGATGTGGTTGCATCCAAAAAGTCCACCAGTGAGCTGATTCGCGCTGCCCGTGATTTTTGCAGTCAAAATGGCATGCAAGACAAACGAGAGCAAGTAGTTGAGGATGTTGTCAGCTATTTAAGTGCTCAGCGCAGTGACAAGCAAAGTGCCAATTTGCCCGATGTGGAACAAATATTAAACGCCCATGTGCCCAATGAGCGCGCTGAAGAGCTGACAGGCACCTTTAGCAAGTTTGCCAACGGTAATGAGTACAGTGTCTCTCAAGAGTTTCAACCGCATAATCATACGCTGACAGCCATCACAAAAGTGAAAGCAAAAGCTGATAACTGGTCTCTGGATTTTTCTAAAAAATCCCTGGGTCCTGCGGGCTCTGGTAAAGACATCGAGTTTGACGAGCAAACTAATTGCATCTTGTTAAAACGCTTACCCAGCAGGGTGATTGAACAGATTAAACAGGCGATGCTGGCCGAAGAAGAATAACTCACTTCTTATTAGTACCTGAATCAGTGACTTCCATGCGGAGATTAGCATAACCTATTGATTCTACGAAGTTTTAAAAACACTCACTGAACCTAAAGGTGCGGCTGAAATTTTTCAATTCCGCTGTAAAACCAATATCTGACGCTCTGCTTCCACTCTGAAACCACGGATTAAGGTAATAGCTTGGGCAAAATCATACCCAAGCTATTAACATCCGCGACTAATCTCTCCTACCCCCATTTAAAGCGACTTATAAAATCATTTCTACTTAGTACACAGACAGCTCTGCCACCTACCCGATTGACAACAATATTTCTAGACTACCGTTTTTCATTAACTTTTTATTCAGCTTCGAGGGGTTTATTAATATCCAATGACCTATAACTAGTGCTATGTTATTTAAGAATATTTATGTTTTTATCGGTAAATTCCAACCCTACTATCCAATATTATCACGGCCTGTGTAAACATACCGGTCGATATAGATTAATTAAAAATTAACAATAAAAATAAACGACCACAAACACATTCTTTAATTATCCATTCAGGTATCGACATTTATAATGCGCTAATTTTTAAGTAAATATAATTCTAAATATGTTGATTAATAACAATTAAAATAAATTTGTGTGTTAATGTCTATTCAATAAAAATACAAATGCAAAACACAGCTCTTAGTGCGGATATATTCAACAGGACCGCAGTGATGGGCAGCTTAATTGATACAGCGAACACCGAAAGGTTAGGATTTAACATTTACCAGGAAGGTAAACTTATAAAGCAGCGTGTTTTTTGACTCTTATAGTTTAAGTACTATTTTCAGGTTTTATTATTAATGCAAAATTGTCATAAAATAATTGCTCTATTATGCTGCGCCATTTCATTATCCGCCTGCAGTTTAACGCCAGGAAGTCATTTTCCACCTAAAGGCGACGCCAATACGGCCAATACCGCGCAACTTAAAAAAGATTTATCCAGTGCTAATATCCACGTCATTGACAGTGTCTTATTAACGAAACAAAACAAGGCACGCCAACAAGCACTTAATATCTCTCGTCAAGGCGCGTTCTTTTCACCAGACAATAGTCATTATCAATACAAGATTGGCATTGCGGATGTACTGGCAGTTGGTGTGTGGGATCACCCAGAGCTGACCATTGCAGCGGGATTGCAGCGCACCTCACAATTTGATGGTTTTAGAGTGCAATCCGACGGCACCTTCAATTTTGCCTATGCATCCAATCTTAAAGCGGCAGGCCAAACCATCAATCAAATTAGGCACTCTTTAATCGGCAGATTATCTAGAGTGATTGAAAAACCGCAGGTGGATGTCAAAGTTATTGGATTTAACTCACAAAAGGTGTACGTCACCGGAGAAATCAAACGTCCGGGGATATTCCCAATCACCGACGTGCCACTGACATTAATAGATGCGATCAATCTCGCCGGCGGTTTAACCGAAAAAGCAAACTGGCGCTCGCTAACCTTCTCAAGAGATCACAAGTCGGAAACGATTCGTTTGGATAACTTTTACCGCAATGGCGATGTCTCTCAAAACAGATTGTTAAAACATGGCGATGTCATCCATGTAGAACGCAATGACACTGAAAAGGTTTTTGTACTAGGAGACATTCAAAGCCCTGGTACTATTGAAGTCAGCAGATATGGTCTAACCCTCGCTGAGGCGCTTACCGAATCCGGTGGCATTAACGAGCACACGGCAAATGCGAACGGAATATTTGTGTTTCGAATGCATGACAAGTTGGAAGAAGGTGTGTTGGTAGATGTCTATCAACTCTACGCCAAAAATGTCACCGCTTTTATACTGGCCGATCAATTCCAATTACAGCCCCATGATATTGTCTATGTCACTACTGCACCTCTTGCACGCTGGAATAGACTTATCAGTCAGTTAATTCCAACGGTAGATGATGCAAATATCATTTATGACCTCAAAAGTAATAGCGGGTTATTTTAATGATCTCTGTTGAATATTCACGGCCTGAAATTTACATGAGATTATCTAATTAATGGATACTCCTCCTAACCAGCAACATCTAACAAATGCTGATGAGATAGACCTCTTATCCTTATTTGACGCTATATTCGAGCGTAAGTGGTTTGTTTTGTCATTTACACTGGTCTGCGCCATTTTGAGTTTTTGTTATGCGGCCTCCAGAGTGCAAGCACCTACCTACAAGGCTGTGGCTGTCGTTCATCTAGGCGCACACAACCCCAGACCAAACTTAGGAAGTCTTGGCGGCATTGATGCTATTATTGACGCTACGCCCGCCTCTGCTACTTATATAGAATACATGTCTTCGCGCACCTTGATCGGTGAAGTGGTGGATAGACTAAATCTCACGATCACAATAGCACCTAAATTATTCCCTATTTTTGGAGTCCGTGCTCAGAACCTCTTCACGCCCATGCATGACCAAGATTTAGCTGAGCCATTGTTTGGCGCTACCAATTATGCATGGGGCGGTGAAAAAATTAAAGTATCGCTTTTTAACACCCCCGCTAATAAAAGCGACACCTCATTTAAAATAATAGCAGGCCCCAACCACACTTTTAGCCTCTACCACTTTAACGACACGTTTATTATCAGCGGCAAAATTGGCACTAAAGTTACCAGAGGTGAATATCAATTACGCGTTGACGAACTCGTTGCCAGAAATGGCACTGAGTTTAATATCATCAATGTCAATCGATACAGAGCCATAAGTGCACTGCAACAACAAATCAACATCACACCGAAAGGCAAAGGCGATACTGGTGTCATCTCCTTGAGTTATTCAAACCCTTCTCCAGCTAGGGCAGAGGAAATACTCAACACCCTTATTAATACTTTTATCAGCCATACTATTGCTAGAAATTCAATGGATGTAAAAAACTCACTCGAATTTTTACAAACGCAACTACCACTGATTCAACATAACCTCCAAGAATCTGAAACACGCTTTAACGACTATCAAAAAGTTAAAAGCACCGTTGATATCAATTATGAAAGTAAAAACTTGCTGAGTACTCTGGCCTCTTTAAACAAGCGTGCTATAGAGCTTCAAGATAGGCACTTGGAATTATCCCATAAATACAAACGTGCCCACCCTAAAATACAGGGAGTATTAGAAAAGCTCGCCTCTATTAAGGCACAAAAAAGGTCGCTTCAAGCGCAACTGAATAACCTGCCCGAAACCCAGCGAAATCTTGCTCAATTAACCCGTAAAGTGGAAGTAGGTAAAGAAACCTACATGCAATTACTCAGTAAAACGCAAGAACTGGAACTAGAAATCGTTAGAGCAGGCACCGCGCGCAATGTGCATATCATTGATGCCGCAGAAGCCGACAAAAGCCCCGTAAGTCACCAAAAAACCTATTTGGCCACCGTCTTAGGCACGTTATTAGGCTTGGTCTTCTCACTGTCTATCATCATTATTAACAAGCTTAAAAGCAACGGTATAGAAGATGCCGCTGACATCGAGATGATAGGGCTGCCCGTGTATGCCAGTATCCCCTTTTGCGAGCAGCAAATTCGCCTGAGCAAAAAGTCGAAAAATCACTTATTGAGTGTGAGTCACCCCAATGATTTTGTGGTGGAATACCTGCGAGGTTTACGCACCAGTTTGCACTTTGCCATGACCGATGCCCAGAGCAATATCATTTCAATCACAGGCTCCGCTCCTGGAGTCGGTAAATCCTTCATCTCCAGCAATTTAACAGCGGTCATTGCCCAGAGCGGCAGCCGCACTTTATTAATTGATGGCGATATGCGAAAAGGGAGCTTGCATCAAATTTTTAACGCATCCTCAAAGCAGGGATTATCGAACATCCTCGCTGGTACTCTTAAGCTTAATGAAGCTATTTGCAGTACTGACATTGATAATTTAGATATTATTCCCAGAGGCTCTATTCCGCCTAATCCTGCAGAGCTGCTGATGAGCCCACGCTTTCAAGAGCTGCTGGATGAGCTAACTAAAAGCTATGACTTTATCTTAATTGACACCCCCCCCATTCTTTCAGTGACTGACCCTGCCATCATCGCTAAATGCACTAGTGCAACATTAATGGTTACCAAGTTTAGAGAGACGTCACTAGCAGAGCTGCAATATACTCGGAATAAATTTAAGCAAAATGGTATTGAGATCAAAGGGGTGGTTTTTAACTCGGTGCCTAAAGACAGTAGACATCATTTCTATACTTACTAAGTAAATATCGTACAGACAATTTAGAATTCAAAACTTAGCTATCCTAGCTACTGTAAGACCTCTGCATAACGTAAAGAATGCAGATAAGACAAGGCAAAAACAGGCGAAATAGCGGAGTCAGTGTGTGCCCCTCCGTTGGGTATTACTGTGTAAATGAGCATATGAGATGAGTCAGGCTCCGCCTTATTCATCATTATTGAGCCTGTTTTTAACGCAGTATTATCAAATGCAGTAGTTATGCTGAGGTCTCACAGTATAACTCTCTATAAACCGAGCGGTTTATTTAACGTTTCAGTATAAGAAAACAAAGTTGATAAGCACTAAAATCAGGAATCAATAGTAGATGAATTTCTCATCACTTAAGACCAGCGCGCAAAATAGCGACATTGATCGCTTAAATACCAAGTACGTGAAAACTCTTCCAATTGATTTTTATTAGAGCGACTTTTGCGCTGCACTACTGGCATCAAAGTATCTTGAGTTATCTTTAAAGCCTTTGCTCCCCACTGCGGAATGCCCTCACAGCTAATTTGATCTTCGACAGATGTTATCCAAAAATCAAACTCTTCGCGATAATGCATATAGAGAGATTCATGTAATAGCTCACTAGATAACTGATCACAATGGCGATGATCTATCCAAATTTGCTCAACCGCTACCGGGATATTATTAAGATAGCGCAATCGTTTGATACACCACAGCTTGGTCTCTAAATAATGTAAATCCAGCTGCTGAGCGACTTCGCAATTTTCCACCATTTCTACACTGAGAGTATCGGCACTGGGCACACCTCCACCTTGTAGCAACTCAAGATGGAAAAACTGATAGACAGCTTTAGAGGTAGGGGCGCGTTTAACATAAGTACCAGAACCCTGGCGACGCTCTAACATGCCCTCTGCCTCTAGCTGGGATAACGCCTTGCGCAATGTACCAATAGCAACACTTAAACTGGCGGCCAATTCTGACTCTACCGGCAACCTATCACCGGGAAGCCAATGTCCCGCTGTTATTTCACGGTGTAAAAGCTCACATATTTGTTTATATAAAGGTAATTGCTGCTTGTTATTTTTAATCAATTTGAATCCTTTATAAACTATTTTTCAATCACTTAACTATATTACGTCAGGGTGATTTTATCCGTAAAAGAAGGTATTTTAAGCCAATAAAGCCTCAACATGCACTTTTTATAAATTCATACATTATTCATTTACATAAAAAGAATACACTGATAAGGTGGAATCGACAACCTTGGGGCAAGCTCTCTCACTTAGTTTCACCTTCACTTTGTGCAGCGAGGCATCTTTAGCCACTTTGGGTTTAACAGGTTACGCCCCTAGGTGATGGTGATCCCTAATGATTTTGGTTCCGGCTAATTCATTGCTATTAAACAAGTTAAATTGGTAAAGATAGGTTTTACACAACGACTAACATTCGATAACACGGCGTTAAACTAACTTTACTCGCACCTCCTTTATGATTGTATTACCACTTAATTAGGTGCATTGATCATGGTTCTCGCTTGTCTTTCTGTCTATCTCCTCGTCTGTTATCTACTTAAAATTCCCTTAGAAAATAACGATTGCAATAAGGAAAAAAAATGCTCGATTCAATCAAGCTAGACAACGGTTTAACATTATCTCGTTTAGTCTACGGAGTATGGCGTCTTGCTGATGACACCAATACATCCACAGCCAACGTCACCGCTAAAATAGAGGCCTGTTTAACCCAGGGAATTACCAGTTTTGATCATGCCGATATTTACGGTGACTATCAATGTGAAGCCCTCTTTGGTAAAGCACTGACACAAAATCCGGCCCTGCGAGCGCAAATACAGCTCATTAGCAAATGCAATATTGCACTAATGAGTGAGCAGTTTCCCGATAGACAAGTAAAACACTACAATACCAGCGCACAGTACATCACCAGCAGCGTTGAACAGAGCCTAGTCAACTTACAACCGACCACTTAGATCTGCTGATGATGCATAGACCAGATCCCTTTATGGATGCAGCGAAAACGGGCGCAACCTTAGACGCACTGATTGATTCAGGTAAAGTGAAAGCCATTGGCGTATCCAACTTTAGCAGCTCAGACTGGCGTCTATTGCAAAAACATATGAGCCACAAAGTACAAGTTAATCAGGTTGAGATCAGTTTACTAAAATCACAGGTTTTCACTGACGGTACTTTGTCTGATTTGCAAATTGATGACATTCAGCCGATGGCCTGGTCCCCGCTAGCGGGCGGCGAGCTCTTTGGTAATAGTGCCGCTGCCACTCGCTTACGGCCCATTTTTAAATCTTTATGCGCACAATACAACTGCTCAGCTGATCATATTGCAATCGCTTGGCTACTTGCCCACCCCGCAAGCATCATCCCTGTTATGGGTACCAATAATCTTGAGCGAATCAACGCTCTATCAATGGCTAACCAAATAGAGCTAGATCGCGAAACTTGGTATGAGCTTTACAGTGCAGCGCAAGGTTGCGAAGTGCCTTAAGCTATTCAATACAACTAAACTGAATGCTACAGATGTGTTTTCGACACAGGCGGCGCAGTGCCGCCTTGTGTGCCTGTAGCCTTTCATAAGCAAATTAGTAGATTTCAGTATTACTACTGCGTTCAATAATACGACGTTATCAATTGACTCAGTAAAGATGAATTTGGGGGGGGCTTAATTTATTCAAAGTAAACTTATAGTCCCTAAAACGGGGCCCAGAATGCACCTTTATACTGGTGCTTTTCATAAGCAGGGGCACAGTGTACCTAAATAAAAGGCCATACTAACTCCGTTATTTCACCGGTCTTTCTATGTCCTCTGTTCCTTCGCGATATTCTGCTGAGGCGTCTCTCTATTAAATACCTCACATAGTCTTTATCCCTAATATTTAAGATACTTCTATTAAATATTGAACAATAGTACGCTACGAACTAACTTACTTGTAGTTAAATTGTTTGTGGAGTAACTATCTTTCACTATGACTATCTCTCACTATGTTATCTGTCAATAGACATCTAATTATCGCCCTCATCACCGGCACCATTATTTTGATGTCTCTGCTGCACCTTGCCCTCAATACTATAAACCCCACTGCACACTCAATACAGTCCAGCGCTAACTTTAGTATTCAGCGCTTTTTTCTGATCGATGCCGAAAATAATTTACAGCTTTCAGACATGTACAACGCGCCTTTTACCTCCAATCTCAAGCAAAAAACACCTTGGCGAATTAGCCCGCAAAGTTACTGGCTGAAATATGCTTTAAGTAATAGCAGCCCAGCGACTACTGAGCTAATAATGCACTTTGATAACGCCATGTTAGATACTCTTTTTGTCTATCAAGTGGCCAGTAATAACACCCTCATAAAACAGCGTGCTCTAGGTTGGAAAAATCAACAATTAAGCTTACTAAACAGAAGCATTAGTAACTTCAAATTTGAGTTAGCGGCATTTAGCAGTAACGACATCTATATCCGTATACAGACTCAAGGCATCGCAAAAACCCCCATCAACATATACAAACCTGAACACTTTCAAGAATATGTACGCTCTGTTCATTTAATATGGGGCGGTTTTATCGGAATTATTTGCATGATGGCACTGTATAATTTAGTCATCTACAGCGGTCTAAAAGAGCCTATATATCTGGTATATATACTCTATTTAGCCTCCGTTTTAACCATGACCTCCATCGTACAAGGCTTTGCACACTATCTTTTCCCCACTTCAGTCATTGCATTGCTGCGCCCTAATATTATTAGTATTAATTATTTAACCTTAGCCTTTGCCTTATTATTCGCCGTTTATTTTCTGAATCTAAAAGGGCTAAATAATAAATATTACAAACGCTGTCTCATGATTTTTTATAGCATTATCTCCTTGAGTGCTCTGTCGATATTACTCAATGAAAACCAAAGCGCCCCACTGTTTTTTATCACCATGTTTGGTACCTATGTACTGTGTTTCTGGCTGCTGTACAGCAGTTATCGCACCAACCGACAATGGTCTAAATTGTATATTATCTCCTGGATTCCCCTACTGCTGGGGGGGGCGGTACAGTCAATGGAACTCACTGATGTTATTCCCTACACATTTTTGACTCGCCACTTTTTTTCGCTGTGCATACTTTTAGAAATAACACTGATGGCAATGGCACTAACTGAGCGTCTGCGACAGCAGAAAGAGCGGGCAAATTTCAACGCGAGCCACGATTTAGAAACCGGATTACCTAACTATCATGCCCTGGAAACAGCATTACAGACAAGACTTTCTAGACAAGAAAACTTTAGCCTCTGCCTCATTAAAGTGACCGGTTTCAATCAACTCTCCCCTTACCTAAGTAGCCATCAAAGTCAGCTGATTTTAAACGCGTTAATAGCATGTATTGCAACACAGACTGCGCTGCACTCGCATTTTTTATGGATAACAGAAAAACACCTCGCAGGGCAAAAAATCGCCAGGGTTAAAGACAATGTTTTTGCCATCCTTTTATCTGAGTACAAACAAACCAATACCATTATCGATCAATTACATCCTCTGCATCAATCGATGAAAGAAATGTTTAAAGATTCCCCAAACAGCATGCTGTTAAGAACCCACATTGGCTTTTATCGAGTCAATAATGCCCATCAAAATGCCAGCGATATTGTAAAAAAAACCTCCCAAGCTATCGCCGCCGCTGTTCTGGAAGGCCGTGATATCAATGCTTTTGATAACCATCAACATTTGAGTCTAGATATTGCAAAAGATTTTCAACAGGCACTACAAGAGAATAAGCTAGAGCTCTATCATCAACCGCAAATAGCCCTTGAGAGAAACACCGTGCATGGCTCTGAAGCCTTATTGCGCTGGAAGCACCCCAGTAAAGGATATATTCCCGCACAAATATTGGTTGATCTTGCAGAAAACACCGGTTTGATAAATCAATTGACACTCTGGGTCATCACCAGAGCTTGCCAAGACATTAGCGCTTTAATTGCACAGGGCTATAACCAACATCAAGTTTCAGTGAATATCAGTGCTTCAGATATAGCCGACAGCGATTTTTTAGAGAATTTAAAATCTATCCTAGAGCGCTACCCAATCCCTAAGCATTTATTGACACTAGAGCTCACTGAATCCGTAATGATTCACGATTATCAGCATTTACAGCAAGTTATGAATGGTCTATCGGAAATGAAAATTGATGTCTCAATCGATGACTACGGGACCGGTTACTCATCCCTCACCCACTTACTGCAACTGCCCTTTAACGAACTTAAGATCGATCGCTTATTCATCCAGGCCCTCGACGGTAACAAACGTAATTTAGACATTGTAAAAACCACTATTGATATGGCAAAAATATTAAATTTACGGGTCGTCGCTGAGGGAATAGAGACTCAAGAGGTGATCGATATCCTCAAAGATTGTGGCTGCGAAATTGTGCAGGGGTATTTCTACGCCAAGCCTCAACCCTTTAGTGAATATTTACATTGGTTACATCAAATAACCGCCGCGCAAAAACCAGTATGAACGGTCGCTATTTCTGAAATCGACGAGTGGCATTTAATATCCCCTCTAATTGCTGCATTCTATCACTCGCTTCCTCCCATAATTCATTCTCCACCGCGGCAATAAGTGCCTCGACAAAGAATAACGTGACGACTGCAGAATCCCAGCCGGAGGGCACCTCTATACGCACATTTATCGAATGTTTCGCCAAACTTGAAATAGGAGACATCCACTGATCAGTCATCAACACAATCACTACACCTCTGGCCTGGGCCAATTCAGCAAATTTATAGAGGTCAGTCTCGTAACGCCGCACATCAAACATCAGCAGCAAATCACCAGATTTCATATTCAATAGTTGATGCGGCCACAAACTACTTGAGGGTGGCAGCAACTGCACTCCCTCTCTCACCACTTGTAAATGCGTTGATAAATAATCGGCAATACTGTGAGTGATGCGCCCGCCCGCGATGAAAACGTTGCTATTTTTCGCCAATAACCGCGCGATATTATCAAATACCCGATGATCTATTTGCGCCAGAGACTGACTAAGATTATTAAAGCTCGCCTCGGCAAAGCGATTAATAACATGCTCTTTGGGTACCGTACTGTTCCAGCGTTC